>CAXXHF010000001.1:0-322500 GCA_963669405.2 Flavobacteriaceae bacterium
TTACTTCCCAGTAGAAGGAAATTTTTATTTTACGGAAGGCATTAATGGAGGGACAGGACAGTTGGAAATTACTGAGTTTGATCAGGACGCACAAACAGTTTCGGGAACATTCAGCTTTCTAGGAGTTCGCGAACAATTGGATGCCAATGGAGATCCCGTATTGGATAGCTCAGGAAACCCATTGTATGAATCCAGAACTATCTCCGATGGTGCTTTCAATAGTATTCCTTTTGATGTGAATGACACCGGAGGCGGTGGCGGAGGAGGAGATGGTGGTGATGATCCTACTGATCCTGAAGATAGTTTCTTTGCTAATGTAGAAGGAGTAGAGTTTGAAGATATTGAGTTTGTGGTAAACCAAACCACTGTTGGTGGGGTACCTATGCTTAATGTAATTGCAACCAGAGCAAATGGTGGGAGAATCCGCATTGATATTCCAGAAGATTTTGGAGTAGGAACTTATGATTTCACCGTGCCCATTTCTGATGGTACCGATTTAATAGCGCTATACAATGATGGAGATGGTGGAGGTAGTTTGACTTCTGGCAGTGGATCTATTACTTTCACTGAGTTTAGTCAGATTACAGGTAAAATAGCAGCGACATTCCAATTTGATGCTTCAGATCCATTGGATCCTGCATCGATTGTTATTCCTATTACCGAGGGAGAGTTTAATGTAGATTTCTTACCAAGTAGTGGAGGAGCAACAACTGTTTTCACAGCCGAAATAGATACAGAAATATATGAGCCTACTTCAGTAGAAGTGACGGAAGAGCCCTTTGGAGATGATGTTACACTGGTTACTATTACTACCATTAATGCGGACACCAATAAGAGTGTTACCATTCAATTCCCTAATGATATAGCGGTAGGAACCTATGAAATGTCTCCTTCTTTTAGTGTGGGGGATGAAAAGGTAGGGTATTATAATCCGGACGTAGGAAATTCCATTGTGTTTACTTCTAACCCCGGTACTTTGACTATTTCCAGTCGTGAATTCAGTAGTGGTATTATTGAAGGGTCATTTAGTTTTACAGGAGTAGATCCTAACGGAATCAATCCAACAACCTATGAGATTTCTAATGGTACTTTTGTAGTTACCGTACAATAAGTACATTCATAATATAAAAAAGCCGCGGTCCTATTAAGACCGCGGCTTTTTTGTTTGGCTAATTTCAAGTTTAATAGGAAGTAATATCTCCAGACCCTGATGTTTTTGTATCGCTTCTTTCTGGATTACCTCGGTACACAATATCTCCAGACCCATTTACACGGGCTTTAATACTGTTTTTAGCAACTACTTTGACATCTCCGACCCCGAAACAGAAGCGGTGGTATTTTGCGCTTGTAAATCGAATCCTTTAAAGTCTCCGCTTCCACTTACACGAACCTCAAGTTCATCAGTAGTGCCACTCAATTCCATATCTCCAGAACCAGTCACTTTCGCCTCTAGCATTTTGCTATTCACTTCTAGGACCACATCTCCAGAACCAGTCACATTGACTTCTAAATTATTGGCCGTAATAGGATCTTTGGTATCAATATCACCAGATCCAACAAGGCTTACTTCAGAAATATCTTGGAAAGGAACAGTAACGTGAATTCCTTTTTTGGTTTTTAGATAGATATTCTTTTTTGTGCGAATTACCAAAGCGCCGTCTTTTACTTCAACAATGATATATTCTTGTAGGTTTTCATCTGTGGTCACGGTAATGTTTCCTTCAGAACCTTTTTCCAAGTGTACATCCATAGAACCCACACCCTTAATAGCATCGTAATTTCCAGTGTTTATAGTTTTTGTAGTTACGTTTCCGTTTCCAACTACTTTCTTGTTTCCCCATTGTGCTTGGACTTCTTGCACTCCTGCAATGAGAAGTCCCGCAACTAGGCTAAGTCTAATTAATGTTTTCATATTCTTGTTTTTTAGTTTTTAGTTAGTGATACGCCACCATAATCTGAATTGATCGTAATGGTATTTCCAGAATTCTTGTTTCCGTGATATCCGCTGTAGGATTTACTGCTGTAGTCTGTGGAAGATTTCATTACTTCTAGATCGTCTTTCCCAGATAAACCGGCATAAGAAAGATCTATATAGAAGTCGAAGTTATAGCCACTGTCATATCCCAATTTAATACCAGCATAATCTGATCTAATGGTAACATTTCCAGCAGAGGCAGTAATGTTTCTTACCGTTACAGAGCCATAGTCTGAGTTTACATCCAGATTGCCTCTTAATTCCTCTATCTTTAAAGGGATGTAGCTACCACGTCCCGTAATGTTGTCTACACGACCAATAGATATTTTTCCATAATCATTATTGTAGTTAATCTTACGTGCATTTAAAACTTCAGATCTGGTATAATCGGCATTGATTTCTAAATCCTCTACCTTTTCAAGTGTGAAACCAGAGTAGTCTGCATTAATTTTTCCACTCTTCATGTATTCAATACTGGAATTGTTGGTGTAGTCAAAGCTTAGGTAATTGTTATCTGCCATGAGTTGCCCAATATTAACCTGTCCATAGTCACAACTCAATTTACAGTTACCCTCTAGTTTGGTAATGTTTATAGCTCCGTAGTCATTATCAAGGTCTACCGTATTGGTAATGGGTATTTTAATGGTATAATTAATCTCCATTCTTACATTGTTGTTCTTTTTCCAGAAGCTCCAGGAATTGTTTTTTCGACCTTTGAAAATAGTCTTGGCAGTGACCAAAGAGCCATTTCCACTAAAATCGACATCTATTTTGTCTAGTTTTTCCTGAACACGCTCTTCGTTATTTCCGTTGGTGGTAATCACTACCTCAATAACAGTGCGGTTCTCATTCCAGGTAACAATGTCTATGTTTCCATAACTGTTGTCAACACGTAGACCGGCATCGGCATTCACGGTATATTCCTTATTTAGGGTTTTGGTTTTGGTATATTTCCCTTTAAACTTCGGGTTGTTTGCCATTACAACCGTAGGAAGTAATAAGGCAATGAATAATAGTTTAAATAGTAGTTTCATTTCTATTCGCTTTAAGTGTTTTAATTTCTTCTATGGTCTCTATAACCTGTTGTAATAATTCGATTCTGTTTTGAAAGTTAGAGATCATAGCGGCGATCACTCGCTTGTCCTGTCCACTTTCAACTAAATCTATCTTTAAAAAATCGTATTCGTCTTCAAGAACCTGCAAACGCTCCAACGTATCGTCAATAAGGACTTTGGTTTCTTCGTTTTCAAAACTTTTTAAAGTTTCAAGTTCTTGATTAATTGCTGAAACAAAGAATGATTGTGTTTGCTCCATTTCTGGTGAAATACTGGCCAGTCCATCTTCTACGGGTTCATCTTTTTGAAAGAAAAGCCCAGCAGACACCAATAATAATATTGATGCAGCAATGGAAAGGGGTTTCCACCAAGACCTACCTATGGTTTTCTTTTCTGAAACCTTAACTGTATCAGCGTTCTCAAGCCTTTCAAGGAAGCGTTTTTGGTGGCCATCAGGAGTATCCTGAAGATCAAAACTTCCGTTCAGTTTTTCGAACAATAGGTCTATGTCGTCTTTTTGTTTCATGCTATAACTAATTTTTTTCTTAAACTTTCTTTGGCCCTGGAAATAAGGGTGCGACAATTGGCATAACTAATCTGCATAATTTCACAGATTTCCTCATAATCGTAACCTTCAATAAAATGAAGGGAGAGGATGTTTTTATAGCTATCGTGCAAACCATTCATACACTGTAGGACTTCTTGGGAACGCATTTCTGATACGTTCTCATTTACATCTTCCATATCCATTTCAGCATCATCTTTTATAGCCTCGTCAGACACCTCTACAAAACGTTGTGATTTTCTGTATTGAACAATGCTGTTGTTTATGACAATACGCTTTAACCAAGACCCAAAAGAAGCAGTTCCCTTAAATGTGTGCAGTTTGCTAAATGCTGTAATAAAAGATTCCTGCATGATATCTTCGGCTTCGGCTGTATTTTTTACAATACGCAGCGCAGTATTAAACATGGCTTTTTGATAGCGGTTGTAAACTTCCAACTGTGCCATTCTATTTCCATCTTGACAAAGAACGAGTAACGTTTCAATATTTTTTTTGGTTAGCGTCAAAAAGTGTATGGTTTATTGGATAGATATTTCTTTTTCTGAATTGTTACACTTGGGATTCATTTTTTTCAAAAAAAAGGAAATCCTTTGTGGTTAAATATTGCATAGATGGCACAACAATTGTCCATATAGAGTTGAAAAAACCCTGAAATCTATTGTTATTAAGGGGTTTGGTTTAAAAATAACAATTCAAGATAAGAAACAAAGCATTCTAGATCATATATTGCATGACAGAATGACGTAAGATAAATTATGACGAAATCAAAATTAACAACCTTAGACAGTTTGTCATTTCAGGAATTGAATGAAGATGCAGAATTAATTCCCCTAATGACCCCAGAGGATGAAGATGCGATGGCTAAGGAGAAGCTCCCCGAAACCCTTCCCATCCTTCCCCTGAAAAATACAGTATTGTTTCCAGGAGTTGTAATTCCAATTACAGCAGGAAGGGACAAATCCATAAAACTCATAAATGACACTAATAAAAAAGGAAAAGTAATAGGAGTAGTGTCGCAAAAGGAGGAAGAGAATGAAAACCCAAATCTAGACGATATTAACACTATCGGTACGGTGGCCCGTATTCTTCGTGTATTAAAAATGCCCGATGGAAATACTACGGTAATCATACAAGGAAAAAAACGTTTTGAAGTTTCCGAATTGGTTACCACAGATCCTTTTATGACAGCCACTATAAAGGAAGTTTCTGAAGCCCGCCCAGCACCTGATAATAAGGAGTTTTCGGTAATTATCGATTCCATTAAGGAACTCGCATTGCAAATTATCAATGAGAGCCCTACCATCCCTTCAGATGCAGCTTTCGCTATCAAAAACATTGAAAGCAATTCGTTCCTCATCAATTTTGTCTCTTCCAACCTTAATATTCCCGTTGAGGAAAAACAGCAGTTGTTGGAGATAAACGATTTGAAGGATCGAGCTTTGGAAACGCTCCGTTACATGAATGTTGAGTTGCAAAAGCTTTCCTTAAAAATGGACATTCAGTCCAAAGTGGAAACCGACATCAATAAACAGCAGCGCGAATACTTCTTGCAACAGCAAATGAAAACCATTCAGGAAGAATTGGGTGGTACGTCCCATGAAGCGGAGATTGAGGAAATGCGAAGCAAGGGATTGACCAAGAAGTGGAGCAAGGAAGTAGCCGAACATTTCAACAAAGAACTGGCAAAGATTCAGCGTATGAATCCCCAGGTAGCAGAATTTAGTATACAGCGAAACTACCTAGAGTTATTGCTGGAGTTACCTTGGAATGAATATAGCACCGATAAATTCGACTTAAAAAGAGCTCGAAAAATTTTAGATCGTGATCACTATGGTCTTGAGGATGTAAAAAAACGAATTATTGAATATCTAGCCGTGCTAAAATTGCGCAACGATATGAAATCGCCCATCCTTTGTTTGTATGGTCCTCCAGGAGTAGGGAAAACCTCTCTGGGGAAATCTGTAGCAGAAGCCTTGGGTAGAAAATACGTACGTATGTCTTTGGGTGGTTTACGGGATGAAGCAGAAATACGGGGACATCGTAAAACCTATATTGGTGCTATGCCTGGTAGAATTGTGCAGAGCATTAAAAAAGCAGGAACCGGTAATCCCGTTTTTGTATTAGATGAAATAGACAAGCTTTCTGTAGGAAACCAAGGAGATCCTTCCTCGGCCATGTTAGAGGTGTTAGACCCTGAACAAAACAGTGAGTTTTACGATAATTTCTTGGAATTAGGCTATGACTTGTCCAAAGTAATGTTCATCGCAACATCAAATAGCTTAAGCACCATTCAACCCGCACTGCGTGACCGAATGGAGATAATCAATGTTTCAGGATATACCATTGAAGAAAAAGTAGAAATTGCCAAGCAACACCTACTTCCAAAGCAATTGGAGGAGCATGGTCTTACCACTAAACATCTTAAGATAGGGAAGCCACAATTAGAGAAGATCGTTGAAGGTTATACACGGGAAAGTGGGGTTAGAACCCTTGAAAAGCAAATTGCAAAAATGGTTCGTTATGCAGCCATGAAGATTGCTATGGAAGAAGAATACGAAGTTAAAGTATCCCCTAAGGTAATCATCGAGGTACTGGGAGCACCCAAACTGGAGCGTGACAAGTATGAAAACAATGATGTGGCAGGAGTGGTTACTGGATTGGCTTGGACACGTGTAGGAGGGGATATTCTTTTTATAGAGTCAGCATTATCCAAAGGAAAGGGGCAACTCACCATGACTGGGAATTTAGGGAAGGTGATGAAGGAAAGTGCTACCATTGCATTGGAATACATAAAATCCAACTCCAAGAAATTGGGCATAGATCCTGAAGTCTTCGAGAAATACAATGTACACATACATGTACCCGAAGGAGCTACGCCTAAAGATGGCCCTAGTGCTGGGATTACCATGTTAACATCGTTGGTTTCTTTATTTACACAAAGAAAAGTAAAGAAAAGCATGGCTATGACTGGAGAAATTACACTTCGTGGGAAGGTATTGCCCGTAGGAGGGATTAAAGAAAAGATATTGGCTGCAAAACGGGCCCGTATCAAAGAAATTTTATTGTGTGAAGACAACCGCACAGACATTGAAGAAATAAAGCCAGAATACCTGAAAGGGCTTACCTTTCATTACGTTACCGAAATGAGTGATGTGTTGGATTTGGCGGTTACAAACCAAAAAGTGAAAAACGCTAAGAAATTATAGCAAGATCGCTACGACAGATACAAGGCCTGATGTTAAGAAGTTATACCGAAACATTAGGCCTTAATCATTTTATAGCTCCCAAAAATAAATTATCATTGTACTCGTTTTAGAAGTCAAGGAAGCGATTTCAAATTAATGAATAAAAAGCTGGTTCTCTTATTTGCCCTATGTTTAGCAACCACTACTTATGCACAGGTAGGGGGGCGCGCAACCTATCAGTTTTTGAATCTGCTCAATTCACCCCGTCAGGCATCCCTAGGAGGGAAAACCGTTACCAATTATGATTATGACCCCACACAGGGGCTTTACAATCCAGCCAGTATTAATCCGGCAATGGACAATCAACTATCCTTAAACTACAACAACTATCTGGGCGATGTAAATTATGGTTCTGTAGCTTATGCCTATTTATGGGATCGAAGAACCCAAGTATTACATGCTGGTATTACCTATGTTAATTATGGTAGTTTTGATGGGTATGATGAATTGGGTAATGCAACCAGTAGTTTTGGTGGGGGAGAAGTAGCCGTTTCTTTTGGCCATGCACGCAATGTGGCCTTTACCAATTTCCATATTGGAGCCAATGTTAAGTTTATATCTTCCAAATTAGAACAGTATACTTCTTTTGGAGTAGCAACAGATATTGCTCTCATGTATGTGTATGAAGATTGGGATTTGAATATTGCATTGGTCGCTAGAAATCTGGGTACACAACTTACCCCTTATGATGTTACCTTGGAAAAATTACCGTTCGAATTGGTTTTCGGAATGTCTCAAACCCTAGAAAACATTCCAATTCGCTGGCACTTTACCTTAGAAAATGTACAACGTTGGAATGTAGCATTCTCCAATCCAAATAGAGAACAAAGTGATTTGGAGGGAAATACCACCGAAGAGAAAATAAACTTCATAGATAATGCATTTCGGCATATGATCTTTGGAATCGAGTTATTCCCAGAAGGAGGCTTTAACATTAGATTGGGATACAACGTGCGTAGAAGTGAAGAACTTCGTATCTTGGAGCAGCGTTCATTTGCAGGTTTAAGTGCAGGTTTTGGGATTAAGTTGAACAAGCTTCGCTTGAGTTACGCCTACTCCAAATACAGCAGTGCGGCCGCATCCAGTTTCTTTGGACTCAATATAGATCTTCAGTAATGCGATACATTACCATTGCCATTGATGGGCATTCTTCTACCGGAAAAAGTACGGTGGCCAAGCAATTGGCTGATTATATTGGGTATTTATACGTAGATACCGGAGCAATGTATAGAGCAGTGACTTTATTTGCCTTGCAGAATGATTGTATAAAGGACCAACAAGTAGATGTAGAAAAACTGATTGGGAAACTATTACAGATCAACTTGCATTTTGAAAAGAATTCAGAAGGCAAAGCAGAAATTTTCCTAAATGGCACCAATGTGGAAAAAGACATCCGCACCCTTCAGGTGTCTGAATACGTAAGCCCCGTAGCAACCATTTCTGAAGTTAGACGAAAATTGGTAGAGCAGCAAAGAGCCATGCGAAAAGGCCAAGGAATTGTGATGGACGGACGTGATATTGGCACTGTGGTCTTCCCCAATGCTGAATGCAAAATATTTATGACAGCTTCTAACCAAGTCCGAGCCCAACGCCGTTACGAAGAACTGTTATCTAGGGGGCATGACATTACTTATGAAGAAGTATTGCAAAATGTGACAGATCGAGACCATATAGACTCAACACGTAAAGATTCTCCATTGGTACAGGCAAAAGATGCCATCGTGATTGACAATAGTGAAATGAATTTGGAAGATCAATTTCACATTCTTCTTCAGTTGGCCAAAGATCGAATAGCTGGGCGTATTTAACCATCACAATTTTTCGACACCATCACAATACACTTATTCCCTATATGCTCCACTTATTCGGCATATAGCACATCTATTACATATCCCTAAAATAGGGTGAAAATTGCATTAAGTTTGTCCCATATATCCTTGATTATTGACAGGAAAACGTATGGTTACTAATATCAAATTTACATTGATTACTATGAAGAAAATTAAAACATTATTAATGGCCAGCATGGCTATTTTGGCATTAAGCTGTAGTCAGGAAGACACACTAAACCCTGAACAGGATGCCAATGCAGATTTAAGTGCACCTTTGAGCATTATGGAGCAATCGGCTTTAGCCAAGTTCGACTATGACAAAAAAGGACTCTATCATGGTTTGTTTCTAGCAGGTTACGGACAGGAACGTGGTCAAATATGGATTAATATGGCAAATAATGGAAAGTACTCTGCAGAGGTAGTGATGCAAGATGGTAGGAGGTTTATTTACAAAGCAGTGAAATCTGAAGTGAAAAGTGAAAAATCTAAAACCTTTTTTGTTAGCGAATCGGGGAGTAGCTTTTACTTGGATGCAAATAACTATCAACAACCAGAGATTACGGAAGCCAAGATTGGGGGGGATTTATTTTTTGGAGTTGTGAAAAAGAAAACCAGCTTTGCAGACCCCATATCCTTAACAGGTACTTTTGAGGAAACCGGTAATCCTGCACACTCGGGAACATGGAACTTTATTGCAGACGGAACTTTAGTAGATCCAAATAATAATGGCAATGATGAACACATTGGTCTTACCGATGTTATTGTTACCAAAGACGGAAGCATATTTATGGATCAAGGTCCTTTTGAAACTAGCTCTTGTTTTGGGCCTTTAGTACCACTTCTTAATGCTGAATTAACCACGAGCAACCCATTTATTCAAGTTGTCATGGGAGAACAAACTTCTGAATTTTTCCCCTCTGCAACCACGACCTGGAGTATAATTGGAATAACTTCAGAGGTATCAGTTTCATACACTACTGATTGCGTGACTAGTAAACTTGGGCGTTTTAACCATGTATGGGGTCCTAATGATAGAACCGGTACGGTTGAAATAGACCTTTTGCCGCCACCGTCACCGCCAGTTCAGTAATTTATACTTTAGGGGTTATTTAATAAGAAATAGTATTAGTTTAATAAATTTTTTTACAATAGATTACTAAAATAAAAAGCAGCCCAATTCTGGGCTGCTTTTTTTGGCTAACTCAATAAACACTGTGAAAACTATATGATAAAAGGATTGTTTATTTCGTGCCACTCTTCAGTTCGGAAACCACAGTCATTCGTCTTAAATAAGAAGAGGTCCCTTCGCTGTGCTTGCCGTTTCATTACCCTATGAATGTTCTGTGTAAGGTTCATGTTGTTCGTTTTTTATTGATTAAGTGTTGGTGACGTTATCTATAACGTCTTTTGCTGTTCCAGTTAAATCCTAAGGATTCTTTTGGTTTTTCTGTTAAGGTATTACTGTTTAAAGTTCTCATGGTTTTAGTTTTATGGGTTTGGTGTTTATGACGTTTATCTATAACGTCTTTTACTGTTCCAGTTAAATCCTAAAGATTCTTTTGGTTTTTCTGTCAAGGTATTACTGTTTAAAGTTCTCATGATTGTTCGTTTAATTGATTGATGAATGATTTTGTTTTTTGATTGATGTACTAGATAGACGACAGGGAAAACAAAATGTTACAGTACTATGCATAACAAAGTACTATTTTAACAAAGTTTAACAGATTTGCATGTATAAAATGGAGGGTAGAAGGGAGGAGGCTGCTAAAAGATTCTATTAATTTTTCAGGAACTTCCTTGTTATAGTATGATTGTTTGCCGTAATAGAAAGAAAGTATAGGCCTGAAGCCAACCCTGTGACATCTAAGTTGATAACAGAAGTTTTGTGCAAGAGTTTTCCTGAAGTTGAAAATAATTTTATTTCTTCAATAGGTACATTGGATTGAATATTCAAGATGTCTTGTGCTGGATTCGGAAAAAGAGAAAATGAAAAGCTGGGTTTGTTAGATTCAATTCCAAGTAGGCAAATTTCGCTGTAAATAGCGATATCATCTTTCATCCAATCTGGAGCGTTGTTTGCATAATCAACATCATCTACTTCAATACATTCCAAATTTGGATTGTCAAACACCCACACAGATTCAAGAATGGCATTGTTTCCATTTTTGAGGTTAAGACTTATCAATTCATTTAGAATGGCATAAAAACCGGTTAAGTTTGGATTTTGTGATACGTCTACATCAGAGAGTTGGTTTCCGTGACCCGAAAAAAAGCGTAATGCTGTATTTTGAGATAGATCAATCTCGGTAATTTGGTTATAATCGATACTTATTTCCTCAATCATTAAATTTTGAGAAAGATCTATGGAAGATAATTGGTTTTCGTAGGCAACAAAAAATTTAAGATTTGGATTTTGTGATAAATCCAAACTGGCTATTTCACTGGTTTGGCAGGATAAGCTTTCAAGATCGGGGTTTTGGCTTAAGTTTATACCAGTTATTGGATTGTCACCGCAATACAACTCTTGAAGGTTTGTGTTTTGGGATACATTAATATTATTTAGATCATTATTGCCGCAGTCCAGAATGGAAAGGTTGGCATTTTGACTTATATTAAGATCTACCAGAAAATTTGTACTACAATTCAGTTCAACCAAATTGGGGTTTTGTGATAAATCCAAACTGGTAAGTTCGTTATTGTAACACCATAAACCCTCAAGGCTTGAAAAATTCTCTATTCCATCTAAAGTTGTAATGCTGTGATTGCTTATAAATAAACCCAGAATAGCTTCTGCTTCAGTAACTTGAATTTCTCCGTCATCATTGGTATCTGCATCTATATCTCCAAGACCATCCCCATCAAGATCCACACAGTTGGTGAACAACAGGGCGTTTTTAAAATTTATGTCAGGGATATTAATGATTTGTGCATGCGAAAAGAAACCAATAAAAATAAATGTAACAAGACAAAGTTTTTTCATAGTATAATTGAATCTAAGAGCAAATATATGAAGTAGGTTTATTCTATGGTCTAATTGCTTGTCTTTGTTGAATTGTAGTGCACAAGAATGTTGAATAAGGTAATTTTAGTATTCCTTTGAAAATCAAAAAAGAAACACTAATTTTGCAGCCCTTTTGGCGGTATAATAGGAAGCAAGAGGGAAAAACAACAAAGAAAACAAAACCCTTCTGTGGGATCATCGCAAGCCTTTCCTTAATAACACAGAATACAAAAACAGTTTTTGATTGATTGTTAATTAAGAATCAATCAAAAAGCATTCAGAAGCATTATGGCTGAAGAAACTAAAAAAGCAGAAGCTGCTGTAGAAGAAAAAGCAGTAGTGGAGCAACCCACTAAGGAAGTATCTTTAAAAGAAAGTAATCCTGATCAATTCCTAGAAGAATTTAATTGGCACAACTACGAAGAAGGGATAGACCCTGTAGATGGTGAGCAATTAGAAGAGTTCGAAAAATTGGTAGCTGAGAATTTCGTTGATACTTTAGATGATGAAGTTGTTGAAGGATCCGTAATTCACATTACAGATCGTGACGCTATCATCGATATCAATGCCAAAAGTGAAGGGGTAATCTCCCTTAACGAATTCCGTTACAACCCAGACCTTAAAGTTGGTGACAAGGTAGAAGTATTGATCGACGTTCGTGAGGACGCTACCGGTCAATTAATCCTTTCTCACCGTAAGGCACGTACCATCAAAGCATGGGATCGCGTAAATGCGGCTCACGATGAAGGTACTGTAGTAAATGGATTTGTAAAATGTCGTACCAAAGGAGGTATGATTGTAGATGTATTTGGTATTGAAGCATTCTTGCCAGGATCTCAAATAGATGTAAAGCCTATTCGTGATTACGATATCTATGTAGGTAAGACTATGGAATTCAAAGTGGTTAAGATCAACCACGAATTCAAAAACGTTGTAGTATCTCATAAAGCGTTGATCGAAGCTGACATCGAAGAGCAGAAGAAAGAAATCATTGGACAGTTGGAAAAAGGTCAAGTACTAGAAGGTGTGGTGAAAAACATCACTTCTTATGGAGTATTTGTAGACCTTGGTGGTGTAGATGGACTGGTTCATATTACAGACCTTTCTTGGTCTCGTATTAACCATCCAAATGAAATCGTTGAGTTGGATCAAAAACTAAATGTGGTAATCCTAGACTTTGACGAAGACAAGACAAGAATCCAATTAGGTCTTAAGCAATTGAACCCACACCCATGGGAAGCTTTGGGTGACGAGCTTAAAGTAGGTGACCAAGTAAAAGGTAAAGTAGTGGTTATTGCAGACTATGGTGCCTTTATTGAGGTAGCTGAAGGTGTAGAAGGATTAATTCACGTTAGTGAAATGTCTTGGTCTACACACTTACGTAGCGCACAAGACTTTGTAAATGTAGGAGATGAGGTAGAAGCTCAGATCTTAACGTTGGATAGGGAAGAGCGTAAGATGAGTTTAGGTATCAAGCAATTGACTCCAGACCCATGGACCGATATCACTAAGAAGTATCCTGTAGGCTCTAAGCACGAAGGAATCGTTCGTAACTTCACTAACTTTGGAGTATTTGTAGAGTTAGAAGAAGGAATTGATGGTCTTATCTATATTAGCGACCTTTCTTGGACTAAGAAAGTGAAGCATCCAAGTGAGTTCACCAACATTAGCGACAAGCTAGAGGTGATTGTATTGGAATTGGATGTAGAAGGACGTAAGTTGAGTTTAGGTCACAAACAAACTACTGAAAACCCTTGGGATAAGTATTCTGAAGAGTTTAGCGTAGGATCTAAGCATACTGCTGCCATCGATGAGATCGTAGATAAAGGAGCCGTTATTAACTTCAATGAAGACATTAGTGCATTTGTGCCTAAGCGTCATTTAGAGAAGGAAGACGGAACAGACCTGAAGAAAGGTGAAGAAGCAGAATTCCAAATCATTGAGTTCAACAAAGAATTCAAGAAAGTGGTAGCTTCTCACATGGCTATTCATAAAGAAGAAGAAGCGAAAATCGTTAAGCAAGCCGCTAAGCGTGCTAAGCAGCAAGCAGACGAGGCAAAACCAACCTTAGGTGATGCTAATTCAAAACTTCAAGAATTGAAAGACAAAATGGACGGGAAAGCATAATCCAACCATTTTTAGATACAGAGCCCTTCCAACTGGAAGGGCTTTTTTTTTCTCATTATTTACTAATAGTGGGTGCGTTGTTATAAAGATTGTTACTACTTTCATCTTTATATGAAAAAGGAAAGCATATTTAAATGGACCGTATTGTTACTCATAACCATTGTGGTTTCTTGCAAAAGCAAGGATACCAAACAGGATAGTGAGAAGAATACAGTCATTGTTCAGGTCTATAATAGCGAAGCTGTAACTCAATTAGAAAAAGGGTATGTTCAATACAACCTCAAGAAGGAAAAGGTACTCAGCAGACCCATGCAAATTTTCCTTTTCACATTCAATTCAGAGAAAATCTTAAATACCGAACTGGTTGAATTATTAAAAAAATCCGATTTGGTAAAAGAGGCACAGTTAAATAGAAATGTAATCTCAAGAAATTAATGCTATGAAAAAGTTACTATTCCTTATTTTGTTTTTTACAGTGATACAAGTACATGCGCAAGAACCAAATTTTGTTCGAAATGAAGTGTTGGTAAAACTTGCAAATGATGTACGTGGAGAGATGCTCATGCAAGAGGCCTCGACAATACAGATCACAGGGGCGACCCTGATATCAAGACCTATGAACATATGGCTTTTGCAATTAGATCCCTCTTCCATGAGTGAAGGTGAAGCGGTAACAACATTATACGACAACCCAAATGTTTTAATTGCCCAGAAAAACCACATTGTTAAGAGTCGTGCGACACCTAATGATCCTCTTTTTGGCGATCAATGGCAGTACTTTCAGGATAATGATAAAGACATTGATGCTGATGAAGCTTGGGATGTAACAACAGGAGGAACCACAATGAATGGAGATGTTATTGTTGCCTCCGTATTGGATGACGGTATTGATCTAAACCATGAGGACTTCGAAGACAATCTTTGGACCAATGAAGCCGAAATTCCAGATAACGATATAGACGATGACAATAACAATTATGTAGATGATTATAAAGGATGGAGTATAGTAACCGATGATGATGACATTGCTGGAGGTAGTCACGGAACACCCGTTGCTGGTATCGTGGGAGCCAAAGGAAACAACGAGATTGGGGTTACAGGTGTAAATTGGGATGTCAAGGTCATGGTGATAAAGAACGACTTCAACACTAATGAGGCAGCAGTTATAGAGGCATACAGTTATGCACTTGAAGCTAGAATGCTATATAATTCTACTGCAGGGGCAGAAGGTGCTTTTGTGGTATCTACCAATGCTTCCTGGGGGGTTGATTTTGGAAACCCAGACGATGCGCCATTGTGGTGTGCATTGTATGATACACTTGGTGAAAATGGAATTTTAAGTTGTGGGGCTACCATAAATGACAATCAGGACGTAGATGTCATAGGGGACCTGCCTACGGCCTGTCCAAGCGAATACCTTATTACAGTTACCAATACAGATATAACAGATAACAAGGTTCTTTTTGCGGGTTATGGTGCAGAAACCATAGACCTTGGGGCGCCAGGAGCAGGAGCATATAACACTGCTCTCGGAAATACATATGCTGGTTTTGGGGGTACCTCAGGAGCAACACCGCATGTAACAGGAACCATTGCCTTACTGTATTCGGCTCCCTGTCAAAATTTTGCAGACATAGTGGCAAATGACCCTGCTGCTGCGGCAAGGTTTGTGCGTGACTTTATCTTGCAGGGAGTGGATCCTAATGAGTCATTAGAAGGAATCACTACTACAGGAGGAAGGTTAAACGTAAACAATGCCGTCCAGCTGTTAATGGATAATTGCGAAACACTTGCCATAAACGATCAGGAAGCCAATCCAGACCTCGTAAAATTGTACCCTAACCCGTCTCAGGGCTTAATTACCATTTCACACCCAAGAAATGCTGCTATAGCCAAACTGAAACTGTACAGTATGGACGGAAAATTGATAAACGAATACAAAGACATATCAAACCAAACATTTGACGTAACCTCCCTTTCTAAAGGCATGTATGTTGTACATGTTGTTTTTGAAGGCGAAACAACGATTCATAATAAAGTTCTGGTAAAAGACTAAGTAGAAGGCCTAATTCTACTTATGCGTTGAAGAGGTTGTTGGATAAATTGACAACCTCTTTTTTTTATTCAGAAAGTGCTATTTGTTTTTAGCTTAAATCACTATCCCTTCGGGAAAATCATGGAATCTAAAATAAATCCCTTAAATTTGCATCCTGAATCATTATTCAGACCTTTTCTATGAGCCAAAAAGTGTTACTCAATGCAACCGAAGTAAACATCGCACTTCATCGCTTGGCTTGTCAATTAATAGAAAATCACGATACTTTCGAGAATACGGTACTAGTGGGCATTCAGCCAAGAGGTATTTTTCTGGCAGAACGTCTTAAACAGTTGCTGGAAACCGAATATAAAATCAAAAACATTCAATTGGGGTATTTGGACATCACGTTTTATCGTGATGATTTCCGCAGAGGAGAAAAAACCTTAGAGGCAAATACCACCAAAATCGATTTTATTGTAGAAGACAAGAAAGTGGTCTTTGTTGATGACGTATTGTACACAGGTCGAAGTATACGCTCGGCACTTACAGCCATTCAGTCCTTTGGTCGTCCACTGGAAATTGAATTGTTGGCGCTCATCGATAGACGATTCAGCAGACATTTGCCCATTCAGCCAGATTACAGAGGCCGGCAGGTAGACGCTATTAATGAAGAAAAAGTAAAAGTGTGCTGGGTAGAGAACGAAGGGGAAGACGCAGTATACCTTATTAACCAATAAATGATTGCCCCATACTAACAGGGGTTTTTTTGAACATATGAAGGAACTGAGTGTCAATCACTTACTGGGTATAAAATACATCACCGAAGGTGATATCCAGCTTATTTTTGAAACGGCAGATCATTTTAAAGAAGTGATTAACCGCCCTATTAAAAAAGTGCCTTCACTTCGGGACATCACCATTGCCAACCTTTTCTTTGAAAACAGTACCCGAACCCGCTTGTCGTTTGAGTTGGCAGAGAAAAGACTGTCTGCAGACGTAGTTAACTTTTCGGCAGCTTCATCTTCAGTAAAAAAAGGAGAAACCCTCATAGATACGGTAAACAACATCCTTTCTATGAAAGTGGATATGGTGGTTATGAGGCATCCCAATCCGGGTGCTGGAGTATTTCTCTCCAAGCATATAAATGCCAGTATTGTCAATGCGGGAGATGGTGCCCATGAGCATCCTACACAGGCGTTGTTGGATTGCTATTCCATTAGGGAGCGATTGGGTGATGTGGCTGGAAAAAAAGTAGTTATCGTTGGAGATGTATTGCATTCACGAGTGGCGTTGAGCAATATTTTTGCATTACAAAAACTTGGAGCAAAAGTTAAGGTGTGCGGACCTAAAACGCTTATTCCTAAATATATAGAAAAATTGGGAGTAGAAGTGGAGACCAATCTTCGCGCTGCTCTTAATTGGTGTGATGTAGCCAATATGTTGCGAGTTCAAAATGAACGTATGGACATTAGTTACTTTCCAAGTACACGAGAATACACCCAACAATTTGGTTTAGATATGGAACTGTTGCAATCTTTGGATAAAGAGATTGTTGTCATGCACCCAGGGCCAATTAACCGAGGGGTAGAGATCACCACAGAAGTTGCCGATAGCGGACAAGCCATCATTTTGGATCAAGTTCAGAATGGGGTGGCGGTTAGAATGGCGGCATTGTATTTGCTTGCATCCAAAATAAAACGAGATGAAGATTGAAAAAACGGATAAATACACCCTTCTAGCAGACGATCGCAATGACCTACTAAGATTCTCAGATTACCTAGAATACATAGTACCCTTAAAATATGAGAACGTACATTTGGTCATCGATCTTTCAGAACATGATACTTTAGAACTTTCTCAGTTATTGGCTTTTTTAAAGATTTCTACTTATCACCGAGCAAGTAAACATTCTTTTGTTATTGTAAACCATGCGGTGGATGTAGATGAAATACCAGCAGAATTGGTCGTGGTACCAACCTTGCAAGAAGCTGCAGATATTATTGAAATGGAAGCTATAGAAAGGGATTTAGGGTTTTAAATCAACCCAATATATTAATATACAATACTCATAACCAACACCTTAAATGAAACTCACCATCCTAGGCTGTCATTCTGCTACCCCGCGTTGGGATGCAAACCCAACAGCGCAGGTATTGGAGGTACAGGGACGTTTGTTCCTTATAGATTGTGCAGAAGGGACGCAGATACAATTGCGAAAGTTCAAAGTAAAATTTGCAAGAATAAAGCACATTTTTATTTCTCATTTACATGGGGATCACTTTTTTGGGCTGGTTGGACTTATTTCTACATTTCGTCTATTGGGGCGTGAAGCCGAACTACATATTTATGGGCCTAAAGGCATTAAAGAAGCCATCACCTTACAGTTAAAGCTTGGAAAAAGCTGGACTAATTACCCATTGTATTTTCACGAATTGGAAAGTAAGGAACCTGAGCTCATTTATGAAGACGATAAAGTTACCGTAACCACAATCCCTCTAAAACACCGTGTATACACCAATGGTTTCCTTTTTCTGGAAAAGCCCGGAGAACGAGGGTTGAATGTAGAAAAAGCAAGGGATTTGAATGTAGACTTGAGTTATTTTCGTAAAATAAAACAAGGGGCAGATGCGCTAACCAAAGATGGGGCAACCATTCCCAATGCGGAAATAACCTTTGATCCACCTACTCCTAAATCTTATGCTTATTGTAGCGATACTTCCTATTTTCCAGATATCATACCTCAAATTGAAAACGCAACCGCTTTGTACCATGAATCTACATTTTTGGACAATGAACATAACCTGGCCGAAAAAACCGAACACAGTACGGCCAAGGAAGCTGCGGTTATTGCCAAGAAAGCCAATGTGGGCACTTTAATTTTAGGCCATTACAGTGGTCGCTACAGACATCTAGAGGCTTTTAAAACTGAAGCTCAACAAATTTTCGAAGCTGTTGAATTGGCCGAAGACGGCAAGGTTTTCACATTTTAAAATTACGGTTTTACCATCTTTTTAAATTTTAAAAGCTATATTTACTAGATACTTAAGTAAGTTTTTTCGCTCAAAAAGAAAGATATTTAAGGTAAACTAATGGAATTGAATCCTATTTCTCCAGAAGAGATTCTTCAATTACTTCAAGTAGCCTACGAGCAACGGGGAGATCAATTGGAGCATAGCATAACCCTTACAGAAAGGGCTTTAAGTGCCAGTCGTGCACTTAAGGACACGAGCCTTATTGGTAAAAGCCTTACCAAGTTGGCGCTCTATGCCATGATTCGTGGGGAGCATGAAAAATCAATCGGTTTTTCAGAAGAAGCTATTAAATGTTTTAAAAGCATAGATGATGAGATTGGTGTTGCAGATGCCAACTATAGTATTGCTGGAGTTTACTACAAATCCAACAACTACCATTTGGGAATGTTTCATCTTATAGACTGCCTAACCACCTATAGAAAGTATAATGACCATCATAACGAATCTAGGACCTTAAAGTCTTTAGGAACCGTTTATGAGCTGTTGGGAGATCAGCCCAGTGCGAAGCAAGCCTATGAGGGTGCGGTAACAGCTGCTTTGGCTGCAGATGATAAGAATTTAGAATCCAATGCTTACAATCCTCTTTCAGGTATTTTATTAAAATCCAATGAGTCTGAGAAAGCATACGAGCTTATAGAGCGCTCTGTAGCCATTAAGAAGGAAACCGGAGATACGCGTGGTTATGCGTTTGCTGTGTATGGCCGGGGTAAGGTATTGTCGTATCTAAAACGCTATGAAGAAGCAGAAAGGGACTATAGGGATGCATTAAAAATTCATAAAGAAGTAGGAGATACTTTTGGTATAGGAATGGCTTACAATAAGATGGCCAGAATGTATATGGAAATGGGGGATACCAAAAAGGCTAAGAAGTATCTTAAAAGAGTGATAAAGCAGAGTGAAGCTCTCAACCAATCCTTACTGAAGTACAAGAGTTGTCATTTCCTTTACCAAATTTATAAGGAAGAAGGGAAAATGGGCAAGGCTTTAAAACATCTTGAAAAATATTTGGACGAAAAAGATGCAGCCGTCAATTCACAAATACTAAAGGTGATACACAACTATGAAAGAATTTCTAGGATGCGTTCACATGAAAAGGAGGCCAGTTTGGCAAGAGAGAAAGAATCCTTGAAATTAAAAAAGGAACAAATGGAGGCTGCAGATAAAATAAAGCAGGAGTTCCTTTCTAGTATTAGTCATGAAATCAGAACCCCTTTAAACGCTGTTACCAGCATTATTTCCTTATTGAAGGAAAGATCCTGTGAAAAAGAAAAGAAGTTATTAACCTCGCTTCGCTTTTCTTCCAAGAACCTCCTTCGTATTATTAATGATATTCTGGATTTCTCCAAGTTGGATTCCAATAATATGAAGCTCGAGGCGTACCCAGTAAAATTTAGGCAATTTCTCCATAACATACATCAGACATACTATGGCTTGGCTATGGAAAAAGGATTGTCGTTTCAAGTGACTATAGCTAGTGAAGTTGCAGACTATTATCTATTAGACGAAACAAAGCTCTTTCAAATCCTTGGTAATTTGGTAAGCAATGCCATAAAATATACAGAGGTGGGAGGTTTGGAAATGGTTGTTGGGGTTTCTAAAACCGGAGAAAAAGCCGATGTACTTAGTTTTAAAGTCATTGATACAGGGATAGGAATCCCTGATAAAGAAAAGGCAAAATTGTTTGATAGTTTTTATATGCCACCATCAATAACAACTCGTAGAGAGAGCGGTACTGGACTGGGATTGGCCATAGTAAAGAAATTGATAGAGTTGCACGATAGTAGCATTTGTGTAGAAAGTGAAGAAGGAAAAGGATCTGAATTTAGTTTTGAACTTGAATTCATCCGTTCTGTGGCTCCTTTAAAAGTTGATACGGCTTTGTTTAAGAAATTGGAGAACCAAGTAGGTATTTTGGCTGAGGATAATGAGATAAATGCTATGGTGATGCAGGAACTGTTAAGAAAATGGGGAGTGCGTATTAAACGTGCATGTAATGGAGAAGAGGCCATTGCAAAAGCGAGTGAGGAAAAAGTTGACTTTATATTAATGGACATTCACATGCCATTAAGTAATGGCTTCCATGCTACTCAACAGATACGCACTACCCAAAATCCAAACAAGGAAACCCCCATATTTGCCCTAACAGCAGATATCACGATCCTTAATGAAGAGTCCCGTGCAGATTACTTTGATGGTGTTTTACTGAAACCTATAGATGTAGATCGTCTGTTTGAAGCCTTGTTGAGCATACAATCTACAAATACCACATTAGAGCCTTCACAAGATTCCCTGTAGCTCATTGAACAAGGGTTACTGCCTGATTAATAATACGGTATGTTTTGATATCTCCTCAAAGTTTCAATTTTGCATAGTTTCTTTTTGAGATAAATTTCCTATATTCGTGTAGGCTCCCTTCCTAATTATTTATTTTCAATTCTAGTATAGACAGTATACACCGCTGGCTTAAAATAACAGCCATGAGTTTGTATGTTCCTATATCGAAGCAATCCGTCTATAATAGACCTGGGGAAACCATTTCTTCAAAACCTTCAGGATATTCCAATGCAGTTTCGTTGGTAGACAACCGACCTCAAACTCTTATTCAAAGAAAATTAAAGGCACAGATAGCTAATAGCTCACAAGTACGATCTTTTACCTCTCAAAAGCTAAATCATCCTATACAAAGAAAGATTCTCTACAGTAAAACCAAGGGATTTTACTCTAATAATAAAAGACCCAGTTGGAATAAATTTTTAAAAGAGTTTGTGGTTGAAGAGTACAATACTAGGTTTAAGACTAAATACACAACAAAAAACATCAATCTTAGCAAACTGCATCAGGATCGTTGTCATAGAATATCCTTCAAAAATATTCAAGCTTGGTTAGTAAAGTACCTTAATGGAAAAATGTCTCAAAGCAAATTTGAAAATTTGACAAATACTTTGTACCGAAAAAACTCTGACGATAAAGCAGCTATGGAGAATAAGCGAAGCCGATTATTCAATGCAAAAACAAATAAGGTCAAGTTGGAAAATGCAAGGAGTTTGCTTAGTTTACTAAACAGTGCAACCGGTAATGTAAGTTTAGGTTTAGATATCATGAATAGGAGCATACAGGAAAAAATGGATATGAATTTTGAGCAATCCGGATCTAAAATGGCTGCTACGCCCCGATCAAAAAAGATAATGAGGGGAATTTCTAAGAAAGAGGCCAGTGGTATGCCATACACTCCTACACGAAAACATGTTAAATCTTCTCACGTAGGGGGAACGATTCCTATATCCGGACTTACTCCAGATACTAAAAAACTGGTTAAAAAGCATACCAATCAATAACCTTAAGCTTCAAGAAGATGCATACACACAAACAAAAAAATAAAAAAGCGGAAGTTAAAGAGGTAACACAAAAGAAAACAAAGAGTGCTGTGTTTCAGTTTGAAGACAATAGGCCAGAAACCCTACAGCGACGGCAAATGCAACAACGCATGAACAATACCCCAAAAAGTGGTCCTGTGGTGCAACAAAAGGCAAACAACACAGGATTGCCAGACCACCTAAAAGAAGGTATTGAAAACCTTTCGGGTCATGCCATGGACGACGTAAAGGTACATTACAATTCTCCCAAGCCAACTCAAATACAAGCACATGCTTATGCGCAGGGTTCCCAGATTCATTTAGGGCCGGGACAGGAAAAGCACTTACCTCATGAGGCTTGGCACGTGGTACAACAAAAGCAGGGACGGGTAAAACCCACAGCACAGTTAAAAGAGAATATTGCCATTAATGATGACCATCATTTGGAAAGAGAAGCGGATGTTATGGGAAATATACTTCAAAGAAAAACCAAGAGTATTACACCCGCATCCAATCTAGTTAGATACAAACCCAATGCTAACTATACGCAATTGGTTAAAAATGGAAACTTCAGGAAAATAACTGGAAATAGTGGGTATATTACTTTAGCTACTGACCGAAGGAATATGGGGCATACCTACATTATATTGGAAACAAAACAAGGGGCATGGATGTATCACTTTAGGGCGGATGCAAGAAATGCATTTGCTTCTTTGGCAAAAACGATTACTTGGAGTGGAACTTTTGAACAAATTAGAAGAAATTCGGCAACTAATACGGGTAAATCACCACAGAAGTTTGTCGCCGGAAGAGCAATGAATTTTCACGAACTTAAGGTAACTAAAGGAAAGGTTGAGCAAGTAAAAAAAGCGTGTCAGCGAGCCGTTGGCAGTGGTAAGTTTTCATTGATTCTATCCAATTTTGGATATGGAAATAATTGTTTCTCTATGGTCTATAATATATTGAAAGAAGCTGGTTTTGCCTTTACCTGGTCTTCGTACTTGTATTCATTTATATCTCCTAGATTGGCACTTTGGAAAGGGGCAGGATTCTATGAAGACAAACCCTCTAAAAGTCATAAAATGTCGACATACTCCCACCGATAGTGTTTTTATAGAGGTATGAACAAGCCAAAATGTTTTATTAGTTATTCCTGGGATAGTATAGTACACAAAGACTAATTTTCAAGACAATGATCCTCTCCAAACACTTGGACTTTGTTATTATTATGCAAAGTATTACTTCCTGTAAATTTGATTTAAAAATAATTTAGGTCTGGTATTTGATAACAATGCAACAGAAAGACTTAATTCATCATTTCATGAAAAAACAATTTTTCTTACTTATTGTGTTGTTCATTGGTTTCTCGGTCTATGCACAGAAAATAGATTCCCTACAAGTTTTACAAGCCAATGATTGGCAAACGCTCCAGTGGTTTGACAAAGACACCGTATACCTACAACCCAGAAAGAAGATAGATCCCAATCATTTTGCGCTAGATGAAGAAGCGGCTTATAAGAAATGGAACCACGAAATGTATGGAGAACGTATAAGCGTGAAGAAAAATGGAACGGTGTTGTTTACCAACCATATGTCCTGTCCCGTGGGAGAACCGCTTAAAAAAGTGTACAGTATAGTGCTTAAAGTAGATAAACTCATTGTAGACTATGAAACCAATCCATGGCCTTGGAAGATAGTAAGGCTAAGAGAAGCAAACGAGAGTTTACAATCATACGTTGGAGCCCAGAAGGGATTGTTTTAAAATAAACCCTTAAAGAGAGCTTTTGCAATAGCATACCCTCTTCTCACTATAAACTATTACTTTGTAGGATATAGGAAAAATCCTCTTGACACTTCAGTTTTGAAGTGCTAACTTAGCTTAATTATCCATATTGTCAAGTAAAACTGATGATGCCTTGACAAGGTTAGGTGCATTTAACATCCACTAGATGAAAGAAATATTCATTTCCTATTCCCATGATAATCTCAATGAACGAGAGGAATTGATTAAACATTTTACTGTTCTTAAAAGACAAGGTTTAATTAATGACTGGAGTGATAATAAATTAATAGCAGGCGAAGATTGGGATCAGACAATCAGAAAAAAACTAGATGATGCCGAAATTGTACTGTTCCTTGTCTCATCGGAGTTCTTGGCGTCTGATTATATTCATAGTGTAGAAGTTGAAGAAACGATAAAGAAGTACCATGAAAATACGGTACAAGTATTCCCAATCATTTTGAACAACTGTATGTGGCAACAAACTATATTGAAAAACTTTCAAGCGGTACCCTGTGTTGAAGGAAGGTTGAAACCAATAAGTGAATGGGTAGATAAAAATAAGGCATATTATACGGTGAGTATAGAATTGATGAAATCCATTAAAAGTGAATTTTCTACAGATTCTAATCTCACTAAAATATATGATTATAAAAAAGAAGTGTCGAAATGGGAAAGAAGGACTAACACTAAGAACTCACCCTTATCTCTCGATTATCTATTCAAACTTCTATTGATTGCCTTTTTAATATTATCTGGAATTGGTTGTTTTTACAGCTTAGTATTTATGTCTGGGGAGATTAAAGAAAGACTTCCCATAATAATTATTTCTTTTTCTTTTATCGCAGTTAGTATGGCGGCATATTCCATATGGCGATTTATCGAACTAAAATACCTGCAAAAAGAACTAAATTAATTTACAAATGAAACAAGCAAAGATATTGGTAATAATCTCATTGATGATCTGCTTCATTGCTATGGGAGCAACAGCATTCTTTTATATGAAACAGAAGCAATATGCTACACAATTGGACTTATTGAATAAAGAACTGGAAAACTCTAAATTAAAACTGGATGAGACCAACACTAAGCTCTATGAAGCCCTTAATGAAATTAGCTCATATGTCCCAGATTCTGTTGGTGTAAAACGTGAAACTCTTGATCGAACAAGATCCCTTAAACTAGAAGGGTTGATACAAAAAGTTTTTTCTCCTATTAAAAGTGAACGGATTTCAGCTACAGAAATGCTTACCACAAAATGGACGGAAGACGAAACCTTAATACCTAGTTTACTGGAATATTCTAGAGACAGGTTTGGGCAAGAAAGTTATAACATGAGCGGAATTATTAATGTAATTGTAGTCTTGAACAGTTATGGATGGAAAATTGCTTGAACAAAACCGGAACAAAGTCTTACATTTTATTGATAAGGTAGAACAATTGGAAGATAGAAGTCAAACCCAAAAATATTTGAAATCTTTAAAAAATAGATTTACTAAAACTGCATCTAGCTCTTAGTATAATTTATTGCAGGACTTTTCAAGTAATAAGGTAGGTTTGTTAACTTAGTCCTAGTTTACCGTAGCTAGCCATAAACTGACCACCAACCCAATCCTAACCTTCCCCCAAAACCGAGAGCACCTTTTCCTTATAGCTGGCCTCAATGAAAATTTCCATAGTATTAATATTGACATCTACCGATTGTTACTTCATAGGATATGGAGAAGCCACTTGACACTTCAGTTTTTAAGAACTAACTTCGCTTAATCATTGAAATTGATGATATCTTGATATTACCAACACATTTCAATAAAATAATAAAATCGTCTTAGGGTATTTTAATATTTAATGAAAATTGATTCAATTAATATAATCCACAGCTTAGTTATTTGGCTAAGCTTATTTTTTGCAATAGTATTAATTACACCCAAATACAACAAAAGAAAAGAGAACAGGTTTTTAGCAGCATTTCTACTAGTACTTGGAATGCACTTTGTTTATAATGTACTTCTTTCTAACAATTTGTATTTAACTGTTTTACCCAAATATAGTTGTACTTACGGGTTTCTTTACGGTCCTTTATTATTCTTATATATAAAATTTTCATCTGCGAAAAGACATTGTTTTAAAATCAATAGATTTAATTCATTTCTTCCCTTTTATAATAATTATGCTACTTACAGCATTTGGATTTAC
Source organism: Flavobacteriaceae bacterium (assembly GCA_963669405.2). Classification (GTDB taxonomy): domain Bacteria; phylum Bacteroidota; class Bacteroidia; order Flavobacteriales; family Flavobacteriaceae; genus Aureisphaera. The sequence continues at coordinate 26,200 of CAXXHF010000001.1, forward strand.
AATTTGTAACACTATGAGATTCTTAGTAGTCCCAGCCATGTTATTTTATTGTTTTCTTGGGGTTTATAGAGGTTAAAAATTATAAAAAGGTTGTTCTCCAAGTTTCCTCAAACATCAATAATTCTGAACCCCAAATGGATTAAAACACTTTTGGTTAGTATAGTTGTTGTTTTGGTATTGAATCTAATTCAGATGCAATTAAACGAAGTGTCTATTTTAGGCTTAAGGATACATTTGGAACATTGTGGTACAAGCTGGTATTTTGATCTTGGTAAATCTTATCATCTATCAAGGTTTAAAAAACCCACTTTTCTTTCAAAAAATTTCTAAAGACGATTTTAGTATAATTAAAGAGCATAAACCCATTGACAAATCCAATATTCTAATTAATGAATCTCACAACTCCCTTGCTACCAAGTTAGAAAACTATATGGTGCAAAGTAAACCTTATTTAGATTCGGGATTAGACCTAACCACTTTAGCACAATCAATGGATACGCACCACTAAAACGTTGTCTCTGGTCATAAATCATATTCTTGGTTGTTCTTTTTCTGAATATATAAATTCTTACAGAATTAAATCTGCCATAGAGCTACTGCAAAATAATTCAGATGACCAATTAACCATTATGGAAGTAATGTATGATGTTGGGTTTAATTCCCGATCAGTTTTTAATACAATGTTTAAAAAAGAAAACTGGTTTAACACCTTCACAGTACAAGAACAATTTATCAAAGTAATTTTATTATGAATGTGTTCGAGATGACGATACGCGAACATTAAACAATTACCTCCCACTTAGATTTGCGTTGTAATTCATCAAATTAAATACAATGACATTTTCTAAGATTAGTAGGGTAGTTCTATTTGCAATTATACTTAGTAGCTGCACAAATGCACAAGAGCTGAAGCATCCTGAAGTGAAATGGGATACTTGGGGAGTTCCACATATAACAGGTAAAAGCGAATCTGATGTTTATTACGCTTTTGGTTGGGCACAGATGAAAGCACATGGAGATCTTATTTTAAAATCGTATGCAAAAGCAAGGGGCCAATCTGCCGAGTATTGGGGAGGGCAACAAAATATTGAAAGCGATAAATTGATCCATAAGCTTAATATCCCAAACCGTGCGCAACAATGGTATGATGTTCAAATTGAGAGTACAAAAAAAATACTCACAGCTTTTGTATCTGGCATGAATGATTTTTACAAGAAAAACCCAAATCAAATAACTGATGAACTAAAAACCGTACTCCCAATAAAAAATACAGATCCATTAGCACAGCTTCAGCTTTCATAACCATTTAGGTGTTGCGGCATTTGCAATGCATCCTCAAGCCGCACAATGGAAAACAGCGGGATCTAATGCTTGGGCAATTGGCCCTTCAAAATCTGAAAGCGGCAATACACTATTGCTTACGCAACCACACCCACCTTGGTTTCCAGATTATTTGTTTTTTTGAAGCACAACTAACGTGTAAAGAACTAAATGTATATGGAATTGCGTTAGTTGGCAGCCCTAGTATAGCCATGGGATTTAATGAAAATTTAGGATGGGCACTCACTTTCAACCAGGCAGATACAATGGATTTAATTGAATTGGAAATTGTAGATAATAAATATTTAGTGGATGGAAATTGGAAACCTCTCCAATCAACCAAAAAAAATAATCAAAGTAAAAAAAGAAGGACAGTATCTTATCAGAAACGGTTCAAATTAAGGAAATCGGATTTTGGGTTTATAGTAGAAGAAAAAAATGGAAAAAGCACTCGCCTTAAGATTATCTGGATTAGATCGTCCATTTTTTATGCAGCAGTTTAGCGACATGGCAAAAGCAAGCAATTTAGATGAATTTGAAAACGCAACAAAAAAGCTACAATTACCGCTTCAAAAATATCATTTATGCAGATAAAAAAGGTGATATTTTCTATCTATACAATGGAATAATCCCAAAACGACCAGAAGGTAACTCAGGAGATTGGTCAAAAATAATTCCAGCAACTAAATCTGGTGCATTGGTTACAGAATATGTACCCTATAGCGATTTACCAAAATTTACCAATCCGAAATCTGGCTTTGTTGCCAACTCAAATAATGATCCTTGGACAAGTACATTTCCATATGAAATCTTCCCTGAAGATTATCCTTCGTATATCGCGGGTAATCCATTCGAAAATTTTGATAATAGGAGCAGAAGGTCACTGTAAAATGATAGGTAATAGAGATAAGATCAACTTTAATGAAATAGTAGAGTTGCAATCAGTCTACTTATGCCGAATTAACTGATAGAACATTACTTGAGTTAATAGAGTTTGCAGAAGGATCTACAGATACATTATTAAATGAAGCAGCAATGGTATTAAAAAAATGGGATAAAACGTTAGATACCTCAAGTAGAGGCTCTGTCCTTTTTGTGAATTGGTATAATGCACTTAAAAATGAGAAGGTATTTGAAGTGAAATTTTCAAAAGAAAAACCCACTCAATACACCCCACACACTTACTGTTGAAGCAAAGCAACTACTTTTGAAAGCAGCAAAAGAAACTCATGAAGCGTATGGAAGTCTTGCTGTTTCATGGGGAGAAGTATATGAAACCAATTATGCAGAAAAAACATTTAAAGGAGGTTTGGGACTTAGTGAAGTTGGTAGTTTTAACGCAGGTTTTTATTCGTCCCTATGTCTAAAACAAAATATACGTTGCTTGGTGGTTCAGCCTTTACATCTGTAGTTGAATTTGGAGATAGGATAAAAGCAAGAGGTATTTTAAGTTATGGCAATGCATCTCAAAAAAAATTCACCATTCTATGGAGATCAGTTGCAATTGTTATTAGACAGAAGCTAAGGGATATCTGGTTTTATCCAAATGATATTGACAACAATTTGTATTTAAAAGAAGTTTTAGAAAACTAATACAATCCCGTAGATAATTTATTGCTTACTATAGCTCCTCACATATGAAAACACGTGAGAGATTTTTATTTTACTAAAATCCAAGTGCTAAAAACACCCAATCCTAACCTTCCCCCAAAACAGATAGCACCTTTTCCTTATAGCTGGCCCCAATGGGGATTTCTAAGGCGTTGATCTCTACATCTACTTTGGGTAAAGGCCGTTACCTTGGCTAAATTCACGATAAAAGAACGATGAATACGCAAAAAACCCTTGGGTAACTTTTGTTCAAATTGCGACAAGGATTCCTTGGTCATGATGCGTTGTTCTTTGGTGTGTATGCGTATAATAATCCTTCACGCTCTCAACATATAGAATATCCTCAAAACGGGTCTTTACAAACTTCTTATTGGCATTTACATAGATATGGTCATGGGTGCTGTTACCTTCCTGAGAAGTAGAGGCAGGGGCCGTAGTTCCGTTGGTGTTTTTATATTTATTCACCGCTTTAAAAAGAGCGGGCAAAGGATATGGGTTTCAGCAAATAATCCACCACATCCAGTTCGTAACTTTCTAAGGCGTAATTACGATAGGCCGTGGTAAAAATAACCTTGGGTGGGTTGTGCAATGACTTTAGACAAATCAATACCTGATACCAAGGGCATTTCAATATCCAAAAACAATAAGTCAATCTCGGCAGTTTGCAGTATGCAGAAGCCTCTACGGGATTGGGAAAGGTAGCTAATAGCTCCAGATCCGGTATTTGGGCTATATGTGCCTGTATTACCTCTAGTGCCAAAGGTTCGTCGTCTATTGCTATGCACTTAATGGTTGTCATCTTATCGTAAATCTATGGATAATTTTACCCAATAACGATCCTCCGCGTCTTTTGCTTCCAGATCGTAACGCTTGGGGTAATGCAATTCCAGCTGTCGTTGTAGGTTCACGGTACCAATGCCCAATTTACTTTCGTCAGGATTTCGGCATTTGGGGGTTTGCTGTTATATACTGAGAAAGAAAGGTCTTTGTTCCTGTACCAGTAAATGGATATGAATCTTTGCTGTTTTTCTGCACTTCCGCTAGAACCATGCTTAAAGGCATTTTCTACCAAGGGCAATAATAGGAGAGGGGCTATCTGGGTGTTGGGCTCGTCTACCGAATGTTCAAACACCAAATCCAATTCCTTTCCATAGCGGATACTTTCCAAATCCAGAAATCCCTGTATCAATTCAATTTCCTTTTCAACAGCAATAGAAGGCTCATTGCTCTGGTACAATATAAAATCCAGTAGTTGCCGAAAGTTTCAGTACAACGGTAGGCGCCAAATCAGATTTAGAGAGTGTTAATGCATACAGGTTATTCAAGGTGTTGAACAAGAAGTGTGGCTGCATCTGTGCCTTAAGAAACTTCAGTTCACTTTTTGCCTTTTCCTTTTGCAGGACTTCAATTTCGTGCTTTTCCTCAAACCGTTTCTTAATGGTCTTGATAATGAGCATGATAAAAAGCATAGATGTACACTGCAGGAAAGTACACCGCAAATAGATACGGTACATCCCAAAGGATTTCCCAAAGGGATTCCTGTGTAAACTCTTCCCTAAAGAGTGGTTCTGCAATATGAACCACACATAAACGAGCTATGACAGATACTATATAAATAGCAGCCAATAATGAAAGCACAAAAGCCCCGTACTTCTTTTTAAAAAGCAGTTGGGGTACCTGATAGTAATTGAGAAAATAAGCCGCTGCTATCTGTGCAGGAAGCATGGCTGCATAATTGTAGATATGAAACCAAGTTCCATTGCTTAATCCAGCCGAAAGCGTAAAGGCACTTAACAAAAGCACCCAAAACAATAGGTGAGATAAGATGCGGTACTGGAGGATACGGTCTATAAACCGGGGTTGCGATTTCATGACCGCTAAGGTAACCAATAGGCACCTTTCGCTTTTCATAAATCTGTGCACAAAGGATAACAACCCACAGAAAGTGGTTTTTGAAGGACGAAACCCAACTTTGGCTACAATCGGCTTTTTAGGGGTCGCAAAAGGGTGTTGGTCTCTTTTTTTTAAAACGCCTGTTCCCAACCCATACTTTTGGAGTGCATTTAAGTGTAAGTACAATTATTCATCAATCACCCATCGTTACCTATTGTTACGGTGGCATTTAAAAAAATCGAACCTTATGAAAACCATAATCACCACCTTAGCCTTCATCATCTCAAGCCTAGTCATGAGCTATGCACAGGATTGCGAAGCCCTATTATTGGCTGTACAGGACAATGACATAGCCAAAGTAAAAACCCTCCTTGCCAACCAAAGCCCCAACTGTAAGTATAACGGCCTAGTGCAACCCAGAACCCCACTGGGCATGGCAGCCAAGATAGGAAACCTACAAATGGCAAAGTTGCTCATTAATGCTGGTGCCAAGGCTAACTATAGATATACAAAAGATGCCAGCGCACTTATGATAGCTGGACAGCATGGCCATTTTCAGTTTGCCAAATATCTGGTAGAACAAGGCGCCAATGTAAACAAGAAGATAGTAGGAGACGGTACTCCGTTAATTTCGGCGGTGCACGGAGGCAATATAGCTATAGTACGCTTGCTTCTGGAAAAAGGAGCCAATCCCAATGTAGAAGTAGATGGAGATGGAAATGCCATGATTGCGGCAGGAGGCTGTGATGATCCCGCCATATTAAAACTGCTCATAGCACATGCTGGCAATGTAGATAAAGAAACCGAAGGAGACGGCACCGCTTTAATTAGAGCCGCTGGTAGCGGTAACCTCACTATGGTCAAGGCCTTGGTACAGTTAGGGGCTGATGTAAATAAAGCCAGTGATGGCGATGCCAACCCTTTAATTGCCGCTTCCAGAAGTGGCCATCTGGAGATCGTGAAATACTTGGTAAGTTCTGGTGCCGATGTAAACGCCCATGTTAGGGGAGATGAAACCCCATTAATTGGAGCTGCTTGGAGCGGACATTTGGAAGTGGTAAAATTCCTGATAAACAAAGGAGCCGATATAAACAAAACCGTACGGGATAGTTTTTCCCTCAATTCCGAACGCCGTAATGCCTTAAAAATGGCACGGCGAGGACATCATACCCACGTGGTAAAGTACCTGCTTAGCAAAGGTGCTAAAGAATAGTCACATTGTTTTTTTCACTTTTAATAAAGACACCGAGTTGTGCATGATATAGCCTCTTGGTGTCTTTCTTTTTCCTACAAAACCCTGCGGGAAAACCGTAATCGGATTTAGGTTGGATTAGGTACTTTGGTAATAGAAGCTATGAAGTAATTTTACCAAAACCATAATTATGAAAATTTTTATTAGCTGGTCCGGAAAAGCTAGTCATCAATTTGCATTGATCTTAGATGATTGGTTAAAATGTGTGATACCCAATATTGAAACCTTTCTCTCTTCAAAGAATATAGAGCCTGGGTCTAGATGGAATATAAAAGTCTCTGAAGAGCTTCAGAGTTGCAATGCTGGGATCATTTGTCTGTCAAGTGAAAACATCATGTCTCCTTGGATTAATTTTGAAGCTGGCGCATTATCAAAGTACATAGATGATGCAAAAGTGATCCCATTATTAATAGACTTGACCAATGAAGAGATTTCTAAAAGCCCGTTATCCCATTTTCAAACGCATGTCCACACAAAAAGAAGATATCAAAAAACTGTTATTGGTTCTTTTTGCTATCATGGACATTAAAAACGCAAAAGCCTCCCAGATTTTTGAAAAATGGTGGGGAGATTTTGATTCCAAAATAAACCAGATAGATTTCCCCACTAAGCTTAATAATGAAAAAGACAAATACGAATCCCTGCTGCTGGATTTCAATCACTTAAAAGAAGGAGTTAAGAGTCAAATACATCAGTTTAAAGATGTTTTGGCAGATTTAACAAGTGATTATAAAAACCGTAATGGATCAACATCCGAGAATGTATCCATTTTTGAAAAATTGACGGGCCTTTGGCGAAACCCAGAAACAGGAACAGAGTATTTTGGACTTATTTTAGAGGATGTGTTGTATCTTCCTTATGCCTATGCAAGTAATGATGAGTTCCTTTCTCACTATCATGGAATTAAAATAATAGAAAACCGTATATATGGCCGTTTTCAATGGTGGTTATCATAACATTAATGGTTTTTTCTACTTAGACATCATAGATGATGGTCGTTTAGAAGGATTTTGGTTTTATTCTGATGAAGTTATCTTTTGAAAAAATTGAAGAGATTGTTGATGAAAATGAGATTGGCAAATTCATGGTTTGGGAAAAAGTAATTCCTTCTAAAAAGCCATCTTGGGTTGATACCTATATCAATAAAAAACTGTATACGAAGACTTTCTAATAATACCTTTCATAGCAATAACAAACGCTCTAACCGCTTTATACTTTTCCTACAAAACATTACGGAAAAACCACAATGATATTCCCTTCATTTTCAGTATCTTGAAAACAAATAATGATTCTCCTCTTTGTCTTATTTAGCTAGTAAATAAGAACTTGCATGATTTGCTGAAACTCCCCAGTACCTTTCCTATGGATAGGTAACAATCCACTATTGTTGAATCTTAAATAATAATACAATGGCAGCTATTAAATTTACATTATGGAATGTAGAATGGTTTAACGAACTATTTACGGGGAATCCCCCACAGTTTCACGACGACGATCACAAAGGATATATGACCCGGCACCCCATAGGGAAACGGCGTACAGATCTAGCAGGAGTGATCAATGATCTGGACAGCGATGTGTGGGTCATGGTAGAAGGCCCCAACCAAAGCGAAGAATTACAACTGTTTTTTGATCAACCCACCGTAAACGGCACCTGGCACTGTGTGGTACAGCCCAGTGGCGCACAAAGCGTAGGCATTGCCGTACGTACAGACGGCGGTAAGTTTGCCGCCAACCCTGTAGACTGGCACGACATACAAAACAGCGTCACGGCCCAAAAGCTAAAAGTAGCTACAGATCCTTTTGAAATGGATACCGATGCCGATGGCGTAAAAGAAGTGCATAAGTTTGAACGCAGACCGCTATATGCTTCCGTGAATACCCAAGACGGAAAAGAATTTAGGGTCATAGGACTGCACTTAAAGAGCAAAGGCATTTTCAACTCCTTAGAATGGAGTAAGTGGTGGTCTAAAGCAGATGGTAACCGAAAACGCATTGTTGCACAGTGTTTCCAATTGCGTTGTTGCTTCTTGGATGATTATTTGGCAGAAGACGCCACCAAGGACATTCCGTTAATTGTTTGCGGAGATATCAATGATGGCCCCGGTATGGATACCAGTGAGATGAGATTGCAATCCAGTGGTATAGAAAGCCTTATGGGCTCTATCTGGAGGCCCCAACTCTGTTTGGGTAATGTCATGTTCGATACCTTGGACGATGACGACCAAAAGGAACATGACTTTTCCGATTTTTATACGGCCAGCTTTGCCGATCCTATATTCAATAGAACCTACCGCAAATCATGGATAGACCATATCCTGTACAGCCGTACCGGAACCCCGTGGATTACCGATGGCGACATTAGGACACGCATGAGCAGTGGCAATCCTATTTACCGGGATTTCCCAGCCTCCTCAGACCATATGCCCGTAACCTGTGTTATACATACCGAGCATTTATAGTTGTATAGCAGAGCTATATATGGCAGGGCATATATGACAATTATTTTGTCATTTCTTACTTTTTGCAAATAATTTTGTCATGCTGTAAAACCTCCAACGCTTTTGTAGTGTATGGAGGTTGTTATGGAATACAGTAAAACAGGTTTACCATCAAGCTGACTTACCAAATCACCCGGCCACTTAGCATGGTCACTAGGCGGGTTGGGCTTTTTTATAGCTATTGGTTTACTGGATATTGTTGCTGGTTACTATTTCGATATTTTACATGAGATCCTGTAAATTACGTAGTTATACCTATACTGTGTTCAGTTTTTCTTCCCGTTATTTAATCATTACTAATTAGGCCGAACACTGTACGGATGTGATGTCCGTTATTAAATTTTCGACTCCCCCGGCTCATCACTTAACATTTATCTTATGAAAAACCCAACACCAAAAAGGGAAAAGACTTTTTATGTATCCCTCTTATTTCTATCGCTCAGTACGATATGCATAGGACAAACAAATAATTACGTAGCACCCGAGTCCGAAAATCCACATGGAAACAACAATACTTTTTTGGGAGTAGCCGCTGGGGCAGGAGAGGAACTGGGTAATGATGCTTCACATTCTACCTTTGTAGGGGCCAAAGCTGGTTCTAATAATACGGGAAATGATAATACATTCATAGGATCTTTGTCTGGAATGAGCAATACCACAGGTGATGCTAATGTTTTCTTAGGAAAAGGAGCAGGATTTAACAACAAAACAGGAGACCGTAACATATTTATTGGGTTCGAAACTGGATATAAGAACATAACTGGAATCGACAATATTTTTTTAGGCTATAAATCTGGGTATGAAAATACAATGGGGAAGTACAATGTATTCTTAGGAATAGCCTCTGGGCAAAAAAATACCACAGGAGATGCGAATGTTTTTTTAGGAGCGTTTTCGGGCCTTAACAATACCGAAGGCACGAACAATGTTTTCTTAGGACAAGCCTCTGGGAACAAAAATACAACTGGACACCGTAACGTATTTATTGGGTATGAAGCAGGACATGAGAATGTAACTGGAGAAGACAATTTCTTTTTAGGCTATCAATCTGGGTATTCAAATAAAACGGGTAAGAACAATCTTTTCTTGGGACGATCTTCTGGGTTCTATAATACCACAGGAAATGCAAATATTTTTTTGGGTTGGTCTGCTGGTTTTCAAAATACCGAAGGCACGAATAATGTTTTTTTAGGACAAGACTCTGGGCACAAAAATACCACAGGAGATGCGAATGTTTTTTTAGGAGCGAATACTGGTTATAGCAATACCACTGGAACACAAAATCTTTTTGCTGGATCGGAAGCAGGGTTTGATAATAAGACAGGAAACCATAACACATTTATGGGTTATCGAGCAGGATGGCAAAATGCAGGTGGAGGTGGCAACGTTTTTCTGGGGCATAGTTCCGGGTATACAAATACAACGGGTAATGCGAATGTTTTTTTAGGGCATAAATCTGGGTTTAAAAACACAGAAGGCGAAAGAAATGTGTTCATAGGAGAATTTTCTGGAGGTGCAAATACACTTGGAAGGTATAATGTATACATAGGTAATGGTGCAGGGAAACACAATGAAGAAAGTAAGTATAATACCTATTTAGGGCATAATGCGGGAAATGAGAACGAGGCAGGTGAAAAGAACCTCTATTTAGGTGCATTGGCAGGATTCGATTCTCAGGGATCCAATAACATATTTATAGGATATTCGGCGGGCTACTACTCTGGCGATAAAAGCAATAAACTTATTATTGAAAATTCAGATTCAGGGGAACCATTGATTGAAGGGGATTTTGATCGCGATAATTTAACCATTAACGGCAATATGGGAATTGGGACTGATAACCCCGGAAACTTTAAGCTGGCGGTAGAAGGAAATATGGTTGCAAGAGAAATACAGGTAGCAGCAGGACCAGGCTGGCCAGATTTTGTGTTTAAGGAAAACTATACCCTTCAACCTTTACAGGAAGTAGAAAAATTCATCAATAAAAACAAGCACCTTCCCAATGTTCCTTCTGAAGATGAGGTGGCCGAAAAGGGGATTAACTTAGGTAAGATGGATGCCATATTGCTTCAAAAAATTGAAGAGCTCATGTTGTATACCATTCAGCAGCAAAAAGAAATAGAAAACCTGAAAAGTCAGATAGAAGTATTGACAAAATAAAATGGTACTCATTCTTAAATTTTTAATCCGTATACAATGAAAATTTTCATGCCTATTACATTAAAATTCCAGATGGCTTTGTTCCTGTTTTTGGTAGGGTCTGGCAATCTATTTGCACAGCATGTTGATGAAGTAAGATTATTGGTGGCCTATACAGATGCAGTTGCTGCTAATATTCCAAATCCCTACGAATCGTTAATCAAGCCAAGTATCGAGAGTATTAATCAAACTCATGCAAACAGTAGCATTGGCCATGAGGTGGTATTAGCTCGGGCAATTCAAGTTCATTATACAGAGCGCGACACCATGTTTAATAGTCTGCAGGATTTTAGAATAAGCGTTAACCCCAACCTTATTACCAAAACAGGAGTTAGAGATCCTGGATTGATACCCTTAGAGAAATTAAAAGAAATATACCATGCCGATGTGTGTGTATTGATTGTAGATAAGGGGAAAGGTCGTGAAGGTGAAATAATACTTGGAATTAGTTCCCCGGTATCGGAGGATACAGGACCTACTAGATATGATGCTTTTATGGTAGTAAAAGCTTCTAATATGGTAGAAAGAATGACAATGGCACATGAATTAGGGCATTTATATGGCTGTGTGCATGAAACTGCTCAAAATGACCCTGTAATTCCTTTTGCCTACGGCCATGGCTATGTACTTAATCAGGAAGTGGGTGGTAATCATCCACACACCGTGATGGCTTATGGGAATATTGCCAATGAGGGCAAAATAAATGCCCCCATTCTTTATTGGTCCAATCCCAATATAACCTATAATGGAGAATCCTTAGGTTCAGCAAGCCAGGAGAATGCGGCTAGGGTTATAAGAGAAAACTATAACACATTGAAAGGGGAGATCCACATGGAGCAAATAACCATTCGCCAGACAGATACCATTAGGAATCATGAAAGAATGGAAGTTATTTCTGCCGGGACGTTATTAAAAGAGGCAGGAGTACCCTATATTCTGGAAAATGGGGGTAGTGGCATATTTTATTCGAATAACCTTATTCATTTAAAATCTGGTTTTCATGCCAAAGAAGGGAGTGACTTTAGAGCCGTTATTAGGTCTTACTAAATCAAAATTGCCCAGGACTAAGTTGGACACGTCCTGAACCCAGTTGGATAGGTTGCATAAGTAAGCAGGACACGTTATATAAGTAAGCTAGACACGTTGCAATACTAAGTTGGACACGTTGTATAAGTAAGCTGGACACGTTGCAATACTAAGCTGGAGAGGTTACCTAACGTATCTGGATAGGTTGTATAAGTAAGCTGGACACGTTGCATAAATAGGCTAGACACGTTGCAATACTAAGCTGGATAGGTTATCCAACGTATCTGGACACGTCTCTCAACGTATCTGGATAGGTTCCACTACTATGCTGTATAGGTTGCCCAACGTATCTAGACATGTTCATTAACGTATCTGAATAGGTTACCTAACGTATCTGTACATATTCATCAACGTATCTATATAGATTAATTGCCAAGCTAGCTAGCTACACAAATAGGCTTGCTTCTTAAACAATGTGCTCAACAACGTATCTATAAAATGTTTAAGATTTGACTATATTTGAGTTCTCCCCACTTTTAATAACAATACATTATAACTGAAGGTACGTCTATATAAAAGGCATGCTTTTTATATATAAGGGTCGTTAGGCACAATTAAATCCCACATTATGAAAAAAATAGTAGTTTATGTTGTTGTTCTTTTTATGTTTAATAGTTGTTGCTCATGGAAAGCCTGGATTGGATATAAGAAGCCAAACCCCTCAGACTATGTTGAAATTGAAAACTCCCCAATAAAAATTGGAATACAGAATTTGAATGCTGTACAAGAGAATACTATTAGAGAGGCCTCTGCACAAGTGTTCGAGATTTTTAATAGTACTGAATTCAGGCAGAGAGTCGAATCTCAAAGGTGGCTGGCAAGCTGCAATTTGAAACCCAATGGAGAGAAAGATTATATTGAAGGTAAAGATGTATTTTCTGAGTTGATCAATAACTATGTCGACTTTTCAGTGAATCCCAGAAAACCTTGTGCAGCTATAGCACAAACACAAAAACACCAAACGAAGCATTTTAAAAATAGAATTGCAATTCAGCCCCAAAGGATTCAAAAATGGGAATCTTCAGATTTAGAAGAAAAATCATTGTTAATAAACACCATTGCTCATGAAATTACCCATTCTGTTTCTTTTAAATTTCTCGATAAGGGCCATGGAACGGCAAATTGTCCCGATAAAGAGTTGGTAAGCTATGGAATTGGAAACTTAGTAGCGGACATTTGGTTAAGGCAATAATGGTATCTTATTACAGATTATCGCAGAAAAAATTCGCTGTATAAAAGATCTACTTCCCAGATGAAGGCGGCCTGAATTATTAACAATACGGGAAAACCGTAACATCTTTTCTTCAGAATTAGGTACCTTGTTGTAAACTAATGAGATCAACAACTAACCAATGAATGAATCTTCAGAAATAGACTATTTCTATGAACTCTCTGTGGTCTTAACGGGCTATGATAGTGTGGTACTATATGGTACCGGACAGGGAGAAACCTACTTCAAAACCCTTCAGCAAATACTAGGCAACGCCTTGGTACGAGATCTGCTCATGGAGTTTCAGGTAATGATAGAACAGTCTAACCATAAGCCCAAAGCCCTTCAAGCCCATATAGAAAGGGAATTGCTACAGGATGCCAAATGGGGAGCCGTTTGCCGTAACATCATACAGTTATGGTATATGGGTAATTGGTACCAAATGCCCACCCAATGGCGCGAAAACTATGTAAGCAGTACCCAAGACACCACCCATGTGGTTTCGGCCAACAGCTATATAGAAGGCTTGGTGTGGAAAGCCATGGGGCGCCATCCAAAATCTGCCAAACAACCGGGATACAGTACCTGGGCATTTAAGCCCAATGCATAACAATGACTAACCAATAACAATTCATGGAAGAAGACAAAGAATTTGATGTAGTCATCGTAGGTGCGGGGATTACAGGAGCCATCATAGCCAAAGAGCTGGGTGCCCAATGCAAAGGACTCGATATCCTCATATTGGAAGCGGGGACAGGTAAAAGTGCTGACTTTGCCGATTATGAAAAATACAACGACCAGTACTACAAAGCATTGGCCAAAACGCCCAATTCACCCTATACAGACTCACCCTATGCACCCTCACCCAGTGTGCTGGACATAAAACAGATTAAGAAGAAACAACCCGATACCACTGGGTATTTTGTGCAATACGGCCCGTTTCCTTTTTTAAGCAATTACAACCGTAACGTAGGAGGAACCACACTGCATTGGTTGGGAACCACCTTGCGTATGTGCCCCAACGATTTTAAAATGCACCAACTGTATAAACGGGGTGTAGATTGGCCTATTGGGTACGACGATCTAAAACCCTATTACCGCAGGGCAGAGTATGAAATAGGTGTCTCTGCTGAGGTAAAGGAGCAAGAGATTTTAGGAATCACCTTTGACAAAGATTATGTGTTTCCCATGCATAAGATTCCGCAGAGTTATTTGGATATGTATATGACCAAGAACATGGCGGGGCTCACCTTTACAGATGATGGGGTAACCTATCCCGTAAAAGTGATTAGCACCCCACAAGGTAGGAATGGCATGCCCAACACCCAATATAAAAACTTTGAAACAGGGCAGAAGGGCTTCACACCCGTAGGAGCTGTGGGCAATCCAGAACTGGGTCAACGATGTGAGGGCAATGCCAACTGCGTACCTATTTGTCCTGTACAGGCCAAGTACAATGCGTTGAAGACTTTGCAAGTTGCCTTGCAATCTGAGAAATGCAACATCACATTGACCAATCAGTCACCCGTTTCTACCATTGAGATAGATCCCAAAACCAAAAAGGTAAGCCGTCTCCATTATAAAACCTTTGCCACCTCCCAAAATGGAACGCGCACGGTCATTAACAATCATACCGTACGTGGAAAGATTGTGGTACTGGCTGCCAATGCGGTAGAAAACGCCAAGATCCTACTGGCTTCCAACGCCTGTACCAAGAGTAAGCAGGTAGGGAAGAACCTAATGGACCATTTGGTCATGCTCACTTGGGGTTATATGCCTAAGGAAATTGGAGCCTATCGCGGCCCGGGATCTACGTCTGGCATGCCCTTAATGCGTGATGGTAGTTTTAGAAAACACCGCTCTGCCTTTAGGGTAGAAATTGGAAACTGGGGATGGAACTGGCCTGCCAACACACCCGAAAGTACAATGCAGGACGCTGTGGTAGAGGGCTTATACGGCAAGGCCCTGATTAAAAAGATACAAGAAGAGACCAGCAGGCAGTTTAGAATAGGCTGGGAAATGGAGCAATTGCCCTCAGATAAGAACTATGTAACCATAGACGAAAACTACAAAGACGATCTGGGCAATTACCGCCCCGTGATTCATTACACCATGAATGATTACGAAAAACAAGGCGCCTTAATCGCTTCCCGATTGTCTGACAAAGTATTTAAAAAACTGAAAGTGGAACCTGCCACCGTTTGGGACGATACCGCCCCAGGGTATTTTGAATATGAATACGAGGAAGACGGAAAGAAAAAGATCTTTAAATCTGTCGTAAATGGTGCCGGTCATGTAGTGGGCTGTCACCGTATGGGGAACGACCCCAAGAAATCTGTGGTAGACAGTTACCAACGTGCTCATGACCATGACAACCTGTTTGTAGCGGGTTGTGGTAGTTTCCCCACCTTAGCTACTTCTAACCCTACCTTGACCATGGCAGCCTTGGCCTATCGCACGGCCGATGAAATTGTAAAGGAATTGAGTTCTTAAAACCAGCAACACACAATGATAGATCAGAAAAACCTACCCTACCACCAACGATATGTAGCTCCTACGGCTAAAGAAATGAAAGAGGAGCATACCTTGTCACAGCACAAGATGATACAATCTTTTAAGACGCTGGCCAAGAAACAAAACACCTTGGCAGACCTGCACGAACATTTGCGGGTGGCCATGATGTTGGAGTTGTCTACCATACCGCCGTACCTCTGTGCGCTGTATTCCATTATGAAAGGAGATACCACAGACCCTAATTATACTGCCGAATATGGTGACAATGCAGAAGCTGCGGCTTTGATTCGGTCGGTAATGATGGAAGAGATGCTGCATTTTACCTTGGTGGGCAATATCCTAAATGCTGTAGGAGGGGAGATGAAGATAAATCACAAGGAATACGTCCCTGAATATCCTACGGTATTGCCCGACAGTGCGGGGAAGTTTCAGGTACATCTCAGTAAGTTTGATAAGGCTGCCATTCGCACCTTTTTACGGATAGAGCAACCCACACCTCCCGAAACCGAACCCAAATTGGAAGGCTATACCACCATTGGGCAGTTTTACCATGCCATTGAGGTTTTGATGACCAAACTGGAAACGGCCGCCCAAAAACAGGGAAAGACCATTTTTACAGGGAGTAAGAAGCTACAGATAGACGAAAACTACTACTACGGTGGTGGTGGAAAGATTATATGCGTAACCAATTTAACTACGGCCAAGGATGCCATAGAGGTGATCTTGGAGCAGGGCGAAGGCTCACAAACCACCATTTACGATAATGACCAAGAGTTTGGGCAGATTCGGGAGTTGGCGCACTACTTTAAGTTTAATGAAATCTATGAAGCACAGCGGTATGCGCATTGCCAAGTAGACCCTAAGGACCCGCCAGAAGGCACCAAGATGGACATTCGGTATGACAAGGTGTACAATATGGGGATAGACCCCAAAACAGAGGATTTTGTGTCCGATGAGTTAAAGGCTCTGTCACATGAGTTCAATAAGCAGTACCGTGAGCTGTTAGATTATTTACAGAATGCTTTTCAGGGCAAACAACAAGATTTTATAGAAGCGGTAGCGGTGATGTATAAGCTACGTTACAACGCGGTAGCCCTCATGCGAAACCCCATCCCGGGTACCAAAGTAAACGCAGGCCCTACGTTTGAGTTTGTGGGGGATAGGAAGGAATAATAACGGAATATGGGTATAGGTGGTTTTAGGCTATAGTAGGTTTATTAATAAGTTGGACAGAATCATAAGAAAATGACAGATTTTATAGAAAAAAAGGAATTGTTTAAAGAATTCTATGCTCTAAATTACAATAAGTTATTAAATGCCGAAAAATCATTTCGTAATTTAATACATCTGCTACTATCAAATACTTCAGAAATAACAACGCCTAAAGTTACTTCAAGGTTAAAAGATAGGAATGAAGCAATCGAAAAGTTTAATTTGAAATATAGAAAAGTACTTGAGGAAAAAGAAAATGATTATCATATAAGGGAACATATAACGGATTTGATTGGCGTAAGAGTAATCTGCTTGTACGAATCAGATATTGAAAAAGTAGTTACACTATTACGTGAAAATTTTGAATGTTTAGATATTACTGACAAATCAACTCAATTAATGAAACAAACAAATCAATTTGGTTATAAAGGAGTTCATCTTGATTTGCGTTTAAGTAAAAACAGAAAAAAACTGCCGGAATATCTTGGAATTGAAAACTTTAAATTTGAGGTGCAAGTAAGGTCTATAGTACAAGATGCTTGGAGTGAAATTGACCATAAGTTAAAATACAAAAAGTCTCTCTCGACTAATTTACAAAGGCGTGTTATAAATCTAGCTGCCTTATTTGAAATGGCGGATAGAGAATTTGATGCTATTAAGGAGGAAACTATTAAGGAATTTGAAGAGAGTAAAAAACAGGCCAAGCTTGACTCAATTGCAAATACAAAGCTCACACCATTTACATTATACAATTTTATGGAAGACGAATTTCTTGAATTCGATTTTGTGGATTACAAAATTGAAGGTTTTCTATATGAAGTTTTAGAGCTTAAAGAAATTACAGTTGGTGACTTTCTTAAAGCCTATCATACACACAGCAAAACTATTAATGACTATAAAGATTTTAGAGAAGAAAACTTTGGAGACCGATTCAACCCCTTTACATTTATGAGACACGTACTATATTTGAACAATTCAAGAATTTTTAAATTCTTGTTGTTCAATCTTCAAAGGGATAATTTTAATGAATGGTTATCTGACAACAAATAGGTATACTCAACAATAATTATAAGTAATTACTTGTTCTGTGTATACTCGAACAATCTGTAGGATTTCCCTCTGATTCGTTTTCTTTTACTAACTTAGAGCTAGTCGTTACAATTGATTATAAGTGAATTCCTATAATTTTATAACCATGAGAACATTAAATCTATTCATTCTTCTACTTGTTATGCATATTTCAAGTTTTTCACAGGATTTTGAAAAAAACAACTGTTCAGATAGTCTTCAGATTAAATTTATTGGAAAAAATGAAGCTGAAACGACTTTCAAAGAGCATAAATTGGCTACTGAATATTTAAACATAATTATCAATGAGTCAGGAATATATTACAAAGGTAAACTCTTCTCCTATTCAGATAAGAGTTTGTTGTCTAATGTGATTAGGGAGGAAGTTGATTTAACTAAATCTTTTTTGTTAAGAGTTGGAATAAACAACTATTCAAAATTTGAAATTTTTTTAGACCTTATATGTTTCATTAAGGATGAATATTCTGGTAATATATCTGCGGTAGAATTATATCATTTTAACAAATTGTAAAAATTAAGTCTTAAAGTTGACAACTCATTTTATATGCCTTGTTAGCATCCATTATAGTTAGAGTTAATGTATTTAGATTTCTCAGAAGTATCAAAAACTCTTGACCTTTATAAGGAAAACTTTAAAAAGGAATCTAATGATTTAAGAAATTATTTAATCATTTCATTTCTGATTGCTACATTCTTTTTTTGCATATTATTATCAACTATGGCGTATTTCAAACCCAGTGATGATTACAATCTTCAAAATCCCTTTTTAATCATATTGTCATCAATTCTTGCTGCCTTAGCTATAGTTTGTATGACGTTTTTGACTGAAGGGCGAACCTTTAGGAAGAAACGAAGGGCTATTAAGAAGGCCTCGATTAATTATTATAAAGTCAATCAGATACTAAAATATAATCGAAATTTCATTTTGTATCTATATGACTTCAAATCAGGTTTAGATTCAATAGAAATGAAAACTCTTCCCGTTGGTGGTAGTGATGGCTATTATTCCATCGATGGTAATCATAGGCGTGCCATAATTACCAAAAAACTTTATAAGTCAGTACCAATAATATCGCTCTATAACGGAAAAGAACTTAATGTTAAATACAAGGACATTTCACTAATTGTGAATGACAATAGTTGGTTTAAAATTTTTCAATTATTATATAAAAAATCCAAATATGTCATTATGGATTATAGAGATAAATTTGAGTCATCAAAGAATATAAAAATGGAGCTTGAGTACATTTTAAAATATCCTCACAAAAACTTAATATTTGTTGGTACACTTAATGAATTAAATGAGATAGACTTTGCCTTTAAGAATATAAAAAAAATCATAAACTATAGATTTAAGTTAATTCCAAGAAAAACGCATTCATTTTTAATGGGAGATGGTGATAGTTATTATTTCACAGTGGATAAAAATGATGATGTCTTTGATAAGATAATTAGTGAGGAAAATCTCTTACGAATTTAATTCTAATAATAAAGATCTATCGAAGATAAACTATGACTTATAATGTGTATAGTTCATTCATTATTAATGCAACTATCTATAAAAAAGATGATTATATTCAATATTAATACTTTGATGTTAAAATGGAATAGCAAAAAGATTGTTTTATGAATAAACTTGCAGAAATGGTTTTTTTAAGTGAGGTTGCGTTACAATCAAAGATTGCACATCGAGCTGGCGATCGTTTGCGAGCTGCTCTTGATCATTTTGATGCACTTGAAGTTTGGTGTTCAATTCAATTGATTCTAGTTGCCGCTGCAAATGTATCTAAGATACTTTGGCCAGAAAAAAAATATAAGTTGAGAGGTGAGAAATTACGTAAACTGCTTAATGTTGATCAAAATAATATTCTTTCCGATAGAAAATTTAGGAATCATTTCGAACATTACGACGATCGAATCGAAAAATGGTTCGAGAAGCAGCCTTCAGCCGTATATAGGGACTTGGAAATTGATCCCTTCAAATCGATTTGGGGAATAACCGATCATAATAAAAATCGTGCGTATGATCCACTTAAGCAAACCATAACGTTTCGTGGCGAATCTCTTGATTTAGGGGAAGTCTTGAAGGTTCTTGGAGAGATTCGGCTTAAATGTAGTACCTACACATTGATCTAAATAATTGATATTTGCATATAAAATTTTATATAATTAATTGCATAACTAATTGAAAATAAGATGCCTTATGAGGTATTTTTTAAATCTCTTTCATATGACCATTTCTAATTTTAAGTTGCAATATTTAAACCATTTTGACAAAAGAACTGAAAAAGGAAGACTTAACCTTGTAAAGTCGTTGAAAGAGCAAACATTATTACGTAACCTCGAAAATATTAATGCTATCATTTCTGAAATTATTAAATGCATTGAGGTCATCACATTATCTTCTGGTGAAGAAATTCATGGAGAGAACGATTTAGCAAAGAATTATCTTTATTTTATTTTTATTGGAGAGTGTCGTGGACTCAAAAACAATAATGAGGTAGCATTATTACCTGCTGGTGAATTTTTTGGGGAATTCCCAATTCTGGATCCCACTACGCCTTATAACATTACTGCTCAAGCATATGGTGATAGCTGTTTCGGAAAAATTTCTGAATTAGACTTAGATGCTTTAGGGAAAAAGTATCCTGAGATATGGTTAAATATGGCACAAATACTTGCTAAAAGACTACGTGATCAGAATGATAAATTTTATTCCAAACCCTTGAATGAGGTTCCAAGATTGTTTATTGGCTCATCCACAGAGTCATTGAAAGTTGCCAAGTGTCTTAAAAGACTACTTAAATCAGAAAAATTAAATCCGGAAATATGGAATGAAAAAACCTTTCAAAAACTTGGTACATCATATTTAGACCGATTGGAGGTTGCCGTGGATAAGTTTGATTTTGCGATATTTATTTTTAATAATGATGATGATCTAAAGTCAAGAATGAATATAGAAAAAACCACCAGGGATAATGTCCTATTTGAACTTGGGATGTTTTTGGGAAGATTATCTGGAAAAAGGACATATATCTTGTGGCCAGAAGATCTTGACGTGAGAATTCTTTCAGATTTCTCGGGAATCATAGTAGCAAAATATAAATCAAAAACAGTTGATTTGGAAGCCGCATTAATGCCAGCAGCTACACAAATCTTAAATTCTATTGAAGACGAAAATATTGCACAACAACGTATATAGAGAATAGTGACAGATTTTTAAACGAATTAAAATTTCTACTTTTAAACTAAATCTTTCCTATAAATGAAATATACTTATAGTATCTATCTAATTATACATAAAATTGTAGAACAAAATTTATAAATGAATAAAAAGAAGAAATCAGGGAAAAAGAAATCTCAAAAATTACGAGTCAATATTTCTCTATGGCTATCTATTATAGCTATTTTAATTAGTTTAGGTCAACTTATTTTCGATAATCCTTTTTTTCTAAAACATTTTAATCAAGTTGAAATAAATGCTACTGAGTTGGATGTTTCTAAAAGTATTGATGGTGATAAAATCAAGTCGTCATTTCTAATAGAAAATATTGGTAAAAATACTGCTAAGAATGTTGAGATTAGACTAAGAGTATTAGAAAAAAGCAGTGTTATAATTACTCCTGATATTTTTGAATTGGTAAATCCTGAAGAACCATTAACACCAGCAAGAAATCTTCTATATCGATGTGATGAATTAGTCCCAGGAGATAAAATAAAATTATTAGTATTTTCTGATTTCTCAGACTACCTCAAAATAAACTCATTAGACACTCTATATTATAACAAAACCAGAGCTAGGCCAGAACGTGATTATGGTCCTTATATTAGTGGAATGAAGCATTCCTTAGGCAAGGTCATGGTTGATTATAAAGATTCTTTAGTCTTACGAGAATATTAATTGCCCATTATTAGACAACAATTAAAACCACACGCCAAATGAAACAATCTTTAGTTCATATTGCATTGGTAGTACGGGATTATGATGAAGCTATAGCCTTTTATACCAAAAAGCTGAATTTTGATTGATTGAAGATACGTATCAGCCAGAACAGGATAAAAGATGGGTTGTGGTTGCACCACCAAACTCTACAGGAACTAGCATTTTATTGGCGAGGGCTTCCAAGCCAGAACAAGAGGGTTTTATTGGAAACCAAGCTGGCGGAAGGGTTTTCCTATTCTTAAACTCTGATGATTTTTGGAGAGACTACAATGAAATGACCTCAAAAGGAATCGAATTTATAAGAGAACCCAAAGAAGCAGCTTATGGAACAGTTGCAGTATTTAAGGATTTGTACGGCAACTTATGGGATTTACTGGAACTGAATTCTGAAAACCCCATGGTTAAAAGAATGAAATAATATAAAAATTAGGTGCTATATTTATCTGAAAAGTTAGTATCTTTTCCACGCTACGTTTCATACACAAGCACGTTACCTAACATTTAACACGATCCTATGAAAGCATGGAATTTTAAAGTAAAAAGTAATCCTAAAGAAATCAGTAAGAAATTAGAGTCCTCACTTGGGTCTGCTAATGAGTTTGTTTTTAATATGGATCGTGATGAAAACAATTCAGTAACATTTAAAGTGCGCAAACGGGTTCTTTATGCTTGGTACATGATATTCCATAATTGGACTGTTGTTAAGGGGAAATTATTAAAAGCAGATGCTGAAAATAAGACCCATGTAGAGATTTCTTTTACTCAACACTTTTTAATAACTCTGATCATATTTACACAGATGTTTTTAGGTTTGGGTATTCTTATGGCAATCATCTCAGGCGTAAGCAGTAGTACCTCCATGTACATATCAGGAGGAATACTATTGGCAGTAGGAATTATATTATGGATTGCTATACAGAAGAAATTTGAAAAAGATATTCAAAAATATAAGACATTAATTTCTGAAATATTAGAGTCTTAAAAAGAATAAACGTTTGGTAACAATGACTATGGTTACTTACGCCAATTCACTTTGTTGGTGTCGCAGCAAAATCATACACAAACTTCTGCACTAATACCATGATCACCACAAACAGAACCTATAGTAGACCGTTAAAACAAGAAGATTTCAATACATTAATTGAAATGTATCTTGAACCCGATTCCAATAAATATGTGGCTCCCTTAAAGAACAAACCCAGAGAGCTCTTTAAGTCCTTTTTGCAAAAGAAAATAGAGCAGAACCATCATGAATTGGGCTTTTGGGTAGCTTTGGAAAAAGAATCCAATAAATTACTCGGTACTGTTAATTTAAATCTTTTTGAGCCTTTGTCAATCTATCATGTTGGGTGCCATTTAATAAAAGATTACTGGAATCAAGGCTATGCAACAGAACTGCTTGAAGCGGTGATTCATTACGGTTTCCATGAAAAAAAGCTAAAAGAAATTCATGGAATCGTAGAAAAGGAGAACCTGGCATCAAAAAAACTATTGAAAAAACTGGGCTTTAATTACGATAGCACTGAAATCTTAGAGGGTGGTCAAGTGGAAGTGTATACATTACAGCCGTTATGAATAACTAAATAGATTTATTACCTTGACATTATGATACTTAAATTACAAGTCTCTTATAGAAAGCAAGTTAGTGTGCTATTGCTTGCACTTACTTCTTTTTATGCACAGGCACAGATTGTGGATATTCCAGACACCAATTTTAAGAATGCCCTTATAAATCATGATCCTGTGATAGATTCAAATAGTGATGGTGAAATACAGGTAAGTGAAGCCTTAGCTACCAATATGATTTCGGTTAGTGGACAGAACATCGCAGATATAACGGGTATTGAAGCGTTTTTAAACCTTGAACAGTTTACATGCTCTAACAATGATATTACCAACTTGGATCTTTCGGCCAATACAAACTTGGGGATTGTACAGTGCCAAGTAAATGCATATACAGATTTGGACTTTACAAACAACGTTAATTTATCGTTGGTAAACTGTGGCTCGGCTAATTTAGCCAATCTCCAACTGCCAAACATTACATCACAAATCGCGGTATATTGTGCAAATGGTGAACTGTCATCCTTAGACGTTACCCAATTACCGGGATTAATAGTACTAGCCGCAAGTGGTAATAATATCTCCTCTATGGATCTTTCTCAGAATGGTAATCTGGATGAAGTATATCTAGACAACAATATTCTCACTTCGGTTAATTTGGATGGAGCCTCCAACTTAACGCGTCTTCAAATAAATAATAATCCCATTGAAGAAGTGGATATAACGGGTAATCTAGAAATAAATACCCTTGTATTTGGTGATACGGGAATAACGAGTATGGATTTATCTAATCATGATCAATTGATTGGGGTGTTTGGTGAAAACAATTTACTGGAAACCATAAATCTTAAAAATGGAAATAATGAATTACTTACGTTTTTAGACCTAACCAATAACCCGAACCTAGATTGCATTCAGGTAGATGATGAAGTAATGGCAACCAATGGAACGGGTTCCTATGAGTTGTGGATGAAGGATACCTTTGCTGTCTATTCTGAAGATTGCCCAGTCCTTGGCCTAGGCAACAACACACTGGAAACGATTTCGGTTTACCCAAATCCCACCTTAAATGTTGTACAGATAGAATCTCCTGTTGAAATTGATTTGGTACATATTTTTAATATACAGGGACAAATGTTGTTTTCTCAATATATATCTGGCAAGAACTTTCGTGTAAACTTAGAAGATTTAGCATCCGGAAGTTATTTTATAAAACTTCAAACCGAATATTCAATCAAAACCATGACGATAATTAGAGAATAGAAACACTTCAGTATAGATAATTATAGAAACAGCCTTTATATAGCAAAAATTGGCTTTGAACTAATCCAAGAATTCCACTTAACCCTTTTTAAAGCATCAAATCTTCCTAAATCGTTATTTCATAAAACCAAATAGGAATACGGTAAAACCGTAACCCTATGTGCGTATAATTGGGTAATTTGTCTTGCTTACTATTAGGGGAGTATGAGTAAGAAAAGTACGTTAACCATCTTAGCGGAGCTAGCTGGAATCATTGGGCTAGTGATTGCCATCATCTTTGGGATCAATCAATGGAAAAGTAGCCATGACGAACCCCATACCCAATTGGTATCAGGACTAACAGATGCTTCCAATACTTCCATTGTCAATTTTATAGATAACTATTACGACGTGGTCTTACGTCGGGACTATCCAGAATTGACCAACTACTTTAATTTTCCAGTAGAACGATTTTATGAGTTTACCCAAGTTTCCGAAACCTCTTTGATAAATCAATTGAAGGACTACAATGCCAAATGGAAGTACCAGCGTATCAATGTAGATAGGGAGACGCTTCGGGTGATTGATGTAGGGGAAGGACAGCAGCGAGTACATTTTATACTGGATTATCAGGTGAAACGACAAGAAAAAGATCGCTACAAAGACTTTACACTGGAAATCGTAATGCTGTTGGGAGACAACGGAAAGCTGCACAGCATCTATGAGATGGAGAAGTAGGTGATTCTGGTTGTATTCTCTTAACGCAACCTGTGTAGCTTCAATATGTATTAAATAATTCGTATTTTTATGAATACCAACTATTTAACTACAACCAAAATGAAAAAATCACTACTCTTTACCTTCGCTATCCTGTTTTGCTATACCATGAATGCTCAAGATCCTATTTTTATACCCGGAATGAGCATTGCCTCCTACGGGGTGGTAGATTCTCCCATAGGAGAGGAAGTAGATAAGATCATTGATGGAGATATCAATACCAAATTTCTGGACTTTGAGTTAGACGATGGTATGGGCTTCACAGTAGACTTGGGCGGTGTAGGCCGTACAGCAAGTTCCATAGAGATTACCACAGCCAATGATTTTGAAGAAAGGGACCCTACCCAATTTGAGGTTTTGGGGTCTAACGATGGCACAACATTTACCAGTATTGCTATCGGAAGTATTCCCTGTGTGAGCGATCGGTTTTTTTCTAGAACCTTTGAGTTTGCCAATGATGTGCTCTATACCCATTACAGAGTTAATTATACCAATGCTTGCGACCCCACTGGAGGCATAGGGATACCAAGCATACAAATAGCCGAAACCCAACTCTTCGAAATTGTGTTGGGTACAGAGGATAACCAAGCTTCTGCAGATTTAAAAGTATATCCCAATCCTAGCAATGGCCTTATTAATGTGCGCTATACGGGAATAGATTTATTAACCCAAGCAGTTCTTATAGACCTTAATGGACGGATAGTTCAAAATGTGAATGTCAATACATTAAATGGCAGTGGTCAAATTCAATTAAACAATCTTGCCTCCGGAATGTATATCATACAAATAACCACAGATTCTAGTTTATTGCACAAACGAATTATTGTGCATTAGTGGATAAGAAAAAACATGTCTAAAAACTATTTAACCCAAATTTAAAACAGACCTCTTTTCAGAAAAACTTGTAATGGCGTATCTTGCAGTATAATTTGCAACTATGCGTGATAACCTGCACGATTACCGAAGAAACTACGAAAAAGGCGTATTGGATACATCTACTGTAGATACCAACCCCATGCAGCAGTTTCAAACCTGGTTTTACAATGTAAAAGATGCAGGAGGAGTAGATGAGGTCAATGCCATGACGCTTAACACCTTAGGATTAGATGGCTTTCCCAAAGGACGGGTTGTGTTGCTTAAAAAATACAACGAACACGGTTTCTATTTCTATACCAATTATACCAGCGAAAAAGCCCAAGCCATATTGGCCAATCCCAGAGTATCTCTTTCATTTTTCTGGCCCAACATGGAACGGCAAATCATTATAAAAGGAAATGCTGAAAAAACCCCAGAAATAGATTCTGCCAATTATTTTGCATCACGCCCCAAAGGAAGTCAGTTAGGTGCTTTGGTCTCTAACCAGAGCAGTGTTGTAGCCAGTAGGGAAAACTTGGAGGCCGAACTGAAAGCATTGGAAGAAACCTACGACGGAAAAGAAGTTCCAAAACCTGACCATTGGGGAGGTTTTGTGGTACAGCCCATAGAATTTGAATTTTGGCAAGGAAGACCCAACCGTTTGCACGATCGCATTCGGTATCGATTAGAAGGACTCGATTGGGTAATAGAGCGGCTAGCACCTTAATAGAAATAAATACCAATCATCAATAAATAAACAAATCAACGAATTCACCAAAGAATGAAAACACTGTATATGGTCCGTCACGCAAAATCGTCATGGAAACATGACGTTATAGATCATAAACGCCCTTTAAAAGGACGGGGTAGAAGAGACGGAGTACTGGTTTCCGAATACATAAGTAAAAATGTACCCGCTCCCCAAAAGATCATTAGTAGTGGTGCTACACGGGCATTATCTACCGCAGAATATTTTAAGAAAGCTTTTGGCACAGCAGATGCCGATTTTGAAATAGACAACGATCTGTACGACTTTAGCGGACATAAGGTCATGGATATAGTAAAGAGCCTAAACAATAGTCTGGACCGGGTCATGATCGTAGGTCATAAC
Source organism: Flavobacteriaceae bacterium (assembly GCA_963669405.2). Classification (GTDB taxonomy): domain Bacteria; phylum Bacteroidota; class Bacteroidia; order Flavobacteriales; family Flavobacteriaceae; genus Aureisphaera. The sequence continues at coordinate 53,578 of CAXXHF010000001.1, forward strand.
CACGCATTCACCTCTATTGCGAATATGTTGGGAAACACCTATATTGACAATGTACCCACCTGTGGTTTTGTAGAACTACAGTTTGATGAAGATACATGGAATGAAATTACAACTGGTAAAACAGTACAAACCGTATTCCCCAGAGACTTAAAAGAATGACAACAAGCACCGTAGCAAATAAAGTAGAGAATTATTATTTGAACCGAGAACTAAGCTGGCTTCAGTTTAATGCTCGCGTTTTACAAGAAGGAGAGGACCCTACCGTTCCTTTGATCGAACGTCTTCGTTTCCTCGGAATTTTTTCAAACAACCTAGATGAATTCTTTAAAGTACGCTACGCTACTATTAAACGCATTGTAGAAGCCGGAAAAGGCGGTAGGAGTGAGTTAGGAGGAATCTCGGCTACCGAATTGTTGGAAGAGATTACCCAAACCGTGATCAAGCAACAGTCACATAGTCTCCGTATTCTAAAAAACATTCAGAAAGAACTGGAAAAGGAACGTATTTTCATTATTGATGAAACCCAGATTTCTGATGCCCAATGTGATTTCATTTCAGATTACTTCATTAGTAAAGTAAGTCCAGCCCTCATGACCATTATGATCTCTGAGTTGGATGAATTCCCAGAATTGAAGGACAGTGCAGCCTATTTGGCGGTGCGTATGCAAATGCGGGAAAACATAGAAAACAATGGGCCTAAAGTAAACTATGCCCTTATTGAAATTCCTCGTATTATAGAACGTTTTGTAGTGTTACCAGAAGAAGATGGCAAGCAATACATTATTCTCTTAGATGACCTTATTAGGTCCCAGATGGGGAATATCTTCAATATATTCGATTACGAGTCCATATCCGCTCACATGATTAAGATTACCCGTGATGCTGAATTGGATATTGATAGTGATTTAAGTAGGAGCTTCTTAGAAAAGATTTCTAAAAGTGTTGCCGAACGTAGCTCTGGAGATCCTGTCCGTTTTGTATATGATAAGAGTATTGAAGAAAGCACCCTGCAATTCCTGATGGATAAAATGGGAGTAGAAACAACAGATAGTGTCATTCCGGGAGGGCGTTACCATAACCGTCGAGATTACATGAAATTCCCTAGTTTGGGACGAAAAGATTTGTTGTATAAATCTGTAAAACCCCTTCCCATAGCCGGTTTAAGCCTATCCAGTAGATTATTCAACAAGATTGCCAAAAAGGACTATTTGCTTTATGCACCCTACCAAACCTTCTCCTATGTTGTGAAATTTTTACGAGAAGCGGCATTAGACCCTAAAGTACAATCCATAAAAATCACCATTTACCGCCTTGCGGAAATTTCACATATTGCCAGTTCATTAATCAATGCTGCTAAGAATGGAAAGACCGTAATTGTTCAGATTGAGTTACAGGCACGCTTTGACGAAGCCGCGAACATTCGCTATGCTGAGATCATGCAGAAGGAAGGAGTGAAGCTTATTTTTGGAGTTACAGGGCTCAAAGTACACTGTAAAGCCTGTGTAGTAGAGCGTTTGGAAGGAGAGAAGGTAAAGCGATATTCGTTTATTAGTACCGGAAATTTTAATGAATCCACGGCAAAGATTTATACAGACTATACATTGTTTACCTCCAATGGTAAGATTGGTAAAGAGATTAATAAAGTGTTTGATTTTTTCGAAGTGAATTATCGCATCAAAAAATACAACCACCTCATTGTTTCACCACATTACACCCGTAATGCATTATATCATTTAATTGATACTGAAATAGAAAACCACACCAATGGACTTCCCAGCGGGATAAAGTTGAAATTAAACAGCTTGTCAGACTTTAAAATGATTGACAAATTGTATGATGCCAGTAGAGCAGGAGTTCCCGTGCAATTAATCGTTCGGGGTATTTGCTGTCTAATTCCGGGGGTTGATGGTATGAGTGAAAATATTGAAGTAATTAGTATTGTAGATAAGTTTCTGGAGCATCCGCGCCTGTATATCTTCGAAAATGCAGGAGCACCCAAGTATTACATTTCTTCCGCAGATCTTATGGGTAGAAATTTGGATAACCGAGTAGAGATAGCTTGTCCCATTTATGATAAAGAAATACAACAGGAATTATTGGATACCTTTGTAATTAGCTGGAACGATAATATAAAAGCACGGGTTATTTCTGAAAAACAAGACAATGCCTATCGCAGGAACAATTCAGAACCCGTACGTTCCCAGTTTAAATTGTACGAGTATTATCAAGAAAAGTTGAAGAATTTTGCTGAACATTGAAAAATACGGCGCTATTGATATAGGCTCCAATGCCATTCGCCTTCTTATTGTTACCATTATTGAAAAGGAAAATAAACCAACGCAGTTTAAGAAAACCTCCTTGGTACGTGTTCCTATTCGGTTAGGTGCCGATGTCTTTTTAGAAGGAAAAATTTCTGATGGCAATTTCCGAAGAATGATTGATGCCATGAATGCCTATAGTTTATTAATGAAAACCCACGGAATCACCAAATACCGTGCATGCGCTACTTCGGCCATGAGAGAGGCTAGTAATGGGAAGAAAATTGCAGACAACATTAGAAACGAAACAGGTATTAATATACAGATCATCGATGGAAAAGACGAAGCAGCTATCATTGCTTCTACAGACTTAAAGGATCTTATTGATACAGATAAAAATTTCCTCTATGTAGATGTTGGGGGTGGAAGTACTGAATTTACCGTATTTGTAAATGGAAAAATAATTGCTTCAAAATCCTTTAAGTTAGGTACTGTACGTGTCCTAAATGATATGGTACGCGAATCAGTATGGGATGATGTAAAAAAATGGATAAAAAAGAATACTAAAAAATACGACAAGATGAGCCTTATTGGTTCAGGTGGAAACATAAACAGTATCTATAAGTCCAGTGGTCAAAAACTTGGGAAACCCTTAAGCTATTTTTATTTATCTGAATTTTTTCAGCGCTTAAAATCATATACATACCACGAGCGTATTTTCGAACTTCAAATGAATCCTGACCGAGCTGATGTAATTATACCAGCAACCCGAATTTATCTTTCAGCTATGAAATGGAGTAAGGCAAAAAATATCTATGTTCCTAAGATTGGACTTTCAGACGGGATTATAAAAAGCCTTTACAACGAGAAACTTGCCAAAGAAATAGAAGTGATTTAAAGAAGTAATTTAGCTACTTCTTGCCAATTATTGACACGTTCATGACCTCGGTTGTCTGCTATGTTATGAGGCTGTGTAAACAATAAACTTCTATTGGAGAAAGGATCTAGGTTTTTGTAATGGTCATCTATTAGGATATCCCCAGAAATAGGGACTTTAGACCCGCAAAGAATAATATTACGCCATGATATGAAGGGGAAATGCTCTTCTAGCCAGTAGAACTTCTCCTCCAAGCTATTGGGGAATTCCATAGCAGCGGAAACAATATAGACTTCATAAGATTTATGAAGCGTTTTTACAACTTCTTGAGCATCTTTCATTACGGGGGCATCACGAAAGAATCCCTTTTCTCGTACATGTCTTTTAGCGTTCGGAAAGGCAACGATCTCATCTTTTCCCACTACATCCTCTATCCGTATCCTTTGTCCACTCTCCGCATATTCAAAATTAATAGCCTGTTGGTAAATGTCTGCTAGCACACCATCCATATCCAAGAGCAATCGTTTTGTCATACCTATTTAGTGTAGATTTCTAATTAGATTGCATTTCGGTATTGGGTTGCGTAGAAAAGAAGAGAGATGTTTAATACAGATGTCGAGCCAGAGATCTATAACATATACAACCAAATTAAAAAGTCTCACCTAATTCTAATACTTGATCACATTTGACCTTATTTGTTTGAAGATTTATCAATGCTTCATTACATTGGTCTAGCAAACACCAAATACTTAAAATTGATTTGAAATGAAAAATAACAACAATCCCCAACGTACATTAAAAATGACCTTTACGGCGCTCCTGTTTATGGTTGCGCATGTTGTATTAGCCCAACATACTTTTTCTATTGTAGCGGTTGACCCAGCTACTGGCGAAATTGGTAGTGCAGGTGCTACTTGTCTTGACATAGATGATCTAGGAGGCGAAGAAGGAGCCTTGGTCATAAGCGATATCATTTTAGGAATAGGAGCCATAAATACCCAAGCTTTTTGGCACCCAATAAACCAACAGGCAGCTAGGGACCGAATGGAAGCAGGAGATTCGCCAGATGAAATACTAGATTGGTTATTCAATAATGATCCCGCACCAGGCAGCAACCAAGACAGGCAATACGGAGTTGTGGACTTACCCGGAGGGGTTGGCGGAACGCCAAGATCTGCAGCCTTTACCGGGACGCTTAATTCCAGTGTAGCCAACCACATTACAGGGCCTAATTATGCAATACAAGGAAATATCTTGATTTCTCAGGAAGTGTTGGATGACATGGAAACTGGGTTTTTGAATACTACAGGAACGCTTGCGGATAAATTGATGGCAGCTATGCAAGGAGCAAAGAGAATAGGTGCCGATAGTCGTTGCACGGGTAATCAGACAAGTTCTAAATCTGCTTTCTTACGTGTTGCTAAGGTAGAAGATGCCTTTACTAATTATGGTCATTTAACCGTAGACCTAAACGTTAGCAAAACTGCAGTTGCAGAAGATCCTATTGATGTTTTGCAGACTACCTATGATTTTTACCTGAACAACCCCGGAACCGATTGTGCTGATACGGTAACCATTCCTTACGTAGAGAGTTTTGAGACCGATCTGGGATTGTGGACCCAAAATGATATGGATCTATCCCACGTAGGAAATACGGATTTTGATTGGACTCGTAATTCTGGGCCAACCCCTACTAATAATACAGGGCCGGGAGCAGCGACTGACGGAAGCTTTTACCTGTACACCGAAGCATCAGGTACCAATGTTGGTTTTCCTACCAAGAGAGCCGTACTTAATAGCCCCTGTTTTGATTTAAGTACATTAACAGATGCCTATTTCTCTTTTGATTATCATATGTTTGGAAACAATGTAGGAAACTTGGCAGTAAGAGTAAACGATGGTAGTGGTTGGAAAACAGTTTGGCTGCTGGACGAAGCTCAGGGAGATCAATGGAACAGTCATACGATAGATTTCTCAGCATATGCTGGACAAACCATTCAGATTAGAATGGACAGCACTACAGGGTTAGGAGAAAGAAGTGATGTGGCTATAGACAATATAATTTTTGAAACAGCCATACTTGGTGTTCATGATCTACTTTTAGAAAGTGTTTCAGTATACCCAAACCCAGCAACAGATTTTGTTCAAATTGTTTCTCCACAAGCAACGGTGAAATATGTAGAAGTTTTTGATATTACCGGAAAATCCATTTCGAAGACTCAATTCTCTGAAAATTCTGACACAAAAATTGATCTGTCTCAACTTTCTACGAATATCTATTTTCTGAAAATCACTACAAATAAAGGCAAGGTGATAAAAAGAGTTGTGAAAGATTAATAACCTTTCGTATTTATTTAAATTCAATAAAACCAACAATCTAACTTCTTGATTGTTGGTTTTGTTTTTTGTATGATACCTTTAGTGATCTTTGTCTAGCCGTGAATCTGCTCTGAAACACTGAGGTCTTTCATAACATCAGCTTCAAATTCCAGTAAATCTTCCCATTTTTTGTCAACTTCTTCACGAACTCCATATTTTCTTGCAAATCCAAGAAACATGGTATAATGGCCAGCTTCACTAATCATGAGTTTTCGATAGAATTTAGCCAGTTTTTTGTCTTCCAGTTGTTCGCTTAACAAACGAAAACGCTCACAGCTTCGAGCTTCTATTAAGGCTGCATATAACAGGCGATGTACTAATTGAGTGGTTCTACTTCCTCCTTTGGGAAAAAATTTAAGTATGGCTATAACATAGTCGTCCTTCCGGTCTCGACCCATTGTAGATCCGCGTTCTACAATTTTATCGTGCACCATTTTAAAATGACTCATTTCCTCCTGTACTAAGTCTGTCATTTCTTGAACCAACTCAGTATACTCTGGAAAGGAGACAATTAACGAAATAGCAGTGGAAGCTGCTTTTTGTTCGCAATACGCATGGTCGGTTAAAATTTCGTCAATGTTTTTCTCCACAATGTTTACCCAACGTGGATCGGTAGGTAATTTAAGCCCTAACATTTTTATGGCTTCCTGCTCTTGCTCGTTCATGGTAATGAGATTTTAGATGTCGAGATCAAATTCCTTTCGTAAGGATTCAATGAGTGGGTTTTTTTCCTTTAGTTTTTCAAACTTCTCTCTTGGTGTATAAGCGTAACGTTTTACTTCTTCTTCGTTTACCTCTATGGATAAATCTATATCGTAGTTTTTTAGTTGTTCTCTTAAGAACACCAATAGATCGTATTTGGCTCGTTCTACCTCTACTTTTATGGTGCTGTTTGGGAATACCAAATGAATAAGGGTTCCATCCAGTTTTGGGGTTCCCATGGTTAGGTGTGAGAGTAGGTTGAACTTTCCGTCCTTTTCAATTTTTTGGGTATAGGAGTTCCAAGCTGTGACCATTTCTTCTTCAGAAAAAGATTCCTTTGGAAGATTTTTCTCATCGGGCTGCTTGGCTACGAGTTCCTTTTTTAATTCTTGCTTCTTCCGAATACTTTTCAATGAAAGCGCCGAAACTTTCTCTGCATTGCGTTCTGCCAGTATTTGAGGCCTATCAATAACCCGTTCAGGTTTGAGTAAAGTTTCTATCTCAGGTTCTTGAATAACTTGGGGAGCTTCTTCAATCATTTCTGAAACTACCTCGGGTTCTTTTTCCTTTGGTTTAGGTTCTTGGGTTGAAATAGCTGGATTTTGTTGGGCTTTAAAGTAGGAGGGAGGGATTACGAAACGCTTTCCACTAGTGTTTTTTTTTTCTCCCTCAAAAGTGAGAGAGGCGAGTTGCAATAAGCAAAGTTCTACTAACAATCGTTGGTTGCGACTGTTCTTGTACTTTAAATCACAAGAATTAGCCAGTTCTATAGCATCCATTAAAAAGTCATGAGAAGTCTTGTTAGATTGCTCTAAATACATCTGTTTCACTTGTTCCCCAACTTCTAGCAGTCCAATGGTGGCTTGATTTTTACAAACCATTAAATCTCTAAAATGAGAAGCCAGCCCTGCAATGAAGTGATGTCCATCAAACCCTTTGGAAAGGATTTCGTCATATTTCAGTAAGGCTTCAGGAATCTTATTTTCCAATAGTAAGTCTGTGATACCAAAATAATAAGTGTAATCTAGAACATTTAGATTTTCCGTAACAGCTTGTCGTGTTAAGCTTTTACCTGAGAAACTTACAACGCGGTCAAAAATGGAGAGCGCATCACGCATGGCTCCATCTGCCTTTTGAGCAATGATGTGCAAAGCATCATCTTCGGCATCAATCTGTTCTGACTTCGCTACTTCTGCCAATTGCATTTTTATATCCTGTACTGTAATCCTTCTAAAGTCGAATATTTGACAGCGAGACAGTATGGTTGGAATAATTTTATGCTTTTCGGTAGTTGCCAATATAAAGATGGCATGCTTTGGCGGTTCTTCCAGAGTCTTCAGGAATGCATTGAAAGCAGCTGAGGATAGCATATGTACCTCATCAATAATGTAGACCTTATATTTTCCAACTTGTGGTGGGATTCTAACCTGATCTATCAAATTTCGGATATCATCTACCGAGTTGTTGGAAGCTGCATCCAACTCAAAAATATTAAAGGCAAAATCTTCGTCTTCGTGCTGAGTACCGTCATCATTAATCTTCTTTGCCAGAATACGTGCGCAAGTAGTTTTTCCAACACCCCTTGGCCCTGTAAAAAGCAGTGCTTGTGCCAAGTGATTGTTTTCTATGGCATTCTCTAAAGTATTAGTAATAGCCTGTTGTCCCACAACGTCCTTAAAGGTAGTGGGGCGGTACTTACGGGCCGATACAATGAAGTGTTCCATAGTTAAAAACAAATATAGGAAGGTAGGTGTATTAATGAAACAATAGAACTTTCAATTTTACGTGAGTTATTAACATTTTCGATTACTTTTGCAGCGCAGGCCGCCTTATCGCGGTGGGTTGGTTTAGGCTAATTCACTGAGGAAAGTCCGGACATCACAGGGAAGCATAGCGGCTAACAGCCGTCGCCCAGAAGTACACACTTTTGGGTAGGACAAGTGCAACAGAAAGAATGTACAGGTAATGCTGTAGTGAAATCAGGTAAACTCTATGCGATGAAATGTCATGTAAACCTGGGCTTGAGGGTACCCGCCCAATCCAGGAGGGTAGACAGATAGAGTGTTTTGGTAACAGAACATCCAGATAAATGATAAGGGCCCTATTGGGTACAGAATCCGGCTTATAGGCCTGCATTTTTGTTTTTATGCACTTCCAACAAGTTTTGAGTCCAGCTTAGACATTCTTCCAGTGAAGAGAAAGCCTCTAAAGTGCCTTTGTAAAAATTCTTTTCAAAATGAACGGTTTCCAGCGCAGACTGTGTGTAATACACAACTCCAATCCCCAATAAATTAGAAAATAAATCGGCTTGTAAAAGGCAGGTGGGGTTTATGGTATAGTCATAGCGTCTATTGGCAATAGAGACGTATGGTTTTCCTGCGTAGTGGGTATTGAAGATTTCGGAGAATTTTTCTAAATGTGGAAGGTCAAAAGCAACACCTTCATTTATGGTCGAAATTATATAGTTATCGAACAGTTCTAGTGTAGCAAAATCCAATTCAATGACTTTTAATGGCGGGGATGACATTGTATATGTGATTCGGTAAAATGAATTGGCAAATTACAGAATTTAAAGAAAACAAATACAATTATTCCTTAGAATCTTCTACATTTTTTAAAGTCCATTCTATGCATTCTTCTAAAGAATAGAATACACCAAACGGTCTCTTGTAAAATGCTTTTTCAAATTGAGCGGTATTGTATGAAGCTTCGGTATGACAAAGTACTGCTATACTCTTTAATTTGGGGTGATTAGAAACTTCTAAATAGCAGGTTGGATTTACCGAATAATCGAATTTTCTATTTGAAATATATCCAAAGGGTTTGTCGCCATAGTACTGCTCGAAAATCTCGAAAATTGATCCAAGTTTTGGAAGATCAAAAACAGTTCCTTCTCGGATGGTTAATAAAGCATATTGGTCATAGATTTCAATTTGGACAAAGTCCAAGTCAATGGTGCTGGGGAGGAGGGGAGTCATTTAGTTGTTTCTGTTAGGGTTGGAAATTTTTTCTAAGTTTAATTTGTTGGTGTATCCATTTTTTGCTTTCATCCATGTCATAAAAAACCTGAAACGGACGTTTGTAAAACTGTTTTTCGAATTGTGCTGTTCGGTGTGATTCTTCAGATTGACACACGATGGCGATAGAAGCAAGGTTTGGGTGTAATGACGACTCCAGATAGGATGTCGGATTTACAGTATAATCATACTTCCTATCTGAAATATATCCAAATAATTTATTGGGGTAATACGTATCGAATATATTATAAAATTCTTTCAATTCTGCTTTATCAAACACAACCCCTTCGTTAATGGAAGCGATCATGATATTGGGATACAATGTAACCTTAGCAAAATCGAGCAAAATGGTTTTCGGGTAATTCAACGTAATAGATTTTAATTAAAAAAACTAAATACGGAACCGCCGTATTTTCTAAATTCTTGAAAACCAGAAAGCTCAGTTAAGTCGGTTTGTTTTGGGTGCTCAATGATAAAAATTCCTTCTGGTTTTAACAAATTATTACGAAAGATTTTTCTTACCATTTCTTCAAATCGCTCTACTTCAAATACATAGGGCGGGTCTGCAAAAATGAGGTCATATTGTTGTTTGGTTTTTTCCAAAAAGGTAAAGACATCTGCTTTCATTGGGGTAATTGGAAAAGAAAGTTCTTGAGCTGTTTTTTGAATAAATTTAACGCATCCATAATAACTATCTACAGCAGTTATTTTTTGGGCTCCCCGAGAGGCAAATTCATAACTCATGTTTCCCGTTCCTGAAAAGAGATCTAAAACTTCTATTTCTGTAAAATCCAATCGGTTTCCTAAAATGTTGAAAAGTCCTTCTTTGGCAAAATCTGTAGTAGGGCGAACTGGAAGGTTTTTGGGGGCAACTATTCGCTTTCCTTTATGCGAACCTGAGATTATACGCATTAGAGTTGGGTTTTTAGAATATATTGGTAATGATTTTCCTGCTCCCCAATGTTGGGAAAATCATGGTCTACAAACGAAATATTTCGGATATAAGTATATAAAACCTCAAAATTTTCATCAGATTTTGAAATATCCCCACAAATGTAGGTAGTTACACTATCTGGATTGAACTTTAGTTGTTCAAAACAAAATAGGACATAGTAGATAAAATCTTCTGGGGTTTTGTAATAATAAGTGTTGCAAAGTTGTAATGCTCCATTTTTAATAACAATACAGTCAAATTCATTATTCCTTACATGGAGATATACCGTTTCGTCCTTATGATGCTTTTCTTTGTTTAGAAATTGTTCTAACAATATAGAGGTAGCATGATAATACTCAAAACTACCGTAGCGATCAAAAAAGTAATTGTTTATGTTTATAAAGGGTACATAAACCACGACCATATCATGATTCTTTATGGTGTCGTAGGCAATATAGTCATTCCCAAGTATCTTGGTATTAAACTTTAAATATTCACTGGCCTTGTTTTCATCGAAAAGTGATAGAGGGACAGAGCAGTAAGTATTAGTGCTGTAAATAAGCCGTACGTTGCTAAAACTTCCTTGTAGTTCCTGTGTAGCTTTTAAGATACCGTCACATTCTAACAATAATTCTTCTGGAGTATGTGCCCTATCTAATTTTTTTTCATGAAAAAACAAGGGATCTCCATCTTGAGATGATACCAAAAAAGAAAGTCCGGTCAAAGAAATTTGAACGGACAATCTACTTGTTTGGTCGGTTTTATTATTGTCTATCGGTGGCTTTGTCATATAATTTTGGCCAGTTTCCACTGGTGTCCACATCGTCCATAGATCCTACTTTTATATAAGGACCGTTTACACCATCTACGGCATTGGTCTGTTTTTCCTGTGCAATGAAGTTCTTGTCTTGGCCAGCCAGAACGACATCTTTAGATACTTTGGCTTCAAATACTGAATACATGAAACCACTTTTATCTAATTTTCCAGCTTTCATTTCAAAATTTTCTTCAGAATTTGGAACCTTCATCATATTTTTATAATGATCGGAACCAGCAAATAAAGAATCTTTAATTGATTTAAACCCTAGGGTATCTGTAATAATTAAATCAATAAAGTATCCGCCTTCTAACGGATCTAGCCCATAAGCTTTGTTTTTTTCAATATCAGGTGTGCTGCTATCGCGTCTCTGTGTGATCGCAAATTGAGCAGTATCTATAAATTGTACTAAACTGTCAAAACTTCCAGTAAATCCTCCTGTTACTTCTTGGTGTGCCAGCTGAGCTGATTGAATGTCCTTTAGCTTTGCAATTACCTGTCTGTATCTATCTTCTTTAAGTTTGTTAAAACGAGTAGTACTTGTTACAGAGTTGTACAAGCTCCACCCTAAGAATATGATGGCAATCCAAAGAACGATTTGAATGATGAGTTTCATTATTTTGAAAGTTTAATTTTAGATTATTAAATTAACATAGGTCTATCGCAAATCTACAATTTTTTTTTATTCGTAAAAGGATAAACCGAAAAAAACCTACCTATCTTTAACCCCTATTTTTTCTGCCTTTATGGATGTTTCACATTTCTATAGTTTACTTAAGAGCGATTTCCCTCATACTGTTACCTATAAACAGGATATGGCACTTAAGCTTATGGCTCAATTTGTACTTTCTGAAGAAAAAAGCGAAACATTTCTATTGAAAGGGTATGCAGGTACTGGAAAAACAACCCTTATTGGTACACTTGTTAAAAACCTTTGGAAGGCTCAAAAATCCTTTGTGCTATTGGCTCCTACAGGGCGTGCGGCCAAAGTAATTTCCAATTATAGCGGAAAACAGGCCCTCACCATTCATAAAAAAATATACATGCCTAAAAGTGAAGGTGTGGGGAAAGTAACCTTCAGTTTACAAAAGAATAAGGCACGCAATGTAATTTTCATTGTGGATGAAGCTTCTATGATTCCAGACATTAACCAAGATTCCCGTCTTTTTGAAAACGGTTCACTTTTGGATGATCTCATGCATTATGTGTACAGCGGCCATGGTTGTAAACTTTTACTCATAGGAGATACGGCCCAGTTGCCTCCTGTAAAACTGGATATAAGTCCAGCCCTGGAGCAACGTACTTTAGAGAATCATTACAATAAGGAAGTAATTTCTTTGGAATTGGATGAAGTGTTGCGGCAACAAAAAGAGAGTGGTATTCTTTACAATGCCACACGAATAAGAGATGCACTGGATTCTGGTTTTTTTGATAGTTTTAAAATAAATGAAGTCAATTTTCCAGAAGTCATTAGGCCTAGCGATGGACAAGAAATCATGGATGCTATTCAGGATAGTTACGATGCCCATGGAAATGAAGATACCGTCATTATTGTAAGATCTAACAAGAGAGCCAACCTTTACAATCAGAACATTAGAGAACGTATTCTATTTAGGGAAGAGGAGCTTTCTGCAGGAGATTTCCTCATGGTGGTGAAGAACAATTATTTTTGGGTGAAGCCCCATTCCGAAGCTGGTTTTGTGGCCAATGGGGACATTATAGAAGTGCTGGAAATATTTGCCATTAAAGAATTATACGGTTTTCGTTTTGCTGAAGTAAGTATACGAATGGTAGATTATCCCAACATGAAACCAATAGAAACCGTGTTGCTATTGGAAACACTAACTTCAGAAACACCATCCCTTTCCTACGAGGACTCCAATAAACTTTATGAAGAAGTAAAAAAAGATTTTGCAGATATTAAGTCCAATTACAAGCGCTTCCTATCCATTAAAAACAACAAGTATTTCAATGCCCTTCAGGTAAAATTTTCATACGCTATTACCTGTCATAAATCACAGGGAGGGCAGTGGAACACTGTGTTTATTGAACAACCCTATTTACCAAATGGTATAGATAAAGATTATTTACGATGGTTGTATACAGCCATGACAAGAGCTAAGGAACGATTGTACCTTTTAGGATTTAAGAATGAATTTTTTGAAGACTAGCTGTAAACCTTTTGCATTTTTTAACATCTATAAAATAATCTAGTGAATTCCTTTTCAGAATTGACAAAGATGTTATTTTTGATGTTTGATAAAAACCTTACCATTTGAAGATAATTGCTATGATTCCGGCGCGCTACGGTGCGTCCAGATTTCCCGGAAAATTAATGCAAGACCTTGGCGGTAAACCCGTCATTGTCAGGACTTATGAAGCTACCAAAGAAACCGAATTGTTCGATGAAGTTTATGTGGTAACTGACAGTGAAGTGATCTTTAAAGAGATAGAACTTCACGGAGGAAAAGCCATCATGAGTAAAAAGGAGCATGATTGTGGTACCGATCGTATTGCAGAGGCGGTAGAAGATATGGATGTAGATATTGTCGTGAATGTACAAGGAGACGAACCTTTCACGAGTAAATCTGGATTGCAGCAGGTGTTAAGTGTGTTTAATAGCCCCGATGCCGATAAGATTGATTTGGCTTCGCTTATGACCGAAATTTATGATTGGAAAGAAATCAGTGATCCCAATGCTGTAAAAGTCATTGTAGACAAAGATAATTTCGCTTTGTACTTTTCAAGATCTCCTATTCCATACCCAAGAGACAAGAACGAATCTGTACAATATTATAAGCACAAAGGAATTTATGCTTTTCGTAAAAAAGCCCTTCTAGATTTTTATCGATTACCAATGCGAACATTGGAAGCTGCTGAAAAAATTGAATGTATCCGCTTTTTAGAATATGGAAAAAATATAAAAATGGCCGTATCAAATACACAGGGAATAGAGATTGACACACCAGAAGACCTGATCAGGGCCAATAAAGTATTGAAAGAAGACAAAGGAATTAAAGTGAATAATAAGTACCGAAACTTTCCCATGGTGCCAAAAGTGGTCTTTGGTCGTGGGTGTTTTGATCAGTTACCATCCATATTAGCTCCTGAACGAAAAGACAAATCTCCTTTTATTTATTTGGTAGATGACGTATTTATAGACAATGAAGACCTGATTAACCGAATGAACCTTCGTTTTAATGACAAACTTATTTTTGTGTCAGCAGAGGAAGAACCTAAGACAGAGCAGGTAGATACTATTGTTAAAAATATAAAGTCGGAATTTACATATCGTCCTTCCGGAATTATTGGAGTAGGAGGAGGAAGTGTGCTGGATCTTTCCAAAGCAGTTTCCATTATGCTTACCAATAAGGGAAGTGCTGCAGATTATCAAGGATGGGATTTGGTGAAGAATAAAGCCGTTTATCATGTAGGAGTGCCTACTATTTCTGGAACAGGAGCTGAAGTTTCAAGAACAACGGTACTTACTGGACCAGAGAAGAAATTAGGAATCAATAGTGATTTCACTCCATTTGATCAAGTAGTGCTGGATCCTGACCTTACTATTGGTGTTCCTAAAAATCAATGGTTTTATACGGGGATGGATTGTTTTATCCACTGTGTAGAATCCTTGAATGGAACATTCCTGAATGAGTTCAGTAAAAGTTATGGAGAGAAAGCATACGATCTTTGTAAGGAAATCTTTTTAAGCCAGAACCTTTCAGAAGTTGAATCACGTGGAAAATTGATGATGGCATCATGGCATGGAGGTATGAGTATTGCCTATTCGCAAGTAGGAGTAGCACATGCTATGAGTTATGGGTTGTCTTACGTTTTGGGAACTAAACATGGTATAGGAAACTGTATTGTTTTTGACCATCTTGCCGAATATTACCCAGAAGGTGTTCGATTGTTTAAGGAAATGAAAGAATATCACGATATTGACCTTCCTAAAGGCATCTGTGGAAATCTCACCGATTATCAAATGGATACGATGATCGATATTGCCCTTAGTCTGGTTCCCCTCTGGGAAAATGCCCTTGGAGAGGATTGGGAGCAGATTATGACCCGTGAAAAATTACGGGAACTGTATCTAAAAATGTAAGGGCGTTTTATCTACATCATGGGGTTTACAAAATTTATATTCCATACTGTTTTGGGTTGGAAGATCAATGGATCTTTTCTTCCCGAAGTAAAGAAAGCTGTTATTATTGTGGTTCCACATACCAGCTGGCATGATTTTTACGTAGGCTCTTTTACCCGAAGGATTTCAAAAACCAAAATACATTGGGTTGGCAAAAAAGAACTTTTTAATGGGCCCATGGGCTGGTATTTTAGATGGATGGGTGGATCTCCATTAGACCGAACTTCCGGGCAAAACAAAGTACAGGCCATAGCGCAATTATTTAAAGAAAAGGAAGAGTTCAGACTTACATTGGCACCAGAAGGTACACGGAAAAAAGTGGAGACCTGGAAAACGGGCTATTATTATATTGCTTTAGAAGCTAATGTGCCCATTATTCCAGTTGCTTTCGATTATAAAACTAAAACCGTGACCATACATAAGCCTTTTCATCCTACAGGAGATATAGAAAAGGATACCATAACATTGCGGGCATTTTACAAAGGTGTTGTAGGTAAGAAGCCAGAATATACCTAAAATGATATCGTTTTTATTTGTAGATTTAGCACAAATAAAAAATGTATGAAAAAGTTATCCCTCATTATTGCATTATGTATTCCTTCAATTTTCTTGGCCCAAACCCCTTGCGATAGTGGTATGGCGGGTATTTTTCCCTGCGAAGGTTACGATTTGATTTCTCAAATACCGCTTTCTACCATGAATTCTGTGAAAGCAAATGATTCATGGGGATGGACAGATCCTATGGATGGAAAAGAATATGCTATCATTTGTCTTAATGAAGCTACTGCTTTTATTGATATTTCTGATCCTCTTAACCCAGTTTACTTAGGACAATTACCAGGCGAAAGTAGTCAACATACAACATGGCGCGATGCCAAAACGTATAACAATCATGTGTTTATTGTGAGCGAAGATAGTGGACACGGTATGCAGGTATTTGATCTTACAAGATTACGAAATGTGGCAAATCCACCTCAGATTTTCACAACTGATGCCGTATACAATGATTTTGGTAGTGCCCATAACATTGCCATCAATGAAGATACAGGCTATGCATATGCTTTGGGAACAAGCACCTTTGGTGGCGGTGCACACTTTATTAATATTCAAGACCCTGTTAATCCTGTAGCAGATGGAGGACATAGTGGAGATGGATACAGTCATGATGCACATATTGTAACCTACAATGGCCCAGACACTGATTATACGGGACAGGAAATTATGATTGGAAGCAATGAAACAGAAGTAGTTATTGTGGATGTAACCGATAAAGCTAATCCGCAGAACATTGCATCCATTGCTTACAATAATGTGAATTATACCCATCAAGGATGGTTAACCGAAGACCATCGTTATTTCATCTTAGGTGATGAAACGGATGAATTGAACACAGGAATTAATTCCAGAACGATATTTTTTGATTTTGAAGATTTAGATAACCCCCAATTTCATTTCGAATACGAAGGCCCTACAGGTGCTACAGATCATAATGGTTATGTAAAAGGAGATAAATTTTATTTGGCAAATAATGCTGCTGGATTGCGAGTGGTAGATATTAGCGATATAGAAAATGCCAATGCCACAGAAGAAGGATACTTTGATAGTTATCCTACGAACAATAATTCGGGCTTTAATGGTTCTTGGAATATTTATCCATTTTTTGATAGTGGCCATATTGTTATTAGCGATCGAGCTCAAGGCTTTTTGCTGGTGAAACCTTCTATAGTTCTAGGAACCGAGGATCAAGAATTGGCAGAAAGTATTGCCATTTATCCAAATCCGGCTACTACAAGAGTTTCTATCACTTCATCAGAGTTTTCCATTGAACGTATTCAAGTAACAGATCTTTCAGGGAAACAAATATTTGTAAGTGGTGAAATGAAACAAGGAAATTACACCTTGGATATTTCATCCCTAAGCGCGGGAGTTTATTTCATTACCCTGAATGATCAAGTGACCAAAAAGATTATAAAACAATAAACTATATTGTGTAAGAACAATTAAAAAGCCGCTTTCAAAAGCGGCTTTTTAAGTTTATGATTTTAATAAATTGACTATTCTTCGGTAGAGCTTTCATCCATAGCATGGTAAACATTCTGCACATCATCGTCCTCTTCAATTTTTTCCAGTAACTTTTCTACATCGGCAGCTTGCTCTGCATCCAGTTTCTTGGTTACTTGTGGAATGCGTTCAAAACCTGAAGATAGAATTTCAATATTGTTTTCTTCTAAATAGGATTGTATAGCACCAAAACTTTCGAATGGAGCGTAGATTAATATACCATCTTCATCTTCAAAAATTTCCTCCACACCAAAATCGATCAGTTCCAGTTCCAATTCCTCCATATCCATTTCGCCCGCATTTACCCTAAAATTGCAAACGTGGTCGAACATAAAGGAAACAGAGCCAGAAGTACCTAGGTTTCCATTGCACTTATTAAAATAGGAACGTACATTGGCTACAGTACGGGTATTATTGTCTGTAGCGGTTTCTATGAGAATGGCAATTCCGTGAGGGGCATAGCCTTCAAACAATACTTCTTTAAAATCTCCTTGACTTTTATCGCTTGCCCTCTTAATGGCACGTTCAATATTGTCTTTGGGCATGTTTACTGCCTTGGCATTCTGTATAACAGCACGTAAACGGGAGTTGCCATCTGGATCTGGCCCTCCTTCTTTTACTGCCATTACGATATCTTTTCCAATACGTGTGAATGCTTTGGACATAGCAGACCAACGCTTCATTTTTCTCGCTTTTCTAAACTCGAAAGCTCTTCCCATAGTTTTTCAATATAATTAGCTTACAAAAATATAAAAATGGCTTAGATGGCAAAGTTTATCCTAACAAGTCATTAATAACTTGAGCAAATTCAAAATCATTTTCGGTAATGCCGCCTGCATCATGTGTAGATAATGAAACTTGAAGTTTATTGTATACATTAGACCAATCTGGATGATGGTTCAATCGTTCTGCCTCAAAGGCAATACGGGTCATGGCGGAAAATGCATCTTTGAAATCATCAAATTCGAAAGTGGTGTGCAATGCATTATCCTCGTACAGCCATCCTTCCAATTCTTGTAATTTCGATCGAATCTGTAATTCTGTCAATGGTTTCATGAGCTTGCTTTTAAAGAATCTATTTCGTCTTGCAATGTACTATCATTAATAACTTCGCTTATCTGAATTTGATAATTCTTGGGCAATTTATTCTTCTTGGGTAATAATGCCAAATAGCGATCGTCATTACTTTGATATACTTTCTTAAAGATAGGTTTTTTGTCACTTATTTTTTCTGCAATCTCTTTAAAAAGATCATCATGATGGATCACATCATTACTGGTTAGGTGAAATATACCGTTTAGTTCCTTATTGATAATATAATGAACTTGTTGTGCAACTTTATCTGCTGTTATAGCACTTATAATGAGGTTTGGGTATACTTCAAAACTAGCCGCATGTTTTATAGCCTGTTTTAGCTGAAAAACCCTAGGTGCATTAATACCTAACACCATTGGTAACCTTAAAATTGCATATTGTTCTGAAGGAAGTTCTCCTACAATTTTTTCAAGTGCTATTTTTGCTCTACCATATTTGCTATCTGCCTTTGGGTTATCATCTTCATAGGAAGGAAATGCTCCTAAACCATCAAACACATTAACCGAAGAAAGCAATAATAATTTTGCATTGGTAGCAAAACAATAGGAGACTAACATACGGTGGGCTTCTAACTGATCGTTAAAATCGCCCCGTAGGGAAGATATAATTATATGGGGTTGTACTTGTGATAGGATGGTATCCAATCCACCGTTTTCTACGTGATATTGATAAAATACTTTATTGTCTTTAAAGTTTCCTTGCTGGGTATTATATGTACCATAGACATCGTAATAGGAGAGAAGCTCCTTATAGAGCACATTACCAACAAAACCACTGGCTCCCAACAGTAATATTCTATTGTTTTTTTGTGTAGGTTTAAAATTCATGAATGGGGATTAAAAAATAGATAATTGGGTAGCAGTGGTAAATTGTTCCAATGCCTGCATGCCCAAGTGGGAATTTCCTTTTTCGTTAAGACCAGGGGACCAGGTTGCAATGGTAAATTGATGGGGCAACAAAGCAATGATTCCACCACCTACACCGCTTTTCCCGGGAAGACCTACTTCGAACGCAAACTCCCCAGCTTCGTCATAAAATCCACAAGTCAACATTAGGGCGTTTATACGTTTTACTTGGCTTTCAGTTAAAAAAGAGTGATCTCGCATACAGTTTCCACGGTTTGCCAAAAAATAAAAAGCGTTGGACAGTTGTTGGCAGTTCATTTCCAAGGAGCATTGATGGAAATAAAAATCCAAAACCGTTTCTACATCATTTTTTAGGTTACCGAATGATTTCAATAGATAGGCTGCCGCGTAATTTTTGTAGCCAGTTCTTTTTTCGGACTGGGCTACTTTTGTGTTGAACTGTATGGAATCATCGTTAGTAAGATTTCTTACATAGTTTAAAAAATCTTCTTTGGGGTTATCCAGTTTTGAAACCAGGATATCTGCAATAACAATGGCTCCTGCATTGATCAAGGGATTTCTGGGAATTCCATTTTCCTGTTCCAGTAAAGATAAGTGATTGAATGGGTTGCCAGAGGGTTCTACATCCACACGTTGCCATAACGAATTACCTACTAGTGAAAAAGCTTGAGCAAGCGAAAGCACTTTTGAAACACTCTGAATAGAAAACTTTTGGTTCCAATCTCCCACTTTGTAATCTTCGCCTGAGATACAATTTAAATAGATTCCAAAATTGTTTTCATCAACTCCAGCCAGTTCTGGAATATAGGTAGCAGTAGTGCCCCGATTGGGACTTTTGTCCAATTGGGCATGGATGGTACTTATAATGGAGTTGAAATCAGGCATGCTATCCCTTATAAAATGGAAGCTTTATAATAGTGGCAGGAACAGCGTTCTTACGAATTTGAATATGAATTTGTGTTCCAACATCTTTCATGATACTTGGAACATATCCCATTCCTATACCTTTGCCTAATGAGGGAGACATAGTTCCACTGGTAACATTTCCAATTACTTTTCCCTGTCCATCTACAATATCATAACCTTGTCTAGGGATACCACGCTCATTCAGTTCAAAAGCAATTAAGCGTCTTTCTGGACCATGCTCTTTTTCTTTTTTTAGATTTTCTGCATTGATGAAGTCTTTGGTAAATTTGGTAATCCAACTTAACCCAGCTTCGATAGGGGAAGTAGTATCGTCAATATCATTTCCGTACAAACAATAACCCATTTCCAATCGTAAAGTATCTCTTGCAGCTAATCCAATAGGCTTGATCTCCCAGTCTGCACCAGCTTGGAACACCTTTTCCCAAATTTGAGTTACTTCACTATTCTTACAGTAAATTTCGAATCCACCGCTACCGGTATATCCCGTAGCACTTATGATAACATGTTCAATTCCAGCAAAATCTGCAACCCGAAAAGTATAGAATTTGATTTCATTGAGATCTACACTTGTTAAAGATTGCATGGCCTCAACAGCTTTAGGGCCTTGAATGGCTAGAAGTGAATAATCCTCAGAAAGATTTTTCATTTCTGCTCCCATGCTGTTGTGTGAACTAATCCAATTCCAATCTTTGTCAATGTTAGAAGCATTTACAACTAACAACCATTTTTCTTGATTTAAGCGATAAACGATCAAGTCATCCACAATACCATTGCTTTCATTAGGAAAACAACTGTATTGGGCTTGTCCATCTACCAATTTTGAGGCGTCGTTGCTTGTTACTCTTTGTATAAGATCCAGTGCATTAGGGCCTGTGATAAGAAATTCTCCCATGTGTGATACATCGAACACACCCACACCATTACGAACAGTTTCGTGTTCTATGTTTACACCTTCATAAGAAACAGGCATATTGTAGCCAGCAAAGGGAACCATCTTAGCTCCTAATGCTTCATGAATAGTAGATAAAGCAGTATTTTTCATTGGTCTATTTATTGTTGGATTGCAAATTTATAGATTCTGGGAAAGCTAACGTAGTATTTGTTTGATTGTTTTCAACAAGTTGGTAACTTGCACAAAAACCTTTTTTCATGAACATATTTTCTGCAGCACAATTATATGAAGCTGATGCAATAACCACCGAACGGCAAGGTATTACTTCTACCGATCTTATGGAACGAGCTGCGTCTCAGATTTTCAATTGGTTACATACAAGAATGCAAGGAGCCCAGGTACCTATACATATTTTTTGTGGTATTGGAAATAATGGGGGAGATGGCTTGGCATTGGGACGCCTTCTTATTGAAAGTGGTTATAATGTACATGTATACATCGCCAATTTTACCGATAAACGCTCTAAGTGCTTTTTAATTAACTATGGAAGGATTAAGGATATCACCAAGAAGTGGCCTATTCTTATGACCGGAGAAGAGGATTTTCCTGAGATTCATCCAGATGACATTATAGTAGACGCACTTTTTGGAATTGGATTAAATCGTGCTCCAGAAGGGTGGGTGAAATCCCTTATTCAATACCTGAATAAAGAAAAAGCGTTTAAACTAGCTATAGATATACCTAGCGGATTAAGTGCCAATGGCCCTTTATTGGATCCAGAAGCCGTTATTATGGCAAATCATACATTGACATTTCAAGCTCCCAAACTTGCCTTTTTTTTACCTGACACTGGAAAATATGTTCCATTTTTCGAAGCTTTGGATATAGGTTTGGATCCCGAATATTTAATGACAACCCAGCCTTTGGCACGCGTTGTTGTAAAGCCTATAGCGCAAAGTTTCTATAAACAACGTCAAAAATATAGTCATAAAGGTATCTATGGACATGCAATGATCATTGGAGGTTCTCATGGGAAAATAGGAGCTATAGCATTGGCAACCAAAGCTTCACTTCGGTCTGGTGGCGGACTTGCTACGGCATACATCCCAGCTTGTGGACATGACATCATGATTGGACAAGTACCAGAAGCTATGGTGATGTGTGATGTGAATAGCAATATAATTACACAAATAGATTTGGACGCCAAATTATATACTATTGGTATTGGTCCAGGGTTAGGGTTGGAAAACGAAACACATGAAGCATTCGAAAAACTGCTTTCAAAAGTTGAAAAACCAATGGTGATTGACGCGGATGCTATCAATTTATTATCTGAACATTCAGAATTGATTGCAAAAGTTCCCAAAATGTCCATTCTCACCCCACACGTAGGAGAATTGAAGCGATTGGTTGGAGACTGGGCAAACGACATTGAAAAATTGGAAATGGTAAAAGCTTTTTCTAAAAAGCATGAACTGATTGTAGTTATTAAAGGAGCTAATACCATTACTGTTTTTGGGGAGGATCTATACATAAATAGTACGGGAAATCCTGGAATGGCTACAGCCGGAAGTGGAGATGTACTCACTGGGATGATAACGGGTCTTTTAGCGCAAGGGTATGATCCATTGGTCTCGGCAATGTTTGGTGTGTATTTACATGGAAGTTCTGGTAATTTGGTGGTTCAAGAGAGAGGGTTTGAAGCACTTATAGCGAGTGATGTTGTTGAAAATATTGGAAGTGCTTTTTTAGAGCTATTTCAACAAGAACCAACACCTGAAGCACCTCAAGAAGGCCAAGAAGGGGCATAAAAAAACCGCCACAAATGCGGCGGTTTATTATAATCTTGTCTTAAATGCTTAGATCATTTCGTTAAGCATTTCCCTTAATTTAGGATTAGATGGACGAGGTGCATCTGGGCTTATTATGTTTCCTTCTGTATCTACTAGAATGAATCTTGGAATTCCTTTGATATAGTAATCTTTTACAAATTTAGATTCCCAGTTATTATCTGCAAATAACTGAACACCTTTTAGCTCTTTATCATTTACCATACTTATCCATTTATCATGGTCTTTTGGACGATCTATGGATACACTTACAAACTCAATGTTTTTGTCATGATAATCTGCTTCTACTTGTTTTAAGTGAGGGATTTCAGCTTTACATGGCCCACACCAAGTAGCCCATACATCAATGTATACATACTTCCCTTTCAATTCTTCAAGACTGGTAGTTCCACCTGCGTGGTTTTCATAGTTGGAAAATGTAGGAGAAGGAGAACCTTTTGGTAAGTTGGTTCTAAGTGCAATAAGATCACCTAGATATCCTTTATAACTTTTTACGGTTCCTTCAATTCCTTTTTTGGCATCATTAACCACCATAGTGTCAAGTGTGGTTTGTTTTTCTAGGTAAGCATTTAGCTCATTGGAAACATCTGCTAACTTAGCATCTAGTCCAGCAGCATCCATTTCATCTATATCAAAATCTAACAATTTTTCCTTCATTCTTGCTTCTTCAGCCAAATAATTGTTGTTGTCCGCTCCTTCACCTTTATATACAATACTTTCATCAAACTGCTCGGTATCCAATATCATTTGTAGGTCATATCCATTTTTCAGGAATAACCCAGTATATTCACCACCATCATAAAATGTATAAAAATCTGTATCTACTTTTAGGGTATCACTAAAAGTACCGTCTTCGTTTACTGCAATAACTTTCTTAAATCCTTTTTTCGATAAAACAATAGAATCACTGTTCTTATTGGTTATGGTACCAGAAAAGGTCACATAGTCTTTTTTTACTTCTGTATTACAGCCTATGACTAATAGTCCTGCTAACAGAAAAAGTATTTTTTTCATGCTTTAATTATTTGGTTTTTGCTAAAATAAAATAATATTCGGTCGATTACCTAAAAATCGTTAAAACCTTAACAAGAAATTGGTATTTTTGTTGCAAACTACTATGCCCATGCGCCCAATTCATTATGTGAGCAGCGAGATACTATCCTTAGCCGTTATTAAGGGTATTATCGAAGAAGATATGACCATTGCTCTTTCCGATGAAGCTACTTTAAATATTAACAAGTCACATGATTATCTTCAGAAGAAGGTAAAAAACAATGACACTCCCATATACGGTATTAATACTGGGTTTGGTTCTTTATGTAATGTGAAGATTTCTACAGAGCATTTGTCCAAATTACAGGAAAATCTAGTGATGTCTCATGCTTGTGGTACAGGAGATCTTGTTCCAAAAGCCATAGTGAAACTGATGCTTTTACTGAAAATTCAATCTTTGAGTTATGGTTATAGCGGAATTCAATTGCAAACAGTAGAACGTCTCATAGATTTTTATAATCATGATATCATTCCAGTTGTGTACACACAAGGAAGTTTAGGTGCTTCGGGCGATTTAGCCCCTTTAGCACATATGTCATTGCCACTTTTGGGAAAAGGAGAGGTATATAGTGATGACGGTTTTATCACTGCTGAAGAAGTCCTTAAAAAGCATAATTTGGAACCTATTATATTACAGGCTAAAGAAGGGTTGGCACTACTGAATGGAACTCAATTTATGAGCGCGTATGGAGTGCATTGTTTATTGAAAGCCCATAAACTGTCTTATTTGGCCGATTTAATTGGAGCTGTGTCCGTAGATGCATTCGATTGTAACATGAGTCCTTTCAATGAACTGGTACACATTGTAAGACCACATAGAGGTCAAATAAAGACGGCGCAACTTATTTTAGAATTCTTAGAAGGAAGTGAAATTGGAACTTCTGAAAATAAAAAAGTACAAGACCCTTATTCTTTCCGATGCATTCCACAGGTACATGGGGCTACCAAGGATACACTTCATTTTGTAACCAAAACCTTTAAAACAGAAATAAACAGTGTTACAGATAACCCTAATATTTTTAGGAGTGAAGACAAAATTATTTCAGGCGGAAATTTCCATGGGCAACCCTTGGCTTTAGGTTTGGATTATTTGGGCATTGCCATGGCAGAATTAGGGAATATTTCAGAAAGAAGAACTTTTCAATTAGTTTCTGGAGCACGTGATCTTCCGCAGTTTTTGGTGAATAACCCCGGGCTAAACAGTGGATTTATGATTCCTCAATATACTGCTGCCAGTATTGTAAGTGCCAATAAGCAATTGGCAACCCCTGCTTCTGTAGATAGTATTGTTTCCTCTAATGGGCAAGAAGATCATGTAAGTATGGGAGCTAATGCGGCTACACAATGTTTAAAAATATTGAATAATATTGAGACCATATTAGCTATTGAATTAATGAATGGCTCACAAGCAATTGCATTTAGAAAACCTAAAAAATCTTCAGACTTTATTGAATCATTCCTAAAACATTATAGGGAAGGAGTTTCTTTTGTAGATGAAGATAGATTATTGGCAGATGATATTCATGCTTCCATTGCCTTTTTACAAAGTTTCTCTATAGAAAGTGATTTATTGTTTGGTTAATTTAGAATTTTTCTATTTTTATCAAAACTCCAAAACAATGACTTATTTCTCCCTCATTAAAAACGTCTACAGTTTTTTAATTGTAGTATCATTATTTTCATGTAAATCCTTAAACAAACAAGTTACCCATGACGAGATGGTTTCTCAAGCATCTGTTGACGCACGAAAATTGGTGAAAGAATCTGAATTTAAAAATTGTAGAAGCGGACACCGAGAAAAACTAAAAGGGGAGGTGGTTATGAAGAATAATCTGTGGGGGAAAACAAAATTGAAAAAAGGAACTGCAGAGCTTTGTATTTTTAAAGATAATGATAACTGTGGATGGGAATGGAAAATTGATAATTCTGCGAGTGGCGTTATTGGTTATCCAGCTTTAGAAATAGGAAGGAGCCCTTGGGGAGGAAAAAAAGAAGACAAAATAGCAGGATTCCCACTATTAGTATCTGAAGTAGAAACCTTGGATGTTTCATATGACTTTGAAACCCATGTGAAACATCGTAAATACAATCTGGCCTTTGATATTTGGTTGACTGATGTTGCGCTAGCAGGTAGAAAAAATATAACTACTGAAATCATGGTCTGGGAAGATTATTTTGATTTCAGTTCATATGGCAAAGTGATTGAAAAGATTATTACCCCCTTTGGACGCTATAAAGTTTATAAAGGATATTTAAAAAATGAAAAGTTTGTGCAAGATTGGGTCTATATTGCTTTTGTTAGAGAAGTTCCTCGATCTGAGGGGGAGGTAGATATAAAGCATTTTCTAGATTATTTAGTGAAAAACAATCATATTTCTGATAAAGATTTTCTAGCATCTGTAGAATTGGGGAATGAAATAGGTAATTCCAGTGGTATTACTTTGGTTAAGGAGTTTGATTGGAGCTTAAAGAAAAAAAACGCCAGAAACTAACGAGCGCAGTTAACACAGGTGATTGCTTGTGGCATTAGCAAAATTCTGCCCAATGGAATTTCATTTTTGCATCTAATACAGATTCCAAAATCTACATCATCGATTTTAGTAAGTGCAACCTTTAGATTTTTTAATTTCACTTCTGCTTTTTTTAAAGCAGCGTCATTCACACTTTTATTATTAATTGCATCCATACGAGATACTCTTCCAATAGCATTTTCAGGAGCAATGGGTTTAGTTAACTCTTGATATTTACTAACCAAGAGTTCCGTATTTTCAATTTCTTCTAGAATACGTTTTTTTATTTGTTCCTTTTCTGTCATATAGCTACAAATAAAAAACACCTATTTGAATATTGCAAATAGGTGTTTTATAATGTGAATGTTTCAAGTCTTAGGACTCAGTCGCTTTTTTTTGTTTTTTAATCTGGATTTTCAACTCATCTGCTTTTTCATCCAAGTCCATGGTAATGGTGTCTCCTTCTTTTAGAGTAGCATTAATGATTTCTTCTGCCAAAGCATCTTCAATATATTTCTGAATGGCTCTTTTTAAAGGACGAGCTCCATAATCTTTATCGAACCCTTTATCGGCTATATAATCCTTAGCTTTTTCGGAAAGCTTCAATTCATATCCAAGATCGGAAATACGACCAAACAACTTGTCTAGTTCAATATCTATGATTTTATGAATATGCTCTCTTTCCAAGACATTAAACACCATAACATCATCTACACGATTTAGGAATTCTGGTGCAAATGCTTTTTTCAATGCATTTTCAATAACGCCCTTGGCATGAGCATCTGCTTGATTGGTTTTTGCAGAAGTTCCAAATCCGACTCCTTGCCCAAAATCTTTTAATTTTCTGGCTCCAATATTAGAAGTCATGATGATAATGGTGTTTCTGAAATCAATTTTTCTCCCTAAACTATCAGTTAAATAGCCATCATCCAATACTTGCAATAACATATTGAAAACGTCGGGATGTGCTTTCTCAATTTCATCCAACAACACCACAGCGTATGGCTTACGACGAATTTTCTCGGTAAGTTGTCCACCTTCTTCATATCCCACATAACCCGGGGGCGCTCCAATAAGTCTCGATACTGCAAATTTCTCCATGTACTCGCTCATATCAATTCGAACCAAGGCATTGTCACTGTCAAATAACTCACGAGCCAATACTTTGGCTAACTGTGTTTTACCCACTCCGGTTTGTCCTAGGAAAATAAACGAACCAATAGGTTTATTTGGATCTTTAAGTCCAGCTCGGTTTCGCTGGATAGCTTTTACAACCTTAGCTACGGCCTCATCTTGACCAATTACTTTGCCTTTTATGAGATCAGGCAGTTCTGCCAATTTATTACTTTCTGTTTGGGCTATTCTATGTACAGGGATTCCGGTCATCATAGAAATGACTTCTGCTACCTGAGGTTCGTCCACAACTTCCTTGTGAAGTTTGGATTCATTTTCCCAAGCTTCTTGTGCAGTTGCCAAATCTTTCTCAAGGTTCTTTTCATCATCCCTTAGCTTGGCAGCTTCCTCGTACTTCTGTTTTTTAACTACAGAGTTTTTGAGTTCACGGACTTCTTCCAATTTTGCTTCAATAGTCAAAATTTTCTCTGGAACATTGATATTAGTGATATGTACTCTAGACCCAGCTTCGTCTAATGCGTCTATTGCTTTGTCTGGCAAGAAACGTTCGGTCATATAACGATTGGTCAACTTGACACATGCATCTATGGCATCATCAGTATATGTAACGTTGTGATGGCTTTCGTACTTCTCTTTAATATTTTGAAGAATTTCTACCGTTTCTTCAACAGTAGTAGGCTCTACCAAAACTTTTTGGAAACGTCGCTCTAAAGCGCCATCTTTTTCTATGTACTGGCGGTATTCGTCTAGGGTAGTGGCTCCAATGCATTGAATCTCACCTCTAGCCAAAGCAGGCTTAAACATGTTAGAAGCATCTAAAGAACCAGTAGCGCCACCAGCACCAACAATAGTGTGGATTTCATCAATAAAGAGAATGATATCATCATTTTTCTCTAGTTCATTCATGACCGCTTTCATGCGTTCTTCAAACTGGCCTCTGTATTTTGTTCCAGCTACCAAACTTGCCAAGTCCAATGTAACAACACGTTTGTCATAGAGAATTCTAGAGACTTTACGTTGTACAATACGCAATGCCAGTCCTTCTGCAATAGCACTTTTACCTACACCAGGTTCTCCTATGAGTAAAGGATTATTCTTTTTTCTACGGCTTAATACCTGTGAGACACGTTGAATCTCATGTTCTCTTCCTACTACAGGATCCAGTTTTCCTTCTTCTGCTTGGGCAGTAAGGTCCCTACCAAAGTTGTCTAGTACAGGAGTTTTCGATTTTTTACTTCCCTTGGAGCCAGTGGTTCCAGAGAACAAATTGTCTTTATCTCCTTCTCCAGAGGTTGTTTCATCGTCATCATTAGGAAAGGAATCTGAAGCTGTAGGTTCTATATATTCTTCGTCGTTGGTTATCATAAGTTTAAATTGATCTTTTACCCCATCATAATCTACTTTCATCTTGTGAAGTAGTTTCGTTGTAGGATCGTTCTCATTTCGGAGGATACACAATAGCAGATGTGCAGTATTTATAGACGAGCTCTGAAACAATTTGGCCTCTAAAAATGTAGTTTTTAAAGCACGTTCTGCTTGCCGAGTAAGATGCAGGTTTTTCTTGTCATTCGTAGTAGCCCCTGCATTTGGATTGGCGGGGCTAAGAATTTCAACTTTTCTGCGTAAATGGTTAAGGTCTATGTCTAGAGCATTTAGGATGCTCACTGCTTTTCCATTACCATCTCGCAACAAACCCAACATGAGATGTTCCGTACCAATAAAGTCGTGGCCCAGTCGCAAAGCTTCTTCTTTGCTGTAGGCTATTACATCTTTTACTCTGGGTGAAAAATTATCGTCCATATATCGTCCTCCTGTGTGTCTAAATTAAATAAATAAAATTAGTTTAGGGCAAAAATTGTACCCAATCTGTGAGGTAGTAGTAAAAGGAACAAATTTCTTACTAAAATCAAAATGCAAACTACGATACTTATCAACGATTTCACACTAAATATTTGTTAATAAAATCGTGAATATTACCCCTTATAATCAACTCCAAAACCTGCAAAATAGTGTATCTTGCTTTCTTAGATTTTAATAACCAAATAATAGTTTTTATATATGGCTGAAGGCGAAAAATTAATCCCAATTAATATCGAAGATGAGATGAAATCGGCATACATCGATTATTCGATGTCAGTCATTGTGTCACGTGCTCTGCCAGATGTTCGTGATGGAATGAAACCGGTACATAGAAGAGTGCTTTACGGAATGCACGAATTGGGATTACGAGCTACAGGTTCACATAAGAAATCTGCAAGAATAGTTGGGGAAGTATTAGGTAAGTATCACCCGCATGGAGATACTTCCGTTTACGATGCCATGGTACGTATGGCACAAGAGTGGAGTTTACGATATATGTTGGTGGATGGTCAGGGTAATTTTGGATCCATTGATGGAGATAGTCCCGCTGCAATGCGTTATACGGAAGCGCGTATGCAAAAGATATCGGAAGACATGCTTGCTGATATCGATAAGGAGACCGTAGACCATCAACTTAACTTCGATGATACTTTAAAAGAACCTACAGTGCTTCCAACGAGAGTACCTGGTTTATTAATCAATGGAGCTTCTGGTATCGCAGTAGGGATGGCTACCAATATGCCTCCTCATAATTTATCTGAAGTTATAGATGGCACGATTGCTTATATAGAAAATAATGACATTGAGATCGATGAGCTGATGCAGCATGTAAAAGCTCCCGATTTTCCAACCGGAGGAGTTATATATGGATATGAAGGTGTAAAAGATGCGTTCCACACTGGAAGAGGACGTGTTGTCATGCGGGGAAAAGCTTCTTTCGAAGAAGTAAACGGAAGAGAGTGTATCATAGTAACTGAAATTCCCTATCAGGTAAATAAGGCGAATATGATCAAGAAAACTGCAGATCTTGTTAATGATAAGAAGATCGACGGTATTTCTAATATTCGAGATGAGAGTGATAGAAAAGGAATGCGCATTGTATACATACTAAAACGTGATGCAATTCCAAATATCGTTCTCAATATGCTATACAAATACACAGAGCTACAATCTAGTTTCAGTGTAAACAATATTGCTCTGGTAAATGGAAGGCCTCGTTTACTGAACCTCAAGGAAATGATTCACTATTTTGTGGAGCATCGTCATGAAGTAGTAACAAGACGTACCGAATACTTACTCCGTAAGGCTGAAGAACGCGCGCACATATTAGAAGGATTAATCATTGCATCAGATAATATTGATGAAGTTATTAAGTTGATCCGTGGTTCTGCTAATGCTGATGAAGCTAGGGAAGTGTTGATTAAAACATTCGACTTGTCCGAAATACAAGCCAAGGCTATCGTAGAAATGCGATTACGTCAATTAACGGGTCTGGAACAAGACAAACTTCGTGCTGAATATGAGGATTTGATGAATACCATTAGCGACTACAAGGATATTCTTGCCAATGTAGAACGCAGAATGGCCATAATTAAGGAAGAGCTCGCAGAGATTAAAGAAAAGTACGGTGATGAGCGTAGATCTACCATTGAGTATGCTGGAGGTGATGTAAGTATTACAGACCTTATTGCAGACGAGAAAGTTGTAATTACCATTTCGCATGCAGGATATATTAAACGTACTTCTTTAACCGAATACAAAAAGCAAAATAGAGGTGGAGTAGGGCAAAAAGCGTCTTCTACGAGAAACGAAGATTTCCTGGAAGATCTATTTGTAGGAACCAATCACCAATATATGCTGTTCTTTACACAAAAAGGAAAATGTTTCTGGATGCGTGTATTTGAAATCCCAGAAGGAAGTAAAACTTCTAAAGGACGTGCCATTCAAAACCTAATCAATATTGAACAGGATGATAAAGTGAAAGCTTTTATATGTACCCAAGACCTTAAAGATGAGGAGTACATTAATAATCATTATGTGATTATGGCTACCAAAAAAGGGCAGGTTAAGAAAACTCCATTAGAACAATATTCAAGACCTAGAACAAATGGTATCAATGCAATTACCATTCGAGAAGGAGATGAGCTATTGGAAGCAAAATTGACTACTGGCGACAGCCAAGTGATGTTGGCCGTAAAATCTGGAAAAGCCATTCGTTTTGAAGAAGAGAAAACACGACCTATGGGAAGAAATGCTTCTGGAGTTAGAGGAATCACATTAGGTAGTCCAGAAGATGAAGTAGTAGGAATGGTTGCCGTTAATGATCATGAATCCAATATTTTGGTAGTATCCGAAAATGGATATGGAAAACGATCCAGCATTGAGGACTACCGAATCACCAATCGAGGTGGAAAAGGGGTTAAGACCATTAATGTTACAGAAAAAACTGGTACTTTAGTAGCCATAAAAAATGTGACCGATAGTGATGATCTTATGATTATTAATAAATCGGGAATTGCCATTAGAATGGCTGTAGCAGATCTGAGGGTTATGGGTAGAGCTACTCAAGGGGTTCGTCTTATTAAAGTTCGTGATGATGATTCTATAGCAGCAGTTGCAAAAGTAATGCATGATGAAGATGATGTGGAGTTGGAAGAAGGTGATGAAGCAGCAATAGAAGGAGCTACAGAGAATGGCACAGCTATTGATAATGATGAAACACAAACCGATATTAACGAATAAATAAAAAATTCTCTACAAATGAAAAAAGGAATACTTATAGCTGGAATGATGTTGGCTTCTGTAGCTGTTACCGCTCAGAAAAAAGAGATCAAAAAAGCCGATAAGGCCATTAATAGTGGTAATACGGTAGAAGCTATTAACTACTTAAATCAAGCAGAATCTCTTTTAGGTGCAGCAGACGCTTCCCAAAAAATAATGTTTTATCTAATTAAAGCTGAAGCTTATACTAAAGATGCGGGAACTACTAATTTTGATAAGTTGAAGACTGCAGCCGATGCAATCCTGAAACTTCAGGAACTTTCTCCTAAAGGTGATAATGCGGCTAGAATGGATGCTGCGCAAAAGGCATTGCGTATTAATTTGGTGAATAGTGCTATTGCAGACCAAGACACCAAGAACTACTTAATGGCTTCTAAAAAACTAATGACCAGCTACAAAATAAGCAAAAAAGATACTTCAGATTTGTATTATGCTGCTGGGAATTTGGTGAATGGTAAGGATTTTGACAATGCACTTAAACATTACAAGGAGCTTTTGAAGATGGGGTTCACCGGGATTCAAACGCAATATGTATCCACAGACGCAGAAGGTCAAGAAGTAAATCATGCAACAGAGGATGATAGAGACAAAGCAGTTTTAGCATTTGGTCATACCAATCCTGTTAATCGTACCACTCCATCTGTGAAAGGGGATATGCTTCAAAAAGTGACGCTTATTCATATTGATAGAGGAGAAAATGATGAAGCATTAGCAGTCATGAAAGCAGCTCGTGAAGCCAATCCCAATGATGTAAACCTAATGCGTTCTGAAGCAGATTTAGCATATAAGATGGGAGACATGGCAAGGTATGATGCTATCATGAACGAGGTTATTAAGTCTGATCCCGACAATCCTGAGTTATACTATAACCTTGGAGTAGGAGCTGCCCAGAATGGACAGACCGAAAAAGCACTTGGATACTACAAGAAGGCTTTGGAAATAAAGCCAGATTATGATATCGCTCAAATTAATATTGCAGCTTTAATGCTTTCTGGAGAAGGTGCTATAGTTGAAGAGATGAATAATCTTGGAATGTCAGCTGCTGATGAAAAGCGCTACGATGAGCTTAAAAACAAACGTATTAAGTTGTATGAAGATGTATTGCCTTACTTAGAGTCTGCTATACAATCCAAAAGCGATAATGTGGAATTGGTTAGAACCCTCATGAATATTTATAGCCAATTAGGAAAAGACACTGAATATAAGGTTATGAAAGCTAAGCTAGAAACCTTAGGTGAAGGAGGGTAGTAGCCACTCTATCTATGATAAAATAAAAGCCGTCTTGTTTGAGACGGCTTTTTTTTATGTAGTATAATAATGTATTGTTATTCTTTTGTTATAATGATGCCTTTACGATGATCATTAGTGTGCACATCTAGCATATATGTTCCGGGCGGGTAATTAAACTCAAAAGAGTATTGCTCTGTCTGTGGATTCGATATCCGTTCTCGAATAAACTTTGTGAGAAAACGTCCACTCAAATCATATAGTTGTACTAATAAGTTGTCACTATGGGTGAATTTAATTTCTAGGTTAAGCTTGTCCGTAATGGGCATGGGAGCAATGGTAACATCTAAACCTGGTAATTTTTCAGATTCGAAATCCGTTACCCCAAACGTGTCATCAAATTTATAGATTGAAACTCCTGAGGCATAAGCAAGATCCTCGCTCAACCAGAAAATTCGGTTTAAACTGTCTCCCAACCCAGTGTTGACCCATGTTTCACCACCATCATTGGTTTCATAGAATCCAGAATTGTGACCGCCTATCCAGCCTCTGGTAGGTGTTTCAAAACCAATGGCTTGAACAAAATCATCTGGCACATTGAACATTTCCCAGTTTTGTCCAGAATCTAATGATTTTGTGATTTTTCCTTGATTGTTGGATTGAATAGATCCAAACATAATTGTATTATTATCTAAAAGCTGCATTTTCCATACATAGTCACTTGAGCTTCCCGAATTAAATATTTCGGTCCAAGTGCTTCCTCCATCTGTAGTTTTAAGGATAACCCCTCCAGTAGAAGCATTTCCAGAAACAAACCCGGTCTGTTCGTCTATAAATAATATTTCTACCAAAGCATCTGCATGAGCAGACATATCAATGTATTCCCATGTTTCACCGCTATCTGAAGACTTTATGACATATGCGGGCTGAAACCAAGCACCACATCCATAGATGGTAGAACTCCCAACGGCATCCAAACCACAAATAGCAGGTGGACTAGGACTTATGGGGACAGAGGCCCAAGTATCTCCGCCATCAATGGTTTTATAAAAAACTCCGTCTAAGGTTCCTAAAAACCCAATGTTTTCGTCTAGGAATTCGATATTACGGAAATAGCCACTAGTACTAAATTGTTGAGTCCATGTTTGTCCTGCATCTGTTGTCTTGTAAACTCTAGCAGAAGGTCCATTGGCCGCCCAACCCAAGTTTTCATTTAAAAAGAAGACATCATCAAATCTACCCAATCCAGTGGGTGCATTTGGAAGTTGAGTCCATGTTGCTTGGCCATAGGTTAGAACGCAAGAAACTATTGCTATTGTAAAAAACAGTATTGATTTCTTCATAAGGGGTTGTATTAGTGATTAAAGATGAATTCAACCCTAAAGTAGCTAAATGTGGACAATCTTTATAATACTAGCTGTCCGTTTTTATGAATATAGAGAAAGATGAAAAATGAGACTATGTCTATAGAATCCGTTTTATAACTCTTAGTTTGTGAGTGTGTTTTCGCTCTTCATAGTTGAAGATTCCGGTATGGTCCAGTCGATCTATTCGTACCTTTCCATGTGCATGAATAATATAATTGTCTTTCATGATAATTCCTACATGGACTATGGCTCCTTCTGTATTGTCAAAAAACACCAAGTCTCCGGGCTCACTCTCTTCAATAAAGCTAAGAGCTTCACCTTGGGTTGCTTGTTGGCTTGCATCACGAAGAAGGGAATGACCGTTTAACTTATAAACCATTTGTGTAAATCCACTACAATCTATTCCAAAAGGAGTTCTCCCTCCCCACAGATATGGACTGTTTAGGTAAAGGAGAGCGGTATCTACAATATTCTGTTTAGGAGATTTCCCAGAAAGGGATTTTCCATCGAATGTATGGTTTAGTAATGCTAATGCATTTAAATTACTCCCTATGGGAATTGAGAGTAATTGCTTATTCTCGATAGTAATAAAATCAACTAGGTCAGCCGAAACTGTTGTTTCGGCTGATTTTAAGTTTTTGTATGCTTCTTCAGAAATAAACTGAAATTGCTTGTTATCTATCCAGCCTTCATAGGAATCATGCTGCAAGCGTATGCGACTCCATTTTTTACGGCTTTCCAGCACTTTTAGTATCTCACCATACAGTACCTGATTAACCATCTCGCTACGATCATTGGCTTCAGCTCGAAGAGGGACAATGCTAAGTGGACAAATACCGTATTTCATATAGGTGAAACTAAAAGGGTAAAATTAGTTTCGTTCAATAACCATGGCAGAGGCACCACCACCACCATTACAAATAGCTGCGGCTCCAATTTTACCGTCGTTCTGATGTAATACGTTGAGAAGTGTAATAAGGATTCTCACTCCGCTACAGCCCAATGGATGTCCTAGGGAAACAGCTCCTCCATTTACGTTTACATTGCTATCGTTAAGTCCTAGAATTTTCATGTTTGCCAATCCTACTACAGAAAAAGCTTCATTGAATTCAAAGAAATCTACATCACTCAATGCAATTCCAGCCTTAGAAAGTGCTTTAGGCAAAGCTTTAGCTGGAGCTGTGGTAAACCATTTGGGTTCTTGAGCGGCATCTGCATAGCTTTTTATAGTTGCAAGTGGGGTAAGTCCCAATTCTTTGGCTTTGTCTTCACTCATGAGCACCATAGCACCTGCACCATCATTAATGGTAGATGCATTGGCTGCTGTTACGGTACCATCTTTTGTAAATGCTGGTCGTAAGGCAGGAATCTTTTCCATTCTCACATTCTTGTATTCTTCATCTTCTGTAACAGAAATTGGATCTCCTTTTCTTTGTGGAACAGAAACAGGGACAACTTCGTTGGCAAATTTACCTTCGCTCCAAGCTTTGGCAGATCGTTCATAAGATTGAATGGCAAAAGCATCCTGTTCCTCACGGGAGAATTCATATTCTAGCGCACAAGCATCAGCGCAAACACCCATGGCGTTTTTATCATATGCATCTACAAGGCCATCCTTCTGCATTCCATCTTCCATAGTTGCAGGACCAAACTTCTTGCCATTGCGCATGTGTACATAATGCGGAATATTACTCATGCTTTCCATACCTCCAGCAACAATAATATCTGCATCACCCAATGCAATAGCTTGGGTAGCCTGCATTACTGCTTTCATTCCGGAAGCACATACTTTGTTTACGGTTGTACAAGGAACAGTATCAGGAATTCCAGCTCCCAATGCTGCTTGCCTAGCAGGTGCTTGCCCTACACCAGCTTGTACCACATTACCCATAATAACCTCTTCTACTAGGTTAGGGTTCAAATTTATTTTATCTAATGCGCCTTTAATGGCAGTACTCCCTAAATGGGCTGCCGTAATTGAAGAAAGACTTCCCATAAAACTACCAATGGGGGTTCTTGCGGCGGCTACGATTACAACTTTTTTGCTCATAAAATTATGTCTTTTTACGGTACGCGAAATTACGGATTTTAATTCAATTATCGATCTTTGAGGCACGGTACTTGGGATAAATGGTTCGATATTTATACCTTTACTTCAGCAAGAATATTTATGGCGACATTTTTCTCGTTTTTCACCAAAAACCAATCCCTCATTTATAAGGTCTTCTTGTACCTCATTTCTACGGTTTTGGTGATCTATCTTTTACCTAAGGGGGGGAACTTTAAATATGACTTTCAGAAAGGAAAACCTTGGCAGGATGAAAATCTATATGCTCCTTTTAATTTTACGATAAAAAAGGATAAAGTAACCCTAGAAAGGGAAGAAGAGAACATTCGTGCCAATGCTGCACCTTACTTTGACTTAAACACATCGATTTCTGAAACTGCTGCTCAAAATTTTGTTACTCTTTTTGAATCTAGTTTTGCTGATAGCCTTTATCGTACCCGAAAATTGGTAGCTAGGGATTTGGGTTTGAGTATTTTAAATACTTCGTATAATGTTGGAGTTATAGAGGAAGTTCATGCTTTTGATAAGGATAAGGTTATTTATTTGAAAAAAGGGAATGAGGTCCGGGAAATATTGTATTCACAGTTATTTCATAAGGAAAAACTTTCGGAAGCTATTTCAATTAGGGTTAATTTGGTGAATGCAAAAGATATAGAAAGCCTCTTACAGCAAATTTTAGAGCGAACTGTTACCCCTAATGTTTCATACAATAGCAGATTAACCAACACCTCTATAGAAAAGGAAATAGGCAACATTAACCCCAATCGGGGTATTGTTGAAACTGGAGAGCGTATCATTGCAAAAGGGGAGGTCGTAGAAGGAGATAAGTTTCAAATATTGAATTCACTGCAGGCTAAATACGAAAGCGATGTATGGAGTACTAAGAATTATTATTGGGTTGTATTGGGATACTCCATTCTGGTTTCCTTGGTGTTCATTATGTTGTTTTTATTCCTTAAGAAATATAGAAACGAAATTTTTCTGGACAATACCAAGGTGAGTTTTATATTTTTCAATGTCATTTTCATGGTATTTGTAACCACTATGGTTGTTAAATACGATGCAACGTACATTTATGTAATCCCCTTATGTATACTACCCATTGTTTTGAAAAGTTTTTTCGATGCCAGACTTGGTTTGTTTGTACATGTGCTTACGTTGTTGTTGTTGGGTTTCATTGTTCCGCATAGTTTTGAGTTCCTATTCTTACAGATTATTGCGGGTATTGTGACCATATTAACTGTTTCTGAACTTTCCAAACGAGCGAACCTGTTTATTTCGGTAGGACAAATCACCTTAATCTACATTATAGGGTACTTTGCATTTTTTATCATTCAGGAAGGAAATATTGAATTGATCCAATGGAAGAACTTCGCCTATTTCATTTTGTGTGGACTCATTACATTATTTGCATTTCCATTGATCTATATCTACGAAAAGCTATTTGGATTGGTTTCTGAAGTATCCTTACTGGAACTGAGTAACACCAATTCTAAGTTATTGAGGGAGCTCTCCAATAAAGCACCCGGAACCTTTCACCATTCGCTAAATGTTGCTAACCTTTCTGAAGCTGCTGCGAGTGAAATTGGGGCAGATGCTATGTTGGTTAGGGTAGGGGCGCTGTACCATGATGTTGGTAAGATTGTAAATGCTTCTCATTTTACAGAGAATCAATTAAATACTGTGAACGTATTAGAAGAGCTATCGCCTAAGGAAAGCGCTAAGATTATTATAGAACATGTTATTAAGGGAATAGAGATTGCGCGTAAGAACAAGCTACCAGACCGGGTAATTGATTTTATCCGTACTCACCACGGTACCAGTTTGGTCTATTACTTTTATAAGAAAGAAGAGGAAATGAATGGAATTGCCCAGGAATCTGATTTTCGTTATCCTGGCCCCAAACCATTTTCTAAAGAAACGGCCATACTAATGATGGCAGATAGTGTAGAAGCTGCGAGTAAGAGCTTAAAGGAGCCTACATCAACTAAAATTGATGCTTTTGTAGATAACATCATCAATAAACAAATGGAGCAAGGGCAGTTTATTAATGCGAATATTACTTTTAAGGAAATAGAAACTATAAAAAAAGTACTGAAAAAGAAGCTTTATAATATTTATCATTTAAGGGTAGAATACCCAGAATAGAAGAGTTATGGAATACAACAATAAAAGGGGAGGAGACGCTCCCATTCCTTGTGACTTAAAAGAAGGAAGAAAATATTCATGGTGTACCTGTGGGCATAGTGTGAACCAACCATTTTGTGATGGATCTCATAATGATAACAATGGTTCGCCTAATCTTCGGTTTGAGGCCGCAGCAACAGATACTGCCTATTTGTGTACTTGTAAGGAGACTAAGAATCCCCCTTACTGTGATGGGTCGCACAATGGGTAGCACCAAGTCCCATTTGTAAATCATTCATTTTGGGGTATTTGCAAATGGAAAATAAATGAATGCATTTTGGGCGTAAAAAACTCTATTAATATTTTGTGTTATTTCCAATATAGAGTTACATTTGCATCCGCATAAAAAAGGATACTTAGTGATTCTTTCGGAGAGGTGCCAGAGTGGTAATGGAGCAGATTGCTAATCTGTCAACGGGTAACCGTTGCCTGGGTTCGAATCCCAGTCTCTCCGCAAATGCACGGGGTGTAGCGTAGCCCGGTTATCGCGCCTGCTTTGGGAGCAGGAGGTCGCAGGTTCGAATCCTGCCACCCCGACCAAAAAGTCCAATCATAATTGATTGGACTTTTTTTATGACACCTTCTTCATTAGTATCACAAAGTCTACTTAATGGCATATATACTAAGTTTTTTTAGAGCTTAAAATTAACTATTGATAAATAAATTTAATATTACTAAATTTATAGAAGTCAAATTGTTATTAAGCTATGCGGATATTATCACTTTTATTTTTTTTCTGTGTTTTTCAAGGATTATCTCAAACAGATGGAAGTTATATAAATAGTGCAGCTTTATCTTATGACGAATTTAGCTATGCCATAGGAGAGATCTTTGTTACTGAAAATAGGATTGTTGAAGAAATTCAAAACCCTCCAGTTCTTTTGGCTAAGATTAGTCCAAACCCAGTTATTAATTCAACATCCTTAGAAATACAAGGCACCCTTGAAAATAAGACGCTTTATATATATGATATTATGGGTAGAATTGTGAAAACAAAAGAAGCTAATGGCTCATTGTTGGATCTTTCTAAACTTACAAGTGGTGTTTATTTTATTAAATCTGTTAATGACGAATTTTCCCCAATTCGATTCATAAAAAGATAAATACTAACATTTTAATTTATTTCACATGAAAAAATTATTTCTATTCTTTTTCATGTTGGGGACATTTCTTTCTTTTTCTCAAGTTCCCAGCACGTTTAGTTATCGGTCTGTAGTATTTGAAAAAGATACTATTCCTTTAAAGCATCAAAACATTAGGGTGGATGTATATATACAGGATATGGATACCGAAGATGCAAAAGTATTGTATGCTGAGTCTCATTTTGTTGAAACCAATGATCGTGGAGGATATAGTTTGCAGATTGGTGGGGGTAACGCCCAAAAAGATTTTACAGATATGACCGATGTATTGTGGATTGAGGAAGGTGATAAATTTGTAAACATACAAGTCTATGATGAGGATGGTAATTTATTAAGTAGTGGTATAAGCCAGCTTATGTCTGTACCCTATGCTTTGGTAGCAAAAGAAGTTGTAGGCGATAAGAACAAAAATAAAAACCAAGCCGTTGAAGTTGATAACTTAGATGCTTTACGGCAAACAGATACTCTAGATGGCAAATTGGTATATGTAAAAGGGCATACAGAAATACGAGATGGTGGCGAGGGCTTTTTTTATTATGATTCTGATTTCAAATATTCCAGAAATGGCGGGGATGATAAAGGGATCATTATTAAGCCTAATGTGGTCACTGGGGTTAACCAAGAAGGAAGATGGCTTAGAAGTTTTGATGGCCCAATTAATGTAAACTACTATGGCATAACCAGTGGCTCTAATCCAGATCCAACCATTACTTCCGTTTCAGATAGAATTCAAATCATTATTGACTACGCACATGATAACCAGCGAGGAGATGAATCTGGCAAATTTGGTAGAACAGAAGGAACAAAAGGAAATACTATTTACTTCCCAAACGGTGGCTATACATTGGATAAACCTCTTATTTTAAAGTCAGGGATTACTATTATGGGGGAAGGGAATAATACTATATTCCATGCAGAAGGAGGTGCTAATTATGACTATATGTTTAAATCAGATCAAGTAAATGGCGGTCGTATAGTAATCCAATTGGAAAAGTTTGTTATAAATGGTAGATATTGTGACCCAGCTATAGATGGAACAGGTTGTCAAAACCCTTCAATGGAAGGTGTAGGCGGAATGTACTTTAAAGCAGTAGCAGATTCTACAGGCACAGGAGGACTTCAAAGAAGTAAATTGAAGAACATCCAATTTGTAAACATGGGTGGACACGGCTTACATTTGGAAGGCGGAGGCAATAGTGGTAATAGTAATAATACTAGTCTGCCAACTCAGTATAATGTTTTTGAAAATATTTGGATAGGACGGAAATTAAGTGACTATCAATGTATCCTTCTTGAAGGACAACAAAGTGAAAATATATTTATTCGCTGTGCCGTAGAGGGTAATCGAAAAAAAACACTTACAGGGCCGGATGTCTTAATAAACAATGTGGACAGCAATAATAATGCGAGTCAAAGTAATGGTAATATGTTTCTTAATTGTGGTTTTGGGCATTCAGAGATTGGGGTTCATATCCGTGATTCTGAAGGTATTACTTTTGATGCATGTTGGTTTGAAAAAACCTTTACCGCCATTAATCTTAAAGATGCAAAAAAAATATCCATTACTAATACCCGTTTTGCCAATGCAGGTGGATTTGGCTCAGAGGTTCCCAAGGATTATTCACCTCCCTCTGGTATATCAGGTGAGTGTATCAAATCTGAAAATTCATCTGTGATTGTAGAAGGAAGCTATACATTAGTTTCCAGTATTGGCGATATTGATTCAGAAACTAGGTTTATAAGAGGTGTTGCAGATAGTAGCGGTGTCCATAATAATGCCATAATTTCTAGGAACAATGGTTTTTAAACATCTAGAATTATCAAAAACATTTGGTATCAATCAAAATGAGGATATTGTTTCTAAAACAATTACCATTGATGGAAAAAAACAAGTGTTTGTGAATTATGACTCTAATATTAATGATTTAAGGAAGATTGAATCTACTACCAATAGTGGAGAAGTTATTTATATAAGAGCGAATAGAATAGACAATTCGGGGTCTTTACACATATATTCATATGACACAACCAGCAATAGCCCTGACGGACAGAACATTTACCTTGGGGGAGAAACGTCTATTACGTTAAATAATGGAGAATGGGCTTCATTTATAAAAGTTGACAACCCAGTTTCTGTAACTGGGCCAGGCGGCCCTGCTGCCCCACATACATATAGTACTTATCAATTACTTTCAAGGTCTCATCATCCGTAAATCATGATTTAATTTTAAAAAAAGGAAAGGATGCTCATTATGTAGTTCCTTTCCTTTTTTATGTTATCACAAATAATAGTGTGGGCTATCTCATTTTATGAATGTTTTTGAGAATTTTATGATAAAAACCTGATTGTCTGTAAATGGTAACCTAGGAGATAAAAGATCCCTGTTTGTATTGGCATTGTGATTATACACTAGATACAGATCTGTCCCCTCAATTGGATTGTACCGAAATCGTAGGTTTAACCCCAATTTATCCTGCCGGGTGTCATACTGAACATAAGTATTTAAAGAGGCTTTTGAAGAGAAATTGAATTTTAATCTTGAAAAGTAACGGCTTAAATTCACCTTTCTTGATGTATCTGTCACGTAATTATCTGGAAAACGAAGTTGATTATAAGTACCTCCAATTTCGGCTTTAAAAACTTTATTAAAATCATATGATAAATTATAGATAAAGGTTAGCTGATTTCCACCATAAAAATTCACCTATCTCCAAATCTGCAAGGATTCTATATGGCTTTGCTCTTCCAGTTTCAAAAATGGGGTTTATCTTCCACATCACGTATTTATTTGTAGGAATTACAATACCTGGCGAAATTTCCCAGTCCTGATACAAGTTGTCTTCTTGATAGATTGGAAAGAACATGGTAAATCGGGCTCCTTTTTTATGAATTGCTGTTAAGTAAATATTGGTTTGGAAAACTTCGTGTTGCCCAGTTGAAGACACCCAATATTTTGTAAAATAATGCCCCAAGGTTACAAACCTTAAGAATGTTGGATTGGAATAGGTCTTTCGCCAACCATTGTTAAGTGTAAGCCTTTTGGTATCGGGCCTAGGTACGAATCCTAATTCTGGATTAAAGTCTTTGGTGTATTCCCTAAATCGATAATTAATACCAAATCCATTGGGTTTAAATGTATTTATCTCACCTCCATACATGGATTTCCAATGCCCCGTATACTTATCGAAAGTAGTAGCCAACGTAAAATTTGTCCTTACCACATCTGAAAATCGGATGTTGGCATCTATACCAATTAAATGATTGCTTTCCTCTGTATTTATTTTATTGGTGTTAATGATTCCAATATTGGATCCTAAATTACCTATAGAATATCGCAGTCTAGCGACACTCATATTGTTAGATAATGCTACATCTTCAACTTTATGCGTTTGCATACTTAACATACCATATTGCCATTGTGATGAATTTCCAGTAAATCGTATACCTCCAATTATTGGAATAGGTTGTCCGTTTTCAATACCAATTCTTCGGGAATTGAATAAACGATGCCCAAATTGATTTGCATTGAATAAGTCTGTGTTTTCGAGAAAGAACAATCTTTTTTCTGGCAGAAAAATGGGAAACCTTGAAATATTGATAATTCTGTCGTCTGCTTCTACTTCAGCAAAATCGGTGTTTAAGGTAAAATCTAATGTTTGATTTGCACTCGGTTTATATTTTACATCTAAACCAACATTACTCAATGCCTTATCAAGGGTTTCGTTATCAACAAAGTTTTTTCGCTCTAAAAATGTAGTTTCACTTTCGTAGGCTGTTCCATCTGTATTCAGTAGGTTTTGGTTAATGATGTTCCCCTTTATATAGGGTGTTATGTAAAGAGGTTTTGAAGAAGGTAAACCTTTAAACTGGACTTCTTGAGAGTTACTGAAATGATAATGTGCAAGACTGAAATCAGTGTTGTTTTGTGGAGACATAATAAGTTCATTCTTAATCTTATATTTTATAATCGCCTTAATTCGCATGGTATTTATATCTGCCTTATTATAACGTAGCGAAGAAAAAGGAATCCTTATTTCTGTACTCCAACCATCATTGTTAATTTTGGATTTAGCATCCCAAAAGGTATTCCAGGACAAGTTAAAAGCGTCTCCGTTCCTACCTATTTCATAATCTTGCCTTGCACTTAATGGATTGGTTCTAAAAACAAGTGTGTTGAGCTTATCGTTATAAGTGTCTAGATGAATTTCTATATAGTCATCTATATTCAGGTTAATATCACGCTCTAGAGTGGTTGCAAAAATCTGTGTGGGGTCATTAAAATAACTGATTCCCCCTATGTAGAGGTATTGTTCATCATACATGAACTTAATAACAGCATTTTCTGTGGCATTTGCTCCAAGATCTGGTTCAATTTGTTTAAAATCAATAAGCTCATGTGCTGATTCCCATTCTGGTTCATCCAAAGTACCATCGAGGACTATTGCAGCATTTATTTTGGGGATGTCCACTTCTTGTGAGAATCCAAAAAAACTGAATAAAGAAAATGTAAAAATGAAGAATCTATAGGTCATCTATAGTAGTTTTTTGATTGATGAAAGTTTGATTTTGTGTTATACCTTTTTTGCTACTAAAGTTAGATCAGGCTCTTGCACTGTGAGCGATTTCAC
Organism: Flavobacteriaceae bacterium; assembly: GCA_963669405.2. GTDB lineage: Bacteria > Bacteroidota > Bacteroidia > Flavobacteriales > Flavobacteriaceae > Aureisphaera. The sequence continues at coordinate 98,355 of CAXXHF010000001.1, forward strand.
CACATTGTTTTCAATCTGGAATGTGATGATGACCGAAGTAGTACCATTGTATAAATACTTGTTATCTGCAATTTTGAGCAAGGCACCGCCAAACTGGCCAATTTTACCTAAAGAGATCATTTTCCGTATATTTAGTTTAATACTAAAACCATCTTTTTCACCATCTCCATATTTGTAATCACCCAAATATTTTTGTTTGTCATCGGTCATTTCTAGGTATGTTTCCCCATTGGCATCCCCAAGCTCTTCCAAATAGGCTATCAGCTTTTCGGCTTCTGCAATATTGTCTTGTGTCATGGTATCCTTCATTCGTAAACCAGCCTTTGCATGTGACAATAAACTGATACCATGTGGCCCTTGTATTTTTTGTATTCCTGGATTATGTTCTACCATGGTTGTAACGGCTTTATATGCCCCCAAAACAGCGAATGTAAATAGGTTGAGCCTAGCGCCTTTACTTAATAGATATTCAACAATATCACGTCTGCCAACATGAGAAGCCGCGCCAATGGCAGACTCCCAGTCACCAAATCCCCAGTCCCAGGTTGCACGAGCCAATTCTGGGCGTTTGTCTACTAACTTCTTTACGCCATCCAAATCGAAATGCGATTTCCCAACAACATCACTTACAATAGCATCATCTATAGAAGGGTATCGATAAAAAAGAGAGTCTTTGTCTACTAGTAGGGGTTTTGAATTGTCAGTAATTGTTTTTGCAAATGTTATATTGGGAATAGATGCTGCTAACAAGCCGAAAAGAGAACTCTTCACAAATAGACGCCTTGAAGTGTTATTTTTTGTCATTTGTTCTAGGTTTGGTGGTAGTGAAAAGATGGAAAGGGATTGATGGATTAAAAAAGAGTATTACAGCTATGAGGAAATAATTAAAACCCAATTCGCCTTCACCCAAGATTAACCCTTCATGTATATAAAAAACAGCCACTCCCATAACTACCATAATTAAAAAGGAGATTAAGCGTGTTCCGATACCAAGAATGAGCAACAGCCCTCCGAAAAACTCTATCGATTTGCTTACAACAGCCAGTAAAAAAGATGAATTTTTAGGGAACCCACTTTCTGTTAAGTATTGAGCAAAACCTGTGAGTCCCCCTTCATCAAAAAATGTCCAGTAACTATGGTACATCATCATTAAACCAAGCCAGTACCTCAATAACCAAGTAATATCGATTTTAGGTATTTTATTCATCAATTTGGAGTTTTAAGATGGTTGGTTCATATAGTTGTTCCATCGGAAAAATAGCGCCATTCTCATCAAAGCTTCCAAATTGTGCATTGGCTATGTAATAGAAATTATCTTTCACCATCACACCTGTCGTTGGGTTGTTCATCATAGGATGATTTACTTCTAAAAGCTTATGATCTGTTATTGTGGTTTGGTCTGTACTTAAGCGGAGTTGTTGCACCGTATTAATATCTGGGTGCACTGCAATAAGGGTATTGTTATAAAAATACAATCCATCAATGCTTTCTCTACGCGCTATTCTTATACCATTAGGGTTTTTAAGGGTTCCCCATTTTTTTGACGCGATATCAATGGTGCCAATACCTTCAGAATATGCAATGAAAAGTGTTTTGTTATCACTTGAAATTGTGATTCCATTTGGATACTTCAATGCTTCGGGGCTACTCCATGATTTAAGTTGATCAATATTTTTCTGAATGGTATAAATTGCATGCTCTTTAAACATATGGGTAACATAAAGATTACCAAGACCATCGATTACCAAATCGTTGAAAAAGTGAATTTCACCTGTGGCGTCTAATACATATTTCTTGATAAGTTCTCCAGTATCCAGGTTGAATTTAAAGATACCCGACGGCCTTCCTTCCACGTCATCCTTTAAATCATACCCTATAAGATTATCACCTCCCGAACTACATACCCAAAGCCAACGATTGTCAACATCGGCCTTCATGCCAATGACCATCCATAGACCGCTCGACTTAGAGTTTGCGAATTCAATTAGATTTTTGTTTTTATCAATCTTAATGATCTTGCCTTTTCTAGTGCTGCCTATAAAAAAGGATTCGGTTTTGGAGTCGTAGGTTATATTTTCTGGCAGCAAGTCTTTTTCGGGGATGGTAAAGGCTATAAAACTATGATTTAAATTAGGAGACTTCTCTTGGGCGGCTATTGGAAGTTGGATACATAAAAGCACTAAAACCAAGCATAATTTATTCATTGGTATTTATTTTTATTTAAAAGTACAGCCTAGTCAATCCTCCTAAAGTATTTTTTATTCCAATGCCAGCTACGTTTATGTAAAACCATTTCTTTATGTGCTAAAATTATTTGGCATAAGGATTCTTATAATTTGCATAAAATCTGAGAAGTGCTGGGCTTTGAATAATTGAAAACCATAGCTTTGTGGGTTATGAAGGGTATCAGTTTTTGGTTTCACCTCCTTTTTTGGATAGTATATACACTCATCTTTACGGTGGTAGAAGCTAGTTATAAGGGAGAATATTGGGAAGCCTTTTATTTTGAATTGATGAATCTCCCAATGCGGCTTATTGTAGTCTATTTCAACTATTTTGTGTTACTGCCAAGATTACTTTTACAAGGTAAAGTCTTGAGGTATTTTGTATACACGATTATGACGTTAGTTCTTGCCGGATTTATACAGCGCATTGTTAACTATGAAGCTTTAACGTTTTTAAACCCTGGCATGAAAGATTATGGAATATGGTTGCCTTATAAATTTTTGCAATCGTCAATCATAATAGCATCTCCTTTAATATTTATAATAGGTGTTTCTGTAATATGGAAAGTTGCAGAATTGCAACGAAGAACCAAAAGTCTAGAAAACGAAAAATTACAGTCAGAACTTAAATACCTCAAGTCTCAAATCAATCCCCATTTCCTATTTAATACTTTAAATAATATTTATGGTCTATCTTTAGAAAACTCAAAAAAAACCCCTGAGTTAATTTTAAAACTATCAGATTTTTTAAGCTTTTCATTGTATGAAAGTAATCAGCAGCGGATTACTTTGGAGAAGGAAATATCATTGATGAATGATTTTATTGAGTTGGAAAAATCACGATTTGAAGACCGTGTGAAGGTACAAAGCACGATTCCTGAAAATGTAAAAAATATTATGATACCTCCTTTAATTTTGGTGCCTTTTGTTGAAAATGCCTTTAAGCATAGTTTAAAGAACGAGACCGAAATCGCTACTATTGCTATTAAACTTAATGTTAATGACGAGGTTCTTCAGTTCGTTGTAAAAAACTCCAAGCCAAAAAGCATCATCAATTTGAACGAAAAAAACGGTCTGGGATTAAAAAACATGCGAAAGCGCTTAGATATTCTTTATGACGAAAATTACTCTTTAGAAATTAGCGATCAGAACGAGACTTACGAAATAGAATTGAAAATTAATATATCATGACCCAAGGATGTATTGTAGTTGATGACGAAAGAACAGCCCGAAATATACTAAAGGCCTATATTAATGATGTTCCGTTTTTGGTTTTTGTCAATGAATTTAAAAACGCTATTGAGGCTCTGGAATTCATTCAGGAAAATGATATAGACATTATTTTTCTTGATATTGAAATGCCAAAACTATCTGGGTTGAATTTTGCAAAATTGATTAAGAATAACACCAAAATTATATTTACAACGGCACATCGTGAATTTGCTTTAGAGGGTTTTGAGTTAAACGCTACGGATTATTTGCTAAAGCCTTTTTCATTCGATCGTTTTCTAAATGCTGTAAAGCGAACGGTATCAAAAAATAATATTAGCACAAAAGCCGCCGTGAATCATATGTACATTAAAGTTGATAAGATCATGACAAGGGTAGACTATGCAGACCTATTGTATATTGAAGGTATGAGCAACTATGTTAAAGTTAATACGGTTCATGAGACATTAATCACCTACAATAAGCTTAGCGATTTAGATGAATTATTACCAGAAAAATTTGTGCGAGTACACAAATCTTATATTGTAAACACTTCAAAAATCAGAAATTACACCAAAGAATATGTAGAAATAAACAAGAAACATATTCCTATAGGATTGACTTATAGAGCACAATTATTGACCAATTTAACTTCGTCTTTTAATAATTAAGGGAAGCCTATTCATTATATGTTTTGGTCTATTCTAACATTGGTTTATAGAGAGATGAAACTGTATTGCTTATAGAACAACTTTCATTTTATTTTTGAATGGCGACAAGCGTCATTTCCACCTCTATTTCATCACCAATTAAAGAATTCATCCTTCCAAAGTCTAGGTTAAATTCCTTTCGGCTAAGTGTCGTTGAAAATATAAAACAATGATAAGTATGGACCAGATATCTAACCTCATAAAAGGCTTCTAACATAAAGTGAAGGTGTTTTTATGCATGAACAAGATCGCCACAATAACAAGTTAATATAGCAATGGATAATTGTATCTAGGAATACCTGTAAAAACACAAGCAAGTCTCAATTTTGATTAGAAATTAAGAATTTTAGGTATATTTAACATCTCTCCCCAGAAACAAGTTTTGAATTGTTTTCAGCTTGACAGTGTTGTTTTGGTTTAATCAATCATCTTCATTTAATATACATTACATTTTATGAATAAAGAATATAAATATATTCATACCGAAGACTTGGGAAGATTTCGGATCATGAATTCATTGGAGCCACACTTGAATAGTATAAAAAAGAAATTGGATACTACAAAATTCAATAGGAATGTCTTTATAATGATTAAATACAGAATTGATAATAAAGATCTTCGAGATTTTATAATGAAAATATTGGAAGAAAATGGATTTAATGGGGTACTAGCAGATGCGGAAGATTGGGTGTTGACGAAGGACGATGTTGTTAACCCACTAGCAGTTCTTTATTGTTGTAAATATGGTATTGCTGTGTTTGACGAACCTGAAGAACAACAGATGTACAATCCCAATGTTGCCTATGAATTAGGAATTATGCACTATCAACATAAAGAGTGTTTAATATTGATTCATGACAAAATAAGAAGGACTAAACCTTTCGATCTTGTGTCTAAATTACATAAGACCTACGTAAGAGAACTTCAGGTAGAAAAACACATTGAATCTTGGATTAATACCATTAGAATTAGAGAAAATGAACTAGAAGAATTTAAAAAAGAAAAAGTAGCGATCGCAATTGTACGTAATATTAAGACAAAAAAGTTTTTATTAACCAAAAGAAAATCTGTAGAGGATAATCTTTCATGGGGTTTTCCTGCAAAACGAATTCATGAAGGTTATGATATTAAAGAAGCTATTATTTCAGAGTGTGAGCAAGAAACAGGTATTAGACCAGTACCATTGTACAAAATGGGAAATCGAATTCATCCTGATACTGGTAAAAATGCAGAATATTGGTATTGTGAATGTGAAGAACAAAAAATTTCGAATAAAGATATAAATGAATTAAGTGAAGTGAAATGGTTAACAGGAAAAGTGGTTATAGATTGTATAACTTCTGATATCTTTGAACCAGTAATGAGTTTGTTAAATGAATGATATTTCTGTGGCGGTCGGCATTGTAATCCGTGGAAATCGGGTTCTATTAGTTCAGAGAACAATTAAAGAAGGTCTATTGAATTGGCAATTTCCAGCAGGTAAAATTGAATCTGGAGAGAATCCTAGTAATGCAGCAGAAAGAGAGATATATGAAGAAACCGGTATAAAAAGTAAATCATTAAAGAATATTGGTTTCAGAAAACACCCAATTACAGATGTTTTAATTCATTATATTATTTGTGAATACATATCTGGAAAAGAAAAAGTACGTGATATCAGAGAGATTCAAACTTTAAAATGGGTTAAACCGGTAGATTTGAAAGCATTTATTCCAGAAAAAATGTATCCAGGTATAATAGATTATTTTGAGCTAGATAATTAGTCGAATATATTTTAGAAATATTTCCCGTTATCCCTCTACTTATTTTTTAGAATTACGAAAAATGTCTGAATTTATCTTTGTCGGGTATATAGTTAATTTTATATTTGCACCACCAAATTAAAAACGGTCGCGTAGCTCAGCTGGATAGAGCATCTGCCTTCTAAGCAGACGGTCACAGGTTCGAATCCTGTCGCGATCACCACAACAAAGAAACCATGCTTTTAAGTGTGGTTTTTTTATTTTATAGAAAATCGATTATGGACCGAACATAAAATTGTTAAAACCAAATCACTAAACTAACTTTAAGGCGAAAATCCATTGTATGACTTTAAGTGAGCAATTAGCAAAACAGATTCGGGATATGCATTCCGGAAATAACATGACAGGAGTCAATCTTAAGGATGCCCTTGAAGGTGTTACCTGGCAAATGGCGACGCACAAAGTTGAAGGTTTCAATACTATTGCGGCACTTACTTTTCACATTAACTATTATATACACGGAGTAATTCCTGTTTTTGAAGGGGGAACACTAGATATTCATGACAAGTACAGCTATGACTGGCCTGAAATCAATTCGGAAGCTGATTGGAATCGCTTGTTGGGTCAGTTATGGTCAGATGGAGAAAAATTAGCCACATTGGTTGCAGGGCTTCCCAATGAGAAGTTGTTCGAACCTTTTGTTAAAGAAAAATATGGTAACTATTTTAGAAACATTCTTGGTATTATAGAGCACACACATTACCATATGGGACAGATCATATTATTGAAGAAACAAATAAAAGCTGAAAGTTGAAAGCTCAAAAAACCTATCTAAAAGGAAAATCGGTCTTCATTGTTTCTTTAATTGTGGTAGGGATCACCATTGCTACTGTATATTTTACGGGTATACACTACCATAGGAGCGTTACAAGCAATCTGTATTGGTCTTTGATTGGTATTACCTGTTCCTTATTAATTTTCTTAACCTATGGGCTCTATAAAGGCTTGGCAATTGAAGACAACTTCCCAACGTTGGAAGAAGCAAGAGCAGATAGTAATTTTCTGGATGGGAGTCTATTAGACGCTGTTCCCGGTTCTGATATCATTGGTGAAATGGAAAATCCTTTATATGGAATTCTCGCATGGATTGGGGTTACGCTCCTTTTTATAGTACTTTTTATTTTCTTAGAGGTTATTTTTTGGTTTTCCATTTTCTTACTCTTAGCCATGCTGTATTGGGTGTATTTTCGAGCGCTTAGACTTGTATTCAGTATTTCGCACAAAACTCGGGGAGATTTTGGCAATGCCTTTATCTATGCGTTAGGCTATACAACTCTTTACACGGGTTGGATTTTCGGAATTGTATACGTAGCAGATGTATTTAGATAGAAGGATTTACCTTTTTACAATGTAACATTACCAAGGAGTCATTTTTAGTAGTGGTGAAAAATAAATAGCGGTCGCCACCATCTTTAACGCGCCATTTTTTTCGGATGGTAGCCACGCTTTCAGGAAAGTTTCGGGTAGTAATGTTTGCTTTGGTATTTTTAAATATAACCATGTTTTTTTTCTGATATGGAATCACTTCCAAAACCTCAAATACACGCCCAGGGAAGTTCTTGTGTTCATCTGAAGTAAACAAATGACTGTGTTGATGTAGCTTCTCTAGACCATATGCATGTGCCAATGCCCCAAAGTTCCCAGATTTCATAAGAGCTGCGTTGGGTTCGTACAAGAATTTCTTTGGAAGTCCATACTCTATTGAAAAATGTTCATGTAATCTAAAACCAAATTGTTGTGATGTATCTTTTGTGAAATTTTGAGTAACTATTTTTACACCTTCTTCGTATCCATTTTCTATAAACCACAAGAGTTCTTTCACTTCATTGTCAATTGCTATGATATGAATCTCTTTTACATGTCTCAACTCATTATGAGCTGCTGTAATATCTAGCATAGGGGAGGTCTTCACTATTAAACTCCTACATCGCTTTAATAAAAAATCCAGATGTGAAACCATATTGGGTTCGCAGTCACTCAAGAAAAATACTTTCCCTTTTGAAGCATGTCTACGGGCTGGATCTGCATAAATGATGTCGAACTCCTTGTCTTCCAAAAACTCAAGGCTATTACAAGATTCAGTAATGATATTGGTGGCTCCCAATTGTTCAAAATTATGTTTGGCAATAGCAGAGAGTTCTACATCCTGCTCAATATGGTATACGGTTTTAAACTGAGATGCAAAATGAAAAGCATCGACTCCAAATCCTCCGGTAATATCCACCAATGAGTTCCCCTTTACCAAAGATGACTTGTATTGTGCTGTGATTTCGGATGATGTTTGCTCTAGGTTTAGTTTTTTTGGATAAAATATACCATCGCAGTGATGCCATGATGGTAGTTTTTTTTGAACTTTTTTAAATCCTTCTATCTGTTGTATGAGTTCAGCTACAGGAACATCAGGAAATGGGCTTCCCTTAAACGCCAATGTTGCAGTTTCGCCTTGATATCGTTTGATGAAATCTTGTATCTCTTTTTTTAGAATAGCTGTATTCACCGAACTAAAATACATTAAGTTTTGGTTAACTCATATAAGGCAATAGCAGTGGCTTGTGTTACATTCATGCTGCTGTTGTGACCAAACATTTCAATATGTAAGCAGGAATCCAGGAGAGGTAAAAGCTTTTCAGAGAGTCCATGTTGTTCACCACCTATAATGAGAGCTAATTTAAAGTCATTTTGTGGAACGAAGGATTGTATTGGAATACTATTCGATGTAATTTCAAGACCCACTGCCTGATATCCTTGATCCTTTAGAGCGTTTATGTAAGTGTTTAGATGTTCTTCATATTGATGCACCACGTTTTTGAATGTATTTCGTGCGGTTTTTTTTAAACGGGGAGAGGTAAGATCAATTTCATGGTTGAAAACCAATTTGGCAATACCAAACGCATCACAAATACGAAATAAACCTCCAATATTTGCGGGACTGGTTACATGGTCACAAATAAGGATAATAGGAAGTTGTTTTGTTGTAAAAGGAGTAGTATTATGCGTATGTTGCTGTGGCATGCTTAGTTTTCAAAAACATACGAAACAATGTTGGCTCCCATTTGCAAAGCCTTTTGCCGAACTTCTTCTGGGTCATTATGGATCTCAGGGTTTTCCCAACCATCACCTAAATCACTTTCAAAGGTATACAACAATACCAGTCTACCCTCTATAGAGATGCCAAATGCTTGCGGACGTAGATTATCATGTTCGTGTATTTTTGGCAACCCTTGTGGAAATTTAAAATGACTACTAAAAATAGGGTGGTCTGCTGGTAATTCCTTAAGCTCTTCGTTGGGAAATATCTTAGTTAGTTCTTTTCTCAGATATTCATCCATTCCATAATTATCATCAATATGAATAAAACCACCACTTAAAAGATAGTTTCTAAGGTTTTCTGCTTCTTCAGTAGTAAAGAATACATTGCCATGCCCTGTCATATGTATGAGTGGAAAGCTGAAAAGATCTACACTGTCTGGAGTAACCGTTTCAATTTTTTCGTCTATAGTAGTATTTATCTGCTCATTGCAAAACTGGATTAAATTAGGAAGGGCCGTAGGGTTACTGTACCAGTCACCACCGCCACCATACTTCAATACTGCAACTTGCTGAGCAAAACAACTCAAGGAAAGAAAACAAACAAACAAAAGGAGGTATATGCGCATAAGTGCATAAAAATACAAACTTTGATTACGTAGAAAAATAGATTAACTAGATTTTATCAAACATTTGCTTATGTACGCTATACGTAAATTTCTGCCAGTCACGAGTGATAGCTGATACTTGTTTTCGCTGTATTTTTGATAGAACACGTAAATGTGTTTTTTGTGAAGAGAGTGAGAAAGCCCGTGCTTCTTCTTCACTTATGTGGTTGGCATTCATAGGTTTGTAGGTGCTAGAAAGTTGATTTTGGGACTACCAATATACAATTTATCGACCAAATACCAAATTTATCGCTAAAAGTAAATATCTATTTAACTAAAATTTAAGAAAGATATGGCATGACAAGCAGTAATAGCTGCCGTTTCGGTACGTAAACGACTGTTCCCCAGTGTGATTCCCTTAAAATCATTTGCAAGTGCTAGCTCAAATTCTTTGTAGGAAAAATCCCCTTCTGGACCAATTAGGATAATAATATCTGTTCCTTTTGAAACAACTTCTTTTAGCGTTGATTTAAACCCTTCACCACAATAGGCAATTAGTTTTGTATGATTCTTATTTTCAATACTTTTCATAAACTCTGTGAAAGAACAAGCATCGTCCAGTTTTGGTTTGTGTGCTTTTAATGATTGTTTCATGGCACTTTCAATGATACGTTCAAATCGTTCCTTTTTTACAACTTTTCGTTCACTGTGTTCACAGATAATGGGAGTAATTTGCTGAATTCCAATCTCGGTAGCCTTTTCTAGAAACCATTCGTAACGATCATTGTTCTTTGTGGGAGCTACAGCCATATGAAGATTGTAAGGAGAGGGAGGCACTACGGTAACTTTTCGGGCAGATACAATACATTCCTTTGGAGTAAGGCTAATAATTTCTGTAGAGAAAATATATCCATCACCATTGGTAACCTCTAGGAAATCTCCTTCTTTTTTTCGCAAAGCTTTTATGATGTGACGACTTTCTTCTTTACTGAAAGCTATTTCCTGATCGTTCCCAGGCGCAATGGATGGATGATAAAATAAATTCAAGAGGTGTTATATTTTCATTTGGGCTGTTGCAATCACATTGGTTTTGGCAAAACGCTGATCCTTATATTTCAATTCTCCAACCATGGCAATCATGGCAGCATTGTCTGTGCAATATTCAAACTTAGGGATATGGGTAATCCAACCTAGTTCTTTTTCGGCACTCTTGAGAGCTTTCCGTATACCACTGTTAGCTGAAACACCACCTCCAATGGCAACTTCCTTAATACCAGTTTGGGCAACAGCGTTTTTCAGTTTATCCATTAAATAGTCTACAATGGTATATTGCAAGCTAGCGCATATGTCTTCAAGGTTTTTCTTTATAAAATCGGCATCTTTCTGTGTTTCCCTTTCAATAAAATACAATACCGCTGTTTTCAGTCCACTAAAACTAAAATCCAAAGGTTTCACTTTGGGTTTGGTAAAAGGGTAAGCTTTAGGGTTTCCACCTTGTGCATATTTATCAATAAGAGGTCCGCCGGGATATGGAAGTCCCAAAATCTTGGCAGATTTGTCAAAAGCTTCTCCAACTGCATCATCCAGTGTTTCTCCAATCACTTCCATTTCAAAATATCCAGAAACCTTTACAATCTGAGTATGTCCTCCGCTTATGGTAAGCGCCAAAAATGGGAAGTTGGGTTGGGTTTGTTCATCAGCCTTTATGAAGTGGGCCAAAATATGAGCCTGCATATGGTTTACGTCTATAAGCGGGATATCCAAACCCAGTGCTAAAGATTTTGCAAAAGAGGTCCCAACCAAGAGCGATCCCATAAGTCCAGGTCCACGAGTAAAAGCAATGGCTTTTAAGTCTTTTTTATCGATATTTGCTTTATGTAAAGCTTGATGTACCACCGGAACTATATTTTGTTGGTGCGCACGGGAAGCAAGTTCTGGTACAACACCGCCGTATTCTTTATGTATTTGCTGGGTTGCAACAACATTGGAAGCAACCACGCCGTTGTTTATAACAGCTGCTGCAGTGTCATCACAGGAAGATTCAATACCGAGGATGTAACAATCTTGCATAATTAAATTTAGGCACGTTTATTGGGTGTAAAATTAAAACTTTAAAAGCGTATCAAAAAACTTCGAAAAATAATCCTTCGTACCCTCGCGATATTGGTGTTGCTGGTATTGGTATTGATTATTGTTTTTTCGATTCCTGCAGTACAAACCGTTGTTGCCAAAAAAGTGACTAATAGTCTTAATGAAAAGTATGGAACCGATATCCAAATAGATAGATTGGGACTTAATTGGAAAGGGGAAGTGGATATACGAGGGGTTTTTATTAGGGACCACCATCAAGACACCTTAATTTTTTCTAAAGAAATACAAACGAGCCTTTTAAGTGTTAAACGGCTTGTTGATGGAAATTTGGATTTTGGGTTTATAGATCTTACAGAGGCAAAACTGTACATCACCACCTACAAAGATGAAATTGACGACAACCTATACGTTTTTACCGAAAAGTTTGAAACTGGAGCACCTCCAAGCGAAGAACCCTTTTTTTTGAATGCTAGTGAGGTATCTCTTGAAAACACGATTGTTCGTATTCGTGACGAAAACCTAGATGTTCCACAAATCATCAATTTTGGAAATATTTATTTGGAGGCAGACAATTTTTCTGTAGTAGACTCTGATGTAAATGCCAAAGTGCATTCCTTGACATTGGATGCAGAAAGAGGCTTTTCCGTTCAGAAATTAGAAGCCGATTTTTCATATACCTTATCTGCAATTACATTCAATGACCTTAGGTTAGAAACCTATGATTCTTTCATAAATGGAGACCTCATTCTTAACTATGGAGAAAGTGGATTGTCAGATTTTAATAATTCAGTAATCATAGATGCAGATTTTGTAGACTCAAATATTTCTACCAATGATCTCAACGCATTTTATAACGAATTTGGGGAGAACATCAATATAAGCATGGAAGGCAGTATAGATGGAACGTTAAACGACTTCAAATTTACCAATGGAAGATTGAGTTTTGGAAATACACGTTTGCGGGGTGATTATTCCTTTAAGAATTTACTGGATGACGATCTTTCTCATATCATTGGAGGAAAGGATCATATCATCACAACTAATTATTTTGATTTAAGGCGCTTAATGCCCTCAATCCTTGGACAGGAGTTACCTCAAGAGCTTAAGTACTTTGGAAACTTTTCAGTTATAGGGGATTCGGAATTGAACGATGATTTTCTAGTGACCAATAGCAATATCCTGAGTGATTTGGGAGATGCCAAGTTGGATATGGAAATGGGGAATATTCATGATTTTTCGAATGCATTCTACAGCGGAGACGTTATATTCAATGATTTTAACCTTGGAAAGCTAACCAACTCCATCTCTTTTGGAAAGGTAAATGCCAATGTAAATATTGATGGCCGTGGATTTACGGCCAAAACAATAAATACTAAAATAAAGGGTACTATAGAAAGCTTTGATTTTGAAAACTATGTGTACAGGGACATTGCTGTTTCGGGAAATCTGAAAGATCCAATTTTTAATGGAAGGTTGACTATAGATGATCCCAACATAAAACTTGATTTTAATGGATTGGTAGATATTTCCAAAGAATTCAATCAGTATGATTTTGAAGCAGATATTGAATATGCAGAATTGAATAAGCTAAACCTCTTTAAAAGGGATAGTGTTTCCATTTTTGCGGGCCGTATTGTCATGGATATGCAGGGAACAAATGTAAATGATGCTGCCGGAACGATAGAGTTTCTTCAAACATTCTATCAAACAGAAACCGATGATTTTTATTTCGATGATTTCTTGATAGCATCTTCTTTCAAAGAAGATATCCGAACGATAGAAATTAGATCTCCCGATATCATTAATGGTAAGATAAGTGGAAAGTTTTTAGTCGAGGATATTCCCAACCTATTTCATAATTCGGTCGGGAGTATTTATGCCAACTATATTCCTAATGAGGTAACGATAGGACAGTATATTGATTATGAATTCAAAATTTACAATAAAATTGTAGATGTATTTGTACCTCAACTTCAGTTAGGAGAGAATACCCGGGTAAAAGGATCTGTTTACTCAGATGAATCCAAATTCAAATTAGACTTCAGGTCTCCGGAGCTACTCTTGTACGACAATTACCTAAGTAGGGTAAACATTCAATTAGATAATGATAATCCATTATATAACGCCTATATCGCTGTAGACTCCTTGTATACGGGTGTATATGATATTACAGATATTAATTTGATCAACAAAACATTAAACGACACCCTCTACATACAATCTAATTTTAAAGGAGGGAAAAGGAAAAATGATTTGTTTGATTTGGCCTTGTATCATACCATTAACCCGAATGGTAAATCTGTAGTTGGGATCAAGAAATCGAAGATAACCTATAAGGACAATGATTGGTATTTAAATAGAAGCAATGATTCTCGAAACAAGATAACATTCGATAACAATTTTAAGGATATCACTTTAGATTCATTGACGCTTCGTCATAAAAATGAATTGATACAGATGGCAGGTTTTTTAAGGGACACCAGCCTTATTGATGTTAAAATGCAGTTTAGGGACGTAGATATCGGAAAATTGATTCCAGATGTAGACAGTCTTGATTTAGCTGGAAATATAAACGGAAACCTTAATTTCCTGAAACGAGGTAAATCATTTTATCCAAATTCAGAGATCGTGGTTGATAATATAACCATGAACGACTTTAATTTTGGAGATCTATTGTTAAATATAAGGGGGAATACAGACCTTACTCAATATACCATCGCTTCTAGTCTTACCAATGATAGTGTGGATTCTTTTAAAGCTGTAGGAGGATTAAATGTATCTGGAGACCAACCCACATTAGACCTAGATGTAGATTTTTCAGATTTTAATTTAGAAGCTTTCAGTCCATTTGGAGGTGATGTTATTACCAACATGCGTGGTAGTGTCACTGGAAACGCTTCAATTACGGGTGTTTATGACGCACCAGATATTGATGGTAATTTAATTTTGAATCGTACGGGTATGAGTATTCCATATTTAAACGTGGATGTAGATATTGACGATAATTCCTTGGTTCAGATTAAAAAAGACTTATTTCTACTTCCAAGAACTGGGATTACAGATACCAAATACAATACCGATGCAACCTTAGAAGGCTCTTTTACACATTCTAATTTTGGTAACTGGGGAATGAGTTTGGATATGGAAACAGATCGTTTTCTGGTACTGGATACGCCACCAGATGAAGAAGCCTTGTATTATGGTACTGCATTTATAAGTGGAGAATCTAGTATAAAGGGACCCATTGATGAATTGGTAATCGATGTGGTAGCTACTACCGAAGAAGGAACCAAATTTAAAATACCAATAAGCGACGCAGCAAGCATTAGTGACGATTCCTTTATTCGTTTTATTTCTCCAGAAGAGAAACAGGCTAGAATTAGTGGAGAAACTATTGTGCCCGAAGAAGTAAAAGGACTTTCGTTAAATTTTGAATTGGACATTAACGAAAGTGCAGAAATTGAAGTATTGGTAGATCAACAGAATAATTCCACCCTAAAAGGAAAAGGGTTTGGTAACCTACTGTTAGAGATTAATACCAATGGGAAATTTAATATGTGGGGTGACTTTCTTGTTACGGAAGGAATTTACGATTTCAGGTATGGAGGAATCGTAGATAAGACCATAGATGTAGTGCCAGGGGGTAATATAACCTGGGATGGAAATCCAACAAGAGCCAGATTGGATCTTACCGCTAAGTATGTTACCGAAGCAAACCCAGCAGTATTGCTGGACAATCCATCATTTAATAGAAAGATACCTGTTGAAGTATTGGTAAGCCTTTCTGAGGAAATCCTTCAGCCCGAACTGGACTTCCAGATTAATTTCCCAAGAGTGAGTTCTGCTGTAAAAAGTGAATTGGAATACAAACTTCAAGATAAACAACAACGGCAGACACAAGCCTTATTCTTGGTTTCTACAGGGGCATTTCAGGGAGATGTAAATGTTGGTGGACAGAATGCCTTAAGCAGTACTATTACTGAAAGGGTTAATAAACTGGTGAAAGATATATTTGCTAGCGACGATAAGAAGTTTTCCGTTTTACCATCAATAACAACCAATTCCAATTCAACCAACCAAGAAACCGAATACCAATTAGGAGTAGAGCTTTCTACACAAATTTCTGAACGAATACTGATTAACGGAAAAGTAGGGGTGCCAGTAGGAGGGGCCAACGAATCTACGGTAGCAGGAGATATAGAAGTACAATGGTTGGTGAATGATGACGGAAGCCTACGGATCAATTTCTTCAACAGACAAGCAGACCTTCAATTTATAGGGGAGGATCAGATCTTCGAACAAGGGGCAGGGGTATCATATTCGGTGGACTTTGACACCTTTAAAGAATTGATGCAAAAGCTCTTCAACAAGAAACTTACCTTAGAACCAGAAGAAGAGCTTCCTGTGGTTCCTGATGACAATTCACCAGTAAATTTCGTGTCTCCAGATTCTGAAGAGAAAAATTGATGAGATTACAGAGATGCAATCATTGAGATCTCTACATTCACATATTTTGGCAAATTTGCAACCTCTACAGTTTCTCTAGCTGGAGCAGTAGCTTCATCAAAATAAGTAGCATAAATTTCATTGATTTTTGAGAAGTTCTCCATGTCACTAATAAAGATGCTGGTTTTTATTACATGGTTAAAATCCATTCCAGCCTCAGCTAAAACAGCTTTCATATTTTCCATAACCTGTCTGGTTTCCGTTTTAATATCATCTAGCACCAAATTTCCAGTTTTAGGATCAATGGCTATTTGTCCAGATGTGAAAAGCATATTTCCCTTTTGTACGGCTTGGTTATAAGGACCAATAGGAGCAGGGGCATTGGGGGTATTTATAATCTTTTTCATGTTATTGTTTTTTTAAAGTCTTCTATCAGATTCTCTACGCTTGTCATATTTAATGTCCTTAAGAACACCTCTAATTCCTATAAAAAAGTTCCAAGAAGTATTTCTGGCACCAATGGGTGTCCAACTAAACCAACTATACCAACTTTCCAAGTCACGCTCAAACCTTAGTTGGGTAAGTGTCACCCCTTTATTTTTAAAATCATATCCGGAAGATACCCTAACACTCCATCGTGGCGACAATTCTACACTAGAACTAAGCATGATGGATTGAGAGGATATTTCATTTTGTCTTGCAGAATTGCTATAAGTCATGGTATATGCCATTCGCAATGTCCACGGAATATCATAATTATACCATGAATGATCCTTATTGTTTGCTTTTTTCTTACGGGTGCTTTGATTACCATAGGCAGTGTCTGAGCCAAAAAGATCATCTGGGCGTCCTCCATTCCTAAAGGTATCATTATCAAAATCCTCTTCCTCTTCTTCTTCCTCTGAATCGTCTTTTGCTTCAAAATCCTTATTGGAAAACGAATAATTAAAACTGATGTTAGCAGCTGTTAATCGGAAAAGACTTCCTCCGTTATCTATATTGAAGCGGTCTATTCTTCGATTATTGTTGTCCAGTGCATATGGATCTAAAGAACCATTTAAATTCAGCTCCAATTTTTCTACAATGGGCACCCCAGCAGAGAAGCGTAAAGGGCTAAAATTCAATGAATCTGCCGAAAAACTATAACTTCCAGAAAAATTCAAGTTGTTTATCAGGGATATTTTCTTGAGTTCTGTAGCAGTAGTATCCCTATCTTTCACTTTGGCCTCTATAGTATTACTTAAGGAGTAACCAAGTCCACTGGAATAAGTGTTACTGGGTGCTCCGTATAAGGTACCTTCAAAACGGGAATACTGCACAATTTCATCTTGAACTTGTGGATCTGCAGATTGTGTTGGTATTACGTATTCGTCATAAAACTGATCAAACGATGGGCTTATGCTATAACTAATGGAGGGTCTCATGGTATGCCGTATGGCCTGAATTTTTCCATCCTGCTTTTTGGGAGTAAAATCTCCATAGAGTGTAGTTCCCAAACCAGTAGAAAAACTGTAGGTTCGGTAACTGTCAAAACCTGAAACAGTATCTCTAACCACCCCCCCTGAACCATTATTGAATTCGGTATCGTACGATTGATTAAAAGTTTTACCTACCCACACTTCTTCATAATTGGCCCCCATAGAGAAACTTAGGTAGTTAAGTACTTTAAAGTTGGTGCTAATTGGTATGGTATGCCTTGCCCCAAGTAGTGCATTATCAAACATTTCTTTTTTGAAGAACAATGAGTCCGTAGTTTCTATTCTATTTTCAGATACTACATTGTACTGAAGGTTGATGTTTTGCAAAGCCCCTTTCTTAATTCCGTTTTTGGGGGCAAAGGGGAATACCCTGGAAACACTCCCATTAAAGTTAGGCAAGGACATATTAATAACCTCTGTTTGCGTATTCTGGCTATGTGTGGCGGCCATTGTGAAACTAACCTCTGGTTGTGTTGGGAATGTCTTTGAATAAGAGATGGAAGAACTTAGAGTGTTTACTAACTGACTGGCATTGTTGGTCTGATTAATACTTTGTTGCAAATAGCGGCTACTACCCAAGTTCACAGAAGCACTGAATCTTGAGTTAGGACTGGATTTAGGATCTTGTGAATGACTCCAACGAATATTGTACAAAGTACTTTGGCTAAAATCTGGAAACCCTCGTTCACTCTCTATCAGGTTTTCATATCGAAAACTTACATTACCTCGAAATTTATATCGTAATGCATAATCACTATCGGCTCGTAAACCGTAGCTGCCATTGGTATAATAATCACCTGTAAGCGTTAAATCAAAATAATCATTAAGGGCAAAATAATACCCTCCATTTTGAAAAAAGAAACCTCTACGGTTCGTTTCACCAATATTGGGAAGCAAAAATCCAGAGGCCCTATCTTTGGTGATTGGAAAAAAAGCAAAGGGTAATCCCAATGGGGTAGGGACGTTTGCAATGTACATGTTTACCAATCCGGTAACAATTTTCTTTTTGGGAACAAACTTGGCTTTTCGAGCCAAAAAATAGTATTCAGGATCTTCAGTTCTTTCAGAAGTAGTAAACCGTACATTTTTAAAGAAATATACAGAATCATTTTCCCGTTTGGTAATTTCTGGCCTCAACCAAATACCATCTTGCTCTGTTTGCGAATTATAGGAAATAGCTTTTTTGGTATCCATATTAAAGCGTATGGAATCTGGCTTTACCGTGTTGGATCCTTGCACAAATACGGGTGCCTGACTATATACCCCTGAGCTGTCTATACCTTTGGCATAAACTTCATTTTTGTTGTAATCTAAAATAATGAGTCCGGCATCAATACGAAGGTCTTCGTAAATAATGAAGGCTTTGTTATACATGTATACCTTTCCCTTTTTTCGGTCTACGTATACATAGTCTTCCCCATAATATTCTATCACATCGGTCAATAATTCTTCTTTCGGTTTTATGGTGTCATTCTTTGTAGTATCTACTACTGGCTGTGAAAGGGTAATTTCCTGTGTAAATAAGGTGTCCCTTTTATTGATAAGAGTGTCTTCCTTTGCTTTAATAACCACCCCGCTACGAACAGGAGGATCTTGTGCATACAACACAGTACCGCAGCAAAGCAGAAAAAGGAATATGGAAAGTAGAAGTTGCCTTTTCTTATGCAATGTTATATGACTATATATTGTAGATATCTTTTGTGATAAATTTATTTCGATTTTACCAAACCAACCATTGCAATTAATAAATTGGCTTAGTTTTTGAAAGTCCAAAATTAAGGATATTTTTCGGGCTTAGATTTCGAATTACAAAATTTTAAAATATCAGTATTCATACTGCGTTTCATCTATATGAAAACTAAACATATACTTACTTTCTTACTATTTATAGGAATTTTAACTTCCTATGCATTTATTAACCACAATAACGATACCACAAAACCCTTCATCGTTGTTTTAGATGCGGGACACGGTGGGCACGATAGCGGTAAGTATTATCACGGCTACAAAGAGAGTCAGATTGCTTTAAAAATCACATTAAAGGTAGGCGCTGAGTTGGAGAAGAACCCCGACATTAAAGTAATCTATACCCGTAAAACCGATGTATTTGTAGATCTAAAGGAGCGTGGAGCTATAGCCAATAGGGCAGATGCCGATCTTTTTGTTTCTATTCATTGCAATGCACACCACACACAAGCATATGGAGCCGAAACCTTTGTTTTAGGATTACACACCAACAAACAGAACATGGAGGTGGCCAAAAAGGAGAACGAAGTGATCTTTCTGGAAGAAAACTACGAAGAGAACTATGCAGGATATGACCCCAACTCTCCAGAATCTTTTATAGGGTTAACATTAATGCAGGAAGAATATTTAGATCAAAGCATTATGCTGGCCAGTTTGGTGCAGAATAATTTTGTAAATAAGCTGAAGAGAAAAGATAGAAGCGTAAAACAGGCTGGATTCATAGTGCTTCATCAAAGTTATATGCCTAGTGTTTTGATTGAAACCGGATTTTTAACCAATAAAAAAGAAGGAGCCTATCTCAATTCAAAAAAAGGACAAAATGAAATGGCAAGTTCCATAGCCGATGCTATAAAGAGCTATAGAAAAAATATTGCTTTAGCTACCAGCGATGCTCAAAACCCAGTGATTACCCAAGATGAGATAGATGAAGCCATAGAAAGTACCGAAGAGAGAATCTACGATGGAATAATCTTCAAGGTTCAATTAGCAGCCAGCAGCAAGAAATTAGATCTAAAACCATACAATTTCAAAGGATTGGAGGAAATAAGCAGAAACGAAGAGAACGGGTTGTATAAATACTACTATGGAGAGACAAGTGATTACAACAAAATCCAGCTCATGAAAACCTTTGCTCGTGAAAAAGGATATCCGTCTAGTTATGTTGTGGCTTTTAAAGACGGAGAAAAAGTGAAGCTTATCGATATTCTTTCAAATTAATTCTACAGAACCCACTAACAGCAAATGTTTTAAGGGACTTATACCTTCTCATTTACCCTACGTATTTTTACGTATTTTTCAAAAATTGATACTTTCCCTCTGTGATTTTTGCTGAGAACTCAGTAAGTTTGGTATAAAACCACCCTAATGGAAACTAACCAAACACCCCAAGAAGAAACCACAAAAAATGTAGTCCAAACATCAGAAACCATGTCTGCTCAAGTAAAAGCAGAATTACGAGATGAGATCAATAATATGCTTTCTTTCGCGGTTTTCAATGGAACCATAATCAATACAGAGATTATTGCCCAATTAAAGCAGGACGATATAGAAAGCTTGGTAAACACACATAATTTGCTATGTAAGAATGTAGCACCTGCCACTCCAAAATCCATCAAATACATTAGAACCGTTAAACAGGATGTTACCAGTAATATGAAACTGAGAAAGATCCCTTTAGTTCGAAACCTGATTCTTTTGGCTATTATATTTCTGGCTGTTTTTATTCTTACAGGAATGTCTGAAGGAGTTAATGACGCCTCTTTAGATAAAGGGATTTTGGGCAATAGCGGATGGCCATTGTTGCTTAATTTGGCATTTTTATCCTCTATAGCGGGACTAGGGGTGCTTTTCTATTTATTGAAAAGTGTCACGGTAGCGGTTAAGAGTAGTACGTTGGTACCCGAAGATAACATCTATTACTTTGCACTTATTGTTTTAGGAGTAATTTCTGGTTTAATCGTATCAGAAATCATCTCGGTTTATGATAAAGACCCAGACACCATTAACTTATTCAACAAGAGTGTTTTGGCATTGATAGGTGGATTTTCTTCTGATGCTATTTTTAGTGTGTTGCAAGGTATTATAGAGAGAATTAAAGCCATATTCATTTCATCCAACTAACTATGATAACCGAAGAAAACTTTAAAACAATAATCCCTGATGTAAGTTGGAGTTATGCCTCGCAATATGTAAATCTGTTCGAAAGCGTTTTGCCAGCATATGGTATAGATACTCCACTGCGAAAAGCACATTTCTTGGCACAGGTAGCCCATGAAAGTGGGGGATTTAAGTTTGTTGTAGAAAATTTAAACTATTCTGCCAAAGCTCTTTATGGAGTTTTCCGTAAATATTTCCCCAATATGGACTTGGCCAATCAATACGCCAGACAGCGTGAAAAGATTGCCAATAGAGTGTATGCCAACAGAATGGAAAATGGAGACGAAGCTAGTGGTGATGGATGGAAGTACCGAGGACGGGGCCTTATACAACTTACAGGAAAAGCCAATTACCGTTTATTTTCGGCCGATACTGGCATGGATTTTTTAGGGCAACCAGATACTGTAGCTACAGCAAAATGGGCGTTAGCATCTGCCTGTTGGTTCTGGAAAAAAAACAATATCAATAGATATGCTGACGCAGATGATATCCATATGGTGACTAAAAAAATTAACGGCGGAAATAATGGTATAGAAAGTAGACAGCATTTTTTAGATGAATTCAAAACGCTTTACGGGATATAAATTTCGTGTAAAATTACCTCGATATTTATACTCAGTCCTTTGTAATCCCTGTTATTAACGTGTGTATAATCTTTTGGCAAAGGTGCTGTATAATCATATTTATTTCTAACTTTGTTTGGTAATTTAAATCCAAACATTTGAAACTTTCTAGAGAAGTAAAGACAGCAATTCTCGTCCTTTCAGGAATTCTCCTATTTATTTTTGGATATAGTTTTTTGAAGAATTCAGATCTTCTGAATACCTCAAAAGTCTTCTATGTAAAGTACGACAACGTAGCGGGACTGGCTTCTTCAGCCCCTGTAACCATAAATGGTCTTGCCGTAGGTAAAGTAGTGAATATTGACTTTGCTGATAATACGGGTAAACTAGTTGTGAAGTTCTCTGTGGAAAAAGATTTTCAGTTTTCCAAGAGCAGTATGGTACAGATTTACAGTAGTGGCTTTATTGGCGGGAATAATTTAGGAATCATTCCCAATATGGAATCCAATGTAATGGCAGTATCTGGAGACACCTTAAAAGGAGAGATACAAGCAGGAATGATTGACGGTATCATTGAAAAGTTTGATCCGTTGGAAAAAAGCCTCATGCAAACCCTAAGTGAGTTAGATACTGTATTAAAAGGGGTGAATGAGGTCTTAGATGAAGATACAAAGGCAAGTTTGCGTTCAAGTATTGCGAGTCTTAACCAGACGATGACCAGTTTTAAAGGGGCATCCAGAAATTTGAATAGCCTTTTAGGCGAAAACAAAGAGAAGATGAGCAACACACTGTCCAATTTTGATACTACAGCACAAAATTTTGCTAAGTTGTCAGATTCGTTGGCTCAAATAAATATAGGGGCCTTGGCAACCAGTTTGGAAACCACCATTTCAAAATTGAACGGAATAGCTGAAGGAATTGACAATGGAGATGGTAGCCTTGGCAAACTACTTAAAGATGAAGAACTGTATGATAACCTTACAGGAGCTTCAAGTCAATTAGAGCAATTATTGGAAGATATGAAGTTGAACCCTAAACGTTACGTTCACTTTTCGCTATTTGGTAAGCGAGCTAAGCCCTACGAAACAACCAAAGACACTGTTGACTAATGCAATACATTCCCAATATACTTTTTGTTGTGATCCTAATTTTAGGGATCGGTTATTTTACCCGTAATATTCGTAAGATCATACGAAATATAAAACTGGGTAGGGAAGTAGATAGCTCTAATGACAAGGGGCAACGCTGGAATAATGTTGTTAGAATTGCCTTGGGCCAGTCCAAAATGGTGGTGCGCCCAGTTGCAGGATTACTCCATATCATAGTATATCTTGGTTTTATAATAATCAACATAGAAGTACTGGAAATCATTATAGATGGTATTTTTGGTACACATAGAGCCTTTTCATTTATGGGAGGATTCTATGGGTTTTTAATTGGTTCTTTCGAAATTTTGGCCGTCTTGGTCTTTGTGTCTGTTATTCTTTTCTGGATACGTAGAAACATACAACGTTTAAAACGTTTTTTAAGTCCAGAAATGAAAGGCTGGCCTAAGAATGATGGAAATATCATTCTCTATTTCGAAATGGTGCTCATGACCTTATTCCTGATTATGAATGCTACCGATATCCCATTTCAGGACATGAATTTAGGGAATATAGTATCCAAGCATATTGCTGGATTCTTCAGTAATACATCAGAAAGTACATTGCATTTTATAGAACGTACCGCATGGTGGTTACATATCATTGGTATTTTAATTTTCTTAAACTATCTGTATTTCAGTAAGCATTTACATATCATCCTGGCTTTCCCCAATGTATATCACGGAAAGCTAACCCCAAAAGGGCAGTTTAAGAATTTAGAATCTGTTACCAAGGAAGTACAACTTATGATGGACCCAACGGCAGATCCATTTGCAGCACCTCCAGAAGGAGCCGAAGCTCCTGCTAAATTTGGAGCAAGTGATGTAATGGACTTGTCTAGAGTACAATTATTGAATGCCTATACTTGTACAGAATGCGGACGATGTACCAGTGAATGCCCAGCCAATCAGACCGGAAAAAAATTATCCCCGCGTAAGATTATGATGGAGACCAGGGATCGTCTGGAAGAAGTAAGTAAAAATATTGACCAGAATGGGGCTTTCCAACCAGACGGGAAGCAATTGTTGGATGATTACATAACACGAGAAGAGCTTTGGGCATGTACTACCTGTAATGCGTGTGTACAAGCTTGTCCAGTAAGTATAGATCCACTTTCCATAATTATGGATATGAGACAATATTTGGTCATGGAGCAATCTGCAGCGCCTTCAGAGTTGAATGTAACCATGACTAATATTGAAAATAATGCAGCGCCTTGGCCATTCAATCAGATGGATCGGGCCAATTGGATTAATGAAGCTTAAAAACCTCATTGTAATATTCATAGTATGTTTCTGTACAGGAATACATAGTACTATGGCCCAACAAAGGGATTACCGAAAGGATTCCCTACAATTTAAGATATATACCCGGTTATATGTCAATAAAACGTTGGAATTGGATTCGGTTGTTGTGAAGAAAATATTTTGTGATTTTTGTTCTGCCGAACAACGAAAAGCATTAGAAGAGGAAGCGTATAGAAGGAGTTTAATGGAGAGTAGGAGTTGGAAGTATAAAAAAACGGGTGAACATAGGTTGGCCCTTTATATAAGATTAAGTAAATTAGATTTTAAAGCACTTAACAATAAAGATGAATAAAGAAGAAGTTGAGAAAATGTTGCATCAAAAAGTTGAACTGGGTGAAACTGTGAGTCCTGTACTACCCGGAGGTGTAAAAAACTATCTCATTGATATAGATGGTACGATTTGTGATGATATTCCGAATGAAGAACCCGAAAGAATGGCAACGGCAAAAGTATACCCCGATGCTCTTAAAACCTTAAACAAATGGTATGATGAAGGTCATATCATCTGCTTTTTCACCTCCCGAACGGAGGATCATAGAGCAGTAACCGAGGTTTGGTTAAAAGAACACGGATTTAAATACCATTCCATGCTCATGGGAAAACCGCGAGGAGGGAACTACCATTGGATCGATAACCATTTAGTGAAAGCAACCCGCTATAAAGGAAAATTTACAGATTTGGTTGAAAAGAATGTTACCATAGAAGTTTTTAAAGATTAATATGAAGAAGATAATTATAATACTGATATCCCTTTTTGCTACGTCCTTAGCATGGAGTCAAGATATCACCTTAGATGAAAAAGAATTGACAACTTTGTTTTGCAAATCATGGCAAATGGATTCAGCTATGATGGATGGAAAGCCAATGGTTCAAAAAGAAGTGAAAGATCTAGGATTTACTTTTAATAAGGACTTTACTTTTTACCTGATTGAAGATGGTAAAGCTACTTCTGTAGGTTTGTGGAAATATTTTCCTGACAAAAAATGGATTGCTTTGGCACTTTACGAAAAAGTAAGCCTCATAATAACTTCTATAGACGAAGAAAAGTTTATAGCTGTAAGCCCAGCTCAGTTAGAAGTTAAAGAAGGAGACAAAAAAATGGAAGTGATCTTTAAAGCTAAATAGCATGGCATCACCTATAAAAGTTCCAACAATGGCCGAATTCATGGCACAGGGAAAAAACCCAGAAGTTTTGTTTTGGGTAGGGTGTGCTGGCAGTTTCGATGATAGAGCAAAAAAAATCACCAAAGCTTTCGCAAAATTGTTGAATGAAGCCAATGTTGAATTTGCGGTTTTGGGTACCGAGGAAAGCTGTACTGGAGATCCTGCAAAACGAGCAGGAAATGAATTTTTGTTCCAGATGCAAGCCATGATGAATATCCAAGTACTTAATGGATATGAAATAAAAAAGATTGTAACTACTTGCCCTCACTGTTTTAACACCTTAAAGAATGAATATCCGGAATTGGGAGGTACATATGAAGTAATGCACCATACACAATTCTTGAAATCCCTTTTAAATGAAGGAAGATTAAAAGTAGAAGGTGGAAAATTCAAGGGTAAGCGTATTACCTTCCATGATCCCTGTTATTTAGGACGTGCCAATAACGAATATGAAGCTCCTAGGGAATTACTTCAGAAATTGGAAGTGGAGCTTATTGAAATGAAGCGTTGCAAAACTAGAGGGCTTTGTTGTGGAGCAGGTGGCGCACAAATGTTTAAAGAACCTGAGAAAGGGGATAAGGACATTAATGTAGAACGTACCGAAGAAGCGCTTGAAACAAAACCAGATATCATTGCTGCAGGATGTCCATTTTGCAATACAATGATGACAGATGGTGTAAAAAGTAAAGAAAAAGAAGACAGTATCGCTGTGATGGATGTGGCAGAAATGATTGCCAATGCAAAGGATATATAAAGATGTTAGCAGATTTTAAAGACTTACCCGAAAATTCAAGAGTTTGGATCTATCAATGCAATAGAAAACTTTCAGAAGAAGAAGTAGCGTACATTGAAAAAATGACTGCTCAATTCTTAGAACAATGGACAGCCCATGGCTCAGACCTAGAAGCTGGTTTCGAAGTTAAATACCAACGCTTTTTAGTATTAGGCCTCAACCAAGCTAACGCATCTGCTTCTGGATGTAGTATAGATACTTCTGTGCGCTTCATTCAATCCCTTCAAAAAGAACTCAACGTAGATCTTTTAGATAAGATGAATGTCACATTTTACAATGGAGCCTTTATTGCTCATAAACCCTTAGCAGATTTTAAAAAAATGGCTAAGAATAAATCCGTATCCCCAAATACAGTGGTTTTCAACAATTTGGTGAATACAAAAGCCGAATATTTGGAGTATTGGGAAGTGCCGGCAAAAGATAGCTGGCATAGCCGTTTTTTAGCATAATTTTAGCACAGTTTTTGTTACCTTCGATACTATGAAGTATTACATCTTAACCTCACTCTTCATAGGATTGTCATTTTTGGGATATTCTCAACAAATCAATCCATTATTGGTGGATGATTCCGAGCTGGAATCACAAATGCAATGGGTAGATAGCATTTATGGCAATATGAGCCTACAGGAAAAAGTAGGACAACTATTTATGGTAGATGTGTTCTCCAGTGATCCCAAATCTAAAACCGACAAGATCAAAGCCCTTATTCAAGATTATTATATTGGAGGAATTATTTTTTCTAAGGGAGGACCTGTACGACAAGCTAAATTAAATAACGAA
Source organism: Flavobacteriaceae bacterium (assembly GCA_963669405.2). Classification (GTDB taxonomy): domain Bacteria; phylum Bacteroidota; class Bacteroidia; order Flavobacteriales; family Flavobacteriaceae; genus Aureisphaera. The sequence continues at coordinate 125,606 of CAXXHF010000001.1, forward strand.
TTTCAGGATTTAGCAAAAACCAAGTTACTTATTGGGATGGATGCTGAATGGGGCTTGGCCATGCGCCTGGACTCTACCTTTGCGTACCCATGGAATATGACCTTGGGTGCCATAAAGGACAATGACATTGTAGAGCAGGTTGGAAAACGTATTGGTGACCATTCCAAACGTATGGGAGTGCATTTCAACTTTGCTCCTGTAGTCGATATTAATACAAATCCGAAGAACCCAATTATCGGAAACCGTTCTTTTGGAGAAGACCGCGATAATGTATCAGAAAAAGCCATTGCTTTTATGAAAGGAATGCAGAGTGCAGGGGTTTTAGCAAATGCAAAACACTTTCCGGGGCATGGTGATACAGATACCGATTCCCACAAGTCCTTACCCACATTGTTGTTTGATAAAGAACGGATTGATTCCTTAGAACTCTACCCATACAAGCAAATCATAAGTGAAGGACTAAGCAGTGTTATGGTTGCACACCTTAATATTCCTTCCATTGTCTATGAATCTGGATATCCATCTTCCATTTCAAAAAATGTAGTGACCAATATTCTTCAAGGAGAACTAGGTTTTAACGGATTAATATTTACCGATGCCCTAAATATGAAAGGGGCTGCCGATTTTAAGAAACCCGGCGAAATAGATTTGGCTGCTTTCCTTGCAGGTAATGATGTATTGCTTATTTCTGAAGACATCCCCAAAGCACATGAAATGCTGGTTAGGGCTTATAGAGAAGGAGCCATTACCGAAGAACGCTTGGCAATATCTGTAAAGAAAATATTGTTAGCAAAATACAAAGTAGGACTTCATAACTACATCCCGGTAGATGCAAATCATATTGTTGAAGAGCTTAATACTGCTGAAGATAACAGGTTATATGAGCAAGCCATGGAACAGGCATTGACTGTGGTAAAAAACGATTCAGCGATATTGCCCATAAGAAAACTTCAAAACACAAAAATTGCTTATGTTAATTTTGGTGATGATACTGGAGAAACTTTCCTAAAATATCTAAGGAAATATACTGAAGTAGATTGGGTCAAGGCCAAGGACCTTAATAGTTATATAAACAAACTTGCCAAGTATGATTATGTCATTGTTGGTTTTCACAAATCCAATGCCAATCCTTGGAAAGACTATAAGTTGAAAGACAAGGAATTGGTGTGGTTGTATGAGATTGCACGAACCAACAAAGTGATTTTAGATGTCTTTACGCGTCCCTATGCACTTCTAGATCTGAAAACCACAACTAATTTTGAAGGTGTCATTGTTTCTTACCAAAATAGCGAGGTAGCTCAACAACTTTCTGCACAGCTTATTTTTGGGGCTAGAGAAGCCAATGGGAAACTCCCTGTAACAGCAGGAGAAGATTTTCCAGTAAATACTTCACTTAATACAGAAGGGCTAGACCGCCTGCAATATGGATCTCCAGAAAGCGTAGGCTTGTCTTCAGATAAACTTAAAAAAATAGATTCTTTGGCTAGGGTAGGTGTTTGGGCAGGAATGATGCCAGGTGCACAAATCTTGGTTTCCCGAAATGGAAAAGTGGTTTACAACAAAAACTTCGGCTATCATACACCAGAACGAAAAATACGGGTCCGGGATAATGATGTGTATGATGTAGCTTCTTTAACCAAAATCCTTGCTACGTTACCAATGACAATGGAGTTGTATGATAGAAATGTGATTACAATGGATACGAAGATTTCAGAAATGCTACCCTCCTTTAGAGCTTCAAATAAGGCCAATATTACCCTAAAACGGATGCTGACACACACGGGTAGATTAAAGTCTTGGATTCCTTTCTATATAAATACCATTGACAGCATTACAAAATTACCATCTACACAATATTATTCAGACGAAAAGTCTAAAGATTTTCCAACTCGGGTAGCAAACGATATGTTTATTCGGAAGGATATGACAGATACCATCTATGATCTCATTAAGGAAAGCGATCTTAGAAAAAGGCCTGGTTATAAATACAGTGACTTGCCCTATTATTTGTTGAAAAAATACTTGGAAGATTTTTATGGAACTCCGTTAGATCGATTGGTGCAGAGAAACCTATATGAATCATTAGGAGCAAATTACACACTTTTTAAACCACTGAGTAGGTTTAAAAAGAACGATATAGCGCCTACAGAGAACGATAATTATTTCAGAATGCAGAAAGTTCATGGATATGTTCACGACCAAGGATCTGCGATGATGGGTGGCGTATGTGGTCATGCGGGTTTGTTTAGTAATGCAAACGATGTAGCCAAGATTATGCAAATGTATTTAAACAAAGGCTTTTATGGTGGTAAGCGTTATTTAAAGCCAGAGACATTGGACGCATTTAATACTTGTTACTATTGCGAAAGTGATGTGAGAAGGGGTGTTGGCTTCGATAAACCTCAATTAGGAGACGTAGGACCCACTTGTGGATGTGTATCCATGACAAGTTTTGGACATAGTGGATTTACAGGAACCTTTACATGGGCAGACCCAGAAGAAGATATTGTGTATGTTTTTCTATCCAATAGAACCTATCCAACGGCCGATAACCGAAAATTGATAGGCAGTAATTTGAGGAGTAATATACAGCAAGTCATTTATGAAGCCATCATACGCGAAGAACCAGAAACAACAAAACTAACGACCGTAGAAGAATGAAAATAGCCATAGTTTGTTACCCAACTTTTGGAGGTAGTGGTGTAGTAGCAACCGAACTGGGGATTGCACTGGCCGAAAGAGGCCACGAAATCCACTTTATAACCTATAAACAACCCGTTCGTTTGGAACTCCTATCATGGAACATTCATTTTCATGAAGTATCCGTTCCACAATATCCATTGTTTAAGTATCAACCATATGAATTGGCACTTTCAAGCAAGTTGGTAAATATTGTAAAGCAATACAAAATCGATTTGTTTCATGTACACTATGCAATTCCACATGCCTATGCAGGATATATGGCCAAGCAGATGCTTAGGGCAGAAGGTATTCATGTTCCTATGGTAACTACCTTGCATGGTACAGACATTACTTTAGTGGGAAATCATCCTTTCTATAAACCAGCCGTTACTTTTAGCATTAATGAAAGTGATGTAGTAACATCAGTCTCTCAAAGCCTGAAAGATGATACTATAAGACTATTTGACATTAAAAAGGATATTCAAGTAGTTCCAAACTTCATCGATATTTCTAAATACAATAATTCGTTTACAGACTGTCAACGGGAAATGATGGCAGAACCTCATGAGCGTATTATTACGCATATTAGTAACATGCGTCCTGTGAAACGAATCATGGATATTATTGAAATTTTTGATCGTGTTGTAAAAGATATTCCTGCTAAATTATTGTTGGTAGGAGATGGGCCTGAAAAGAAACCAGCCGAAGATTTATCTAGGAGAAAAGGAATTTCCGATAAAGTGATCTTCTTTGGAAACAGTAGTGAAATAGATAAAATTCTATGCTTTAGTGACCTTTTCATATTACCATCTGAAAAAGAAAGCTTTGGTTTGGCGGCATTGGAAGCTATGGCAAGCGGTGTTCCGGTTATTTCTACAAATACAGGCGGGCTGCCCGAAGTAAATGAACAAGGGGTTAGTGGTTATCTAAGTGATGTGGGTGATATTAGAGACATGTCTCAAAAAGCGCTGTCCATTTTAAGGGATCCAGATACTTTAACAAGATTTAAAAGGCAGGCACAAGAAAGCGCCTATAAATTTGATACCAAAAACATCTTACCCTTATACGAAGCTGTTTATGAAATGGCTTTTGAAAATGCATTTAACGGCACTTAATTTATTTTCAAATATTTCTTAGGAATATCCTTTCCTAAGACAGAAAAATAAAAGGAAGGCTGTTTTTTAGTCTAATGAGAAATTCACTCCATACCATTTAGCGATGGTATTTTCTGAAGGCTTGGAACGAATTGGGAAATCACCAGAATTCCATTGCCAAGCAAAAGTACCTGCAAACCATTCTTTATTCCATAATCTTGAAAATAAGGCTTCGTAAGCTAACTGCTGTGTCCTGTCAGATTTCTTTACATACAATCTGGTGAAAATAGATCCCCATTTCCAAGGTTCTTTAGTAGCATAAGCATCATTTCTATAGCCTACCTCGGTAAAAAGAATAGGTTTGTTGTATTGCCTAGAAACACTTTCCAATTCTTCCATATACGGATCCCAGCCTTTTTTAATAGTTGTCAAATCTGGGTTTTTAACCTTAGTTAAAGGGTAATAAGCTTGAATTCCTATATAATCCAGTTCATTCCATAGCTCCATGGTGTTATAGGAATCATTCCAATTTGCGGCATAAGTCAATTTCCCCTTATAAATGCTTCTAATCTCTTTTACTAGTTCCATCCATTGCTTAGGTTGCTTTATTATGGAAGAATTTAATTCGGTTCCAATACAGAGAAGCTCCACATTGGTAATCTCTGCCATTGTAGCATAATGAAGCATTGTTTTTTTGTAGTATGTAAACCACAGATTCCATTCTTCATCAGAATCAAAGTGGATGTTAGATCTCCATCCCTCAGACATCCAAAGATGTGGTTTTAGCATGATATGCAATCCTTTTGCTTGTAAATCTGTGATATTTTTAATGAAGAGAGAATCTCTATTAGACCATGCACCAATCTTTTCTGGGGTGTTTATTTGGGATGTGTTTTCGTCTTTTTGATAAAAATATGGGAATACGGATATCCATTCAATATTGCTTTTTATAAGGTCCTCCATATTCGTGGTAGTATTCCTTTCTATTCCATAGACATTCATCCCTCGATGTTTTCCATCCAATCTATACAAATTGTTAGGTACTCCCTTGGTGTTCTCTATACTATGATCCCAGGTATAATTGAAGTCTTCTTGTGTGTTTTTATGAACTATATATTTTATTCCAAAGACAACTAGAGCCGTAGGTAAGAGAAACCTTAGCAGCATATATTTCAGCATTTTTTTGCCTCCCGAGTTCTTATATACCCTTATAAAATAGCGTATTAATAAAAACAATAAATAAAATACAATAAAAGCTCCATGAAAAAAGAGAAGGCCTTGCTTCGTAGTAAACAGCGTGTAGAATGTTTGTAAAGTTTTGGAAAAAGAAGTGTTGAATAATATGATTATAAAGAGTAGGACTGAGGTAAAAACATAAGCCTTCAGTGCAAAAAGAAGCTCCTTTTTCATATACTACGTTTATTCACTTAGAATAGTAGTAAGTTAGTCAATCTGCCAAATTGTTACAAGAACTACTGAAAATAGCGTTTATCCTATGTGCCTATCAATTTAAAAGATTATCAATAAGTGTAGGGTCTGCTGCTGCATTGTAATGATGTAAATTCAGCTTTTTCAAGAATTCATTGGAAAACAAGGCAGCCATATCTTGTGACAATAATGCCGATCTATAATCCATCCATTTTGTAGCATCTGCACCAAACATATGATTTGCGAGATTAGGGAATCCCCAATCTGCATTTTTCCCCCAATGAATGGTAAACGGAATCTGATGTTGCTGTAAGACCTCGATCATACGCTTTGCATATTGATCTAAACTGATGATTTTTTTGGATTCTTCCCAAATGATCCCATCAATTTCTACCATGCATGTAAAGGGAAACTTAGCAAAGGATAATAGCCCGTCAGACTGTTTTATAAAACGCATGGCAAAAATACCGGGTATAGGACCTTCATTTTTAGTAAGATCTGTCAACACTTTCAATGCTTTTGAAGAATGTGTATGATCTATACCAAAGGAACAAGCAAATGCTTTGCCTTGATAACCAGCGTCCCAGAAAATTTCAGAAAGCTTACCAACAATTACTTTGTCTTCTTTTGGTAAGATGCTTTGGCTTAGTGCTTTCACGAATTTGGGGATTACTCTAGGGAACTTTTCTGAGATTTTAACCAGTAAGTAAATTAAATCCCTATATACAAACTCCTTCATAAAGGGAATTGGGTCTCCAAATGTTTGTTTATAGTTGGGATCGAATGGTTTTTTATATATGAGTTCTACAGGCACCGTATCCTCATTGCTGTATTGATTAATGTATACTTTGTAATGATAGGGGCGTAGTGGATTTCCTTGAGCGTCTGTTTGCGATGGTATTTTTATGGGAGAATTTTTAAAATCCAAACTATCCGCCAATGCCAGAGCATCTGCCTTCTTTACTTTAATAACGTGACGTGATAGTAAATAGTGATCTTCAGCTTCTATAACAACTCCATGAATAAAACCAAAGGAGCCCAAACCAACCAATGCTGCATTAAAAAGGCCATCGTTACGAATCACCCTAGCATTTAATTTAGTAGCAAAAGCATTGTTTAGTGCTGGTTTAGAATGTCGCTCTAAATACACGATATCTTGAGGATTGGGACCAAGAATTAAGTTTAAACCTACTACATAGTCTTGTACAGAACCCACGTCTATACCAGATCCGTGGACACCAGTAGAAATACAACCTGCAATAGTTTGACCGTTACTGGCTCCACTTGCTTTTAGGGATTTCCCTCTGTTTTCCAGATAAAAAGATACCTCTTTAACAGTATTACCGCACTGCAATACATGTATGTTGTCACTTTGGTAAGGTGAGTTGGGATGTAAATCTGTGGCATGAACGCTTAATTTAATGTTCATATGTGCTGTAAAATGCATTCGATCCTTTTGGTGCGCAATGGAAGACATAGACCAACGAGCCCCTATAGATCTAAAACCATGATGTTGGTTCTTAGCAATAAGCAATTGTTTTTGTATTTCACCAGCAGCATCATTATAACGTGCAATTGGGTCTGGCATGAGGCTCTTTTTTTCCAAGCGTGTAGAAAGAAAGAATTTAAGTGGAAAAGGCCCATTTTTATGAAGGGTGTTCCAACGTGTTCTAGGGGTAGTTTTTGTAGTTGCCATAACAATTAATTTTGTTCTTTTACACAGACATAGGTTACCTTCAGTTTTCTTTTTCTTCCAAAAGTGGCCAAATACAAGAGTGTTCCTCCAAAGGTACTTCGGTATTCTATCGTATGCAGCGCTCCAGACTCACAGTCCCTAATGTTCACAGGGTTTTCATCTGTTGTTGTCTTTACGGTTATAATAGTGTCTATTTTTCTGAATAATTGCCCTCTGGCAGGATCTTCATTCTCTTCATCTTCGTCCTCATCTTCCATGGTCATATCGTCCAATTCTGGGCCAGGACCATTAGAGACCTTCATCCGTACCGAATAGCAGGAAGAAAAGATTAATAGAAAAAGGAAAACACAGAGTACTTTGGCATATCGTGATGCTTTCATTGTATAAGGTGTTGGTTATCAAACTAATTGCCAGCTAAGTTAACAATGAATTGTGTTTTTCAAAAGAGGGAAAAGCCCCTTTTTGTTAAAGAAAATCATGGGAATAAAAAAAGCCTCCAAAATGGAGGCTTTCTAAAAAATAGAATCTTTTATTAGAATTGATATCTAATTCCTAAGGCTATATCAAAATCTACATCATCATCCAGAAGATCTCCAAAACCAAATTCAGGTCTAAAATCCAGTGATAATAATAAAGGGATGTCAAAATCGTATTCAATTCCAATATCGCCAGCGGCATAAAAATAGGTTTCACTATCATCTGTTCCAGCAGGAGCATTGTCAATACTTACATTGGCTACCCCACCACCGGCACCTACATACCAGTTAAAATTACCATCTAGATTGAATACCCATTGGTATAGGCCTGTTAGCCTAAAAGCATCATAGCCACTTCCAGAGCGCCACCCTAGATCTAGCTCTAAACGGTTATTTTCGCCCAATGCCCGTTGATAGCTAATTTCGGTTCCGAAACCATCACTATCGCCCAGACGAAGCCCTATGGCATTATCTGAGATGCTCTGAGAAAATCCAGTAGCAGAAACAATCATTAAAACAAATAAGAATGCAAATTTTTTCATGTCAGGTTGTTGTTTAATTAGTAAACTTGGGTAAATAACGCATTCACCCTTTTTATTATTTCCTTGTAAATATGAATTTACGAAACATTTACTAACAATTAATATGCCATCTTCATATTTGTACTTTCAAAGATCTTATCTGCAGACCCAGCAATAAAACCCCTAAAGCCTTCAAAACGGTAGGCAAACTCATAATAACAAGATGTTACCTCTTTAGTGCCTTCTTTAAATCGTACGGGTACTTTGTCTGCCATAATGCTAGACTGTTTCAGCAGTTGCTCTTGGGTTCCTTTAATCTCACCGCCTGAAGTGTTCATAGGAAATCCTTGTTCTTTCAAAAATTGGTTCACTTCTTCAAGAGTACTAAAAGTGGTTAATCTATTTACATCTACTGTAAAGTGATTGGCACAAAACCCATTTACGTATAACCAAGCTGCATATTCTGAGACTTCCAGTAGTGTTTTATAAGTTTCGTAGCTTGGAGTATCCCAAAGCCTCCCTGAGAACAATAATTCACTTGAATTAATTTTATCAAAATCTATGGCATCCACTATTCCCTTTATTAGCTTTTGGATTTTTAATGGAAATTCCTGAGTACGTAATTGGCTGATAAATATTAGCGGTAATGACGCATCCGTCTTATGTGCTAAATGCTTTGCATAGAGTTTTTTCTTTTCAAAAAAATACTCTTTCTTAAATTCATACCCCAGTTTAAGCAGGGGAAGAGCCAAGGTATCAATGTTGATGCGTGGGTCATCAAAAGTTCTAAATGCAATATGATCATTAAAAACAGTGTTGCCTGCAATTTCAAAAGCATTTTTCACTTTTTGTGCAGAAGGGGTGATGGCAGTATAATCCTGCCAGAGACGATCGAAAAGCTGTGTTGTTGTCATCAGAAGCAAATTATGATTAATATTTGTTCAAAATTATAGCAAACTTGTCATATATTTGTTCAAAATAGATCAATATAACACGTGCAGATATTATTATGTGTTATATTGATTTGTAATATCAATTATTTGACATTTTTGATTTTTTTTAACCTAAAATGGTCTTGTGATGAATCAGATTGATTATGTGGACTTTAAAATCCTTTCAGCATTGAAAAAGGATGCCAGAAAAGCCTATTCTAAAATTGCCGAAGAACTTCAAATTTCAAACTCATTAGTCCATCAACGTATTAAAAAGATGAAGGATAATGGCCTGGTTATTAAGTCAGATTTAATTCTGGATGAAAAAAAACTAGGTTATAGTACGAAATCCTATGTGGGAATTCGTTTGAAAGAAGCCCGTTTTGCTGAAGAAGTGGTTGTTGAACTCGAAAAAATAAGAGAGATCAAAGAATGTAACTATGTGTCTGGAAAGTATGCTATTTTTGTATTGATACATGCAAAGGACAATGATGCATTGCGGGAGATACTTTATGAACAAATTCATGAAATTCGAGGAGTAGCCGGAACAGAGTCATTCATTTGCTTTACCACAAATTTCAATCGTTCCGTTCCTGTTATTTTTGAAAAGAAAACATTTTGAAATCAGTTTTACAACATTTTCAATCTTCTTTTGATGGTGATTTTCATGTAGATGATCTCCACAAAACCTTATATGCTACCGATGCTTCTGTGTATCGGAAAATACCTTTGGCTGTTGCATACCCAAGGACAACTCATGCAATAAAGCAACTGATTGCATTGGCCCAAGAACATCAGCTCTCATTAGTGCCCAGAACAGCTGGAACTTCATTAGCGGGCCAATGTGTTGGTGATGGAATCATTGTAGACGTTTCCAAATACTTCACTAAAATAATTGAAGTTGATGTAGATAAAAAAACAATCACAGTGCAGCCTGGTGTTATTCGTGATGAATTAAATGCCTATCTAAAACCCCATGGTCTTTTCTTTGGCCCTAATGCCTCTACCAGCAATCGTTGTATGATAGGAGGGATGGTGGGGAACAACAGTAGTGGAACCACGTCCATTAAATATGGAGTAACACGTGATAAAGTAGTTTCCCTTAAAACCTTGTTGTCAAACGGTGAAGAGGTGCTATTTTCATCACAAACATCCCATGAATTTACAGAGAAAACCAAAGCGGATTCATTAGAAGGGGTCATTTACAAACAGCTTTACGATTATCTGAGTGTTTCCGAAAATCAAGCTGAAATTCACAAAGAGTTCCCAAAACCCGAAATCCATAGAAGAAACACAGGTTATGCCGTGGACACGCTATTGGATTCTGAATTATTTGGTGGAAACAATACGAATATAAATGTAGCTTCCCTACTTACAGGAAGCGAAGGAACCTTAGCGTTTACAACCGAAATCACCTTACAGCTGGATGAATTACCTCCAGTACATTCCGTGATGATCGTTTCCCAGTATGGATCTTTAGAAAACTGTCTGGACGATGTGCAGATAGCCATGAAGCATGATTTGTTCACTTGCGAGATGATGGATGATGTAATCTTACAATGCACCGAAAACAATAAAAAATACGATCCGTATCGTTTCTTTGTGTCTGGTTCGCCTAAAGCGCTGTTGTTATTAGAATTACGAGCAAGTGATGAAACAGCATTGCAACAAAAAACAAAGGAGCTCCTTAAAACATTGGCAGATACGGGTAATTGTTATGCAATGCCTGTTTTAAAGGCAGCAGAAATTGACATGGCCATGGAGCTTCGGAAAGCAGGACTGGGCTTATTGGGGAATATGGTTGGTGATAAAAAGGCCGTAGCTTGTATTGAAGATACGGCTGTAGCTTTGGAAGATCTTTCTGAATTCATTTCTGAATTCACACAAATCATGAAAAATCATGGGCAAGATGCTGTCTATTATGCACATGCTGGAGCTGGGGAATTGCATCTTAGACCTATACTGAATCTAAAAACCAGCAAGGGTCTTCAGTATTTTAGGGAGATTACAACTGATGTGGCTAAGCTGACCAAAAAATACAAAGGGTCATTTTCTGGAGAGCATGGAGATGGTATAGTAAGAGCAGAATTTTTGGAGATGCAGGTAGGTTCCAAGAATTTTGAATTCCTCAAGGCTATTAAAAATGTTTTTGATCCAAAAAATATCTTCAATCCTGGGAAGATTACCGATGCATGGCCTATGGATGCTTCGTTGCGAACACAGGCAGACATTGAAACACCACAAGTAGAAACCCTAATGGATTTCCAAGATTCACAAGGAATTGTGCGTTTGGCCGAAAAATGCAATGGGAGTGGTGATTGCAGGAAAACAGAAAATGCAAATGGCGCAATGTGCCCCAGTTATCACGCCACTAAAGACGAAAAGGATACAACCCGTGCTAGGGCCAATCGTTTGCGGGAAGTGCTTAATACGTCTCAAAAGATCAATCGGTTTGATGACGAAGGGCTTAAGGAAGTGTTGGATTTGTGCATTAGCTGTAAATCTTGCGCCAGTGAATGCCCCAGTAATGTAGATATCGCTACGGCAAAGTCTGAATTTCAGTTTCAATATGCCAAAACCAATGGCCGGAAACGCTCTGATGAATTCTTCGGAAAAAGTAGCAAATACAATAAAATGGCAGCTAGATTTCCTAGGCTGTCCAATCTCTTTTTCACCATGCCAATAATATCTGGAATGATTAAAAGCTACACTGGGGTTGCTTCAAAAAGAGATATTCCAAAAATTTCAATCAAAACTTTCGATAAATTAATTCAATTAAATAAAAATCAAATAGTTATAAAAAAATCAATTTATCTTTTTGTAGATGAATTCAGTAATTATTTAGATACAGATATAGCATTAGACGCATACCACTTGCTTGAAGGATTGGGGTATCAGATACATGTTATTGATCATCTGGATAGTGCTCGGGCACTGATAAGTAAAGGGTATTTGGAAGAAGCCAAGAATGAGGCAGATAAAGCCATAGCAGAATTGAAAGACAAAATTTCTGAGGATACTCCATTAATTGGTATTGAACCTTCCGCCATTTTAGGGTTTCGCGATGAATTTATAAGACTTGCTAGCAATAAGGAATCTGCTAAGAAAATAGCAGCCAATACGTATTTGGTAGAAGAGTTTTTAACGAATGAATTCGAAAAAGGAAACATTACTGCCAATCAGTTTACTTTGAAGGAAAGAAAGTTGAAGATCCACGTACACTGCCATCAGAAAGCCTTGAGCAATCAGAAAGTGACTTTTGATCTCATGAATATCCCAGCAAACTATCATCCTACATTGATCCCTTCAGGTTGCTGTGGTATGGCAGGTAGTTTTGGTTATGAAAAAGATCATTATGACATCAGTATGAAGATTGGAGAGCTAAAATTGTTCCCAACACTCCGAAAAACTTCTGAAGATACACTCATTGTTGCCAACGGGACCAGTTGTAGGCATCAAATAAAAGATGGGACAGGGAAGGAGTCACTGCATCCGGTCACTGTGCTCCGTCAAGCATTATTAGAGAGGTAATTTACCCATAGCAGTAAAAGCAGAAAGCATTTCGGGTAAGGAATCATCATCTTCCAGCATGGTGTTCTTAATGGGATTCATGACGGGCTTTGGGTTTCCATGTTGATACAGTTTCCAGGCTTCATTATTGTATTCCAGTGCCGTAAGGTTTTCTATCCAATCTCCACTGTTCAAATAAAGACAGTTCCCTTTTTCATTTGTTACTTCACGAATGGTGGGCTGGTGTATGTGTCCGCAAACCACATAATCGAACTTATTTTCTATGGCCAGTTCCGTTGCCGTATTTTCAAAGTCACTAATAAACTTTATGGCGCCTTTTACACTGTTTTTAATCTTTTTGGAAAGAGAATACTTTTCCTTTCCTAATTTTACCAGTATGATATTGATTAATCGGTTTAGCAAAATAAGAAGGTCATACCCCCATCCACCTAATTTAGCTATCCATTTGGTATGTTGTATGGACGCATCGAAGACATCCCCATGAAAAAACCACGCTTTTTTTCCGTCTAAATTCAATACCAATTTGTCTAGAATATAGATATTCCCCATTTTGGTGTTACTGAATCTACGAAGCTTTTCATCATGATTACCGGTAATATAATACACCCGTGTGCCTTTTGCTGCCAAGGCCAAAACTTTTTTAATGACCAATAAATGGGATTTGGGGAAATAGCGTTTCCGAAACTGCCATATATCGAAGATATCCCCATTTAGGATGAGTTTTTGTGGTTTTACAGAGTTTAGATATTGTAAAACTTCTTTTGCGTGGCAACCATAAGTTCCTAAATGGATGTCCGAAAGCACGACGATTTCTAGTTTTCTCTTCAAACCTTAAAAATTACAATACAAAGAACTCAAAAAGGAGAAGGATGCAGATTATGAAAAAGTTATCCCTTTTTCATAAAAATGTTAGGTAAGGAGGCATGATGTTGACTAAATATTATGCCTGACCAATTTTTTTATTCCCAAGATACATTTACATTTGTTGAAAAGCATACTATGGCCGGAAATTCCTTCGGAAACTTATTTAAGCTAACTACATTTGGGGAATCCCACGGTGAAGCCTTAGGAGGTATTATAGATGGTTGCCCAGCTGGAATTACCATCGATTTTGATGCTATTGAAAACGAGATGCAACGCCGCAAACCAGGGCAATCTACCATAGTCACTCAACGGAAAGAACCCGATTCTGTACGATTCTTATCAGGTATTTTTGAAGGAAAAACCACAGGAACACCTATTGGCTTTGTGATTGAAAATACCAATCAGAAATCACAAGACTATTCACACATCAAAGATTCGTATAGGCCTTCACATGCAGATTACACATACGATCAGAAATATGGAATTCGGGATTATCGAGGTGGAGGACGTTCTTCTGCCAGGGAGACAGCTTCACGTGTTGCAGCAGGTGCCATTGCTAAGCAATTACTGAATGATGTTACTATTACTGCCTATGTATCGGGAGTAGGGGAACTCGTTTTAGAAACTTCATATAAAGATTTAGATTTCTCACAAATAGAGAAAAACCCTGTTCGTACTGCAGATGTAGAAATGGCTTCAAAAATGGAAGCCTATATTAAAGAAATTCGAAAACAAGGAGATACGGTAGGTGGATTGATTACCTGCGTGGTTCAAAATGTACCTGTAGGACTGGGAGAGCCCGTTTTTGATAAATTGCATGCTGAATTAGGAAAAGCCATGCTATCCATAAATGCAGTAAAAGGGTTTGAGTATGGAAGCGGTTTTGCTGGCACACGGCTAAAGGGAAGTGAGCATAATGATTTGTTCAATCCAGATGGTAGCACACAAACCAATTTTAGTGGAGGAATACAAGGAGGGATAAGCAATGGGGAAGACATTTATTTTAATGTTGCTTTTAAACCTGTAGCTACTATCATGCAAAAACAACAAACTATTGATAAAGAAGGTAATACAATAGAGATGCAAGGAAAAGGACGTCATGACCCTTGCGTGGTACCACGTGCGGTTCCCATTGTAGAGGCGATGACGGCCCTTGTTTTGGCAGATTGTTTATTATTGAATAAAGTTTCGAAGATATAAATCTATATATATGAAAAAATTAGCACTGCATTGGCAGATACTCATAGGAATGCTTTTGGGTATTGTGTTCGGTTTTGTAATGACTGGACTGGATTGGGGACCGGGTTTTGTTTCCGATTGGATTAAACCATTTGGAACCATATTCGTTAAACTCCTGAAACTGATTGCCATTCCATTGATCTTGGCTTCTTTAATAAAGGGAATCTCAGATTTAAAGGATATCTCCAAATTCCGAAATATAGGGCTTAGAACTATGGTCACTTATGTAGGGACTACGGTAATTGCGATTACCATAGGCTTACTTTTGGTTAATGCATTGCAACCTGGGGATGGAGTATCAGAAGAAACAGTTGCAAGGCTCACCGAAACCTATGCCAATGATAGTGGTGTGCAATCTAAGATTGCAGAAGCTGGCAGACAAAAAGATAGTGGCCCATTACAGTTTTTAGAAGATATGGTTCCTGACAATGCTTTTAATGCCCTTTCTAACAATGGTTTGATGCTTCAGGTAATTTTCTTTACCATCCTTTTTGCTATTTCTATGCTGCTTATTGGAGAGAAAAGAGCCAAACCATTAAAGGATATGTTCGATTCTCTAAATGACGTAGTGCTTAAAATGGTAGACCTTATTATGCTTACGGCACCTTATGCTGTATTTGCCCTTTTGGCCAACGTGGTGGTTTCCTCGGGTGATCCCGATTTACTTTATGCTTTAATTAAATATGCGGGTGTTGTAGTTTTAGGACTTACCCTTATGGTTGTTTTCTACCTCATATTGGTAGGAACTTATGTAAAAAAGAACCCCTTTTGGTTCTTAAAAGAAATTAGTCCTGCCCAGCTTTTGGCATTCTCAACCAGTTCTAGTGCGGCAACACTTCCTGTTACCATGGAGCGGGTAGAAGAACATATTGGTGTTGATAAAGAAGTTTCCAGTTTTGTGCTTCCCGTGGGAGCAACAATTAATATGGATGGAACAAGTTTGTATCAAGGAGTCGCAGCTGTTTTTATCTCTCAAGCTTTAGGTTTTGATCTTTCCTTTGCAGATCAGCTAACCATTGTTTTAACGGCACTTTTGGCCTCTATTGGGTCTGCTGCAGTACCAGGAGCTGGAATGGTTATGTTGGTAATTGTATTGGAATCCATTGGGTTCCCAGCTGACAAACTAGCTATAGGTTTGGCCCTTATTTTTGCTGTGGATAGGCCGTTGGATATGTGTCGCACCGTAATCAATGTAACTGGAGATGCCACGGTATCTATGTTGGTAGCAAAATCTGTTGGTAAATTAGGTAAACCAAGGGTAAAGGAATGGGACGACCATTACGACGAAGTAAAATAAAAAAGAAAACCGCTCTAAGGAGCGGTTTTTTTATGAGTAATAAGTAAAAAATTAACCTTGTTTTTGAATTTCCACACTGTGCGGATATGGGATTTCAATGCCAGCAGCATCTAGTGCTATTTTAGATTTTTCTAAGGTATCAAAATATACATCCCAGTAATCTTCAACTTTTACAGCAGGACGTACTGCAAAATCTACCGAACTTTCCCCTAATGCAGAGACTTCAACCATAGGAGGAGGGTCTTTGAGTACTTTTTCTTGAGAAACCAGTACTTCCATCAAAACCTCTTTGGTTTGCTTTATGTCAGCGTCGTATGAAACACCAATAGTATGAAAGATCTTTAACACTCCTTCAGCACTGTAATTGGTTATATTTCCATTGGAGAGTGCTCCATTGGGTATAATCACCAATTTGTTCTGTGGGGTCAATACTTTGGTAGTGAATATTTCAATTTCCTTTACATGTCCCAATTCTCCTTGTGCTTCAATAAGATCTCCAATTTTAATAGGCTTAAAGATCATGATAAGCACACCTCCAGCAAAATTAGATAGCGATCCTTGCAGAGCCATCCCAATTGCCAAACCAGCAGCAGCCAGAATAGCAGCAAAAGAGGTGGTTTCTACCCCAAGATTTCCAAGAATGGCAATAATGAGCAATACTTTAAGAATCCATCCTAGCAGGTTTTTTAAGAACTTTTGAAGGCTTTCATCATAGTCTCTCTTACTCATGGCAAGATCCATGAGCTTCATTATTTTTTTTATGATCCAGGATCCAATGATCCAAATGGCAATGGCTCCAAGAACTTTGAGACCGTATTCTGAGCCGTATTCTACAATTTTATCGATCCATTTTTCAATATCCATAGTGTATGTGTTTTAATGGGTTGCCCAAAATTAATAAAAAGAAGTTCCTAGTTTTAGCCATAGTGCTTTTTTTCGGCTACATATTTTGTAGATGATCGAAAATTATTGACTACTAAAGATTGAAGTGATAGATATCATTACAGTAATATGCTAACTGTGATCATAGGTTATTTATTCATTTGTAGATCATTACTAGAAATTTTCAAAAAGCGTTTTTCAGTTTTGTCATATTTGCTATATTTATTTTTCTAAAGAACCAATCTATGAATGTCTGCTTTATCATGTATCCGTGGGAGGAAATGGATCCCGAAAATGATTCTACGCTAGCTATGATCCAGGAATTTGCGAAGCGAGGTCACGGACTTGCAATTACCACACCTGCCAATTTAACCATACGGGACAGTGTTGCGTTTGCATTTTGCAGATGTTTGAAACGTGCCGAAAAAATATCGAACAATCTTAAGTCTTTTCATGGCAAGTCTGAATTTTATGATGAAATGCTACCGTTAGCGGGATTTGATGTCATTATATTAAGAAGTAACCCGCCATTGGATATGATCATGCTCAACTTCTTGGATAGTGTTAAGGATGATGTGTTTATCATGAATGATCTTGACGGGATTCGAAGAGCTAACAATAAATTGTATACAGCGGTATTTGAAGATGATGGCAATGAAATTATTCCTCGCACTCATGTTACCAAGAATAAGGAATACCTTAAGAAAATTATTAAGGAAGGCCCTGAACGTATGATTTTAAAACCATTGAATGGTTTTGGAGGCTCTGGTGTTATTCTTATAGAAAAACGAGCGATGAAGAGTATCAATTCGCTTTTGGACTTTTACATCACCAATAAGGACGGCACTTCTAATTATGTAATTCTTCAAGATTATATTGAAGGAGCAGAAATGGGAGACGTACGTATCTTATTACTTAATGGACTACCCATAGGTGCCATGCGTAGGGTGCCTGGGGAAGAAGATCATCGTTCTAATGTAACGGCTGGCGGTCGTGTAGAGAAGCATAGCCTAACAAAAAAGGAGAAAGAACTGTGCCGTAAGATTGGTCCAAAATTGGTTAAAGATGGATTGTATTTTGCGGGGATTGACGTCATCAATGGTAAATTGGTAGAGGTAAATGTTATGTCTCCGGGAGGCATAACCTATATCAATAAAGTATATAAAAGCAGGGTACAGGAAAAGATCATCGATTTTGTGGAAGATAAAGTTCAGGAACGTGTTGCGGCTTTCGAAAGAAGGCAGAAGCTTCGTAAGCATGTAAGTGATGCCTAAATGAAATAGGTTTATGCAGAAACTTTCCATTTCAGAAATAATCCAAAAAATTGAAGTTGAGGAAACCTTTGAAGCGGTGTCTTCAGACTATTCCTTTACTATTAAAATTGATTCCTATGTTCCCTATGCCTGTGGTGCAGTTCATGATGGACATCAGTTTAGAAAAGAACTTTGGGATAATTGTTTACATACTGAATACGATCGTTGGTTTGAAGAAGACCCTTGTACCAAGGAATTTGTAAAAACTCACCCTATAGTAATTGCAGGTTGTGATAGTAGGTTTGAATATGATTTGAATCGAGCCCCAGAAAGTGCTATCTATGAAGATGCTTGGGGTAAAAAACTATGGAAAAATCCTTTACCAAACGACCAAAAAGAACATAGTCTTTCCAAGCACGGTGCATTTTATGAGGTAGTCCATGCCTTAATTAAAAAATTGGAAGATAAATTTGGGGTCTGTGTGGTATATGATATGCACAGTTATAATTGGAGACGATGGGACAGGGAAGTTCCTGTGATTAATTTGGGAACTGCCAATGTGGATGGGCTCCGTTTTGAAAAAGAAATTGAATCTTGGCGTTATTCGTTGTCTCAATTACAATTACCACATGACATCGTAGCCACATCAAAGATTAATGATACTTTTCAAGGAAATGGGTATTTTTTGAAATTTATTACGAAAAACTTTAAAAATACCTTAGTTTTGGCGACTGAGTTCAAAAAAATATATTGTGACGAGATAGGGCAGGTCCTATATCCTGAAGTCGTTTCAGCCATTGAAAAACAACTGAGGGTTAGAGTAAAAGAGCATGCAAAAGCTTTTTATAGTGCCCACAAAATGTAGTATGACGTATCCGGAGACCATTATAGAAACACATCCCAATTTATTCAGAATTGATGCCAATCTAGATCGATTGGTGAAGAAGATAGAATTGCTCAACTATATCAATCCTACAAATATTGAGCAGGAAAAACGTAATTTCTTCTCCTCTAAATACAACTTGAGTCCAAATTTCCATTATCGGAAAATTGATTTCAATGCTCATAAACTACAACAAGATCTTTTTTCTCAAGATATTGATAGTATTCGTGATGAAGAGACTAGAGCATTTTATAGAGATGTTATTTACGACTATTCGGGTCTTATTGAATGTATTGAAACCATTGGAAAAGGATCTAAATTCTATTATAATTCCCTGAAATCCTTTGGAACACCTACTGAAAAAGATGTAGAAAATGCACGTTTTATCCTTCACTTTAAGGACGAAGCATACAATCAGGAAATGTTTCCGGTATTCAATGCAACGGAAGCTTCTCAATATTTTGAAGAATTTACCAGGCGCTATGATTTTCCGTTCAAACTGAAATTTTCCAATAAAATTTCGGCGGCAGCTATGGTACAGAACAATACCCAAACGTTGCTTCTAAAAAAGAACCACCGCTTTAGTGCCAATCAATTAAAGGTATTGGCCAATCATGAAATAGGAGTTCATTTGGTGACTACCTATAATGGTATGGAACAACCCTTGAAGATTTTTAAAAACGGGTTTCCTAAAAATGTAGAAACCCAAGAAGGCTTGGCAGTGTTCAGTGAATATATGAGCGGTTGCCTTACACTATACCGTTTAAAAGAATTATCATATCGTGTTTTGGCTATAGATAGCCTTCGCAAAGGATGTAATTTTTGTGACACCTTTGATCTACTTCACAACCAGTACAAGCTGAATAGGGAAGAAGCTTATAATATTACCTTAAGAGCCCATAGAGGAGGAGGGTTCACTAAAGATTATTTGTATTTAACTGGATTGAAGAAGATTTACGATTTCTTTCAAAAAGACAAAAATTTGGATAGTTTGTTGGCAGGAAAAGTAGCCTTAGAACAAGTTGATATTGTCAATAAATGGCAAAAAGAAGGAGTGTCTGAAGCCATTACCTATAAAAACTTTGCCTTTGACAAGAACGAGAATACCAACACTACTTTAGAGTTCATTCTTCAGAACTTGAAATAACAATTATCATAAAAACTTAGATCGAAGCTCTGGTGTAGGAATCATACAACTTTCCTTTTTCCCATACCATTTATACCTATTTTTTGCCACCCAGTCATATACCCAATTTCGAAGAAAAGTTGGAACAATCATAAAACCCATCATAAGCGGATAAGCACCTCCAAGATGTTTTGCAATACGTAATGCTGCTGTGGATTTGGTGTAAGCTTTACCATTTTCTATAAAAATGATGGAATCCACAGAAGATGTATCTATTCCATGTGTAAGGATCAATTGCTTTCCTGCATCGCTTTGTAATGCTGCAAATTTAAATTGGTTTTTCAGATCTCGCTTGATCACAAATGTAACTGACGAATTGCAGAGATTGCAAACTCCGTCGAAAAGAATGATTTTGTGTGAACTGACTTTAGAAGCCATACAGGTAATATCTAAATGAAGTTTTGAGTCTGTAAAAGTAAGAACTAATTGTCTTATTAAGAACTTCAACTAAGTTAATACTATCTCAAGTTTTTTTATGGTGTCCATGCTTTGTCCATACTCATTTTTAGGTGTGTAGAGTGAGGAGAGATACTTTTGGCTCGTTGAATCTCAATTAAACAAATTATGAAAACTTCAAACCATTTTTTTAAACAAGCTACTTTACTTTTAGGTGTTTGTTCTATTGTTTTTTTTACATCTTGTAGTACTGAAGACGACGGAGGAGGAGGGGATAACCCTGAGGCTTCTAGTATTTCAGAATACATTATAAATCTTGTTTACAGCCCCGATGACATGCTGAACGTACAAGATACTGGAGGATTATCCAGTGAACGCACCATTACTTTCGAAGATGTGACCACTTCTTCCCCTAATCAAGGAACCGTTTTAGAATGTAATGTGGCTGACTATACCTTAGAGTCTAATTTTGATGACGTGGCCATACTACGTCCAACCAACGGTATTATATTTCCAGGCGCACTTGTAGTTGGAAACCAAGGGATGCTTGACGGAGCACCAGATCCTTTTGCTGTTAATCGTTCTCCAGCTACCTTGCGCTTAGATTTACCAGGAATTGGCACAAATGGAAATATAACCATTGATGATCCTTCTAAAAATTCTGATGTGCAAGCTGGAATTGATGAGGCATTGGAATGGTGGAATGATAATGCCTATGAAGAAGGCTATGTGAACGCAGCCAATTCCTCCTATCAAGCCGCTACTTCATATTCATCTACCCAATTGAGTTTAGATATCGGTCTTAATGCAGAATGGGCTACAGGAGCCATAGCGTCTCAATTTGAATACGAGACCAATACAGAACGTCGTGTTGCTTCCATGGTATTCAAACAGGTATTCTACACTGTTACTATAGACACTCCCTCATCACCAGCAGCGGTATTTGGATCTGATGTGTCCTTGGGCCAAGTACAATCCATAATGACAGCCACAAACCCACCTGCTTATGTAGCGTCTGTATCCTATGGACGTATCATTATGGTGCGTATGGAAAGTACAAATATGAACTCTTCCATAGACCTAGATGTTGTATTAGAGTATAGCAGTGGGCTAAACAATGGTACAGGTGAGGTAAATTCAGAATACGACGAAGTATTGCAAAACTCTACCATCAATATCATTACTATAGGCGGGAATGCAGAAGTGGCTAGTAGTGCTGTAGATGCTGCTAGTATTGATGCTGGTCCTGGTGGATTGAATTATATCATAACCGGGGAAAATGCAGTCTATAGCAGAAACAATCCTGGCGTACCCATTGCCTATAGCATCCGCTATCTTAAGGACAACTCTTTGGCCAAAATGGGATATACCACAGATTACAGGGTAGAAGAATGTGGTAGTTATGGATTTAGCCATGACGAAGTAACGGTGGAAAACAAATCCTATCACGATACCCGCTTCCGTTTTAAATACCGTGGACAGGATACAGATTTTATCTATTACTCTCCTTATTATGAATTGAACCAAGGTGATATCTTAAGCAGAACCCCTCCATCTGGAGCACACAATGTAGAAGTAGAATTTGAATATCAATATGGAGCCGGAGGTTGGAATTTCATCGATGATTTTACCATTGGCTATAACTATTCTGAAAGATGCTATCGCTTTACAGGTGGTAATATCTTAGGCGCACCTTCTGAAATAGATCAAGTAAGTTGTAATTAATTTTACTAAACCTTAATAGAAAGACAGCTGGCGCTTAAAGTTGTGATTCAACAACTTAGCGTTGGCTGTTGTTTTTAAGACACCTTCTCTAATTCTTCCAAACTTACATTGGTGGTGAACATACCGTAGTTAACAATGGCTTTCTTCTTTTCAATGCTATCTATGGTGCCAATAGCCCTGCCATCTATCATACGCACTCGATCTCCAATTTTTAAAGTGACTTTAGGTTTTGGGGGAGGTGCTTTTTTTGCGGCTTCCTTTTCTTTTTTCTTCCGTTTCCTAATCTGGGCTACTTTCTGCTCAACTTCCTGACGTATGGTATGCTCTTTTGCTTTTTCCTCTTTTTTCTTTGCCTTGGGTTTTGGAGTCTCTTTTTTCCGTTTGCTATTTTCTACCATCACCAATTTCATAAGCTCATCCAACAAGCGTTTCTTTTGTTTGTTGTTTAAATAATTGGCAGATAAGGCATCGAATTTTTTACCAAGGGTGATCAAGCGCTGATTGGCATCAAATACTTCTTGATATCGCTCCAGCTTTTCACGGGCACGTACATTTGCCTCTTCCAATTGCTTGTTTTCTTCCCGTGCTTTTTCCTCTTCTGTTTTTAAGGAGGCTGATGTTTTTCGTAGTTGAGAGCGTTCTTTTTGAAGATTTGAAATGGTTTTGTCAAAACGCACCTTGCCTCGTTCAATTTTTTTCTTGGCTCTATTTATAAGCCCATAAGGAATTCCATTTTTTTGAGCTACTTCAAAAGTAAAAGAACTTCCAGCTTCTCCCAATTGGAGGTTATATACAGGTTCCAAGCTTTTACTGTCAAACTGCATATTAGCATTGGTAGCATGCGGCAGTTCAGTAGCCAACAGTTTAAGGTTGGTGTAGTGCGTGGTAATGATACCAAAAGCTTCCCGTTCATAAAATACTTCCAAAAAAGTTTCGGCCAATGCACCTCCCAATTCTGGGTCACTACCCGTACCAAACTCATCAATTAAAAACAACGTTTTGGCATTGCATTTTTTCAAGAATTGATTCATCTTTTTAAGACGATAACTATAGGTGCTTAAATGATTTTCGATAGACTGGTTGTCTCCTATATCTGTTAAGATGCGGTCAAAGAAACATATTTCACTCATAGGATCTACAGAGATGAGCATTCCACTTTGTAGCATGAGTTGTAATAAACCTACTGTTTTTAGGGTGATACTCTTTCCGCCAGCATTGGGTCCGGAAATAACAATGATTCTATTTTCGGAATGTAAAGCTATTGTTTGGGGAAACGTTTTCTTCTTCAGCTTTTTATTGGCTACCAACAATAAAGGATGAAAAGCATCCTTGAGTGTAAAATGCTTCTCTTTTGTTAAGATAGGTAAACATCCTTCTATCTCTAAAGCATATTTGGCTTTTGCATGCCAGGTATCTACCGTTACCAAATAGGATTGGTATTGCTCTAATAACTGGAGATAGGGACGAACATATTCGGTTAGATCTTTAAGAATACGTTTTATTTCTTCAATTTCTTCGTAAAGAAGGTTCGTTAGTTCGTTGGCATATTCCAGTGTTTCCTGGGGTTCTATATAGACAATACTTCCCGTTTTGGAACTTCCCAATACAGCGCCCTTAATCTTTTTGCGATGCATGGCTCTAACGGCAAGTACGCGTCTGTTATCTACAACCGTTTCGCGTATTTCGTCCAAGTAATCATTTTGAACGTATTTAGACAGGGCTTTAGAAAAAGAAGAATTAATCTGTCCCTTTACTACATTAAGGCGTTTTCTAATTGCTGCAAGGTCATCAGAAGCTTCATTTTTAACGTCTCCAAAGCGATCAAATACTTTGTGAATGGATTCAGAGATAAGACTCGTATACGTGATTTTTTCAGAGTAATTGCTTAAATGCACATAGAACTCTTCGTATTTTTTGAAAAACTTTAATAACGATTTAGTGGTTTCTGATACCGAAAGGATTCTTCGGAATCCAGAAACTTCTAAGGTGCTATTTTCAATACCCAATAACTTCAATTCATTGGTAATAGCTTCGAAACCGTGGTTTGGAATACCATTGTCATTTTCGAAAGAAGCCGTAAACTCTTTAACTCGGTATAGCTCGGCTATACTTTCTTCTGTATCTGAAAAAGGTGTGGTTTTTAATACAGATACTTTTCCCAACTCTGTAATACAGTGGTTTGAAACCTGTTGTAATACCATTGGAAATTCTAAATCCTGAAGGGTTTTGGTGTCTATTCTAACCATAAAATCGCCGAAGCCAAAAAGGGTTATTTGTTGTAATTTTACGTTTCGAGCAAAAGTACAAATAATGTCAGTAACCATAGAACCGACTTGGCATGAGCAATTGGCTTCAGAATTTGATAAGCCATATTTTAAACGGCTCATTCAATTCGTAAAATCCGAATACAATTCTCAACGCTGCTATCCGCCTGGAAAACAAATATTTTCGGCTTTCGATCACACACCATTTCACCAAGTAAAGGTGGTTATTATTGGTCAGGATCCTTATCATGGACCTGGGCAGGCCAATGGTTTGTGTTTTTCTGTGGCAGATGGCATTTCGCATCCGCCATCACTTCAAAACATATTTAGAGAGCAAAAAGAAGATATTGGTATTGAGATCCCGCAAAGTGGTAACTTGGAGCGATGGGCCTCACAAGGAGTCCTTTTGTTGAATGCTACACTAACGGTTAGGGCACACACTGCTGGGAGTCATCAAAACAAAGGATGGGAAACATTTACTGATTCCGTGATTGAACAATTGTCATCGCAAAGAAGCGGATTGGTATTTTTACTATGGGGTGGCTATGCTAAACGAAAAGGGGCGAAGGTAGATGGTACAAAACACAAGGTATTGACTAGTGGTCATCCATCACCATTAAGTGCCAATAGGGGGTATTGGTTTGGAAACAGGCATTTTAGTAAAACAAATGAATACTTAAAGGAAATAGGGGAAACCCCAATAGTGTGGTAAAGAATTGTTTAGTAAGGGAGAAGATTTCTATTCTTCCTCTGGCTGTTCGGGCTCAACAATTTTATTGCAACTGAACTGTAATAGTAGAAAGTTCGTTACTAAAAGCCCCCCCAAAACGATTAAAAAAGTGGTCATACTTCTTACATTTTACATACGTAAGACGCAGGGGAGCAAAAAAGGTTGCGCTTTTTTCAAAAAAAATTAAAATTGATGCAACAAATCATCACTAAGTATCTTTTTTTCAATGAGTTCCAGTTGTAATAATTTTTGCTGAACTTCTTCAACTTGTTGCAATGTAAGATTTGTTTGCGACCATTGTGTAAGTGATAACCATTCCTGAACATCTTCAATTTTCTGGTCGTATCGGTTAGATATCATTCTATCTATAGAGGGAATGCTCTTAAATTCTAATGTGGTATTATTAATAATTTCTAAAATAGTTTGAATGCTTTCGGCTTCAGATTCTAATACATCATTTCTAACAGCAATTACAAAACAAGGCCATGGAGTAGGACATTCTCCAACCAAGCGAAAAGGACCATTATCTACATAGGGCTTCGTTGTAAATTTTTCCCACATAAAATAATCCCCTTTCCCTTCGGGCAATGCCTTTAATGCTCCTTCCAAATCCTTGATTACTTCAAAATTAAGGTCGGTTTCAGTATTCCAATCGTGATTTTCGGCATTTACATAAGCCATTAGATGAGAACCAGAACCAAAACGGCTTATGGCAGCAGCAGTTCCTCTTAGGCTTGCAACGGTATGGTGGTCTGAGTTCTTTGCCACATGAATTCCCCAAATTAAGGGTGATGCAACAAATACTTGTACTATTTTACAATCATTTCCATTAATGATATCCCGAATGATCCCTTCAGTAAGGATCACAGCCATATCAATTTCTTTTTCTCTTAGGGCTTTACACATTTGCCCCGTTCCTCCATAAAAATCCTTCCAACGTAAATTAATCCCTTCTTCGTGGTATTCTTTATTACGCATGGTTAAATACCATGGTAAATTGAAGTGTTCGGGTACTCCGCCTATTTGAAATTTTTTCATGCTACAATAAGATCTAATGTTTTTTTAATCAAATTGTCAATTGTTTCGTTTGATTTTGTACTAAAAACCCCGGTTACTCTATTGGCCAATATGGCATTTAAAGATATGGCATGATGTCCCAATAACTTTGCCATAGCGTACATTCCAGAGGTTTCCATTTCTAAGTTGGTAATGGAATTACCTTCGTATTGAAACAGTTGTAGTTTTTTATTCATAGTGGGGTCCTGCAATGCCAAACGAAGCTTTCTTCCTTGTGGTCCATAAAACCCAACATTTGTTGTGGTAATTCCATACACAAAGTCTTCCCTGGAAAATTGTTGAAGTAATACGTCACTGGCACTAACACAATATGGGTCGGATTTTTTTTGATTCCATTGCATATGTTCCATAAATGCCTCTGCAAAAGGGATATCCAGAAACGAATCATCTTTGTAAAAATGTACTAGGTTGTCAAGACCAATGGCTTTTTCTGACACCAAAAAACTATCTACTGGAATTGTTTCTTGAATGGCCCCTGATGTACCTATACGAATGAATTTGAGTTGTGTGTGTATGGGTTTTAAGCTTCTAGTATCAAAATCTATATTGACCAAAGCGTCCAGTTCATTGAAAACAATATCTATATTATCAGTGCCAATTCCTGTTGAAATAACAGTAATTCGTTTGTCTTTATACCAGCCTGTATGCGTTTTAAACTCCCTCTTTTGTACTGCCACATCAATCCTGTCAAAGTACTGGGAAACCATATCCACACGATCTTGGTCACCTACTGTAATAATGGTATCCGAAATATCTCCAGGTTTTAGGTGAAGGTGATAAATACTACCATCTTCATTCAGTATTAGTTCAGATTCTGGAATACGCATTATCTCTTTTGTATAGCTTGTTTAGAAGAGTTGTAAAGGTAGTTGTATTTAGCACATCGACCAAACTGTGAGGTATTCGCTAGATCTGTGAGAGCGCTTTGCTTTCCTTCTAAAATGCTCTTACCTCTTGCGGTTAATTGCAAATTTGTTTCTTCTGTAAAATACAGTTTCAGGTTTTCCACAATTAGAAACCACTGAGAGTCTCCAAACCCATAGTATCCTTGATTGCGAAGAAGATATCCTACCAATTTGTGTATAGATTCAAACTCATGGGTGTCTATAGCCTGAAGTACTTGTAGCTCTAAGGCATTCAGTCCATTTTCAATATTTGGGAAACGCTCTAAATGTACTTGTATACAGGAAGAGAAGTATGGAAACTGTTCTGCATTGAACGCTATACTAGTAAGGGTGGAATGATCATCTGAGGTGTATATATTCCAAAACTCCTTCAGGGTAGCAATAGCATCCATGTTTAATAGAATCTTGTTTTTATATTCTTTCCATAATTCAGGTTCTGAGAGTTCAGAAAGCCCATACAAGCCTTCTTTTCCGTGGATAACACCACTGCATACCAAGTAAAACACAGCGTTGGGAGCAATGGAATGTACATACGTGATCACTGCAGCCATATTGATATGGCAGAACAGATCATATTCAAACCAAAAAATGAATTGATCAAAAGACGATTGTTTCAAGATTTCAAATTGGGATACAAACTTTTGGTATTTTTCCTCCGCATTGGGAGTAAATATTTTTAAGTATTCAACCCTTTCAGTAATAAAATCTTCTGAAAAAATAGTATTAGATGAAGGTCCTTCGCATAGGATTTCATTCCAAGTAAGAATGTCTTGATCGGGTAGGAGTTCTTTTAAACGATTTGTAAAACCATCCCCGTTGGTAACATGTAAGATTTTATCCCCCAACTCGTTTGGTTTTGAAACCTTTTTCTTGAAGGAATGTCATGATTTTGTCCCGATAGTCACCTTGAATGATAATCTGTTCGTTTTTGAAACTTCCTCCAACACTCAACAACTGTTTAATTTCTTTTGCCAGCTGCTTGAAATCATGGTCCGCCCCGTTGTACCCTTCAATGATAGTAATGGGTTTCCCTTTTCGTTTTTCGTATTTGCAGATAAGTGGTTCATCTTGCAGCCAGACCGTCGATTTTTCTTCCTTGGCAGGTTTTTCGCTAGGAACATGATCTGGAAATAGATTCTTAAGTTGATCTTGTAAATCCAAAACAAAATTATTTCTTGATTAGACCAATATCTACCAAACGTTCATGCAAGAATTCACCCGCAGAGATATCTTCATACGCTTTGGGATGATCTGCATCTGTACAGGCTTCAAGGCAGTCCAATCTCATGTCACTTCTTGGATGCATGAAGAAAGGAATGGAATATCGTGGAGTGCCCCATTGCTCTTTTGGAGGATTTACCACTCGGTGAATAGTAGATCTAAGTTTATTATTGGTATGACGCTCTAACATGTCTCCCACATTAATCACCAATTCATCCTCTTCTGGAATGGCATCAATCCATTCACCGTCTTTACGTAATACTTGAAGACCACCTGTTGAAGCCCCCATAAGCAAGGTGATTAGATTGATGTCCCCATGTGCTCCTGCACGCACAGCACCTTTGGGTTCTTCTGTAATAGGAGGGTAGTGTATAGGACGTAAGATACTATTCCCATTAGTAGCCCATGGATCAAAATAAGTTTCTTCCAATCCTATATATAAAGCTAAAGCTCGCAATACGTATATCCCAGTTTTTTCCAACATTCGGTAAGCTTCCATACCAGTAGCATTAAAATGAGGAAGTTCATCCACAATCACGTTTGTTGGGTATTCATCAGGAAGGTTTGCATCTTCGGAAGGCTCTTGTCCAAAATGCCAAAATTCTTTTAAATCACCTTCTTTCTTGCCCTTGGCATGTTCTTTTCCAAAGGATACATAACCTCTTTGTCCACCAAGCCCTTCTATTTCGTATTTCTGTTTGGTATCAACAGGAAGGGCAAAGAATTTTTTCACTTCTGTATAAAGATCTTCAACCAATTGATCATTCAAAAAATGATTTTTTAAGGATACGAATCCAATTTCTTCGTAAGCGCTTCCAATCTCATCTACAAATTTTTGTTTTCGTTCTGGATCATCCGAAAGGAAATCTGCCAAATCAACACTAGGTATATTGTTCATAACGACATGTATTTATATTGCAAATATACCAAATATAGAGGGGATTTCCGAGTGTAAAAAATAGTGCTAAATACTTTGTAGAATGACCAATTTTCCTACTTTTGACATTCACAAATTTTTGAATATGGCTACCCAAACCAAGGAATCCATTTTTTTCGATTATAACCGTACCGAATTATCAGACGACACGCTTATACAATTGTATAAACGTATGCTAAAACCGCGAATGATTGAAGAAAAAATGCTCATCTTGCTTAGGCAGGGAAAAATCTCAAAATGGTTTAGTGGGATTGGGCAAGAAGCCATATCTGTTGGGATTACTTCCGTTCTCAACAAACAAGAGTATATTTTACCCATGCATAGAAATCTCGGGGTTTTTACCACTCGTGAGATTCCGTTGCATAGATTGTTTTCGCAATGGCAGGGTAAAGCAAGTGGTTTTACCAAGGGGCGTGACCGTAGTTTTCATTTCGGAACACAGGAATTTAATATAGTTGGTATGATTTCCCATTTAGGGCCTCAGTTTGGAGTTGCTTCCGGGATTGCCTTAGGAAATCTTCTGAAAGATAACAATCAGGTATGTGCTGTATTTACAGGCGAAGGAGGAACTAGTGAGGGAGACATACACGAATCATTAAACGTTGCTTCAGTTTGGCAGCTACCTGTCTTGTTTTGCATTGAAAACAATGGATATGGACTCTCAACACCCACAGACGAACAATACCGATGTGAACACCTTGCCGATAGAGGTAAGGGCTATGGTATGGAATCACATATCATTGAAGGTAACAACATATTAGAGGTCTTTACCCAGGTTTCTAGTATAGTAGAGAGCATGCGGGAAAACCCAAGGCCCGTTTTATTGGAGTTTAAAACTTTCCGGATGCGAGGACACGAAGAGGCTAGTGGCACCAAGTATGTTCCTAAAGAATTGATGGATGCATGGGCTGAAAAAGATCCTGTTCAAAATTTTGAAAATTATCTACTTTCTGAGGGGGTTATTTCCGAAACTCAAATAGCTACATTCAAAGCAGAAATAAAAAATGAAATCAATAATGGATTGGACATTGCCTTTGCAGAAGAGGTAATTGATTCTATTGAAAGTAATGAATTAAATGACGTATTTAAAAAGTTTACATATCAGGAGGTTAAGAGTAATTCAAACACAGAAGAACTTCGATTTGTAGATGCAATTTCCCAAGGTTTAAAGCAAGCCATGGAGCGTCACGACAACTCAGTGATTTTAGGGCAGGATATTGCGGAGTATGGGGGTGTTTTTAAGATTACAGAAGGTTTTGTGGATGCCTTTGGAAAAGAACGTGTTAGGAACACACCAATTTGTGAAAGCGCTATCGTGTCTGCTACGATGGGGCTATCCATCAATGGTTTTAAATCCATCATGGAAATGCAATTTGCTGATTTCGCAACCTCTGGTTTCAATCCTATTGTTAACTATTTGGCAAAATGTCATTATAGATGGGATCAGAATGCTGATGTGGTCATCCGTATGCCTTGCGGTGCAGGAGTAGGAGCGGGTCCTTTCCATAGTCAGACAAATGAAGCGTGGTTCACACACACCCCAGGTTTAAAAGTAGTATACCCAGCATTTCCGTATGATGCTAAAGGATTATTGGCAACAGCGATAGAAGACCCAAATCCAGTGATGTTCTTTGAGCATAAGGCATTATACAGAAGTATTCGCCAAGAAGTCCCAACTGATTATTATACATTGCCTATTGGAAAAGCAGCTCTACTAACAGAGGGCAAGGACCTAACCATAATTACCTACGGTGCTGGTGTTCATTGGGCATTGGAGGTTCTAAATGAGGCGGATTATTCGATAGATTTAATCGATTTGAGAACGCTATCTCCATTAGATACCGAAACCATCTACAATTCAGTTCAAAAAACAGGAAAGGTGCTTATACTACAGGAAGATTCTATGTTCGGTGGAATTGCTAGTGATATTTCCGCCTTGATTACGGAAAACTGCTTTGAGTATCTAGACGCACCTATACGCCGTGTAGCAAGCTTAGAAACCCCTGTTCCATTTGCTAAAAATCTAGAAGACAATTACTTGCCTAAGGATCGCTTTAAGACCACACTACAAGGTTTGTTGAATTATTAGACATTGATTTTCGTTTAAAACACTTATTATTTGGTTGACTTACCGTGTACTGGCTGTTTGTGGTATCTTCTTTTTTAGTACCTTTAATAAAGCAAACCAAACGAATATCAACCTCATAAAATCCAATTATATGAAAAAAATTATGATGATTCTGGCGCTTGCCGTCATAGTAGGTAGTTGTGGCACGCCAAAAACGGTTATTCAATCCAAAAAAGTCCTGAAAGGGTACTGGATGCTGGACAACATCACATATAGCGAAACGGGAACCTTTAATATTACTATGTTTAGAGACACTTCTAAGGAATGTTTCGAAGGTAGTTCGTGGCGCTTTATACCTAACAATAACTCAGGGTATTACACCATCTCTGATGGAAATTGCCCTACTGGCGATCGCAACTTTATCTTCGCCATTCAGGAAGTCGATCCACAAACAGGATTGTATGATTTCCTACTAAAACCAACCACCAAACTAGGAAAAGCAGACAAGGATAGCTCCGTAGGATTTAGACTTCGTCTTGCACAATTAAGCGAATCTTCTATGCAATGGGAACAAACTGTAACCTTAGAAGGAAACCCTTTTACTATTAACATGAACTTTTCAAAAATTCAAGAATAATGAAAATTTACATCAAACAATTTATAAGCATGGCTTTAGCTCTAGTGTTGTTTTTTGGACTCACTAGTTGTGAAGCAACTAAAAATGCAAACAACAAACAAAAAGGTGCCGTTATTGGCGCTGCTGGAGGTGCCGTTTTAGGTGCTATCTTAGGAAACAATATTGGAAAAGGCGGTAACGGAGAGATTGGCGCTGTCATTGGAGGTGTAGTAGGAGGTGCTGCAGGGGTTCTTATTGGCTCCAAAATGGATAAAAATGCTCAGAAAATTGAAGAAGAGGTTCCCGGCGCTAAAGTAGAACGGGTAGATGACGGTATTATAATCACCTTTGATGGTGAAAACAACGGAGTGTATTTTGATACCAATAAATATAATATCAATGCAGATTCTAGAGCTACTTTAGACAAACTCGCTTCTGTATTGATTGAGTTTCCAGATACCGACGTTTTGGTAATTGGTCACACCGATAGTGCAGGAAGTGAAGAATATAATATGACACTTTCTCAAAATAGAGCCCAGTCTGTCACCAATTATTTTACGGGTCCCAAAGGGCTTAGTTCAGGACGCTTTACTACCAACTGGTTTGGAGAAACAAGTCCTATTGCTACCAATGATACTGCTGAGGGACGAGCTCAAAATCGTCGTGTAAACATTGTGATTGTTCCTAATGAAAAAATGAAGAGGGAAGCTGAAAAAGAAGCTGGCGGTAATTAGAAAAAGACTATTTATAAAGAAAGTCCCAAGGCAATGTCCTTGGGATTTTTTTTTCTGAAGATTTCCTCCGTACTTTAAGAAGTGAATACCCCCAAGACATACCAAGTGATTATAATAGGTGGAGGATTAGCGGGACTAACCAGTGCCTTGCACCTTTCACAGCATAATGTTGATGTCTTATTAATCGAAAAGCATACGTATCCCAAACACAAAGTATGTGGTGAATATGTTTCTAACGAGGTGGTTCCTTATTGGAAATCGTTGGGAGTAGACCTGAAAGAACACGGAGCTGTTCCCATAACAAAATTCGAAATTTCTACAAAGAATGGCGCTATTGCACATGCAAATCTACCGTTGGGTGGTTTTGGCATATCACGCTATGCCTTGGATTTGTTGCTATTTGAAAAGGTGAGGGATCATATTACTACGGTATTTGATCAAGTTGAAAAGATTTTTTTTCATGAAAATCAATTTACGGTAACCACCCAATCTCATGGAGAATATTCAGCTCATTTTGTCATTGGAGCTTATGGAAAACGTTCCAACCTTGATATTTCCATGAAAAGAAATTTCATAGAAAAGCGATCTCCGTGGTTGGCAGTAAAAGCACATTACAAATTTGATTTTCCTGAAGATGTTGTTTCGCTACACAATTTTGACGGTGGCTATTGCGGTTTGTCCAAAACTGAAACGGGACTGGTTAACGCCTGCTATCTGGCAAAATACACTACTTTTAAGAAAACTGCGGGAATCCAGGAATTTCAAAAGACAATAATGTCTCAAAATTCACATTTGAAAACCTTTTTTGAACAAGCCATCCCTACTTTTGATCGCCCTTTAACTATAGCCCAGGTATCATTTCATTCCAAAGCCCCCTTAGATCAACATGTTTTTATGGTTGGTGACAGTGCAGGGCTCATACATCCTTTGAGTGGTAATGGTATGGCCATGGCCGTACATAGCGCAAAATTGATTTCTGAAATTTTGGTGCAAGCATTTAATTCACATTCATGGAATCGTGTGGAGCTTGAAAAAACATATACCCAACGCTGGAAACAAACCTTTAATTCACGGTTACTTTACGGAAGAATCCTGCAACGCTTGTTATTGAACAATAAAATTTCCCATTGGGGTGTACAAATGGTCAAGAATTTTCCATCACTTATTCCCAAACTCATTTGTAAAACTCATGGTTCTACTTTCTAATGGTATTATTTTCCTCCAAATATCGATCACAAGAAACTGAAATCATGGATGACATGAATTTTCAGGGAGAAGAAATGAAATCATTGCTAAAGGACCTAGCTACAGTAAACAAATGGTTGGGAGGCACAAATATTACAATCTCTGGAGTTAATAAATTATTGGCAATACACAAGAGGGCAGAAACACCCTTGATCATCATAGATATAGGTTGTGGGGATGGTGAAGTCCTCAGGCGTTGTTTAGATAACGCAAAGAAGAGATCCATACTAGTTCGAGCCATTGGAATAGATGCAAATCCGTTTATCTTAGAAGAGGCACAAAAACGTTCTTTGGACTATCCTAACCTTGAATTCCAAAAATTAGACGTATTTTCAAAAATGGATTCGTTGCCAGAATTCCACATTGCGCTTTGCACCTTGTTTTTGCATCATTTTAAGGAAGATGAAATTGTTACATTGCTTCAAAAAACACAAGATCGGGCGAAAGTTGGAATCGTTATAAACGACCTACAAAGAAGCGCATGGGCTTTTGGTTTATTTAGAATATTCAGTTCCATATTCCTAAAAACAAAGACAGCCCGTCATGATGGGCTTGTATCAGTAGCCCGTGGATTTAAGAAAAAAGAATTACAAAAAATAACCCACCGCATACAAGGGATCCATCGAATTCGTTGGCAATGGGCATTCAGATACCAATGGCTTATCTATAAACAATGAATGTAACAATAACCACAGTTGCCAAGCAGCTTCCAAAATATACAAGGGAAACTTCCGAGATCCTCCCTTTTGTAACGCAATGGCTTGATGGCCAAGAGGAGCGTTTCAAAAGAAAGGTGATCAAGATTTTTGAAGGAGCTGGTGTCAACAGAAGGTATTCCATCATGGATGCGCACGAGGTTTTTTTCAATTCCACCTTTGAAGAACGCAATGCAATTTATGCGGAAGGCATGAAGCAATTGGGGAAACAATGTCTTGAAAAAGCTTTGAATAAAGCCCAGTGGGATTCCAAAGACATCGATTTCATTATCACCGTGAGCTGTACAGGGATCATGATTCCATCAGTAGATGCTTATCTTATTAATGAATTTGAAATGCGCAAGGATGTGGTTCGTTTACCCGTGACCGAAATGGGGTGTGCCGCCGGAATATCAGGAATGATATATGCACATAATTTCCTGAAAGCAAATCCAGGGAAACGAGCAGCCGTATTGGCATTAGAATCACCCACAGCTACTTTTCAGCTAGATGATTTTTCAATGGTGAATATTGTAAGTGCTGCTATTTTTGGAGATGGAGCAGCCTGTGTTCTTATGTCATCTGAAAAAGAAGCGGAAGGCCCAAGAATTGTAGATGAAGCCATGTATCATTTTTACAATGCTACTCACATGATGGGGTTTAAGATGGTAAATACAGGTTTGCAAATGATTTTAGACAAAGAGGTTCCCGAGCAGATTGCAAATCACTTTAATGCAATTATCCATCCCTTTTTAAAAAACAACGGAAGAAATATAAAAGACGTAGAACATCTCATATTTCATCCGGGAGGAAAAAAAATAGTGCAAACCGTAGAAGACCTTTTCGGGGGATTGGGAAAAAATATTGATGACACCAAAGAAGTCCTTAGATTGTATGGAAATATGAGTAGTGCTACTGTACTTTATGTGTTAGAGCGATTTCTTGAAAAAGACATACCCAAAGGGGATTTAGGCCTTATGCTAAGTTTTGGGCCAGGCTTTTCAGCACAACGAATTTTATTAGAATTTTAAATGAGCAACTTATACAAAAATAAATGGGCAGTTATCCTTGGAGGCAGTAGTGGTCTTGGATTGGCTAGTGCAAAATCCTTAGCTGCGTTGGGATTGAATATTTGCATTGTACATCGAGATCGAAAATTAGAGCTGACCACATTCAATGCAGAAATAGCTGAAATGAAACAGTTGGGAGTAACTGTGCTTTCCTTTAACAAAGATGCTCTTAAAAAAGAAACACTGATTGAAGTAACCCAATCCTTACCAAAACAATCTGTGCATGTGCTATTGCATAGCATAGCCAAAGGAACCGTAAAGCCTATGTATGGACAAGACGACACCCTAACATTAGAGGATTTTAAAATTACACTAGATGCCATGGCTTTGAGTTGGTGGCAATGGACAGGTCATTTTGTAACGAATAATTTGTTTTCCAACCATGCCAGAAATTTAGCATTTACCAGTGAAGGTAATGATAGAGTATGGAAAGGTTACGGTGCAGTTTCTGTTGCTAAGGCAGCATTAGAAGCTCTTATGAGGCAAATGGCAGTAGCATATGCGAAATTGGGAATTACGACTAATTGTATACAAGCAGGAGTAACAGATACTAATTCCTTTAGACATATACCTGGACACGATATTCTATTGAAAAATACTGAAAAGCGAAATCCGTTTTCACGAGCAACCACTCCACAAGATGTAGGAAATGTTGTGGCGGCACTTTGTCAAGAAGGAGCCCAATGGATTAATGGAACTATTGTTAAAGCTGATGGAGGAGAAAGTCTATGCTAACAAATCAATACATTATAGATCAATTACCTTACAGTACACCTTTTTTGTTTGTAGATACATTGGATTTGGTTAACGACAATGGAGCAAAAGGCACCTATACATTTTCAGAAGAGGAGTATTTCTATCAAGGGCATTTTAAGGGCAATCCTATAACACCTGGCGTGATCCTTACCGAATGTATGGCACAGATAGGGGTAGTGTGCTTGGGAATTTATTTGATTGATGGATTAACAATGGCAGATAGAATAGCACTTACCTCCAACCATGTGAATTTTTACGAAGCTGTATTACCAGGAGAAAAAGTAACTGTCATTTCTGAAAAGGAGTATTTCCGATTTGGGAAGTTAAAATGCAATGTGAAAATGCTGAATGAAACTGGGAAGGTAGTAAGCAAGGGTGTCATTAGTGGAATGATCCTTAAGCATAAAAAATAATTTGATTTTGAAACGAAGAGTCGTCATTACAGGATTGGGAGTCGTTGCTCCAAATGGAGTGGAAGTGCCTGAGTTTCTTCAGAATATTAGGTCTGGAGTTTCTGGAGTTCGTCATTTTCCTGAATTGGAGGCACTCAACTTTTCATGTCAGTTGGGAGCGAAGCCTGATGTTTCAGAAGAATTACAAAGACAATACTTTACAGAATTGGAATTGCGTAATTTTAATAGCAATGGAATTCTCTATGGAGTAATGGCAGGTATGGATGCAATGACGGATGCAAAAATTTCCTTTTCAGAAAAAGACAGTGAGCCACTTTGGGATTTAGGAATTGTTTTTGGAACGGGAACCAGTGGTGTCGAAAAATTTAGGGAAGCAATTTATAAATTGGACGATGGCAAAGTACGCAGATTGGGAAGTACCACGGTAGTGCAAACCATGGCAAGTGGCATTAGTGCTTATTTGGGTGGAAAGATAGGAGCAGGAAATTGGGTTACCACCAATTCATCTGCATGTGCCACGGGCACCGAAGCTATCATAATGGGCTACGAACATATTGCACATGGAAAGGCAGAACAAATGCTTTGCGGTAGTTGTAGCGATGCCAGCCCTTATATATGGGGAGGCTTTGACGCTATGAAGGTAACTACGTTTAAGCATAATGATAATCCTGAACAAGGATCCCGACCCATGAGCGCTACTGCTAGTGGTTTTGTTCCCGGAAGTGGAGCAGGGGCGATAGTTCTAGAATCTTTAGAAAGTGCTCAAAAAAGGGGAGCTACCATCTATGCCGAAGTATTGGGAGGACATAGTAACAATGGCGGACATCGTTTGGGCGGAAGCATGACTGCCCCTAATAGTACTGCTGTTCAAAAATGTATTGTAAATGCTTTGGAGGACGCGGGTATCTTAGCTTCTGAACTGGATTACATCAATGGGCATCTAACAGCCACAGCCAAAGACCCCTTAGAGATTGAAAACTGGTGCAAAGCCTTGGGGAGAAGTGGGAGTGATTTTCCATACATCAACTCCCTGAAGTCTATGATTGGCCATGGATTGGCAGCTAGTGGTAGTATGGAGGCGGTGGCAACCATCCTTCAACTACATCATGGCTTTATTTTTCCTAATATCAACTGCGAGGATTTGCATCCAGAAATTGCACAATTCATTGACACTAAAAAGGTTCCTTTACGTGAACTTGAAACCCCATTAAAAACTGTTGCAAAAGCAAGTTTTGGTTTTGGAGATGTCAATGCGTGTGTTATCTTTAGAAAAATTTAATGAATGACTTCCGAAGCCATCTATAACCAATTACGAGACATCATAAAAGTATATCTTCCAGAAGACGTTTCCGTAGAAAGTATTAACGAAAACAGCCATTTAATACAGGAATTAAATATTAATTCTGCGCATATTATTGATGTGGTCTTGGACGTAGAAGATGCCTTCAATATCGAAATAAAGGATAGCGAACTACAAGCAATGGATACGGTTTCCAGTGCTGTGGAAATTATTCAGAAGAAAATAAACAACTAACAAAAAACCAACATGGAAGCATTTTTCACTGCTGAAAACTTAATTACTCTATTATTGCTTATTCTTTTACAGGGAGTTTTGGGGTTAGACAACCTTCTATATATCTCTATCGAGTCCAAAAGGGCCCCACTAGATCAACAAGCAAAAGTTCGTAGATTAGGAATTGGCTTGGCTATCATTTTGCGTATTGTATTACTATTTGTTCTGTTACGCCTAATTGAATTGTTTCAAGACCCTTGGTTTGAGTTACATGACAATGGTATTTTAGAAGGCTCCTTTAACCTACACAGTATGATTATTTTATTTGGAGGTGTCTTTATCATGTACACAGCTATGAAGGAAATATGGCACATGATGGTGATTGATGGGGAAAATGATAAGCCCAAAAAACCGAAATCTGTCACAGCAGTCATTGTATCCATTGTGTTGATGAATCTGGTTTTCTCATTCGATTCTATTTTAGGGGCAATAGCACTTACTGATGTATTTCTCACTATGGCCATTGCCATTGTTGTAGGAGGATTGATGATGATTTGGTTAGCTGGAAAGGTTACCGAATTCCTGAAGAAAAACCGTATGTACGAAGTGTTGGGGCTTTTCATCCTCCTTATTGTGGGAGTTATGTTGCTTTCAGAAGGAGGGCATTTATCACATTTGACCATATTTGGAAGTAAAATTGAAGCCATGAGTAAGGCTACTTTCTATTTTGTGATTGCAGTTTTAGTACTGATTGATATTGTTCAAAGCAGATACCAAAAGAAAATCAGTCAAGAGATTAACAGAGAATTCAACGACTAATGTTTTCAATTTCTTTTCCAGAAGTACAACCGAAGGTCTTAGCTATTAAACTTTCGGCTATTGGGGAAAAAAGCGTTCGGAATAAACATCCTTGGATTTTTAGCGATAGTGTTGAAAAAGTCAATAAAGAAGGCTCTTCAGGTGATATTTCCATTATATTCAGTTACACAAAAAACAAACCCATGGGGGTTGGTTTGTATGATCCCGATTCTCCCATTCGAATTAAAATGATCCACTTTGGCAGTGGAGCAAAACTTGATACTTCCTTTTTTCGGGATGCCATTCAAAAAGCATATTTAAAAAGAGAGTCCTTACTAAAAACAAAAACAAATAGTTATCGCTTACTGTTTGGAGAAAATGATGGGTTTCCAGGACTAATAGCTGATGTATATGATACCGTTTTGGTGGTGAAACTATATTCGGCCATATGGTTTCCTTTTTTAGAGATCATCTTAGCGTTGCTTGTTGAAATTTCACATACCAACTGTGTAGTGCTCAGATTAAGCCGTAATCTTCAGAATAACACAACTCACAATCTCATAGATGGGTCTGTGGTGTATGGTTCTCTTGAAAATGACGTTGTTCCGTTTGTGGAGCATGGAGTGAATTTCTCAGCCAATGTAATCAAAGGGCACAAAACGGGTTATTTTCTGGACCACAGGGCGAATAGAAAACGAGTAGGGGAACTAGCAAGAGGCAAAACTGTTTTAGATGTTTTTAGCTATGCAGGAGGGTTCTCTGTGCATGCTTTGGTGGGAGGAGCTACTCAAGTAACCAGTTTGGATATCAGTAAACAGGCTTTGGAAATAGCTCAGGACAATGGAAAATTAAACAAGACCTCAGGTAAACACCAGATCATTGCAGGAGATGCTTTTGTCATGATGAAGGAGCTGGCGCAGAGTGGAAAAAAATATGATATCGTTGTTATAGATCCCCCCAGCTTTGCTAAAAGCGCCAAAGAAATTCCAGTGGCAAAGAAAAAATATGCTCAATTGGCCGAACTTGGGGCAAAACTTGTTGCCAATAAAGGTTTGTTGGTATTGGCATCTTGTTCATCTAGGATTGTAGCTCCAGATTTTTTCGACATCAATACTACTGTCTTAGATACATCAGGGAGGAGCTATAAACTGGTAGAGAAAACATATCATGATATAGATCATCCTATTAGTTTTCTGGAGGGAGCCTACTTAAAATGCGCCTATTACCGTTTTAAATAAATAGCGAAATTATAGCAACAAAGGTAATCCCTACCAGTGCCAGAATTGTAGTCATTGCGGTGAAACTTCGAAAAGTTTGTTTTTCAGTCATCCCCAAATATTTACAAACCAACCAAAAACCACTATCGTTAACGTGAGACATTATGGTGGCACCAGATGCAATGGCTATCACCAATAAAGCGGTGTCCATTGCTCCCAAAGGATCTGTTTCTAACAATGAGGCTACTACACCTGCAGCAGTGATCATGGCTACCGTAGCAGATCCCTGTAGGATACGTACAAGTGCGGCAATAATAAAAGAAACCAATAAGATTCCTAGCCCCAATTCTTTAAAATAATCGGCTAACATGGTTCCAGTTCCTGTTTCAATAAGCATTTGTTTAAAAACTCCTCCTGCACCCGTAAGTAGAATGATGATACCGGCAGGAGCCAATGATTTACCTGTGATGTTTTGTAAGGTTTTCGCTGAATTTCCTCTCCTAATGCCCAACACATACCAAGCTATAAGATTGGCAAGTATAAGTGCTACGAAGGGGTGACCAATCATTTTAGCCCAATTTTTCACGCTTTCAGAAGCCCAAGGAGCTAAGTCGCTATTCAGAAATGTATTCCCAACAATAAGTGCTATGGGAAGGGCTATAATACTAAAAATCATACCCACGGATGGCCGTTTGCTGTCTTCTTGTTTAATATCTGATAGCAATGCTGGTGCATCAATATGAATTTTCTTTGCGATATAACGCCCAAAGACAGGGCCGCTAATAATAGCTGTAGGAATGCCCACTAAAAACCCAAAAACGATCACCCAGCCCAAATCAGCTTTTAGAATATCGGCCACAGCAACAGGTCCAGGGGTGGGTGGAATGAAGGTGTGTGTAACGGCTAGTCCTGCTAAGAGTGGAATACCGTAGCTTAACAATGATTTTTTTGAAGTCCTTTGTAGTGAATAAATCATGGGAACCAAAATGATAAATGCCACATCAAAGAAAACGGGGATAGCAATTAAAAACCCGGTTAGCATCAAGGCCCATGAAGTTCCTTTTTCCTTGAATCGTTTCAATAGAAAAGAGGCTACCGCCTCTGCACCCCCAGAATGCTCGAGTATGGCCCCAAACATTGCCCCTAAACCAACGACGACAGCTACAAAACCGAGGGTGCTGCCCATCCCTTCCTGAATGGTAAGGATAATTTGATAGGGATCCATACCTGCAATAATCCCCACAATGATACTTGCAATGAGTAGTGCTATAAACGCCTGAATTTTAAAACGTAAGATAAGCAGCAATAAAGCTGCGATACCTACAAATATGGCAATGAGTAATGTACTATCCATTTTCGGTCCAATTAGTGGTAAAAGATTCGTTTTC
Source organism: Flavobacteriaceae bacterium (assembly GCA_963669405.2). Taxonomy (GTDB): domain Bacteria; phylum Bacteroidota; class Bacteroidia; order Flavobacteriales; family Flavobacteriaceae; genus Aureisphaera. The sequence goes on from CAXXHF010000001.1 coordinate 167,338, forward strand.
TGGGCGATCGGTTCGCCTATAGGTATGAGCCCCAAACTCATCGCGTTGTGCCTGAATGATGTGCGCAGAGGATTGCTCTGAAGTTATGTATTTAAAATAATTATAACTTTCTGATATGCAATTAATTAACATCCTATTATTTAATGAATACTTTATTGTTTCTTTCCATGCATTTTCCCTTTTGGTCAGTATGCCAAAAACAACAAGTTGATCCATTAAGGAGGAGTGATTTTGCAAGATTTCGGCACATTCTTCCATGAAATTGGATTTAATGATACACCCCTCGGTCCATATCCTAGCTACTTCGGCTAGATCAATATTCCAACCAAAGGCATTGGAGGCCGATCTTATTACTTCGAAACCCTGATGATGATTTATCATTCTACTCGCCAAATAGGCATCCTCCAATTGTTTTACATCTGGTTTTTCGTTACTATCGGTTCTTTTTATTTTGGAACCCCACTTCATTCGTGATTCCTTTAATGATGATAGATATCGCGCCGTTACAGCTGCATTGATAGTAGGAGCAGGGACCCCCAATTGGAATGCCAATTGTGATGTCCATGAACCGGTTCCTTTATTCCCCGCCTTATCCAACACCTTATCAATTAAGTATACATCACCGTCTTTCTTCTTCAGTATTGCGGCCGTGATCCCTAAAAGATAGCTTTGTAGTACTCCTTGGTTCCACTTGGAGAAAATTGCTGCAATCTCTTCATTGGAATGGGTAGTAGAGAGGACTGCATAGCAATCGGCAATAAGCTGCATTTCTCCGTATTCGATACCATTGTGTACCGTTTTTACCAAATGGCCAGCACCATCGGAGCCTACCAAGGAAACACAAGGATTTCCGTCTTTATCTTTTGCTGCCATGGCCTTCAGGATATCCTCGAAAGGAGCGTAGGCACTGCTATTTCCACCAGGCATGATACAAGGGCCTTCTAGGGCTCCTTTTTCACCTCCTGAAATACCCACTCCCAAAAAATGAATACCTACTTCGTTTAGTTGACTAACACGTCTTTGAGTATCCTGAAAGTGTGAGTTCCCACCATCAGCAATTACATCCCCTTTTTCTAAAAGTGGAGACAATTCTGAAACCACGGCATCTACTGCAGAGCCTGCCGTTACCATCAGTAGTATTTTTCTTGGTGTTTGCAGGGAATTTACAAAGTGTGAGAGATTAGTATAACCCTGTGCTTTTTGAGAAACTTCATCCAGAAAATTGGGTACAACTTCTTTTTCATCTTCAGTCCAGCGATTATAGACAGAAACATGAAACCCCTTAGAAAGAGCATTCTTTGCCAAACTACGACCCATAACTCCAAGTCCTATGATACCCACTTCAGATTTATTCATGTCCTAATTGCTTCATGATGTTAGTGACGATTGAATTTGGTCCTTGCCGAATATCTACATGGTAACCATAAGCAGGGACTTCCAAGGCATCAAATTGTGACTGTAACATATCAGCTTTCATAAAATGTTCCCTATTTTTCATTCGTTCAAAAATGGTATCGTAAGACCCGGATAAAAATACCCAATCTATTTCGTTGTTTTTGGCCAAGATCTTTCTGTACGATTCCTTCAAGGCTGAGCAAGCCAAAACTGCTCCAGTCTCTTTATTCCACTTTGCAATAGATTCTGCCATTGCAGATAACCAAGGATAGCGGTCTTTATCGTCAAGTGGTCTTCCGCTTTTCATTTTTTCTATATTACGATCTGGATGGAAATCGTCTGCATCATAGAACGGAACATGCAATGCGTCTGCCAGCTTTTTGCCAATGGTCGTTTTGCCACTGCCACTTACACCCAATACAATTATGACCTTATTCCTGCCCAAAGAAATCACTTTTTACGCCCGTTACACCAGGATGGGCTACAAAAATAGATCCTGCTAAGGGATATTGTTCTTTTTCCTCATCGGTCATATCCACCCGTGCCGTTGTAATATAAAGTACGTCCAAGTTATCACCTCCAAAGGCGCAAGCCGTAACATTGTGAGCAGGGACTCTAATCTTGGAAATAAGATTACCATTTTTTGAATTGTATCGGGCTACCGCATTACCATTCCATAGTCCTACCCATAGCATGTCTTCAGAATCAATTGCCATCCCATCTGGAAAACCATCATCAGGATTGACATTTACAGCTACTCGTTCATTGGAAATGCTTGCTGTTTCCATATCATAATCATAGGCACGAATAGTAGCCGTGGGCGTATCTATATAATACATTGTAGTATGATCTTTGGTCCAAACTATTCCGTTAGAGATCGTTACACTATCAATCATCTTCGTAGTGTTGCCATCATTATCAATCTTGTAAACACTTCCCATAGGATCGGTTTCTTTCAAGTGCATGGAACCTACCCATAGGTTACCATTAGGATCGCACTTACCATCATTAAAACGGTTTATGGTTAATTCTTTTTCTATATCTGAAAGCAAGCTAACAGAACCCTGTTTGGTATTCATCATGTATATACCATCATCTAATGCAACGATGGCAAGGGAATCATTTTTGGGAACCACCGTGCCTATGCGAGAAGGAGTGGGGAAGGAGCGGTTCTCTTTTGTTTTTGGATTGTAGATGTGCAATTGCTTACCCAGAATATCTACCCAATAAAACTCTTCTGATTTATGATTCCAAAAAGCACCTTCTCCCAGTTCGGCTTTGATTTCATATTCCAGAGTGGCTACACTTTTGTCCTCACTTTCAATTTCCGTTGTGGCAGATTGTGTTGTTTTCTCTTTGCATCCATAACTTAAAATAGAAAGTAAAATTGTGGTTAGTAGGAGGTTAGCTTTCATGTATTGAAATGTTAAAAAAATAAATTTTTCACAATTTTTTTTCTAAAAAGTTTTAAAATTAAACCTTTAGTTTTTAATTTCGAAATAAAATCAGGAGAGTTATGACGAAAACATCGAACAAAAAAACCCACGCCAACTTCCAATCCCGATATAGAAGATCCTTTAATTTTAAAAGCAATTCTAAAAATGACCGATTGGTATTGAATGAAAATGGAGAACTCGTCTTGGTAAAGGACGAAAAGAAGTAATCTTTATTCCATCTTAACGATATTTAGGGCGCTTGGTGCGCCTTTTTTTATTTGAAATTATTCAGGGGAATAGGGAAGTAGAATTGTGATATCTACTTCGTTGCGTTCTTTTTCTTTATGTATGGTAATATTAAAATCTGCAGTATTGATTTTTGCAGTACCTATCAATTTAGATCCCTCATTACGAAACTGCCACACTACCGTTTTAGAAATACCTTTAAGAATAAGCGTTCCTGTTACTTGAAAAAATTTACTGTCTCCTACAATATGAGTATTATTAAAATTTAGTGTTGGAAACTCCTTGGCATTGAAGAATTTTTTAGAACGTAGATGCCTGCTTCGCAACCAATTGTTGGTGTCTAATGTTTTGGTAATTGCAGTACCAGAAATTGAGGAACTTTCCAATGCATTGAGATTTATATCTCCTGTAAAATGGAATCCTTCAATGGTTCCTTCTACACCATCATCAAGAAATACAAATGAGATTTGAGCTTCAGATTCATGAATTGTAATGGATTGAGCTACAAGGGCTGTGCTGCAAACAAAAAGAAAGAGCGCAAAAAATGTTTTCATATTGTTATAGGTCGCATTTATTCAAAAATCTTACCGCTATTATCTTCATCTCATATATGAAACCATGAAATGAGATGATTATTGTCATGCTTTCACCTTCAAAACTAGCTGTTGCCCAACAAATTTAATACTTTTGAATATGGGTCGGCTATTAGTATCCAATGAAAACACTAACCTAATTCTCGTGAAACTTATGAAACATCTCTTTTTATCCCTTTGTCTTTTGGGATTTCTATTTGGTTGTAAATCTCCTGAAAAGGATCAGGACAAAACTGTTGAAATTGTAAAGGAAACCATTGAAAAAGCAAGTAAGGATGTTTGTCAGGGCGCTTTTGCGCATAATGTATATATCTGGCTAAAACAACCTGATAATGAAGCTGATCGCAATGCTTTTTTATCCTCTCTGTATCGCTTTTTGGATACTTCTGAATATGTAGTTACAAGTCATGTAGGTGCTCCAGCTTTATCGGACCGTGAGGTGGTGGATGATAGTTTCACTTTCAGTATTGTACTTACTTTCAAAAATAAAGCAGATCAAGATTTGTATCAGGTAGAACCTGTACATGTAACTTTTGTAGAGGAATCCTCTCATTTATGGAATAAAGTTCTGGTGTACGATTCTGAACAACTTATACGGTAATTAGGAAACAGGGATTTTCTTTTTCCTAATAACCCAAAGAACTACGATTGAAATCCCAGAGCAAGCTGTGAAGCCAATGAAGACGGGTAGCGTAGAGGTGTCTAAAAACCTTCCAACATAGGTGCTAATGGGAACTGCCATTAAGGTAGAAATGAGCCCGGTAATAGCAGCAGCAATCCCTGCAATATGACCTACAGGTTCCATAGCCAAGGCACGAAGGTTTCCAAAGAGAAATCCAATAGCAAAAAACTGAAGGGCAAAAAAGACGAGTAATATCATAATACTTGGATTTTTCCCAGAATGGTACAATCCAACATATAGCAAAGAAATAACAAAAAATGCTAGGAGGGAGGCAACTACCAATTTTTCCATTCCCAATCTCACCACCAAAACACCATTTAAAGCAATAGCTGCTCCAATGGCTATAGCCAGTCCAGCAAATATATAGGGAAACTCTTCCTTAAGACCGTATTGAAGGTCGAAAATTTGTTGTGAAGCACTGAGATAAACCATAAACGAACCTACTACAAAGCCAGATATAATGGTATAGCCCATTGTTTGTTTGTGTTGTAGAATCTCTTTTAAACCAAGACCTAAACGTGAAAAAGTAAAAGGAATTCTTTTGTCTTCCTGAAGGGTTTCTCCTTGCCTGAGCCAAAACCAAACTGCTATGATAATACTAATGACAGCCTGAACATAGAAAATAGTTTTCCAGTCGTATCTATCTAATATCCATTTCCCTAAAGCTGGAGCTATAATGGGCACTAACAAAAATACCACGGTAACAAAGGACATGATACGGGCCATATAATCTCCCGAATACAAATCCCGAATGATGGCGATACAGATGGTACGGGGTGCCGATAGTCCAATTCCTTGAAGAATACGACCAGCAACCATGACTTCTAGACTTTCTGCATATACACAAATGGCACTTGCAATAATAAATACTGCAAAACCTAGATAAACTGAAGGTTTTCTCCCTACACTATCGGACAGTGGACCGAAAAGTAACGGGCCAATTCCGAGCCCTAAAAAGATCATGATAATGAGTAACTGATTATCGACTGTTTGTTGGGTTCCTATGGCAATTCCAATAACATCTAAAGCGGGGAGCAGAGCATCTACAGCCAAGGCTACCACCGACATGAGGGAGGCCATTAGTGCTACAAATTCTAATTGGGAAACTTTTTTGGTGGGCATGGTGCAAAAGTAGTTCATTTATACCGCTTAGAGGGTAGATAGAAGGGGATAAATCACCACGAAAAAAAGAGGAAACACCTATATAAATTCACTCAAAAATAAGATAACTTTCTTGTTTACAAATAATTACAATTATTAACCCCATAAAAAATAGGATTATGAGTACTTCTGAAGAAACAAACGTAAAAAGTTTTCCATACAAGACATTGATATGGGCTTTGTTGGCATTGGCGGCTATGTTTTTATTTAAAACCGAACTCAAAGATTTATTGAGTAAGGCTGACGAGGTTTCCTTGTTTGGTATAGAACTTAAGGTGGGTAAGGAAAAAGCTGCGGAATTGGAAAAGGCCATCACAACGTATAAAGACCAAATTACAGCTTTCAACAAGCGAATGACAGAACAACAAGATCATATTAAGAATCTGGAAGCGCTAAAAAGCGGTCTGGAGCAAGACGTTGCTAATTGTCCTCAAGCGGCAGAGAAAGCAATGATGTTAAACCAGGAATTTGAAATTATACGTGATGGTAATATCAAACTACAGGAACAATCTGAAAAACTGAAGAACACAAAAATCTGGGAGAAATCAAGTGCCCTTCAACAACCAAGAGTGAATCAGTAGGGGGGTGCCTCCACTACTGAACCACCAATTTTTGCTTTTGTATGTAAATCCCTTTTTCTGTTTTTAATATAATTCGGTACACACCACTTTGAATATCTAGACCTTCTATCTTAAGTTCATTGCTGCGTGTCTTAAATTTTTGAATCTCCCGATTATAAGCATCCAGCAATACAAGTTCTACAGGGACTATCGTATTGTTTATACCAATAGTGACATAGTTGGATACGGGATTGGGATAAATGCTTGTAATAGAAGGGGTGGGTATTTTGGTTTTGCTAAAATTACTTTCATTGATTTCCAAGTCATTTTCTGCATAATCGGAGGTCATTTGGCCAAAGGCAATTGCACTAAAAAACAGGAATGCTACAAGGTAAAAAGTTTTCATAATATAAGATTTTGGGTTAGAAATAGATTCATTCTTAGAACAACTCAAAAGCCTAAACTCCTGAAAAACAATCGATAAGTAAGAATAATAGTACAATTATTTTCTGAAGTATGTCAGGATTTTTTTCTGTAAAGTTGTTTATAAGTAAAGTTGTTATGCTAAATGAAACATAAAGTAAACACACAACAAACCATGTGTCCCTAAAAAGAAACATTTACTTATGAGAACTTAACCTCTTTAATCTCTACAATCCCAACAAGTATGTTTGGTATCTGAAAGCCGCTTTGGAATACGCCCCCCTAGAGTGGTTTTCTCTTTTTCTGCAAATCAGCCCGTTAAATATTAGTTAATTGGGAATTTGTTCTTCTCTAAGCAAAATATCTTTAAAACTGTTTCTGCTAAAAATATCATAATGAGTACGATCCTTAAGTTTTCCGTTTTAATTATAGCATTTTTGGTATCGCCATTAGCGATGTGTCAGTATGTTGAAAGTGAATGGGTAGATCGAGATACATGGATGGATGTGAGTTTTATATTTGATCATGCTGGGATTGAACACGGTAGTTTTGTGGCAGATATTGGTTGTCACGAAGGTTATTTGAGCGTTCACTTGGCGGAGAGGGTAGGTAACTCCGGACAAGTTTATGCCGTGGATGTACGAGAGGACCGGTTAGATGTTTTACGTGACAATCTCAATGATAGAAAACTACAGAATGTCAAGGTAATTCATGGCGATTATGATGATCCCAAATTACCACGAAATACTCTGGATGTAGTTATCATTATGGATACGTATCATGAAATGGATGACTACCGGGTGATTTTAGATCATGTGTACAGTTCGTTAAAACCTAACGGAAAGATCGTTATTGTAGAAAAGCTCAAGTCACGTATTATTGGTAAATCGAGAAGCATACAAACAGATGCCCATAGTCTTGGACCTGAATATGTAAGTGAAGAGCTTCGAGATGCAGGTTTTAGGGTAATCTATGAGAACAATGACTTGGGCAACTGGGAAAATGATGAAGATAAAGTCATTTGGATGCTTATAGGCACAAAATATCGCTGATAATTATTACGAATGCATTAGCGTATAGATATTGACTTTGTTTTCCTTGCCTTTAAGCAGTACGTTGCCCATATGCTTGGCAATAAAACTGTTTTGCATACTCAACTGATTTTTAAGGCTTTCTGAAATTAATATAGGAACCTTATAGGTATTGCATTCTGCTTGTATTCTTGCCGATGTATTGATTACGTCTCCGTGGAAAGCCAATTCTTTTTTAACCACGCCAACTTCTGCCACCATGAGGGTTCCACCGTGTAAACCGGCTTTAAATAGGGGGGTTAGGCCGTATTTCTGATTGTAATAGGAAGATTTATTCGATAAAAAAGCGGCAAATTCAAAATACATTTGTACACAGTTATTATTGGCCAGACCCTTTTTGTACGGCCAGCTTAATACGGCTTCATCACCTACATATTGATAGATTTCTGCTGCGTATTTGGGCACAATCTCGTTGAGATCGTAAAAGCAGTCCTGAATGAGTTGACTATATTTAAAATGTCCCAACTTTTCGGCTATGGTGGTCGAAGACTGTAAATCTAAAAACATAAAAATACGTTTCTCTTCCTGTGGTTTCTTATATCGCCCAAGTAACATTTTAAGAAAAACGCCTTTACCAAATTTTTCGTTGGCAATTTTAATAAATGAGAATACTATTGAAACCAATAATACGTATACGAGTGTAGATTTAAAAATTTCGTCTTCCCATAGGGGGCCAGTGGCATCAACATCGATGCCAAATTTGATGGAAATAAGTGATTTAGCGATAGTGGAGACAATGATAACCGTAACTAAGTACAGAAAAGTCTTAAGTAGTATAAGCAGGCCTATAGATAATTTTTTAGAAGCATATTTTTCAAAGAAAAACTCGATATGAGCAAATATAAAACCCATAAGCATCCCAGAAAACGCAAACAACCGAAGGAGATGTGGCATTTGTAAGACCTCTTTGTAGCCATTGTTTATAGTGATGCCTTGAAAATCACCTAATCCATAAAAACGAAATATGGAATACAGGACCATGGCAATACTCCAAAACACCATGGATCTAATCACTTGTTTACCGTATTCCTTTAATGACTTATGCATTGTATAAAAACCTTGCGAGTTTCCAATGTACACAATTAAATTATATATCTAGAAATAGAAAGGGTGCAAGAATCAAATATTCTATTTTACATAATATAGATTATAGTACAAATGTTCATGTGTAGCCATTTGCCCAATCGTGTCATTTGATAGCTATAATTCCATATTATGTAAAATATCCCAGGAAGTTCCGTAGACACAATAAACTATTGTCTGGGGGTCATTAAACTTATGGGCTTTGGGTTTGGTACTAAATAAGAAACATTCTTCTATTTGTAGCTATAATCAGACGCTATGTAAAATTGCCGCGCCCAACCGCCAGATTGTTTTTAAAAAATTAAATGCTTTATGGCATTTATTTTTAAACTCAATTCGCCACCGCTTGGCCACACCAAAAAAAGCTAACTTTTGTCTTTTGTTTGAAATTCTCGTATTCGGGGAAAATCCTTCAAGATTTTTTTCTAAGCGATTCTCGTCAACGTTGCGCAAGAGTACAAAATTACTCTGCGAGATAATTTCCGTACACTTGCTCTAATCCGTCATTTGTTTGAAGCTTTCAGGGTTTGATATGTCTTTTTTCCTTGATGAAAAAAGAAACAAAAAAATCAAGGCTGCACAAAACTTTGGAAACAATATACGGCTCAATCGCTATATTTTAGAAAACATTGTAACGTCTTAAGACTCTTTTGAACTGCTTTAAAGTCTTGTTATTGCTAAGGATATGTATTGCTAGCCCTCTAAAATATGCACGCTCATTTCGCCTATTGTTTTAACCAAAGTTTTATGAGGCCGTTTTAGATTCATCATTCTATTTTACATAATGTTATAATATGGATTTCTTCATTATAGCAATAATGCTCTCCATAGAACCCATTGTTGTTTGAATACTAAAGTCTCTGGCAACACATTCAAAAATGGAATCATGAAAAGCAAGAATGAAATGCCTCCAGTTTTCCATAAATCGTTGTTTATTATGGTATGGATGCACAGCGTTTCTAGATTCCATAATGCGAATCCAGGAAGAATCAAGAACTTCAAAACACGCATATGGTTCGAGACCTCTATTGGCTAAAGGATGTCCAGAAAATGCTTCATCGTTTGGTGGCCCTGAATAATGTGCCAAACAGGTTTCGAAGACAACAATTGCCAAGGGTTCTTTAGAATCTGTACCGACAACATTTACAGTAGAACCATCCCAATTATCAGGAACATTGTTTAGGTAATACGCTACAGCTACTTTGTGTTCGGATGCCAACACAATTGGAATTGGAGCGCCTACAGAAGACTGAGGAAATTCTTTGAGCTCCACTACTCTATCTTTAGAATCTATATCATACATACACTATAATTTGTTAATCATATTTTCTAATGAATACTTTGCTAATGCCGGAATTGTATGGCTCGTTACTTTAATTTCCCAATTGGATAAACTGGGCATTAAGGTTACATTGTTATCTATAAAAATATCTGAATCGGGTTCTGCTAATGCTTCTGATGGTATGAAATAAAACACTCTTGGTTCTTTATCTATGACCAATACCAAAACGATAAATAAATCACCTCTCAATTCGCCTAAATCTTCTTTGGATATTTTGATGCTTAGTTGTGCCGCATCTTTATTGATAGGTTGTAAGTATAACTGATTGTCTCCTAATAAAAAATCGACCCCTTCCCTCCCATTGGTTTTTGCTTCTAGCCCTAAGCCAAATCTGTTAAGTTGAGATTTTAAAGTATTTAGTATTGTTGTAGTCTGGTCTTCCATAGAGTTTGGAAGCTATTAGTTTTCGTCTTTTAAGGTAAGGTCACCACAAACTTCTTGAAAGATTTCACAGGGATCTACATCTATAGCCAAAGCTATAAGGTATAGCTCGTCTGCTCGAAGTTTGGTTCGTTTATTGGAGCTTAACTGACTCATACGGGATTTACTAATTCCAGTCTTTCTAGAAACTTCTGCCTTATTAATTGATTTCTTTGTTAAATAAAGACCTAATTTGGTCATAAGTGTGTGGTTTTTATATACATAAATATAGATAGTATAAACAGATGTATCAAATATTTCAACTTGTGTTATGAATTTGGGTAGATTTTTTATACATTAGTGTAGATAATCGAAACTATTGTATTAAAATATTACACTTTATGGGGAGGTACAGATACACAAAAGCTGATTTAGAGCAGATTATAGGTGTGCAATTAGAGAATTTAAACGCTATTCATGACCTTTTACGCATTATGAAACTGCAAAATGAACTTATAGATAATGCCAATAAGAAATTAAAAGATGAAGTAATTGATTTTAAGAAGCGGGTTAATTATGGGAGTGGTAAGCACGAATAAAGTTGTTTGGATTTAAAAATGAAATTCCCATTTTAAGTCTGTAAAATTATTTTTACTAAGTACGAACTAAATTGTTTTAATAGTTGGTTATTAATCTTTGCACAATAATTCAAAACATTTTTTAAATCTTTCTTTTTGAGTCGTAATTTTCTTGTTCCGATAGCCAACAAAAATTCTAGCAAAGCTTCTCCATGTTCATTATCATAATTGTCAGCCATACTTTTTAAAAGTGTTTTCATTTTCAAACTACTTTCCCCGTCTAGGTCATAAGCAAAAAACTCTAATTTGCCAGCTCTTAAAATTGAAGCTTGAATAATGCCATCATTAAATCTTTGAAAATTATCAGGAGAAAGTAAGTTTCTAATATAGTTTGACTGCTTTAGTGTTCTCTCCGAATCTATCGGGTTGTTAAACATGTTATTTATAACTGATGAAATTGTAAAATATACTTGTGATTGATATGCTGTATCTTCATTTACATCAAAATCCCAAAAAACAAACCCTTTCCTCAAACTTAACCTTTCTCCATTGTATTTACTTAAGAAAACATTATTAACCAAGCCTTTGGTTTCTCGATTATTTCGTAAAACAGTTAACCTATTCTTAACAAAATTTGCTAATTCATTGTTTAAGTCTTCATCTATCTCAGAAATTAAATCTTCAAAAAACTCTTTTTCATAATCCCAATTTGTATTCCCTTTTCGTGGTGTACATGACACTTCTTCTACACTTACTACAGGATATGTTTGTCCACCGTCTTTTCCTTGTCCAAGATTATTTTTTGTTGTTTTGCTATATTCATTCGAACTAGTTCTAAATACATTAATGAAGTAAATAATACTTAATTTACTATAGTTCCGTAATACTCTACTTAAATGCAAATAATGTCTGCCAGTTACTATTGACGAGCCTACTACAATTACACTACCCTTTATATTTCTTATGTCTTGAATATTATCAATCGACAATAATTCTGGTTTTACTTTAAAACTTACTTCTTTTTTTATAAAATTTGCTAGGATTTCCGATCCTTCATCATTTAAATGAATAATATATTTACTATTCGCGGGAATAAATGTATTGACTTTGCGCTCAAGTTTTTCTTTAAATCTTCTTGAAACATTATTCTCTTTTAGAAGTTCAAGTAATCTTGAAGAGTCGATATACACTTCATAATTACCTAATTTATCAACAGTGTCTCTGTAATAAGTTCTAAATATATTGTTGTCTTCAGTATTTGCCCGATGACGTAGCATAAAAGGGCTTAAATACTTTGGGGCGTCAATTTTTTTTAATGTAACATTTTTGACCTTTGGTTGTACAGTTAAAAATACATCACTATTTATTTCGATTGGACGAGAATATTTTTTGCACAACTTACAACTATCATAATCTGGATAAGTTTCAAAAATATCAAATCCGTTTTTGAAATGATTTATGTTTTTTGTAAGATTACACATAATGCTTTCTTGATGCTTTAGAAATTTTTTCTTTTTCCCAAGAAAGAATAAAACTATTATTTGATCTCTTCTGGCGAGTCTTTTATCAATTAGTCTGTCTATAATGTTACCAGAAGTTGAAGATGATATAATGATAAGTGAATCTCGTTTAAAACTTGATTTTTTCTTTTCAAAAACATTATAGGATTCAAAACTGTTTATTGGAATTGAATCAAAATCCTCACCAAAGCGTCTTTTTATCTCAAAAATTGCAAAAGGTAGTACATTTATTGATGAAGTATCGCAATAAATAGATGAAGCACTATCGAATCTACTTAATAGCTGAACTGCAATAAAAAATATTTCAGCAGAATTTATTAGGATATTTCCTGTTCTAATAAATTTTTCACTATGTTTTTTCGATGGGAACACGAAATGATGATCAGGTGAAGATTCAACTAATCCACCCTTATTTCGAAAAATTTGTAACGCACCGTTTCTTTCTAAATGTTTAAAAAAATCTGTTTTAGAAGTTTCTAAAAAACTACTTAGAACTTTACTGTTGCCTGGAAAATATTCACCTTTTTCATTAAACTCATACACAAAGCATGATTCTAGATTATATTTTTCATTAAACCCCGGAACCCTCCGAAATGTTTCATAAATAAATTCATTGAAGTACTCTTTAATTTGTAGATTAGAGTACGATGGCAAAATTATAATTAGTTTGTCTGTCAACAAGTGTAACTGAAAAAAAGATTCTAATTCGTCAATTAGATTTTTATGTCTGGTATACTTTCTCTGGTTAACAAAAACAACTGTTATAGATTCTGTCTTCTTGAAATTTATTGAATCGCTATATTGGAATAGAAAAAAATCTTTCATAGACCTAAAGGATAAATAATTGATATTAAAGTTCCTTCAGCATTCTTATTCTTTTTAAAGTCTAATGAATTGTTATACCAATCATTCAATACAATTTCGCTAGGAGAAGTTGCTTTTATGTATCTGCTATTGCGCATATCTCTAAATACATCGGTTCTACCTGATTTTATCCTTAGAAACCCTTTCTGGTCTATAGTCTCAAGTACTCTATTTAATCCCAGTCCTTTATTTCCTTTGTGAATTCCAACAGAAGATGTGTTATGTTTAAACAAACATTTTTTTATTGTTTCTACTTCTTCTTTTAATGTAATAGAATCTAAAGAATCAATATTGGCAAAACGTTTTACTAATCCAGGACCACTATCGATTACTGAAATTTCGAAAAGATATAATTCGCTTTTATCATTCAATGGTAATTCAGAACCAAAATAGTTTATAAGACCAATGTTTTGCTTATAATCTCTTTTGTAATTTTTTAATGTTCGCTTATGAAATTTAAAATAAACTGATCTGATATTTGGATACAGATTGTTACCATTTATATCTGTTCTAGCATGCTCATCAGTATTTAAAAATAATTCATGAGTGATTTTTGCAAAATCTTCCATTACTGGTCTAATAGATTTTTTAAATACTTCTTTATTAAAATAATTTCCTATTTTTTCAAAAACAGAATACAGATTAAAATCAAGAGCTTCTTCTGAAACAACCGTCTTATCTAATTCATAAAGAAATCTTGAATAACCTCTTTTACTCAAATCATGATCGAAGCAATAAATAGGTATAGATTCATTACTTTTAAGTTTTAAATATTCCATTTTATTGAAATAATCTTGACTTAGCTTTTTAAGTTTATTTCTTATATCTATTCCGTCTTCGTTTAAGATTTTTTTCTCCCAACATAATACAATAATTGGGTAAACAAATTCTTGATTTAAATAGACACTAAATTGTTCAATACCATTTATTGGCAAATGTAAATTCCCAGAATTATTTTTTCTCAACCAAGTAGAAATGAATTGTAAAAAAGAAGCAAAAGCACTAAAGTCTGACTGTACAATTTTCGTAGGTAGTTTTATGTCAATGACTTCTTCTTTTCCAACATTATATAACTCATCATAAAGTGTTTCTATATATCCTAGAGTTACATTTTGTATAATTTTTATTATCAATTTTTTTTTATTTTAATTCTTGTATAAAGATAGATAATTTTACCTGCTAAATGGATAAGCCTTCAAGGTTTGCATGTCTTTTTTCCTTGATGAAAAAAGAAACAAAAAATCAAGGCTGCATAATAATTTAAACTTTTACCGATTAGCGTTAATTCAGTACGATAGTAACTGCTTTATAATCTTTCATTGTATAAAAGCTCTAAAAGCAGCTAAGTATAAATAATATTATTTTTTATCCTTTAAAGTATAAATATGTGTAGGGTCTTTAATAGTCTGGAAACAGTTTTTTTGCCCTTCTAAATTATCATTAATTGTATATAATTTATCACCATGGTGCGCTATCCCTTCAAGATTATTATCATCTATTGCATTATGATCGATTTCATAAAGTTTGAAATCTGTCATACTTGCAGTCTCAAGTTGAAAAACACCAGTCGATTCTAAATTTATCTTATCAATAAAATATCTTCCCCCTTGCTTTTCATTAATATATTTACTCCTTATCAAAAAAATTGATTTATTATCACTGCTTAGGGTTATCCCTGTATATCTAAAATCATCTGAGAGATTAATGGTTAACTGATCAACATATGTAAGAATAAACTTTTCTCTTTGTGAATCAATTCGATAAGCCAAAATTTTTGCTTTTGCAGAAGCTTTGAATTTATCTCTTTCTTGAATTACGTACAATAAACTCTTATCTTTATTAATGTCTATACCCTCTAAACCAGTTTCTAATATATTCTTTGAATCATTTTTGGGTAATTCTTCGATATCTTTTTCAACTTTAACAGATGTATAGTTTTTAATATCAATAGCCTTAATCGTATTGTCCTTTTCATTAACACAAAATATATAGTGTTCAAATATAGCTAAGCCTTCTAAATCCATATTTTCTAAAAATGGTAAATAGATCTTTTGTAGGGGTAAATTTTCAGAATCCTTTTTTAGTTTACTAATTTTATACTGATACAGATATTTACAATTTTCCGAGAGAATAAACAAACTATCGTTTATTATGTCCATACCAGAAATTTGTACAGGATAATTGAATTCTGAATTCAAATTATATACCTGCTTTACTTGGGCTTGAAGCGAAATTGTAAGTGAATAAAATATAATTAGGGCTACAAATATTTTTTTCATTATTTAAGTTTTTATTTCATTTTATTAAGTGCACCTCTCATTAATTTTGATATTGAATCTGAAGCAATTTCGCTTTGAAACTTTTCCTTACTAATATCTTTTGTTGGTCCGTAAATAAAATCAAAAGAGATTACAGCATTAAAATGACCTTCTGTAATAAGCACGGTTGAAAAGTCTAAATCTACATACCATCTTGACCGAAAACTTGATTGGTAATAACTCAAAACAATTTTTGAATTATTTACAAATGCCTTACTATCTTTATTACTAGATGTTGCAAGATCATTATATAATTGAATAAATTTTTGTCGAAAAATTGATGATTCTACTAAATTATCCTGAGAGTTAATTACTTTCCTGACTTCTTCCTTAGGTTTAAATTTTATTCCAAACACAACTGGATCGTTAAATGAATTAATTCCCCTATCTTCTTTTATTTCACGACATCCTATCACTACAGTTATAGACATTAGCACAAGAAGAATTTTGACTATTAAATCAGTTATTTTAATGTTAGTTTTTTTCATTTCTATCTAAGGCAAGGTTATTTATAATTCCAAACAACACCATGTGGATACTTATCAAGGTCATCTTTTTTTTCAAAACTACCATTTGCTACACCATCACTATGCCACCAAGTTACTATTGCATCTACTGAAGTCAAAGACTCTTCTGTTAGCTCGTCAGCCAACCTAACCAATGTCCTTATTTGAGCTGTTCTTAACGAATTATTATTAGCCTTATAATCCTCTATTTGTGTTATTACATTTTTAAAATCAGAAGAAGATGTATATTTCTTTAATCTTCTTTCAAGCTTATATGCAGAAAGAGAACTATTCAAAGAACCTACTGCTTCTTCTAAAGCATCAAAATTATTTCTCTCTGATGAATCTAAAAGCTCAAGAAAAACAAGGGACCTATCCATTATATGTTTTGGAACAGACGCATCCGCAGACATTAAAACTAAAGAGACATATGGTACATCAAAAGTTTTATTATTTGTTTGATTCCTTAAAATCAGAGTTTTTTCATCAACATAAAAATCATTATTCCAAAATAGTGAACTTTCACCTTTTGCTCTTCCAATAACATACCATTCCCCCTTTCTCAACGGTGTAAGATTAACTTGTGAACCTCTAATTTGAGAAGGTGAATAAAACTGAACCTGATAGTCTATCAATACAGTATTCTTCTTATTTCCGAAGATAAGTTTTGCAGCTTCTACAGCGGTTTTTACACTTGGAAGTACAGGATGAGGCACCATCCCTCCTAAACCACTAGAAACTTTATTTGCAGCATCTAAAAAAGCTTTAGTCCTTGTATTACGCTCAGCATTCACTTCTAGTATTCTTACCCTAAACCAGGGAGGCGTTACACCATCCCATTCAGGGTCATAATAGACTAATAAATCTTGAAAGTTTAGCATTTGACCACCAGGTACATCTCTTTGATAAAAGGCGACTAGTGAAGTAACACTTTCTGAACCCGCAGTTACAACGTCTAAAACAACAGCAATATCCCTAGGTTCCTTAAGTTCTTCAGGAATTCTTACACCTCTTATAATACAACCTAGTGGACTAAGTTTTTTAATTTCTCTATTTTCATCTTCTTGTAATTGATGAGGAAGTTTTAGTTGACGAACGTCATTATTGTTAGAATCTTTTGGGTTATCTACAAATAACACTCTATTTTCCCTATAATCAGGAGTGGTAACAGCTTGTTCAGCAATTTTTGGACCTGCTGATCCACAACTTGTTATTATTGTAAAAAAGCACAACAACATGACAATTAAACAATGACTTTTTAATTCTTTCATAATTAATATTATTGGTTAGTTAAAGATATATCCAGAAACATCCATGTTAAATACCCAATAACAGGTAAATTACATGTCTAATCAATGCTATTAATAAAATAGGGAGGAGTTAATGACTGATAATAAAGTGATTACATAAATATAATAAAAATATTTCAATTATCCCATCCAATACACATTTTGCCTCCACTCCTCTGCCCTTCCAGCAAAAAGAGTATTGCATTAACTTTCTGAAAGAAACTTTTAGAAAGAAAAAAATCAAAGAAAATTGGGTTAAAGAACTTCGCTATTACCAAAGCAAAGTTACATAACGCGAAATTATAGTACAAATGTTCATGTGTAGCCGTTTGCCCAATCGTACCATTTGATAGCTATAATTCCATATTATGTAAAATATCCCAGGAAGTCCCGTAGACACAATAAACTATTGTCTGGGGGTCATTAAACTTCAGGCTCTTGGCTTTGGTGCAAACAATGAACATGAACATCTCGTTATTTGTAGCTATAATCAGACGCTATGTAAAATTGCCGCGCCCAACCGCCAGATTGTTTTTAAAAAATTAAATGCTTCATGGCATTTATTTTTAAACTCAATTCGCCAACGCTTGGCCACACCAAAAAAAGCTAACTTTTGTCTTTTCTTTAAAATTCGCGTATTCGGGGAAAATCCTTCAAGATTTTTTTCTACGGCATTCTCGTCAACGTTCCGCAAGAGTACAAAATTACTCTGCGAGATAATTTCCGTACACTTGCTCAAATCCGTCATTTGTTTGAAGCTTTCAGGGTTTGATATGTCTTTTTTCCTTGATGAAAAAAGAAACAAAAAAATCAAGGCTGCATAAAACTTTGGAAACAATGTACGGCTCAATCGCTATATTTTAGAAAACATTGTAACTGGTTAAGATTGCCTAGGATTCGCTTTAAAGCCTTGTTATTGTTAAGGATATGTATTGCTAGCCCTCTAAAATATGTACGCTCATTTCGCCTATTGTTTTGACCAAAGTTTTCTGAGGCCGTTTTAGATTCGTCGTTCTATTTTACATAATATAATTGTTTGTGGGCATGCTTTTGGATTGTTACCTTAGCTATTCGATAACTAACAAATTGTATCTTTGATATATGAATGTACGATTAACGAAGGAGCAAAAAATTAAGGTGCTCAACTCTAAGGATATCTATGCCATCATGCAGCAGGTATTATTACGGGAAAATAAAATACGGAGAAACCAAGAGCATTTCTGGGTTGTGGGTCTGGACAACCAAAACAAGATACTTTTTGTAGAACTCATTGGTCTTGGCGCTGTAAACCGTGTTAATGCAAACCCGCCAGATGTGTTCCGTATGGGGATTTACAAACTGGCCGTAAAAATGATACTGGTACACAACCACCCTAGCGGTAATATTGAACCTTCTAATGAAGACAGGGACTTTACAGACAAGATGCTAAAGGTTGGAACGCTTATAAACATTGAGGTTATAGACCATTTGGTGATTTCGGAAACCGATTACACGAGTTTTGGGGACAAAGGCATTATTAAAGAGTTGCAAGGCTCTGGACTGTTTGAGATTGTGGAACGTGAAAAGGAAGAGATTAAAGCTTGGAAACTACGTCTGGAACGTGAACGTGCTGTAAAAGCAAGCAAGATTGAAATTGCATCTAAAATGAAAGCCAAAGGTTACGAAATTGAGGTTATAAAAGAGCTTACAGGGTTAACGAAGCCTGAGATTAAGAAGTTGTGAGCCTAATTTAGATTTAGACTTCGTGAAGATTTTCACTAACCTCTTTTAACATTTGATTTAGTCTACTTTGTTTTTTTACAATTTCTAAAAATACTTTGTTTCTTGATTCTGCATCAGCTATGAGTGTACGAGCGCTTACTACATAAATAGAGACTCCGTTGTCATAAAAACGATGAAATATAGGAGATTCTGTTGAAAACAGTTTAGTATATCCATCTCTCAATAACCTATTAGACAATTTCTCATCAACATCAGTAATCAAAAAAGACCAGACTTCTTCTATCTTTTCTTTTTCTTTAAAAGCATCTGCATAGTCTAAAAGTTGTTGAATCCCTTCAAATTTCTTTTTATCAGATTTTGAACCTTTGTCAAATGGTTTTAATTCAATTAGAACAGACTTTAGACCTTGTTTTTGGTCTGGGTATTGAGAGAAAAATAGAGACAAATCAGGCTTGTCATTCTCATTTTCTTCATTACCATCATAAGAATCTAATTTTATTAAAATATCTTTAATTCGTTTATCACTAGCTGCATAACTATAGCTGGTGTACCTATCATCTAGAAGCCATAAATTATTTTTGTTTACGCAAAAGTATTCATCATCGGTATACTGTTTCATAAAAAGATTGTGTATAATAGATTCAACCTTCTCATTATCATTAATCATCGATTTTAATCTTTCTATAACCTGTACTCTATCAAATATATATGAAACTAATTCATTTTGAGTCAACTGTATTGCTTCTTGTAAGTCTTTTTCACTATAACCTTCTTTTCCAGAATTAGTCAACACTTTTTCCTTTGCAACATCAAATCTTTTCTTCGCTTTATCAATAATTTGTTTTTTATCTAAAAAACCTGCCATCTCAATATCCGTCTCAGCAATATAATTCACTAAATAAGGTCTTTCATTCTGAATATCTTTTAGCTTGGCTTGATTTACTTTTTTTGTCTCAGGTATGCCAACTTTAATTATTTCTGTAATCTTTGATTTTAATTCAGCATTAATCATTTCCCATGAAAGATTAGAAAACATATCTGTTTTTACTGGAAAAATATCAAACCCATTTCTTTCATTATTGACATGGCTATCTAAATACTTTCCTTCTAATAATAAAAACCCCGAATAACCATACGGTAAATTAATTTTAAGGTCCTTAGATGTAAAATCACAAACAGTTCTATTATTTGCGCAGTAATAAGCATGAAGATGGCCATCTACGTTTTGTATTTCATGATTAAGAATAAAACTATATTCATAACCATTTTTATCTTTTACTTTGAAATCTTTTTTTAAGAAATCAGGAATATCATTGCTTGTTATTGAAACAACTTCACCAGTATTCATATCAAGGAAATCAATATTAATATCAACTCCTTTCTTTTTATAAAAAAATAAAGTAGGGATTAGATTCAATAGGACTCTTTCTTTTATATTATCTAAATCTAATGTAATTCTTCTGTCGATGTATCTATCTTCATTATAATATAGAGAGGTCAATGAATTTAATGAAACTTCTGTATAATTAGTTTCTACTTTACTCTCTTCTTTTTTAATATTTTCAGTATCAAAATCTAAATCAAAAGTAAAAGAACGAATCTCTTGTTCATTTTTTAATTTACTAACAAATTTTACGTTTCTATAAACTTTCAAAAAAGTAAATCTCCCAACTCCTTTTCCTCCCAAACTCTTTTTATAATTACTCCTGTACTTACAAAATGAATTATAATTCTCGTCATTCATTCCATCACCGTCATCGGTAATTACTATGTTGTTTACTTTGCGTTCAACAATTTTAATATCATCACTGAGTGAAACATCGGTATTAGGATATAAATTACATTTTATGTTTTGCGCATTAGCATGTATTGAATTTGTAATAGCCTCATAAATAGTATCATACTGTGATACTCTGCTACTTATATCTTCATTTACTACCCTACTTATTTCAGTCAGCATTTTGCTCATAAAAACGACGAGATTTGTTATTTTGAATGTGGTATAAAAATAGAAAGAATAATTCATACAACATGTTTTTCATTCAACTCCTTTTCATTAATATGAAAAAAAACATGTCATTTATTAAATAATTGACTTTTATATTTTCAAGTAAATATTAATATCCATTCCACACACATTCCCCTTCCCTCCTCTCCTACGCCTTTGCCAGCGCAAGTCGTCGCTACAGGTAAAGAGTGTTCCATTAAGTGTTTAAGAAGAAAATTAAGGAAGGAAAAAATCTAAAGACGCTTATATATAACTTTGCTTTTTTAGCGCAAAGCAAAGTTACATAACGCGAAATTATAGTACAAATGTGTCTGTGTAGCCGTTTTGCCCAATCGTGCCATTTGATAGCTATAATTCCATATTATGTAAAATATCCCAGGAAGTCCCGTAGACACAATAAACTATTGTCTGGGGGTCATTAAACTTCAGGCTCTTGGCTTTGATGCCAAACAATGAACATCTCGTTATTTGTAGCTATAATCAGACGCTATGTAAAATTGCCGCGCCCAACCGCCAGATTGCTAAATAAAATCAAATTGCTTTATGGCAATTTATTTTAACCACAATTAGCCACCGCTTGGCCACACCAAAAAAAGCTGGCTTTTGTCTTTTGTTTAAAATTCGCGTATTCGGGGAAAATCCTTCAAGATTTTTTTCTACGGCATTCTCGTCAACGTTACGCAAGAGTACAAAATTACTCTGCGAGATAATTTCCGTACACTTGCTCAAATCCGTCATTTGTTTGAAGCTTTCAGGGTTTGATATGTCTTTTTTCCTTGATGAAAAAAGAAACAAAAAAATCAAGGCTGCACAAAACTTTGGAAACAATGTACGGCTCAATCGCTATATTTTAGAAAACATTGTAACTGGTTAAGATTGCTTAGAACTGGCTTTAAAGCTTTGTTATTGTTAAGGATATGCATTGCTAGCCCTCTAAAATATGTACGCTCATTTCACCTATTGTTTTTGCCAAAGTTTTATGAGGCCGTTTTAGATTCGTCGCTCTATTTTACATAATATAATTGTTTGTGGGCATGCTTTTGGATTGTTACCTTAGCTATTCGATAACTAACAAATTGTATCTTTGATATATGAATGTACGATTAACGAAGGAGCAAAAAATTAAGGTGCTCAACTCCAAGGATATCTATGCCATCATGCAGCAGGTATTATTACGGGAAAATAAAATACGGAGAAACCAAGAGCATTTCTGGGTTGTGGGTCTGGACAACCAAAACAAGATACTTTTTGTAGAACTCATTGGTCTTGGTGCTGTAAACCGTGTTAATGCAAACCCGCCAGATGTGTTCCGTATGGGGATTTACAAACTGGCCGTAAAAATGATACTGGTGCACAACCACCCTAGCGGTAATATTGAACCTTCTAATGAAGACAGGGACTTTACCGATAAGATGCTAAAGGTTGGAACGCTTATAAACATTGAGGTTATAGACCATTTGGTGATTTCTGAAACCGATTACACGAGCTTTGGTGATAAAGGTATTATTAAAGAGTTGCAAGGTTCTGGACTGTTCGAGATTGTGGAACGTGAAAAGGAAGAGATTAAGGCTTGGAAACTACGTCTGGAACGTGAACGTGCTGCAAAGTCTCGTGCTATTGAAATTGCCACTGAATTAAAAGTACAAGGCGTAGATATTGAAATTATTAAAAAAGCAACTGGATTAACGAAGCCTGAGATTAAGAAGCTGTAAACCAGAGCGCTACCTCTCTCCTATTGGTGTTCGTTAGAATTTTTAAGACCGAGAAGACTATTTCTCTGTATCAATTAAACGATTAATCAATCTATGAAGTCTATTACCCACCATCACATCAAACTTTACCACTCGTCTTTCCATAAAAATCCCTATTAGTTGATAATCTAGATTAACCACATCCTCTTCATTCCATATATAAATAAACCAAACTCCACCACCGCTCATTCCATGGTGAAATCGAGCAGTTTTATCATTTTCTCTTGTAACCATATCCATCCCCTTACCACGATAATTTAAAACCAAAAAATCATCTATTGGGATTGAAAGTTTATTGTAAGTTTCTTTTTTTGCTGGTTGTAATAAATAGTATGTAGAACCTGTTATAACCCTACTACTTTCTACCTTAATATTTTCAATAGGATAACCTAACACACAATATTGAGTAGATCTAGGAAGTGATTCAAGATCTATTTGAATTTTATAAAAGTCTAAGGGACATAGGGTCTTTTCTAATTCAAAACCGAGAATCTCTGGAAGGCGAACAAATCCGATATCGAGATTACCACTCCTTTCAATTTCTGTGATTTCAATATCTCCAAGTATCGGCAGTTGCTTTCCAGTAGCGTTTATATATAGATCCTTAGATCCATCGACCAAAGGAGTTAAAACGTGGGAGGCTGTTAATATATAGTAGGTCCTTTCTTTTTTAACAAAAACACCAGACGCAAAAGGCTCATATCCCAAAGCACCTCCTTTTTCTAAAATCTGGCAAGTATGAAGGTTAATCTTTTCAGCAATTAATCGGTTAACTTTATTATCTAATTCCTCAGTGGCTTTAATTTCATTATTTTCTTCTCCCATTTCTTTAATTATTAAAGTAACACCTAAGCTTTGTTTCTGTCATTTCAATTATTGTCGAGTAAATAGAGCCTAAAAAATCATTCATTTTGGCAGATAAATTTTTCTTTTCGACACCTGGCTGAGCAATTGCGAATTCAAATATAACCTCAGAATACTTTAATGCTTTTCTTATTCTTTCTATCTCTTTTAAATCACCATGAAAAAATCGTTTATCTTTCAATATCCCTGTACCATTTCTTCTTTCCATATGCTTTAATAAGTCTTCTGGTTTCCATTTATATCGTAGAGAAACAATCGCTTGGCCACAAACCTCGTATAAGTCTGATATCCTTGCTCCTGCCTTTTCTTTTGAATACTTACAATGAATTAACTCAAATCTTATCAAATCTTCTTCACAAAAAATAGAAATTATATCAGCTTTTTCACCAGAATTATCATCATTGAATACAATCTTTGCTCCTCTACGAACAAGAGACTTCATCATATATTCCTGAATAGAATTTTCTCTTTTTTTTCCTTCCTTGTATAGAGATTCAATTTTGTAATTAACGTTTTCCCATTTTAAAACCTGAATTCTATCATCGGGGATTTTATCATATAATGAATCTCCATAATCAGTGTATATGCATCCAGATATAGTACATCCATTCAGTAGAAACATTGTAGGAGGGTTCTCTTCGAAAAATTTCTTAAGGGTTAAAGGCTCTTTTTTAAGTCCATCAATTGAGTATTTACTATCATCTAACCCTATGAACAGTAAAGCCGTTCTCCCCTCCAAGAATTATTGAAAAGGAGACTTCTTCACTGTATAGGTTTAATTTAAAGTCTGCTTTTTTCGCCTGATATTTTACAGTCGTCAACGAACACTCAGAAAGCAAGTACGAATTAGAATGATTTTTTTGAATTGTAAGCTTATGTATATTTCTATACAACTCTTCTGCCCAATCAGTAGCCAGAACGATAATATCTATAGGGAACTCCTCCAGTTGTATTTTTTTTGCAGAATCCACCAATAATTGATTAGGGTCTATGTTGTTATCGGTGATTAACTGTCCAATTTTCAAACACCAAGCTTTCCACTCTTTCAAATCACCAACACGAGCAGGGCTCCATAGTTTTCCCTTGACTGAAGCTCCTACACTAACTGGTGAACCGTCTCTAAATCCAATTCCAACGAAATCTGATTTTTTACTTCTTTTCCCTTCCTGCCATCTACTTAATTCGGTAGTTACGTCTGCTCCACTCAATCTAGAGTACCTATGAAGTTGATTCGCTGGCTTGAAAATTCCTGCATGTACAATACTTAACCGTTTAATAGAATCAAATGAGCGAAACACGCAATCTCCGTTGAGAGGAATTGGTTTTCTCTTTGTAATTTTTTCTACTAAGTTATCCACATCTAATCTCTTTTCAGAATAACCTATATACAGCATTTCTGTTTTAGGGTCATGATGCATAACTATTAAATCCCAAGTTTGATCTTTCAAAGCATTAGTCCTAGCCCATTTTACCTTATCTCTTTTCTGGGTTGTAAAATAAAATACATTCTCTTCAGGGTTTATATAAGGCTGTGAAAGAGCATATTTGTTTAAGTTAAAAGCGTTTTTAAAGAGTTCCCAATCTACATCTTTACATTTATATGCCACACAGCTTAATGCTGGATAAACTAACTTTGGGTTTAATTCAATATTTGGTGAATCAAAGCCCGAAAATGGCTCACAACCCTGTAAAAACTTCAATAAAGATTCTGCTGCTTCTTTTTTAGCATCAGCTATTTCACTTATTACATTTTCCCATCCAGAACCTTCTTGAAAAAGGTTTTCCAACTCAATAGACATTTTTTCCTCAGCATAATTTACCACGAAAGACGCATCTCCCAATCCTTTTTTTGGCCTTGTAAATCTTCCAATAAATTGTAGAAGCACAGATAAAGATTTATGAACTCCATGTACAGCCGCAATCTTAAACTCAGGAAAGTCAAATCCTTCTTTCAACATATCAACGCAGACTACTATATCATACTCCTTGTTTTTTATACGTTCAACAATTTGTTTTCTGTCTTTAGTACGAGAATGAATTAAAACAATCCTTTCTTTTGGAAACCACTTTTTATAATTGCTATATAACTTTTCTGCTATATATTTTTTTTCGGCTCTAACCATCATGCAATGATCTTTCCAGCCTTTGTCTCTATCTTCTTGCAACCTTTTCATAGCTGCATCTGCTATAGCCTTATCCTTCTTTTTTGGATGACGTTCATCCACAGTAACAAGAGAAATTTTAGAAAAGCATTTATCCTGTAAAGCCTTTGACAATGGATAATTATATACAATCTTTCCTTCTATTGGCTTGCGATCATTTCTATAAGGTGTTGCTGTAAATTGCACAATTTTTGAGTTTGACAGCAGATTTTTTATTTCATCCCATTCGCTAGCTTTAACGTGATGTGCTTCATCAAAATAAACATGAGAAATGATTTCTTTAAGTTTTTGTTTTACTTCTATTGGAGCTCTTGCTACTAAAGCTGGTGTTGATATAATTACATCAGCTGACTTAAGAAATTCTAGAGAAGCTATTTCAGTTAATATTGTATTTAATACAATGGTTGTTGGATTAGGAAAAGTTTTAGGAATTACTCCTAGATTTCTTAAAATTCCCCACCCTTGGAATTTTTGAGCAATTTGTGTTTTTAATTCTTTTGTTGGTACGATTACTAAAGTTCTTTCTGCCTTATCAGCTAAAGATGCAAGTAACATTGTTTCCGTTTTTCCAGTCCCAGTTGGAAGTACAATAGTGGAAACTTCATTAGATACAGACCAATGAGATAAAAGCGCATAAATAGCACCTTTTTGGGCTGGCCTTAACTCGAAGCCAGAATCACCAGTCCCATTTATTTTTACTTCATCATATCGGTTTTTATAATTCCCTATACTACTTTGAACACATCCTTTTATTTTATATTTCCCTTTGTTTTTTCCTTTACCTTTTTCTAATTCAGCATTAAAAGTAATTCCCTCATGAGTTATATTAAATATATCGTCTGTCTCATGAGTTGCAGTAAAACTTCGTTTTGCTTTTTCAAATGCTAATTGGGATAGTGTCCCTAATTTTCTTTTTTCATATTTATAATATATTCTATCCTCAACTTGGAGTTTCACTTCATAGGATAAGTTCAGTATTTGTTGTTTCATTTAAATAATTAGATTATTCATTTTGTTGCATCATAATGCACAAAACAAAGATGTTTAAGGGAAATCAATTAGTTAAAGGGAGAGTTTAAATATACCAAAAATTAACAAGTATTTAATTACTTTTTTCCATAGTTTTCAATAAGTTATGTACATTTCCATTTTACGCATATAGTGCTTCCTTCCTATAT
Organism: Flavobacteriaceae bacterium; assembly: GCA_963669405.2. Lineage (GTDB taxonomy): Bacteria > Bacteroidota > Bacteroidia > Flavobacteriales > Flavobacteriaceae > Aureisphaera. Next base: position 194,470 of record CAXXHF010000001.1, read on the forward strand.
TAACAAGTTTTACTTGAAATGAAAAAAATCCCAATCCACAACAACCTTATTTCCATCTTGCACACTTTCAATCTTATCCATCAATCGATATCTGTGTCCAGCTCCTACTAGGAATACCGCTTTTTTTGGTTTGTTTAGTTTGAAGTAATTTTGAATTAGATTAATCCAATGGTTTTCACGTATGTCATTCCATTTTAACCACTGAGAGTAAAAATTTAATAACCCATTATATTTCTCTTTATTCCTATTTATGAAATACTTCTCCATCGAATTTTTATCTCTAAATATTTTATCGGAGTCTACACTATTTAAAAATGGAAATCCTTTTAAATATGTCTCATTGAGTAGCAATTGAGTTGCACCAGCATATTCTCCCATTTCTCGTTTAATTAATTTAAACATTGCTTCTAGGCGTGTATCAAAAGGATTTTCATCGACATCAATAGGAACTATTTCAATAGATTTTTTTTTAATTAATCTTTTAATAACCTCCATTTCTGGAGTAATAACATCAGTTCTCTTTAAATATTGAGGCAATTTTTCAGGGGGAAACTCACAAAAAACTGTCTGAGGATTTATTTTCTGGATAATTTTATATAATTCTTCAGACGTACAAGCTCCATCCTCGACATGGGCAGTTCCTAAAACAATCAAAGTACTCATACATCTATTTATTTTACTTCTTTAAGTCAAATGTTAGACCAACTGATAATATTTTTAATTTTTAATAAAATCACTGACAAAAATTCAAATAGTATAAGAAGATGGTGTCGCTATGTCATTAAATTTTCCTTTTCTTATCCATTCCACACACATTCCCCTACTCTCCTATGGACACTTCAGAAAAGGATGAGTTAGTAATTCGTCATTAAAATTTTTACTCAAACCAGAGTTTTAAGAAATAAATTTTGTACTTTTAGTTTAGTATTCTCCCCTAAGTTTTTATTAATTTCTTTATCTCGTAGCCAATTAGCTTCGAGTGTTTAAATATGGATTGTTGTATTTTCTAATTACAGTTACAATCAATAATTACTTATGCTATAATATGATCAAATACATAAAACATGACGAAGATTAAAACAAAATTCAGCATTAAGAAAAAACCTGGGCCTATGAGTATAATGGTTGAAACTACTTATTTAACGATCCAATCCACAAATGGTGGATGGAAGGCCGAGGGAATTGTAGAATGTAATGGTTCAACAATCGATATTGGAATAAGAATTCGTGGTCAAATTGGTCAAGAATATGAAATGACAGTTATTATTAATTCGATAAGTAAAGAAATCAAAAGTAAACTCAAGAAAAATGGTATTAACAGAATACCTAGGATTTTTAAACTTAAATCATTTGAGTTATGAGCAGAATGAAATTTTTGAAATCACTTGTATTCACATTGCTTTTTCAAACTGGGTTTGGTCAGGTTAATTTCGAGACGGCAAAATCTGAAAGCGGAATTATTGGTACAGACTTTGTTGGTTGGAATATTGGGTACTCCTTCTCCAAATCTGAGGCAAACTTCGTGTTTAGTAAAAATGAAAGCACAGGATTTGAATTTTACGAGAAGGATGGTATTACTTATAGAAATCTTGATAAAGCTTCTCGTTTGAATTTGGGTTTCAAGGAGTCCGATAAAAAGCATGGAACAGATTTTAAAGGTACTAGCTTAAAAATTGGAGTTCCAATTTCAGATGGCACCAGAGGGTTGTTTGAGGATGGTAATTTTAATCCTGGATTAGACATATCATACGATCTCAGCTGGGGTAATGACCAATTTAGCAGTAATTTGACGTATTTCTTGATGCGATTTAGTTATGGATTAAAAGAGAATAAATTCGGATTCATTGATACTGATAACAACGTTCAAATAGATAAAAGATTAACTCAAAAATTCGGTGCTACGTTTGGAGTGAATTTAATCTCAACATGGATAAAAACTAAAGATGGTAAATCAGCTGGTGAAGATCTGATTAAAGATAACTTCATTGTTGCATTTACTAGTTCCTTTGATTATAATACAAATCCTGTTATAGATTTGAAAACCAAGGAGTTTGTTACATTAGAAAGTTCAGCTATGAACGGTTTTGTTCAAGAGACAACAACAGCCTTTGACTCTGAGCAAGAAGCTTTTTTTGCAATTACCCCCAAGATTGATATCATTTGGACACCACTTTCACATAAATATATTGATGTGGAGGAGACTTTACCTAGAATAGGTCTTATGAGTTCTTTATCTTCTAGATATAATACTCAAAGTGATAAATTAGCTTGGAACTTTGCTATTGGCCCATCAATTCATCCTAAGAATGTATCGTCAAGAATTATTGCCGCTTTGCTAGCAGAATTTAATGATTTTAATGATAGTACTGGAAATAAGGATTTTGATGATATATTTTCTGTAAATCTTTATATAGGAATCCCATTACCTTTTAAGTAATCAACAGCAATTAATGTCATTACATACACATTCCCCTACTCTCCTACCGTCGCTTCGGGCAAAGCGTATTCCATTGTATTTTTAAGAAGAAAATTAAGGAAGGAAAAAATCTAAAGACGCTTATATATAACTTTGCTTTTTTAGCGCAAAGCAAAGTTACATAACGCGAAATTATAGTACAAATGTGTCTGTGTAGCCGTTTTGCCCAATCGTGCCATTTGATAGCTATAATTCCATATTATGTAAAATATCCCAGGAAGTCCCGTAGACACAATAAACTATTGTCTGGGGGTCATTAAACTTCAGGCTCTTGGCTTTGATGCCAAACAATGAACATCTCGTTATTTGTAGCTATAATCAGACGCTATGTAAAATTGCCGCGCCCAACCGCCAGATTGCTAAATAAAATCAAATTGCTTTATGGCAATTTATTTTAACCACAATTAGCCACCGCTTGGCCACACCAAAAAAAGCTAACTTTTGTCTTTTGTTTGAAACTCGCGTATTCGGGGAAAATCCCGCAAGATTTTTTTCTACGGCATTCTCGTCAACGTTCCGCAAGAGTACAAAATTACTCTGCGAGATAATTTCTGTACACTTGCTCAAATCTATCATTTGTTTGAAGCTTTCAGGGTTTGATATGTCTTTTTTCCTTGATGAAAAAAGAAACAAAAAAATCAAGGCTGCACAAAACTTTGGAAACAATGTACGGCTCAATCGCTATATTTTAGAAAACATTGTAACTGGTTAAGATTGCTTGGAACTCACTTTAAAGCCTTGTTATTGTTAAGGATATGTATTGCTAGCCCCCTAAAATATGCACGCTCATTTCTCCTATTGTTTTGACCAAAATTTTATGAGGCCGTTTTGCAGTTACGAAAATTAAGTATATATTTGCATAGGTAAATGTTACCTATACAATGAAAACAAAAAAAGACTTATATCAGAATGTCGCTGTTGAACTACTAACTACGCATAGTTGGTATATGCATCAATTGAAAACAGTTTTAAAACCATATGACATTTCTCCTGCTCAATATAACATATTGAGAATTCTAAATGGCGCAAAAATCCGCCCAGTTTCTGCAGCTTATTTAAAAGACCAAGTAATTGATAAAGGTAGTAATATTACACGTTTAATTGATAAAATGGAAATTAAAAAATGGGTCACACGAAACCTTTGTGAAACTAACAGAAGGCAGATGGATATTGACATTACTGAAGAAGGTAAGCGAGTTTTATTTGAGGTTACAAAAGAAATTGATGAACTTATTAAAGTCCTCTACTCTATTACTGAAGATGAAGCTAAATTAGTTTCAAAAATTTTAAACAAAATTAGGAGTTAAAAAAATTTAATTTAATATTCTCCTATACAAATATTACCTATACAAGTATAATTTAAAATTAAATATTATGAGCACAGAAAACAGATTTACAGAATTCTTAACAAAAGAAAACGCGGTACTAACATTAATTGACCATCAAACCGGTTTATTAGCAAGTGTTAGGGACATTGACCCACTTCTATTGCAAAACAATCTAAAAGCATTAGCGACAATGGCAAAAGTAGCCGGAATACCAGTAATTATAACTACAAGTATGGCAGATGGACCAAACGGACCATTTTGGCAAGAGATATTGAATATAGTGCCAGATGCAACTATTGTTGACAGACCAGGAGAAATAAACGCTTGGGATAATCCAGATTTTAAAGCAGCTATTGACAAAACTGGAAGAAAGAAAGTTATCATGGCTGGCATTGTAACGGATGTTTGCCTATTGTTTCCTGCCATATCTGCTGTTCGTGATGGTTACGACCCATATGCAGTTGTTGATGCTTCAGGAACTTGGAACAAAATGGTACAGGAAGCTGCAATGCATCGATTATCTCAAGCTGGAGCGAAAGTAGCAACTTGGGCTTCTGTAAATGCAGAATTGATGCGTGATTGGAGAGATGAAAAATCTATGGAATTAGGTGGTGTTTTAGGACAGTTCACTTCTTATGGATGGGTTTACGAAAGCTATTTATCTTCAGTAAAGCAGAGAAAATAATTAAAATGAAACGAAGACATTTTCTGAAATTAAGTTCAACCGTAGGAGTTCTAATTGGAACTTCAGGTTGGGCTTTTTCAAACATCTTTATTACAAAAAAAATACAAAAAATGAAATTACATATAAAATCAAAAAAAGAACAACATAGCGTTTCGCTTTTTGGTGGTAGCCTCCACGAAAATAAGCCTTTGTCTGGTGCCCCATTGTATTCTAACCTAATTTATTGGGCAAATGTAGAAGCCATAGAAGAAGGTGCTTTTCCTATGCATCCACACGAAGGAATTGAAATACTAACTTTCATTTTTGAAGGTGGTTTAGAGCATTTTGATACAGCAACAAACAAGTGGACTCCTTTACCGGCAGATGGTGTACAACACATTCAAGCTGGAACTGGCTTGCAACATTCAGAAAAATATTGGAAAGGTTCAAGAGCTTTTCAAATATGGTTTGACCCAGATTTTAATAAAGCACTAAAGAAAGCACCTTACTACAAGGATTATCAAGCAGATGCTTTTAAATGGGTAAATGAAAATGGTTATGAGGTAAAATCATATGCAGGAGAAGATGCTCCAATACAAACGGATGCTCCTGGTATATCTGCTAAACGATATAAATTACCAAAAGGAAATCATACTATTGATTTGAATAAGAATAGCTTTCATTCATTTTATTTAATGGAAGGTAGTCTTGGAATTGAAGGTAATGAAATGTTAAAAGACAGTTTTACAAAGGCAAACGATATAGAAAAGATACATCTAAATGCTACAGAAAATAGTGAGCTTTTTATTTTACAGTCTCCAACTAAAATCAATTATAAAAAAATAACTGATAGATAAAATGATTGAACAAAAAGAACCTAAAAAATGGAAAATGGCAATCATAGTTTGGATTGCCATTGTTCCCTTAATCTTTACCATTATGCCATTTTTCAAACCAAGGTTAATTGCTTTAGGTTTAAATTCTATATTGGTCGAATTACTTTTAACAACTGTTTTGGTAATAATAATGGTTTATGTAATGCTACCTGCATTAATAAAATTATTTAGAAATTGGCTTAATAAATAACTAATCATTTCACACATTATGCTTCCCTCCTACGTCGTCCATAAAAAGTGTTTACTCTCCCACTCTATTTTACATAATATAATTGTTTGTGGACATGCTTTTGGATTGTTACCTTAGCTATTCGATAACTAACAAATTGTATCTTTGATATATGAATGTACGATTAACGAAGGAGCAAAAAATTAAGGTGCTCAACTCCAAGGATATCTATGCCATCATGCAGCAGGTATTGTTGCGGGAAAATAAAATACGGAGAAACCAAGAGCATTTCTGGGTTGTGGGTCTGGACAACCAAAACAAGATACTTTTTGTAGAACTCATTGGTCTTGGTGCTGTAAACCGTGTTAATGCAAACCCGCCAGATGTGTTCCGTATGGGGATTTACAAACTGGCCGTAAAAATGATACTGGTACACAACCACCCTAGCGGTAATATTGAACCTTCTAATGAAGACAGGGACTTTACCGATAAGATGCTAAAGGTTGGAGCGCTTATAAACATTGAGGTTATAGACCATTTGGTGATTTCGGAAACCGATTACACGAGTTTTGGTGACAAAGGCATTATTAAAGAGTTGCAAGGCTCTGGACTGTTTGAGATTGTGGAACGTGAAAAGGAAGAGATTAAGGCTTGGAAACTACGTCTGGAACGTGAACGTGCTGTAAAAGCAAGCAAGATTGAAATCGCATCTAAAATGAAGGATGATGGTGTGGATATAGATATAATTAAAAAATATACTGGACTAACGAAGCCTGAGATTAAGAAACTGTAAGGCTGAGTGCTGCCTCTCTCCTATTGGTTTAGACAAAATTTTATGAGGTCAAGTTTGATATTGAGATTCTACTTTAAATAATATTATTCTTTATAGATTCTAGGCTTTCTCCTTTTTCCCTTTTCTTTTCTTCTTTGTGTCTTTCCAGCCTCTTGACTATACCTTTGCATACTAGTTTTTTTTACTTCTCTTTCTATAATTCCAAAATGAGCAGACAATTGCCGCTTGATACTTTTTGAATCCATCCCATCATATTCTATTCCTTTGGCATTTTTATAAGTTTTTTTTGCAGAGTTTCTTGCATAGCTTAAAAAATTCCTTTTACCAAGATGGGAGTATCTTTCATATAGTTGTTTTTTAAATATTTTATCTGATTTACCATATTTACTATAAGACATCATAACAGTCTTTACAATTCGGCCTTTCATTTTTCTAAAATACCTAGATAAACTACCTGGTCTTATATAAATATCCTGCCCATTAAATTCGAAACCAAGATATTGCAAGTTTTTATAATATTTTTGTTCGTTATCGATAGTAATACTAGCCTTTTCAAGATTAATTTTCTTTTTATTAAACGCTCTATATTTACCATTAGAATTTTTAAAAAACTCTAAATATTCAGTTTTCTTATCTTGAATTACCAGTTTATACTTTTTAATTTCTTTTAAGACTAAATCATTTAGAAATTCAGCATCTTTAGTATCACAAATAAGCAATAAGTCATCACAATATCTATAATACTTAAAGCCTATTTTTTGTCCTAGTTTAAATAACCACTCATCAAAATCAATTAAGTAAATATTTGAGAGTAATGCACTCATTGAAGAGCCTTGGGGAATTCCTCTATATTCTTCAGTTCCATCATTCATTTTTTTAGGTAAATTGGTAACAAGAAGTCGTCTATCTCTTATTAAATTAAACTTATCTTTAAATGATTTCCCTGCTATTGAATCAGGTATTAAATCTAATAGCGTTTGCCATCTTTCACCAGCTTTTTTCTTTTCATTTAGGTTTATTTTGAAATGTCTTAAAATACTATCCATTCTAACATAATTATATTTTGTTAGAGATCGAAACACCTTATATTGATCTATTGGTAACTGTTCATTTCCTATGACTTTACACCATTTCTCTTTCAAGGTAAAATGGTCAATATTATCAAAATAACCTGTTATATCTAATGCTATGACTGCACACTCTTTACTTTGCGTAAAGTGAGCTATAACGTCATCAAATGCTTGTTTAGCAAATTGAATATTGCATTTACCATCTAAATCCGTTCTATATGCTAAAACAGAATCAGAAAACCCTTTTCTTAAAATATAATCTTGATATTGTTCTGTTAAGGCAAAAGAATAGAATGCATATAAGTAAGAATCAAAATGCGAGGCAAAAGAAATTGGTCGAATTTTGGTTTCTAATCCATAAAGCAAATGCTTCTTTTGATATCTGTAGCGTGGAGTCTTTGTAAGTATTTTAACGAACGGTAAAAAGGAGTGTTTACTTACAGCTTCTAGAGTTGGGTCACTTACTAAATCTTGAAGCTTCTTACTTGAATTTAGGAAGTTATAATATGGATCAAATTGTGGATACTTTTTTAACTCAAATTCTTCTTCAGAAGTTCCAAGTTTTTCACAGAATCTTTTCCAAATATCTTCTGTGTATAATGATGCATTTTTCATCTTTTTAATGGGACATTAGCCAGATAGCAGTATCAGACATTAACTAATCTGACTAATGTACAATGTGTTTCATTGCTTAACTTGTGACTGCCTCAATCACATAAGGATTTTCACCTTTACAAGTCTTAATCCACCCTTGGCCAATCAAATTATTATTTGCATAATAAGATGTGACACTTCAGATTGCAAAAACGCAACCTTCTCAAGGTTCAGGTAGTGTGTCTGCACTACTTTCGTTTTACCTTGAGACCTCGCAGAATATGTTTCGGTTCTACTCGGACTTTCTAGTTTGCACTAGTGAGGTCTTTAAACAAATATAAATATGTTATGCTTAATAATTACTTCTTTAACAGCTTATGTATCAACTGTCTACTAGGTTTAATAGTAGATGTTATGACACAAGAGATATTATCAGAGAGTTTGTCTGTGCAGCTGCACGTGACAAACTTGGTATACTTCTTGCGTTGTATACTAATAAATATTAACTTAAACAATTTACCCCCCAAACTACATTGAAGGCAATAATTATATTTCAATATTTGTGCCATAATTTGAATAGGACAAGTTGTCAGATGTAATTAAAATAAGTAATTTAAATCCATTCCACAAACATTGCACTACTCCCCTACGTCGTTGAATGTTTCACTTGAAATGAAAAAAATTCCAGTCCATAATAAGGTTATTTCCATCTTGTACATTTCCAATCTTATCCATCAATCGGTATCTGTGTCCAGCTCCTACTAGGAATACAGCTTTTTTTGGTTTGTTTAGTTTGAAGTAATTTTGAATTAGATTAATCCAATGGTTTTCGCGTATGTCATTCCATTTTAACCACTGTGCGTAAAAATTTAATAACCCGTTATATTTCTCTTTATTCTTATTTATGAAATACTTCTCCATCGAATTTTTATCTCTACATATTTTGTCACAGTCTAGACTGTTTAAAAATGGGAATCCCTTTAAGTATGTCTCATTGATAAGCAATCGAGTTGCACCAGCATATTCTCCCATTTCTCGTTTAATTAACTTAAACATTGCCTCAAGACGTTGGTCAAACGGATCTTCATTAACATCAACTGGAACTATTTCTATAGGTTTTCCTTCTTGGTTTAATCTTTTAATTACGTTTATTTCTGGAGTGTTAACATCAGTTCTCTTTAAATATTGAGGTAACTTTTCAGGTGAAGCCTCGCAAAAAACTACTTGAGGATTTATTTTCTGAATAATTTTATATAATTCTTCAGACGTACAAGCTCCATCTTCGACATGGGCAGTTCCTAAAACAATCAAAGTACTCATACATCTATTTATTTTACTTCTTTAAGTCAAATGTTAGACCAACTGATAATATTTTTAATTTTTAATAAAATCACTGACAAAAATTCAAATAATATAAGAAGATGGTGTCGCTATGTCATTAAATTTTCCTTTTCTTATCCATTTCACACACATTCCCCTCCTCTCCTACCGTCGCTCCGGTAAAAGAGTGTTCCATTAAGTGTTTAAGAAGAAAATTAAGGAAGGAAAAAATCTAAAGACGCTTATATATAACTTTGCTTTTTTAGCGCAAAGCAAAGTTACATAACGCGAAATTATAGTACAAATGTGTCTGTGTAGCCGTTTTGCCCAATCGTGCCATTTGATAGCTATAATTCCATATTATGTAAAATATCCCAGGAAGTCCCGTAGACACAATAAACTATTGTCTGGGGGTCATTAAACTTCAGGCTCTTGGCTTTGATGCCAAACAATGAACATCTCGTTATTTGTAGCTATAATCAGACGCTATGTAAAATTGCCGCGCCCAACCGCCAGATTGTTTTTAAAAAATTAAATGCTTTATGGCATTTATTTTTAAACTCAATTCGCCACCGCTTGGCCACACCAAAAAAAGCTGGCTTTTGCCTTTTGTTTGAAATTCGCGTATTCGGGGAAAATCCCGCAAGATTTTTTTCTACGGCATTTTCGTCAACGTTACGCAAGAGTACAAAATTACTCTGTGAGATAATTTCCGTACACTTGCTCAAATCCGTCATTTGTTTGAAGCTTTCAGGGTTTGACATGTCTTTTTTCCTTGATGAAAAAAGAAACAAAAAAATCAAGGCTGCACAAAACTTTGGAAACAATGTACGGCTCAATCGCTATATTTTAGATTATTTAGCGTTAAGAGAATGTCCTGTGGACATTTTTAGCTAAATACGATTTGAGGATGGATGTATTTCTATCGAATCATCCACTGGATAATTCTCACGAAATAACCTATTGTTTTACCAAAATTTTATGAGGCCGTTTTAGATCCGTCGTTCTATTTTACATAATGTTAGAAACTAAGCATTTAGTTTATCTATCATATTTTCTAACGAATACTTTGCTAATGCTGGAATTGTATGGCGCGTAACTTTAATTTCCCAATTGGATAAACTAGGCATTAAGGTTACATTGTTTTCTATGAAAATATCTGAATTGGATTCTGCTAATGCTTCAGATGGAATGAAATAAAACACTGTTGGCTCTTTATCTATGATCAATACTAAAACGATAAATAAATCGCTCCTCAATTCGCCTAAATCTTCTTTGGATATTTTGATGCTTAATTGTGCTGCATCTTTATTGATGGGTTGTAAGTATAATTGATTGTCTCCTATTAAGAAATCAACCCCTTCCCTCCCATCGGTTTTGTCAATTAATTCTATTTTAATTCTGATTTTAGAAACTCTAAGGCAATCATTTTGTAGAAACCAATAGCTCTCTAATATCCACATCTAGGATTTCTGCTATTTTTTTTAAATCTTTTAGGTGCGGTTGTGATTTATTATTGCAAAAAGCCGTTACAGAAGTAGTACTTTTTCCAAGTTCTTCCGCGAGCCAAACTTGCGATTTTCCTTGAATTACTAATACTTCTTTTATTCTATTTATCCTTTCTATTGCCATAATTATTAGGTGTAATTTACCCTAAATATATAATATAGACTTATTAAAACTTAAGTTTAAATTAGATTTAAGTAATCTAAACTTGCATTATTAAAATTTAAATTATAAGTTTGAATTAACTTTATATAAGTTAAAATTATATAAATGTAATTTTTAATTAAATTTTTATTGTTAACAACTTTATTTCAATTTTTATGCCACATCCAAAGTATACTAAAGCCGACCTTGAGAAAATCATACTTACGCAACTGGATAACCTAAATGCAATTCACGACTTGTTACGCATCATGAAACTGCAAAATGAACTTATTGATAATGCCAATAAGAAATTAAAGGATGAAGTGATTGATTTTAAGAAACGCGTTAATTATGGATCAAAAAAGTAATCGTTGTTGTTTGATGATATCTAATCATAAAAATCTGAGAATCTAGCAACATCTTGAATAAATTTACTTAATGGGCGATTATTGATTTTAGAAGCTTCTGGGTAAACACGTAAGAAAACCCTATCTATAGTCTCTTTATCTTTAAACATCAGGTTACCCGATTTATCTTTATACTTTTTTAAAAGTTCATTTCTTTTACTTTCTGGATATTCTCTTCCTAATGCTAATATTTCTTTAGTAATTTCATTAAAGTTACTATGTATTCCCACAATATCAAAAAGTTCATTATGAGCTTTTACTTTCTTATCATCTAAATTTGATATTGTTATTGCTATATCCTCTAAATCAACTTCATTAACGCTAGTGTATAATGTTTTATCAGATTCTTTCGCTATGGTAAATATGAAACGGTCTCCGATAGATTCGATGTATGGGTTACAAAAGTCCTCAATCCAAAAATCTTTGTCTCCTTTGTTTAAATTACAATTAGCACAAGAAGGAATCAGATTATACATAGAAATAGAAAAATAAGGGTATTTTTTTTTAGGATAAATATGATCAATTTGAAATTTAACAGCTTCTGAGTTATCTTTTAAAAAAGTTAGTGTGTATTGGGAATTACAATAATAACAAGTTTTTATTTTTGACTTGTGAAAAAAAATCTTTAACACTTTATTTTGTAGTTTGGAATAAGCTAGTGATTCAGAGAGTTTCTTACCAAAATCTGTTTGAGTAAATTTTGGATTCTTTCCGTTTACATCTGTTGTAGTTTGATGAAATTTATTGCCATAAATTCTATCTATTCTCTTTATCCAGAGTTGTATAGTTCTAGGCGACATTAATATAATTCTTTTAAAATTTCGAATTATTAATGTTAGAAATTGGTATTCAAAATCACAGCAAGTATATTCTTTACGAAGCTCTTTTAGATTATTAATAGGTTTTTTAAATGCACTTCCTGAATATTTTCCGTATAATAAATCAAGAAATAGTTTTTCAGAGTTATGTGTGTTTTCAAATTTAATTTTCTGCATCTCTATCTAATTTTCCTTTTAACTCAATTAAATGCTTTTCTGCTAATTCTATTTCTTTTTTTATTAGAGTTTCTTCTTTTGAAATATCATTTAATAAGTCATTAAGTCTAGTCTTAATTATCCGTTCCCCCACGATATCGATCTTTTTTTGCAGTTCAGAATATTTTTCACTACTTATTTTATAGGAACTGTTACTCTTTAACTCATACAATTCACCAAAAAGTTCTTCAATCTTATCTTTGGCATATTCTCCAATAAACCCATCGTTCATAAAAAAGCCATCAGCCATTAAGTCATAAATATTAGCTCCAAAAGTTTGATTTTCACTATCTTTTGGCTTACCATCGTTTAATCTTAATGTATAAAACTCTGGTATATCAGAAAGGATATAAGGAGAATGTGTGATTAAACAGATATTTATAGAATCAATGTTTTCTAAGTAAATTTTACCAAGTGTTTTTAATAAATAGGACAGATATTTTCTTTGCAATTCTGGATGATAGTATAATTCTATTTCATCTAAAATCAAATTGATACTAGTATAATTGACTAAGTCCGTATCATTAGATTCAATAGAGTTTAAATTCTTAATATGATATATAATAGAATTTATAGCGTGTATTTGTTGTTTCTCACCGGAGCTTAGTTTATTAAAATCTGAAATATTACCTAAGTCATCGATAACAACAATTTCCGTTTTAAAAATTGGAGGTGGAAGTAATTCAATAAGTTCTATTTTTTCTAATTCAGAGTTTTTTCTAGCAAGCTTTTCAACTTCTATATTTAAATAATCTAGTTCTAAATCGAAATCAAGTTCTTTTGGAAGTAAAGGAGTATATTTTAAATAATTTATAGCCTGCTTTAGTTTATAAACTATGTGACTAGAATCATTAACAATCTTTTTCACATACGCTTCCCATTCTTTAATATTAATATTTAAACTACGAGGAGAACCTAAATCAAATTTCTTTTTATAATGGGGATATGTTTCCCAAATTCGAATCAATTTTCTAAAAATATATTTTATAGTCTCTTTTTCTAATTGACCTATTTTTTCAGTTTTAATACTGAAAACCTCATAGACAATTTCAATATATTTTTCAATTTCGTAATAAACACCTAAGTCATTAGCTTTAACTTGCTCTTGAACCTCTTTAAAGAATCTTGTGTTTTTTTCCTTATCTAATTGAAAATTAATTTTTAATACTTTTTGTGAATCAGTTAATTGCCTTATTCCTAAATCACCTTCTTCGACTGGATCAAAAAGATTTGCTACTAATCTCGATTTAGCTAGCTCATTTTCTGTATTAATATGGATGTCTCCTTCTGTTCTCATTGGGTTAAAAACGATGGGAGCTTGATAGCTATCATTTTTATGAAACAATTTTTCAATCCAAGGCCCTAAATGTCTACTGTTTAATGCATAGTGAGAATAATTAATGCATATGGTATAGAAAAATGAATAAAAATCTGTTCTAGAAAAAGACCTTCCTCCTCTTAATAGGTTAAAAAATGATCTGCCATTGTCATCCTTTTTACCTTTTTCTAAAAGATATTCAAATACCTTGGTTTCTTTATTAATAACTTGTAAACGAATTATTTTATCTCCTACTTTATAATATAATTCAGTAGCCAAGTTTTCCTCCAGAATCAATTCTTCTGTATTTAAAGAATCTTTAAAGGGATAAGTAATATTGTTAATCGTTTTTGCTAATAGTTCTATTAAACTACTTTTCCCTGAACCATTTTTACCTACTATTGCCGTAACATTAACATTTAAATTATTAGGATGTTCAATGTTGTATAATTGTATGTCTTTAGACGAGTCATATCGAATATATTTTTTTTCAATTTTAAAAGCTTTTTCAAAGTAATATATATTTTCAGTATTGTTTTTAAGAACATTTAAATGCTCTTTGTCACATTCATCTAAAAACTTTATAGCTATCATTTTAAAATCGACTGATAAGCTTGTTTCATTAAATTCAGATTCATTTTTTATCCCAAAAAAATCTTGCAAATTTGAAGAAATTTTAACCTGAGTCTTAGAGTTTATTAAAGCATAAGAAGCATATGCTATTTCTCTATAAATTGCTTTGTCTCCCCAAGTTTCACTATTATAATTATGCTCATCTATTTTTCTTACCAAAGAAAAGTAGTCTTGAATATTGAAATTTTGAGGTAAGAAATGACTAATTTGAAGGTATTGACGAGTGTTTTTATCCAGAGGAATAAAATTATCTGATCTCACCCAAAATACAAAAGTGGTTAAAGAAGCAAACTCTATACCATACCAACCTTTATATAATTCAAATTCTTCTATCCTAAGGGTAGAATTCCCATTAAGATAAATAAGAGCAAAGAAATTCCATATTTGCTCTTGCATCCCTAAAGATCTTATTGATGATTGTTTTATAACTGGAGGAGCTGGGCAACCTGTAAAATCTATTCCATTAACCTTTAAATTAGAACCAAAAACTTTTAATAAAATCTGTATTCTATCAATTCTAGATTCTTCTTTTAAAGAGTTTCCGTTTATAGAACTAAATAAGTGAATTGGGTCCAATCCAGAAGCTACATTGTCATCATCAATAAATTTTTGAAACCATTGATTAGCATCAATAAATTCCTTGTGGTCTTTTAAACGATTAAATAAGAAAACAGGAGATAATTTTGTGTTTTTTCGGAAATATTCAAAGAGTTTTTCGGCTAGTTCGTCATAAACTAAGTACCACTTTATTTCTTTTTCTGAATTCATATTATTTTTTAATGACTTTTATTTTTTCTAATATTTCAATCAAATCCATAGATTCTTCCTCCACCCATTCATCTTGATTAATTAGTGTTTTTATTAACGTAATTTGTGAATCAGTAAATACTTCATCTTTTATAATTGAATAAATTTTTTCTTTCCATTTACTCTTATGATTTGGGGAGTTTACTGGTAAGCTGTTTTCTAAATTTATAGGCTCTAAAATTTCGATTTCTTTATTTTTAGATTTAAATATTTTTTTAATTCTATAATAGATATCTAATCCGTGAAAATCCCAATCACAGAAATAGTAAATAGGTAGTTTTAATTTTTCAAGAGGTAAGTCATTTAAAGGCTTGGTGTTATTTCCGCCAACATACCATAATTCTATATTGTTCTTTTTATACTCTGTAGGTACTTTTAAACAGGAAATATTTTCACAAAGCACAATTAATTTGGGGTTTAAACAATCAACAATTATTCTCCATTGATTGTTTTTAGGATCTTTTTCTGGAAATTCTTTAATGTCTAATAGGAATAAAACGGCATCTCTTAAACTTGGCTTACTAGCAAGGTATTTTGCTCCTTTGCCTTTAAAAACTCTATTTGAAAACGTGTATTCTGTTGTTAATTTATTTTTTAATTCTTCTTTATTGTAGAATACAAACATTAAGACTTTAATATCTTCTTCTTTAAATCTTTTATGTCCATTATTTTCTAAATTAGACTTTTCAAAAAAATCATTATAATAACTATAAGTATCTAAGAATTCTTTTTCATAAAATACTTTGTATCTATCAGTAGTTTCTATAATTGAATGATTACCTAGTCGGAACCTAATTAACTTTTTTTGTTTAAATAAAACTTGATTGATGTATTTGTTATTAGTGATTTTTAATTTTGTATATTCTTTATTATAAAGCTCATTTAAACCTCTTAAATGTCTCCATTCTATATCTTTCTTCATACCTCAATTTCATTTTGAGAACCAAAAACAGGTATAGGTTCATAATTTACTTTGTCTTCTTCTTCTAAGTTATTATGTAATAAGTAGATATTTTGATTTTTAGCATCTACTTTGTTTGGTTCTATTGATAGTGATAATAATTGATAATTATTTGCTTTAGCAATATCATATAACATATCAAAATTACTTCCAAGACCTTCAGCTTCGTCTATAGGCATAAACCTAATACCTTCTTTAAATTTACCATTAAATGAATTTTTTTTCGATTAATGATAATCTAGCGATACATAATAAGGCTATAGCTGCATATGTTTGACTTGTACTACCATCATTACTATTTTTAGTATGTATCGATTTGATTGTGAATTTTAAATCGTAATAGGATTTAGGATTTAAAAGGTCTTCGATTGTTGGTTTTATATTTTTTGAACCACCACATCGATAAAACGCTTCAATCATTTTATCTTGTAAAGAAGTAAACTTTTCTAATTCATTGGTTAATCCTTTTAAAGGATCTAGTAAAGATTGGTCTATACTTAAACCCAAATCATTTTCAATCTGTTCTGTAAACTTTGACATCCATTCTCTAGGAAATGCATCATTAAAAGTTCTACTTAGATTTGCTCGATGACCACCCGTTATAGTTTTATCTTCAGTATTTAAAAAGTTTTTAATGTTTCTGAAATATTCTAATTGTTCACTTACTTCAGTATTAACTTCATCAATAATAGCACTTAATTTTTGAAGTTTTCGACCATTCAGTCTCCTGTTTTTTTCGTTGATCTCTCTTAATCGTTTATTAATATTAGATACTAAGTTCTCGTTTAATAGATCATTTTCATCAAAAATTTCTGGAGGTAATATTTCCTTACACAAACCAACAAAATCTCCGGTATCTTCATACCGTTCTTTTTTACTTTCTAAAAATTCTCTAACAAGAGAGTTGTATTTAAACAAATATCGATTTTCAAAGCCTTCATTTTCTTTTTTTAGATCTTCTAATTCTTTTTCATCAACAATTTGAACTTTAATACTTCTTTTAAATTCTTTATTGAAAAATACTTCAAATTCATCCTTAAGGTCAGTAGTTCTTTTATCACTTTTTATGATAATATCATTTAGTTTTTGAATTGTTTCAAGTTGATTACTTTTCTTGAGTTCAATATCTTTTAATTTAATAAACTCTCTATAATAATCTTCTGTATTATTAAGTTGAGTTAACAAATTATCGATAGTATTATCTTCATTTTTTATATAATCATTATCTTTTTTATAGGGGTCGATTTCAGTATCAAAATTTGGAGCCTTAAATGCTTCTAATTCTTTATATAGATTGTCTTCTAGTGTTATTAAAGAACTTCTCTTTGCATCAATTTTATCGAAGTTTTTAACTGCTTCACTATAACTTGTATCTATTTCTTTATTTGAAGAGAATAAGTTTGAATATTCTTTTATATCATCTTCTGAGGCATCAAATAAAATATGAGGTTGTAATTCTTCAATAGTATTTCTGGAATTCCAAGCAATGATATGTTCTTCTAAATTTTTAGTTTTTTCAAAAACACGTTTAAGGACCTCGTAATTATTTATCTCTTTATTTAATTTATCAATATCAGCAGAAAGTGTACTATCTTGATTCGTAAAATATTGTCTTATACTCTCTGTGTCATTATTAAATATTGGTTCTGCAACATATTGAACGAACTCACTAATTCCATTAAGGTTTAGCCAAAATCCAATATCTGTTTTCTTAGTAATATTAATATTATCAATTAATAAGTTAGGTTCAGGTATGTATCGTTTTTCTATTTTATTTGGTTCTTCAATTCTTATACCTTCATTTTGATATTTATGGATAATACTTTCTTCATCAAGGCTTAATTTTCTTTTTAGATTTAATGCCCAATATGCTAAAGATTTAGAATCATTAATATTATGTAATGCTTTTAATTTTTCCTTTACTATTTGTGATTCTTTTAATTGATTTAATTGAACTTCTATTTCTACTAGTATTTTAGTTGGCCATACATCTTTGGTTTCAAAAAAAGGAAGAATATTTTCTACTTTGAGTGTTTTATTTAAACTATTAATCTTTTCTATAGTATCTTTTGATTTATGATAATTTTGATGTTTTAATATTATCTCATCTTTACTGCAATCAAATTCTTTAAGCCACCCTTTAAATGTTTTTAGTTTATTATTTTTTGTTTCCCATTCTACTTTTGCTTTATAAACAGTATTATACTCTTCTAAAATACCCTTTATAGCAGAAGATGTTTCTAAAAGTTTTTGAGTAGCATTTTTTTCTAAAAAGATTAATGACTCAATACTTCTGTCATAGATTTCAAAAGCTTTAATAAGCTCTCTTTTAGAATTGGAATTTAGAAATTTTTGATAATTATGCTCTATATGAAATAATTGCTCTTTATTATTATCTCTTTCTTGTTTTCTCTGTAACAATTCTTGTAACTGAAGTTGTTTGTCTTCTAATTTTTTTATTTCAATAGAATTTGACTCAAACAGTTTTACGTCTCCACTTAATTCATCTACTGCTTTAATAAAAGCATCATAAAATTTCTTTTCTTTATCATTCCCAAATAAAAAACTTTGAATTCTGTCACTCTTTGTAATATCAAGTGATTCTCTAGAAAATGCTTGTATGATTTTAGAGTAATTTTCTAATGCTTTATAATTTTTAGATATATCAACAGGTATTATAGTGTTTTTATCACTACACAATAGTTTATGATAATGAGTTGTTTTTTGCCAAGATTCACAAGTAAGGTTTAAGGAGTCTGATATATGGTCTTTTAAATATTCAATAGGTAATATATTATCATCTTTTAAAAAATCGGAATAACTTAAAAGTGAAGAAAAAGGAATTAGACTTGCTTCTTCGTCAAAATCGGTACCTTCCTGTATGATAAACATATGTGAAGTGCCTGTACTTTCTAAATATATTCCAATTACAATAAACTTGCCTTTCTCTACTTCAACATTGATAAAGGCATAGCTACTATCTGTTCCTGTGTTTTTAGATTTTAAAACCATTGTTTTAGGTTTTCTTGGTCCAGTACTTTTTGTTGGAGAATGAAACGCCGAAGGTCCAACAAAAATGAGTTGGAGCATATCTGCAATCATACTTTTCCCAGAACCTCCTTCACCAACAAAATCTGTCCTAAAAGTATTAAACTCATAATCAAATGATTGATGATGTATTATACCTAAGGTAGATAGCCTTTTTATTTTAGGATATTTTTTCATTTCAATTCATTTAATATTTCATCTATATTTAATATATCTTTTTCATATATTTTTATTAATCTATCGAATGCTGGTAATAAATCAAATTCACCATTATTCAATGTAATCCAACCAATTTTTTTAAATTCTGACAATGCTGCATTAATCGTTAAATCTATAGTTTTGTCATTTAGGTTTCCTGGATTTGTGTTTTTAGATTTTGCAATTAATCTGTATAATCCAGGTTTAATATCTTCATAATCAATCCTTATTTTTTCTTTTAATTTTTGAACTGAATTTAAATCAACCTCTCTATTGATAAAAAATATTTCATAAATAATGAACCCAATTATTACATATTCATTTTTTAGTATATGCCTATTAGAAATATTTTTTCGATTTGTTCCTGAAAAATCTAAAAAGTAATACTTGTAGGGTTCTTCCCCTCCAAAAGTCAAATCAACCTTAAAAATTTTATAATATAATTTTAAACTATCCTCGTTATCTACGATATAATCATAATAATCATTTTGTTTTCCTACTTGCTGAAAATGAACTCCATCTTTTAATTGATAATCAAGTTCTGCAAATAAATCCTCTGTTTTTCTATGTGATAGAAAGCTATCTATTGTTGCTTTATTATTTTCATTTTCCATAGAGAGATGTTTTGTAAATCACTATTAAGTTCTTTTGATTTTTCTATTTCTAGTTTTAAATCTTTTCTTTTGTAGGTTCTTTTAATTACTTTATAAATAGCACTTACTGCTATCTGACTATCTATATCTTCTTTTAAAATTTTAAAGAACATTTTACTTAAATCAATACCATTTCTTAAATCAATTTCAGACATAATTACAACCTCCCATTTGAGTATCTTATCTTGTTGCTCAATTCTTTGTAAAAGACGTTGTTTATTTTTCTTAACTAGATCAATATTTTGAGTATAATTTTTCCTTTTTTTAGGCTTTGACGGAAAGAAATCTCTATCTTTTTCTACAACTGTAAAATCTGGAGTGTCTATATGGATTACAGGAGTTAAAATGCCAATTGGAAACTCAATAACCTTTTGTGTATTTTGATATTTTATACTACTCTTATCTAAGAGATATCTTGTGAATTTCTGAATTTTTGAATTGAATTGAGGCTTGTTAAGTGTTGAAAATAGTTGTCGTATTTTTGGTTGGATACGTTCTAATTTTCTGTCAATAGAAGTTAATCGTTCATTCACATATTTTATAAAATAATGAACTTCAGAAATTAATATATTAACTTCATTATCCTCAATTTCCTTTTCCTCTAGTATTGTTCTTATTGTTTTAGTTTCTGTATATGCAGATCTAAGTTCTTTACTTTGTTCTTGTGCCTTGTCTAAATTTGTTTCAACACTTTTTAAGACTTCAATAAATTTCTTTCCAGAAAAATTAGCATCGCTTTTTAGTTGTTCTACAGAATTAAGGATTTGTTTTTCAAGAAAATCAATTTGCTCTCTTAAATCTGGTTCAAACCTTTTGTATTCGTCTTTTAGCCAATACTTCAAGTTTTCTTCTGAATCAATTGCTCTTAGCGATTTAGTTAAATTTGAGCATATACGCTTAATACGAGTAGGGTCAAATGCTCCTTTTAAAGTAGTTTTCGCGTGTTCACAAAACTTATATGCATAATCTTTAAAAAAATACTTCTGTGACTCTTGATTATAATCTAGAAAGTACTCTTGAAGTTGTCCAATACTTTCACTAAAATCTTCCCACTGATATCTCTCCGATGGTTTGTTTATTGTTGCAAAAGCTTTATGTATATCTTTTTCTGTGAATTTTTGTTCTACAAAAGTTCCATCAATAACCTTTTCGTACAATAAAACTATCGCTAAGCCTACTTCTCTTTTTGGAAATAAGAGATTATAGATTTTGGGTTGATTTATTTCTTTTATAAAACTAAATTCTAAATCTTGATTGTTTGTCAATTTCAATATTTTTAATTTTCATACATAAATAATTTTATCTTATAGTAAAAACTATAAAACAATTTTTTAACTTGAGATAATGCTTAGGGAAATTTATAACTCAAAATATAGAGCTTTAAATATAATGAATTTTAACAAGTATTTATTTGCAGTATTCCGTAATCAGGTGGAAGTAAGAAAGAATAATCCCATTCCATACACATTTTGCCTCCACTCCTCTGCCCTTTCTGCAAAAAGCGTATTCCATTACATTTTTAAAGAAACATTAAGGAAGAAAAAATCCAAGAAAATTGGGTTAAAGAACTTCGCTTTTGCCCAAGCAAAGTTACATAACGCGAGTACATTATAGTACAAATGTGTCTGTGTAGCCGTTTTGCGCAATTGTGCTTGGTGGAAAGTGGAAAACGGTTATTCTTTACCATTTAATGACAAATACATTACGGTATAATGAATTGAGAAAGTCTATGCCAACTGTAACTGAAAGAACGTTGAGTTTACAGCTTAAGGTACTGGAAGAAGATGGTTTAATTAAAAGAAAGGTTTATACTTCGAAACCACCTTTAAAGGTTGAATATTCTTTGACTGATTTTGGCAAAACTTTAATTCCGTTAATACAATCTATTGCTGATTGGGGAGATTTTGTTGTGGAAAAATATTCAGCTAAAACAGCATAGGAATTTGGTTTTAATCAAACCCCTATGCCTTTTTTCAGTTGTCTAACAAAATAGTTACAACAATTTTTTTTAGTAAGAACAATCATGTATTGCCTCATCAATGATAGATATACCAATATCTATTTCATCTTTACTTATAGTTAAAGGTGGCGCAATTCTAAACACACTTCCATATCCTTTCATTCTAACTATGTTCATGTTTAGACCTAATTCTAAACAACGACTACAGATTTGTTGTCCTAACTTATCGTCTGGTTCTTTAGTTTCTCTGTCTTTAACTATTTCCACACCCAATAACAATCCTTTTCCCCTAACATCTCCTATGCACTCGTGTCTTTCTTGTAACTTTAATAATTGATTTTTTAAATAAGCTCCATTTTCTATGGCTGCTCTAGCCAATTCTTGCTCATAAAGTATTTCGAAAGCGGCAACCCCGAATGAGGCACAAAAAGGATCTGAAACATGAGATGTAATATACACGAAGCCCTCTTTATGACATTCTTCTTCAATCTCTTTGCTTGTAACCATTGCTGCCAAAGGCATGCCTCCTCCTAGTGTTTTGGAGAGTGTTAAGAAATCCGGAACAACTTCATAATCCTCAAATGCAAAAGTCCTTCCAAGACGACCCAATGCAGTTTGCGCTTCATCAAAGATTAGTAATAAGCCTCTCTCATCACAAAGTTCTTTTAGCCGTTTAACATAGCTTGGTTTTAATTCAATCATACCAGCAGCACTCAATAAGGGTTCAGCTATTAATGCGGCATACTCACCTACAGATTGCTGATCTACCATTTGCATTCCAACTTCCAAGCAAGTATGGTCACAAGTTCCTTTGCAATGCGCAATTGGACATCGGTATTCATATGGAGCTGGAATCATTAAACTACCAGGTATTGGCGGTCCATAGCCTTTCCTTGTTTTAGAATAGGTATAGGACTGCGCACCAGCTGTCATACCATGCCATGAACCAGACAATCCAATAATCTCAAACCCACCAGTAACTAATTTGGCCATTCTAATGGCAACTTCATTAGACTCTGAGCCTGTATTAAGAAATATACATTTAGACAAACTTTCTGGTAGTTCACTGGATAATCTTTTGGAAAGATTAATCACTGGAGGCGATAACATAGAGCTCAGCAAATGAATAGCTTCTTTGCCCGCATTCTCTAATATTTCCACAAATTTTGGGTGGTTATGCCCAAAAACAGAACACATTTGCCCCGATGTAAAGTCAAGAATAGCATTCCCTTTTTTGTCATAAATATAGCTTCCAAAAGCTTTCTCAATTACCAATGGTGAAAACTCTCCGCAATAACGTATTAATGTGTTTTGGGATTCTTTTACTTCCTGAGGATCTAATTCTTGCATGATTTTAATTTTCTATGCAAGTTCAGGTATTCATGTATCTAAAAATTGTAAAATTCTATCATCCTTTAACGATATCCGCATATCGTTTTGGGATCATACCAACATTAATTTTGAAATATTTATTGAAATGACTTTGATCAAAAAAACCAGTGTCATAGGCAATGTCTGTAAATGAATTTCTAATTTTAATAAGCTCCTTTGCCTTTTCTATACGTAGATTTTGTAGATAACGTGTTGGCGAAATTCCTATGTTTGATTTAAAAATACGCTGAAAATGACTTTCACTTAAGTGTGTGATGTCTGATAGCTCTTCTATTGATATTTTTCTATGAAAATTATCTTCGATATGAACTAAAGCTTTCTTTAAAATAACTTTAGAAGTAGATAGGGTTCCATCTTCGTTCGCTAAAAATTGTTCAAATATCCTAGAAACTTTGTGCTTCCCATTGGTGTTTGCTCTAATCGCTTCAAACCATTGATCGTATTGTTCTTTGTATAAAGCGTTGCTTTTTATGATCGTTAAGCCAAGTTTATTATTATCCAAACCAGCAAATGAATGCAATTTAGGAACTCTTATTACCTTATAGTGAAAAAAGGTTTCTATTAGTGTTTGATGCGACACATAAGGCGGTATGATTACTAAATCACCTTGTTCCAATTTATATACTGATCTATTGCTAAGAAGGCAAGCACCACCATCTATTATATAGGAAAAGGTATACCTGTCCGGATGTAAATGCATCGGAAAGTAATGAGGCCTATCGTAATATATAGTTGCGCATTCCATATAAGAAAGTATTCACTCAAAATTAAAGAAATTTTTATAACACATTGTAGAAGAAGTACTTTAGAATAGATTTTTTCGAAGAAATTTACGTTATGTTACATTTTTGATATGGGATGATTCAATATTAAAACAACTAGTCTATTTTCTCTAATAGTTTTGGGGCTTCTTTGTTGGAGAAATCTATCCAAGGATTCTTTCCCATCCACTTATCCAATGTAACACTAGGGTCTTCATAGCGCATTACAAATTTTTCAGGTCCATGAGCAAATGCAACTACTAATCCGTATTCAGCATCTAAAAAACCACCATGTGGTCCTAATCCCGGGTAGCTTATTCTCCAGCCTAAACCATCAATTTTCACATGACCTAAAGTTAGTTTACCAACAACATTATCTGGTAATACAAAAAACCATGTCCAAGGACCTCCTGAAACAATTGTCATTACTTCATCTATACCCATTCCGCTATCAGTACTGTTAACATGTAATTTTCCAAATTTGTCTTGAAGAAAAACCGTTACTTCCGATGATAAGGCTTTCATATCATATACTTTAGGGTACGGAGCCATATTATCTTCGCCAGTAGTTAGTGAACCTCCATTTTCTGCAACTGGTTTTCTACCTGCTTTTTCTATTTGATGAAGTAAAGCGTCTCTATCTAAATGAAAGGCATCAATCAAATTATTAGCCTCTTCTTCATTTAATGCTCTTGTTTTTGATGTTTCTAGAATTGGTTTTGCCTTTTCTGGCAATTCTACGGTGCTTACTCGAACACCAACTGAACGCAATACTGTATTAATATCTGCTATACCGACTGCTTCTTCTCTACCATCACTAAATGATAATTTGATATCTTCTTTAATTTCTTTTTGGGAAGTTACTTTAGTCTTTACGGTAGATTTTTCTTTTTTACTATTAGAACATCCTGGTGTTAAAAATAACAACGTGAAAAAAAAGCTACATAGTGAAACTGCTGCTAATCTTGTTTTCATTTTATTCGTTTTTAATTACACCACAAAGGTTAAACTTAATTGAGGTAAAAAAATTAAGATACCTTAAGAAAACTAATTAGCGTAAATTGCTTCGGATAGTACTTAAATGCTCTGGGCTAATGCCTAAGTATGACGCCACCATATACTGAGGTACATTTTGTTCTATATCCCTGTATTTTTTAATAAAGCTTAGATAACGAGATTCGGCTGTTTCACTCATCGATTTTACTGTACGATTTAAATTAGCTACATAAGCTCTTTCCATTTTAATTCTAAAAAAACGTTCTATTGCTGGTATTTTATTAAAAAGATTATCTAAATCATCTCTATGGACTTGTAAAATAGTGCTTGGTTGAAGCGCCTGAATATAATATTGAGCTATGGTTTTAGTCAAATAACTATACAGATCATTAATCCACCAACCTTTTATTCCAAATTGCACAGTATATTCTTGCCCAGATTCATTAATATAATAAGACCTAAGGCAACCATCAGAAATAAAGCGCATATAGTTAGATACTTCATCAGTATGCAAGAGAATTTCTTTTTTAGTTAACTCTTTAGGCTTAAATGCATCAATAATTAATGGTATATCCTTTTCAGAAATAGCAACTAGTTCTTTGATGTTTTCAATTAAAGGAATATGTATATCTTCGTTTGCTATCATAAGTACACAAGTTAAGCAGACTAAATATAAGGAACTAACCAGTAAAGAAATAGGTGCTCGCGAACCCTTCGGGTTTCATTAAAATCGTAAACAAACTTCTGGAAATCAATTTTTCAAGAAACTGTAGTCTAAACTTTCGCTTTTATCCAAAACTCAAGTTGCAAAACACAAGGATATTATATAAAATATCCCAGGAAGTCTCGTAGGGACACAATAAGCCTTAGTATTTGCTCATTAAAGTTCTATGAGGCCGAAAATGAAACTACCATATGGTTATTCACTGATTACGGTATAAAGTGACGGATTAGCTTTAAGCCCTTCTGTAGGTGGAACTCCTAATTCATTTGCCATTTTCTGACTTGCCTCCGTAAATGCTTTTGGGCTTTCCCACACCGCAACATTTATTAATTCAAATTTTGCTCCTCCATTTATTGATTTGTGCAATTTTGTAGAAATATAACCTGGCTGTTTCTTGAGAAAGTCCCTGCAAGCTTCCCAATAAGCAACTGATTCTTCCAATTTACCTTCTGGCACTTCAAATGGATTTATAAGGATGATATGTTCTGAATTACTAGTTTCCATATAAGATTTGTTTTTAGATTTTTCTTCATCATTACATGAGGTTATGCCTATCAGTAAAACTGTTACTAAAACTATTCTTGAGGTCTTCAATAGAATTACTTCTAATTTTTTAGATGTATTCATAATTTCATTTTTAAGACATTCTTTTTAAAGTGTTTTCTTTTGTCAACATATAATGTTTTATCACACCCAAGACGTGTAATACCAATAATACGATCATAATAGTGGCTAATAATCCATGAGCTTTAAGGGGGGCAATATTTTCCTTTGATAGCATTAAATCTGAATCTCCAGATTTTATTGCATCTACATAACCACCAGTAAACATTGTTGCTAATCCAGCTATTGAAATTCCAATCAATAAAAAATAAAAAGCATTATGGATCCAAACAGCTAATGTATCATTGAATTTAGACCCAGTTTTCAAATCTTCTGGTCGTTTAGATTTAAAAAACAAATAGCTTCTAACTAGGGTTAATAAGAAAACAATAATTCCCAATAGAGCATGGAGCTTGATGAAACCCATTTTTTCTGATAAAGGAAGCCCACTCATATATTTTCCTAAAGGAAACAAGGTTAAAATTAGAACGGCTGTAAACCAATGTATTATAATGTTTCCTTTACTATATTTTTGGGTTAAGTCATTATTTATGTCTTTTTTAATCATAGTCTCTGTGATAATTGTATAACAATATTTGTCATAACAAATATATGATAAAAAAATTATTTGACGAGATTGTCCATTAGTTTTTTTAAGGTGTTGTTCAGTAATTGTACATCATCATCACTTAAACCTACAGTGGCTTTATTTAAAACTTCAATCGCTAGTGGTTCAACTGAATTACGTATTTCTGTACCTTTTTTAGTGATTGATATTTTCCAAGCTCTTCTATCATTAGAATCTGGTTGTCGAACTACTAAACCTTTACTTTCAAGTTTATCGACTATTCGAGTAATATTAGCATTATCTTTAAAAGTAAGCTTGGCTACTTCATTTTGTGTTAAACCAGATTTTTCATTTAGTCTATTTAAAATGGCCCACTGTTCAGGTGTAACATCAATAGTATTACTCTTGATGGCTGAATTGAACTCCCTCTTTAATAATAGCGCTGTCATATTGATTAAATACCCCGCGGATTTGTCTAAAAATGATTCCATTTTATTATTTGTCATGTAATCTAATTACATGACAAATATATAACCTATTCTAAATATTTATGCACTATTAGGATAACTATTATTCCACATACACTCCCACTACGCTCCTACTCCATCATTTGAGTGAATTCCACTAGCAGTTGTAAAAATAAAAAGCCCGTCGGTTAGGACGGGCTCTTTTTGAAACTTAAAGAATATATATTTAGATCACTTTTACGTTTACTGCATTTAATCCTTTTTTTCCTTCTTGAAGATCAAATGTTACTTCATCTCCTTCTCTAATCTCATCGATTAGTCCAGAAATGTGTACGAAATGATCCTTTTCAACTCCTTCTTCAGTGATGAATCCAAAACCTTTGGTGTCGTTGAAAAATTTTACTGTTCCTTTACTCATTGTAATGTAATTTATTAATACTTGTTACTAGGCAAAGATAGTGCCAATAAATTATAATACAACTAATTAGCGTACATGATTTATTTTACCCATGCTTTCCAACCCATCTCTACATCTAAATTTGCACTGACAAATCACTGATAATTACAAATTAAAAGGTAGATAAACATCTCTCATACTAATGAATATGAGCCTATTCCGAAAATTGTGATTCTAAAAACTTACGGGGCATATTATAAACCTTTGGATTGGCTTCAGAGTTTTATCTTAATCGGTTAACTGATAATTTGGATTCACTTCTTTTTTCTTAAAATCCCTAAAAGCATATTTTAAATGGAATGAAAAGAATTTTGTGCTGGACGGGTAAGATTCTATAAGTTTAAATGTGCCATTATTTTGACTTTCACCATTATAGGTTTGCTTATATACATTGTTTCCGGTTATATCTTGTGCAGACAACGTAAGTGTAAACCTCTTTTCAAAAAATTGCTTTTGTACGGATAGATTAAAGAAATGGGCTGCAGAAATCCTACTATTGGCATGTAAAGTAGGCCCGTTATAATTGGCGTCAAATTGAAACTTAAGTGTATTATTTATTCTATAGTTAGTAGATAGGTTGAATCTTGAGCTATGGGTGCTTAAATCTTCTAATGGGTTTTTATTATTAATATTTTGCTTATAGAACGCACCTCCGAAGTTAACGTCAATTTTTTCTGATACACTCCAATTTCCCGTAAACTCCATTCCATAGTTTTGTTCATTAGCAACCAACAAAGGGAAATTTTCAAATCTGTTTTCTCCTACCGATTCTAAAACCCTAAACCAACTGTTGGCTACATATCGGTAAAATAGATCAATACCTAAAGTTAGCTTTTCAAAAGATTTATTTAATCCAAACTCTGTTAAATGAACCTTAGCATCGGTTAGTTCTGGATTTCCACGCCAGGTTACTTGATTATCCGAATAAAGTATGATTGGGCTTAAATCTCTTACAGAAGGCCTTCTAATGCGTTTGGAATAGCTTAATGTAACCCTATAATCATTTGGCCAGCTTTTCTGTAATTGTATTGAAGGAAAGATATCGAAAAGAGAATTGTTCAATACGGTTTTCAAATTTCGTTTAGAATATTCTAAACGAGCCCCCAATTGATAATCAATATTTTTCCATTTCCCACTATAAGTGCTATATAGGTTATAGATATCGAACCTAAAATCTACCCCCGTATCTTCTTGTGATACTCCATAAAAGAATTCTTCAAATGTATTTTTTCGTTTATAATATTCGTGTAGAATTCCGAACTCAAATTTTGAAGTATCATTTAACGCTTTGCTATAGTTAATTTCATTGTGCCAACGATTCCTTTTTTCTTTTTGATAAAAAGCAGTTTCATCTATTTGCATTGCATCTGTATCGTCTGCTGAAGTAGAAGTAAAATAATCTCTGAAATTATCTCTATTATTGCTCGAAATGGAGAAATCTGTTAGAAAATGTAATTCCCCATTTTCTAAATTAACTATGTCTTCTACTGTGAATTGATATTGTCTTGCAACCCGATCATTTCTATAATCTAACTTCCCATATATAAGTTTGTTATTTTCAAGGTCCTTGTCAGAAGCTAAAGCATTGTATTTAGAATCCCCGTAATCCAGCATAGTCCAAAATGAAAGTGTGTGCTTTGCAGATAAATCAAAATCGATCCCTGCTTGGGCATTAAGACCTTTGGCGTATAACAATTGATTACCTAATCTGGTACGTGAAAAACTATAGTTGTCATTCAAAATGGTCACATTTGTAGGCCCTTCTAGTTGAATGGTGTCTTGTGTAGCAGTTATTTGAAAATGAAACCTTGTTTTATCAGATTTTAATTGTGTATTAGCATTTATGCGTTTTGATGAATTTCCCTGGTTACGGTAATCATAACGAAAACCAGCTTGCCCGCTAATACCGTTATTGTATTGTTTTTTCAGTATCACATTGATAATCCCCACTTCGCTATCTGCCATATATCTTGCAGACGGATTTGTAATAACTTCAACACGGGCAATAGTGGCTGTTGGTATATTTTGTAAAGCTTCAGGGCCGTTAAGGCTTGTTGGCCTACCATCTATAAGTACTTTAAAATTTTGACTACCCCGAAAGGAGATTGCTCCAGCTCCATCTACGTTAAATGAAGGAACTTTGTTTAATGCATCAATAAGAGAACTCCCTGCCGAACTCAAATTTTCGCTTATTTGTATTACTTTTCTATCTGCTCTATTTTTCACAAATTGCCGCTTCTCTGTGATCACAACTTCATCTAAAGTTTCGGAATTGGGAACTAGCTTTGTAATTGGTACTACAACATCTTTGTTTGAAGCCGAAATAGAAATATTTTCAATAGAGACCTCCTTATATCCAAGAAATGTAATAACAATCCTATAACTTCCTGATGCAATTTCACTAATAATAAAATTACCGTTTTCAGCAGTCATTGCTCCGTTTACAAGTTCATCCGAATCATAGACGGCTACAGTTGCAAACTCAAAAGGGGTATTGTTTTCATCCACTACCTTACCAGAAATACTCCCCGTTTGTGAAAAAGAGATAAAAGTGGACAAAAGAACTATAAAATTTAATGCTAGTTTCATTTTTCTTAGTCAATGTATACTCAAAAGTATCTGGCATGATGTCAAAAGAAAAGTGTTTTGCAGGCAATGCGGAAATATTTGAAAGCAATGGGAATTAGCCCTTTAAAAAAGTCTTTATCTTGCATGAAACAACGATAGATTGCATGATACAATTATCAAAAAGGCAAAAGCTGATTTGGATTCCTGCTATATGGGCAGTGCTTGGTATTGTTTATGCTTTTCAAATATATTTTTACAATATAAATTTAGGAAGCGATTGTGAGCCCTTTAGTTTTATTGCCTATTACCTACCAGAATATCTACTATGGGCAATTTATACACCATATATTTTTCGATTGAACAATCGTTTTCCAATTACCGATGGCAATACATTTAAAGTTGTTCTAAAAGTAATTCCGTTTGCCGTGCTTTTGTCAATAATTCACTTACTAATAATGGCTACGATACGCTGGTTTTTCTATCAGTGGTATGATTATAGTTCCATTTCTGGCACCTTAAAAAAGTACCTTGTTACTGAAGTTTCAACTCACTTTTTTATTCCTATACTCTTCTTTGCTTGCACATTAGCTATTGGCTATTTTCTTCAATATTATAATAAGCATCAAGCCTTACAAATAGCCTCATTAGAACGTGACAAAGAACTTACCCAATTGCAACTTAAAAGCTTAAAAACCCAGTTACAGCCGCATTTTTTATTTAATGCACTTAATACCATTAGTATGTTAGTGCGTCAAAAGGAAAACAAAAAAGCGGTAAAGATTATCTCTGGTTTAGGTGGATTGTTACGCCACTCATTAGAAAATAAAGAAGAGCAATGGACAACCATTGGCAATGAATTGGAAGTGATTGAAAAGTATTTATTAATTGAGTCGGTTAGATTTGAAGATAAGCTTAAATACTCCATAGAAATTGAAGAGACTTTGGAGGGTGTAATTGTACCTGATTTATTGCTACAACCAATCATTGAAAACTCTCTGATACACGGTTTCAATAATTTTCAAGACAAGGGCAGACTAGTTATTTCAGTTACCAAAGAAGATCCCTTTTACCTGATAAACGTCTGCGACAATGGTGCTGGGTTCAATGTTGATGAATCATCTTTAGGTTTTGGATTAAACATAACTAGAGAACGTTTGTCAAAACTATATAATTCTAAAGCCAAATTTATCATTGAAAGTACGCTGGGAAAAGGAACAACCATATGTATAAAATTACCCATAGACCATAGACTGGAGTTATAGAATAAAGCTTGTTTAAATTTTGAAAAAACCACTAAACATAAAAGCCATAGTTGTAGACGATGAACCCATTGCCTTAAAAGGGGTAGTATCCTTGTTAAATACAGATGTAGATGTAGATGTAATCGCTTCTTTTACAGAAGCATCAAAAGCAATAAAGGCTATTAATACGATGACTCCAGATGTGTTGTTTTTAGATATACAAATGCCGAAATACAATGGGTTTGAGGTTATACAACATATTACTCTCAAGCACATTCCCTTAGTCGTTTTTATTACTGCCTATGATGAGTTTGCACTAAAAGCATTTAACGCCAATGCTGTAGACTATTTATTAAAACCTTTTGACGATGAACAGTTTTACGCCATGCTCACTAAAATTAAAAAACTGTATAAGGCGGAGAAGTTCTTTAAAAATGAACAGCAATTACTACAACTATTGCACAACATAGACCAAAACACTAAAAACCCAGTAGCATTAGAGAAAAAATATTTAGAACGCATATATATAAAGAATTTCAAGGGTGTCCTTTTTTTGAATACAGATGACATTCTTTGGTTTAGTGCCGATGACTATTATGTTTGGGTGCATACCAAAGAAAAGAAGCACCTCATAAGACAAACGATGTTGCACTTAGAAAAAAACCTTGATCCAGAAAAGTTCATTAGAATAAACCGAAGTATTATCATTCATATTTCTCATATCAAGAAGGTGGTGAATTTGTCACAAAAAGAATATGTGGTTTTCACTTTTTCAGAAGAACAGTTTAAAATCAGCTACTCCCGAATTAAAAATGTAAAGAAAATCTTTAACTCGTAACTAAACAAAGGCCTACGCCATATCAACATAGGATTCCCCACTACCCTCCTATTTTAGGGATTGCTGAATAATTCCATCAAACAAAACTAGTGTCGGATAGACTCCTAATAGCATCTGCCAATCGTTTCATTGCTATATAATGATCTTTCTTTTCTGGAATAATATTGGTATAATTGAAATGCTGATGTCTCCAAAAAGCAGTAGCTGCAGCTGCATAAACAGCAAAAGCCTGTAATGCCCTTTTTTCAACGTCTAAAAGTGTTATTTCCTGCTCATATCCACTAAGTAAACTGGTGACTTTTTGAAGGTGGACAGTTTCTCCCTCACAACAAGTACCAACAATCATCATTCCTATGTCGAATACTCGGTAATAATAACAAGCCTCCTCAAAATCCATAATGATTCCATGGGTTCTATCCTTAGTCATAATAATATTGTCACTAAAAATATCACTGTGTATCATTGCTTTGGGCAAAGCAGGACTTATATTGTTCTCTATATAACCTTGTGTGTCCTTTAACCATCTGTAAAAAGTGGAATCTGGAGCATAGGCCAACACTTCATCAAAACACTCTTTACCATATGCCACGGCATGAGGGAGGTATTCCGGAGCCTCTATTTTGTGCAATTTTGCCAATTCCTTTCCAAGGTATACCAATTGCTTCTGCGATAGGTCTTCTATAAATTCACCTTCAATAAATGCTTTCAACATCACGGGTTTATCTTGCCAAATCACTACTAATGCATCATTATTGGTCTTTATCAATTTTGATGTAGCAAATTGATGATGATCCAAATACACCAATAGGGAAGCAAGTTCTTTGGTTTCTTCCAGAGATTTTTGCTCACAGATAGTTAAAACCAATGTATTGGTACTTGTTGTGATTAAGTAATTGGTATTCTGTGATCCTCCCCGTAAAACCTTATGAGAAACAATTTTCCCAACTGGATAATGGGCTATTATAGTTTGTAAATCCAAATCACTTAAAACGGTGTATTGTGACATATTACTTTCCTTTTGTTAAATCCCAATTGGTTTCCATGGCATGCATTAATGCCTCTTCTAGATGTGAATGATCACATAAATGAACTTTTTCGCAAAGACGTTTGGCGTCTTCAATACTTTGATGTTTAGCATCTTTTGGCAATATAGAGGTGTTTAATGCCTTTTTTATGACTTCAGGGAATTTTGATGGATGTGCCGTTGCCAAGCAGATCAACTTCTCATTGCCAATTCCCTCTCTTAAAACGTCTGCTGCACGTACTGATACTGCTCCGTGTGGATCTAACAGATACCCTTCGGTTGTAAAGATTTCCTTAATTACATTCAATGTTTCTGTGTCTGAAGCACTATTGGAAAGAAATCCATGGCTGTAGGTGTCATGGGTTTCTTGATCAAACACTACATTTCCAGTAGTTTTAAACTCATCCATCCATTTTTTGATCCTTTCGGTATCACCATCTATACTGAAATACAAATACCTCCAAAAATTAAACGGAATCAATATATCAATGGCAGATGAAGACGTTTCTATAATTTCTTCTTTGGTAAAACGCCCTTCCGAAAAAATACGATGTAAACACGCATTGTCATTATTAGCAGCTATCAAATAATTTATGGGCAATCCCATGTTGCGTGCTAAGGCACCTGCACATAAGTTGCCAAAGCCTCCAGAAGGGACTGACATATTAACCTTTTCCCCTACCGTATTGACCACTTGCAAATAGCCATAAAAATAATGAACCGTTTGCATCATGACACGCCCCCAATTGATAGAATTAACACTGGATAATTTCAGTTTTTCCTTAAATTGCTTGTTGGTATACAGCTTACTAATTACTAAATCCAAATCATCTCCTCCATCCGGACAGTTGGACACACCTACAGGATGAACATTTGCCTGTTGCAAGGTGGTCATTTGCCGTTCTTGTTCTTCAGTAATAAGACCTTTGGGGTATAATACCCAAGCATCTACATTAGATTTTCCTGCAGTAAAATATGCCGTTGCAGGGCCCGTGTCTCCAGTGGTAGCAACCACAAGGGTAAGGTGCTCTCCTTTTCGTTCTAAGAAAAAATTGACCAGATTCACCAGAAAAGCCAATCCCACATCTTTAAAAGAAATGGTTGGTCCGTGAAACAACTCCATAATGTATGTATCCTCTCTGGATTGCAATGGATACAGCGGAATGATCTCCTCTTTTTCAAAAGGTTCATAGGCGGTATGAAGTATGTTTTTTAGTTCTTCAGAAGAAATTATGGACTTATCAATAAACAGTGAAAGTATCTCAAAAGCTAAGGAAACATAGTCCAAATTCTTCCACTCGTTTAATTGATCTAATGAAATTTTTGGCAATGTTTCTGGAACATACAAACCACCATCTGCCGCGAAACCGTCTAAGATGGCTGTTTCAAAATCTATAGGCTTTCCGCCTCCTTTGTTACTTACAAATTGAAGCATTTCTTTATTTTTTAATGTAATTGGTGTAAACCGCCTTTGTAATCATAATATCTTGTACTGCAACGCCCGTTAAATCAACCACCGTAATTTGGTCATCGTTGGTTCGTTGTAAGTTTGGATTTTGAATAGCCGTTCCTAGTTCTACAATGGTATTTTCTGAAAGACAGCCATCCCTTATGGCTCTAAAAACCTCTCCTCTACTTTTACTCTGCGGAATACTATCTGCAATAACTATATCTGCTTTTTTAAGTAATTCACTTTCCAGTTCTTGTTTGTCTTGGGTATCTGAGCCAACAGCAGTTATATGAGTTCCTTTCTGAATGTCACCAGCTTGTAACAAAGCCATTTCTGAAGGTGTAGTAGTCACAATTACATTGCAATGTTTGGCAACTTCTGAGGGGGTTTCCGCTATGTGAATAGTAAGATTATCACCCAATTCTTTTGCAAACATTTCTGCCTTTTCTGGATTCCGTCCCCAAACCCAAACCGTATGACATGGGGTTTGTTTTTGAAGATATTGCAATTGTAATTTTGCTTGTATTCCTGTTCCAATAATTCCGATAGCGCGTATGTTTTTTGGAGCAAAGTATTTGGCAGCAAGCGCACCAGCTGCAGCAGTACGAATGTCTGTTAAGTATCCTTCGTCAAGTAAAACCGCTCTTGGCACCCCTGTTTTTTGATCAAATAGGAGCATCATTCCCTGGCTAGACGGTAAACCGAATTTTGCGTTCTCATAAAACCCAGAAGCAATTTTAATAACATAATAGTCATCATTTTTAATATATCCATATTTAATATGAACATCTCCTTTGGGTTTTTCAAACAACAATTCTCCTACTGGGGGTACTACGGTGTTCCCATTACTATATTGAATGAATCCTTCTTCCATAGCCGCTACAACGTCTACATCTTTAACAATGGACTTAATTTCTTCGAGGTTAATAACTGTCGCCATAGTTGTCATTTATTTCGTTTAATAATTTATTGTTGATTTTCTTTCCCGTTAGCACAAGTACAACATTTTTATCACGATAGATATCATCTTTCAATAAAGCTGCTATTGTCATTGCAGACGAGGGTTCTACTGTGGTATGATGATATTTATAGATAAAGGCTACCGCTTTTTTAATAGCTTCTTCTTTTAGTAAAGTAATTGTTGCTATGTTTTCTTTACAAATTGAAAAAGTTACAGCATCTTTTTCAATACCTCCGGCTGAGGCATCAGCAATAGTTGTTAATGTACTTGGAGCAACAATTCTATTAGCTTTTATTGAATCATGCATTTCTGAAGCGTTTACTGGTTGGCACCCAACAACACGAACTTTTTTATTTTCTGAAAAATAGGAGCTGATTCCAGAAATAAGTCCACCACCACCAATGGGTGCTATTACTACATCTACTTGCGGTAATTGATTTTCTATTTCAAGCGCAACAGTTCCTTGCCCTTTTATTATTTCCAGATCATTGTAGGGGTGAATTAAAACCCCATCACATTCCTTGGCATACTGCGTCGCTTTCGCTTCAGTTTCTATACTGGTATTTCCATATAAAATTTTCTCAACGGAATAACTTGTGAGTGCTTTTAGCTTTTCTTTTTCTACATTTTCGGGCAGAAACAATATTCCATTAAAACCAAACTTCTCGGAAGCATGACCAAAAGCTGCAGCATGATTTCCTGTGGAAGCAGCAACAAATGTATTATCAAAATCTTCTTTGTCTAAACTGTGTAACTTGCTAAGAACCCCTCTTAATTTAAAAGAATCCGTCACCTGCAAATGTTCCATTTTTAAATAGATATTTGCTCCAGAAAGGGCACTCAGTTTTGGAGAATGGACCAATGGAGTTTTAACAATATCACCCTTAATAGATTCATACACCTTCTCTATATCTTTCTTTGTTATAGGCATAGTATTCATTGTTTAGCTGGAAAATTTTCATCTACACTTTCTATAGTGGCCTGTATGAGCTTTACCACATTTTGGAAGAAGGCTGAATTAGTATCTTCAAAATCATCTGTGGGTTTATGATACCCTGAATGATCTTCTTCACTGAAGGTAATATTTGGTATTCCCTTTAATTGAAAAGGACCATTATCTGAAGAAAGCATCCAATAATCCTTGGTTTTGTCATTTGGGTTGTCATGTCCATAAGATACCGTAAGCGGGCTATTTTTGGTCAAAGCTTGAACAATGGGTTTAAACTGAGGATACTGATAAGTACCCACAACATAAATTTCGTTTTTTGGATTACGACTTATCATATCAAAATTGAAATACAATTGAATAGCATCTAAGGAGACTGGTGGATGTTCTACAAAATATTTTGAACCGTGCAATCCTAATTCTTCAGCATCAAAAGCAATAAAAATAATAGAATGTTTGGGTCTATGCTTTACAAAGTGCTTTGCTAAAACCAGCATAGCTGAAGTACCAGAGGCATTATCATCTGCGCCATTGTAAATAGTGTCATTTATTACTCCTAAGTGATCATAATGTGCCCCTACAACCATATATTTCTCTGGATAAATTTCTCCTTTTATATACCCAAGAATGTTCGTTCCTTGTAGCTCTTTATGAGTGTTCTCATCTACAAAGGTAAATTCTGAATGATAGCTATTATTAAACTTATCCAATTCTATAGTTTCGAAATAGGATGTGATTAGTTTTTGAGCTTTGTGATTTTCTCCAGTTTTTCTACCCGCAAACTCATCTGAAGAAAGTGTTTCTTGCAAGGTTAATAATTCTGGTTGTTGATTGGTCAATATACCATATGCAGTTATTTCTTCCTGGGTCATCCAATGTATATCGTCTGCAGGAGCTGCTTTAAGTGTATACCAATAGAATTCTAATGGGATACCTATCTCTTTGTAATATTCCAAATACATCGTATGATCTGGATGATCTTTGGGGTATTCATCACCCCCTTTTTCTCCATCAGACCAAGAATGCACACCAAGTCTTGCTGTACCATGTGCATTTCTTTTTGCGCCAGCTAAAAACATATCGGTTCCACCAGAAGCCACCATCCCATCTTTTGGAATATACGTCCCTATATTTCGTTTTCTTATCTCTTGGGAAGCAATTAGGTTGATTTCATCATCTATGGATCCGGGCACCTCTACCATAGCAATGGTGGTTACTTGTGGGTTTTGTTCCAAAACTTCTATAATATCCTTACATGTATTACGGTAAATAACCCCTTTCATATATAAGGTATCCTTCCTTGTTTGGTCATCTTCAAAATAAAATATGGCAACTTCATCTCCTTCAAAATTTAGTAGCAGTTTCTGAGCAAAACCAGAACTTGATACTATTTGTGGAAAGAAATAGATTCCTATAGCTATTAGAATTAGAATTACTAATGCCCCTTTAAAGATTCTTTTCATTTTTTTATTTTTAAATAGTGTACAAAAAAAATCTCCGTACACCAATTAGTTCATACTAATTAAGGTATACGGAGATTTCCGTAAGAAATAAAACTTATTTTCCCAATGTCTTCCTTATGCTAGAAAATAAATCTGTAGCAATAGCTACTGGTATTCCTTCTGGTTCAAAGTTATAAAAATATTGGGAATTCTTAACTATTCAACCTGCAAATTGATTAATTACAAATCCATATGATCCTGAGAATCCTTGTAATTCTTAGCTATTATGTAGATAAGCCAACACAAAACAGGAATGGCTGCAGAGAGTATCATCATTCCAATAGTGGAACCAAAAAAATCTGCAAGCTCTTCCATCAGTGTACTTTACATATTTGTGGATCTTTAGCCCAATGTAGAATTAATAATCGGTTGCAAAGAGGGATTATAACCAGATATGTAGATTAGCTCTGTAAAGTAACCTTTACTGCATTCATCCCTTTTAATCCTTTTTCCAACTCGAAAGTTACCTTGTCATTTTCATTGATTTTATCTACCAAACCACTGATGTGACAAAAATACTTTTCTTCTGTTTCGTCATCAATGATAAAGCCAAAACCTTTAGAATGATCAAAGTAAGAGACTTTTCCCTTGCGGGTAAAATCTACTTCTACTTTCTCTTTTTTAGGAATTCCCAGCTCAATGGTAGATGCATCAATCTCCTCTTTTTCTGTAGGTTCTTGCGGAGTATCGGTTAAATTACCATGTTGGTCTACGTATGCAAAGGGTATGCCCCCACTGCTTTCTTTGGCTTCTGCCCTACGTGACTCTTTCTTTTTTTGCTTTTCTTCCCGCTTTTTTAGTTTTTTCTTCTCTTTTTCGCGTTTATTGAATGTTTGTTGTGATTTTGCCATGAAATTAAATATGGTCTCTAAGTTAGGGTTTATATTTTCAAATAAAATACTATATACAATAAAAAAGCCTATCTAAAAAAGATAGGCTTTGAATTCTTAGGATTTATATTTTTAGATGACTCTTACGTTCACTGCATTTAATCCTTTTTTACCTTGTTCTAAATCAAACTCAACTTGGTCACCTTCGCGAATTTCGTCAATTAATCCAGAAACATGTACAAAGTGTTCTTTTTCAACTCCTTCTTCATTGATAAAACCAAAACCTTTAGTGTCGTTGAAGAATTTTACTGTTCCTTTACTCATTTTAATTGTATTATATATGTTTTTAATTGCTGCAAAGGTGGGGCTAATAATTTTATATTCAATGATTTATTTCAGAATTTTACGCTAAAAGGGTTGTCACTTGTACATAATCAACTCATTTTGAACATTTAAATTTTCACGAATTCCTTTATTGTACTCCTTTGCTACTACAGATTTTTATAATTATTCACGTATTAAAATAGCCCGCAACCATTTAGATTACGGGCTTATAGTTTGTAGCATTTCATGCCATTTTACAAACTTTCTATCCGTTATTTACGGTTCTAAGGCAAATGCTGCACTTTTATGAGCATCTCGTGCTACACGCTTCCAACCATTGGTAGCCATTGTATAAACATGCAGGTTTTGCCCAAAAGCAGCTTTTCCTTGTCCATTATCATAACATTCACCCAATAATTGAGATGGTGTAAAGTGTTTGCTATAAATACCGCCACTCAACAAATAACCAGAAGCACTGTCTATGACCATTCCATGAGCATTGGCATTACTTACACCTCCACAGGTGCCTTTTACTACACTAAAGCTAAACACCGCAAAATCATTGGGTTGTGTAGCCTCAAAAGTAATCTCAAGATCTGCCTCTACGCCATCAGGTTTGTAGTTTACAAAACCACAGCAATCCAAAGATGCTGGAGAACCGTTTACATTTACCGTGAAAATATCTGCATCACAGCTTTCATTGTCAAATCGCATGAGCATATTAAAAGCATCTGCAGTTGCTGGTGTTGGATCTTCCAATAGAATATCAGGTGCATTTACACTTAAACTAGCGTTGTCATGCTTAGGTATCTTGAAGATATTTTTAGGAATATTACTTAACAAGTTCCCAGCTTGATCAAACAGCTCTAATTTAAACTCATACAACCCATTACCCCCTGGAAAGGCAGTAGAGTCAAAACTCATGGTATTCATGTTGTATGTCTGTTCGTGCCAAAGCGGGTTGTTTTCAGGTACGTTAAATGGTGCCATTGTAGGCTGTTGTGGCGGGATGATATACAAATCATCATTACCTCCCACACTAAATGGCCCTAATTTCACACTATTGGCACCAATTTGAGTATCGTTATTGGAGTCTTGATATTCAAAATCGTATCCTTTGTTCATAACGCTACCAGAGGATGGTACTACAGGTTTGTATGAATCACCTACTGGTGTTAGATCTGCATTCGCTCGTTTGCGATAGCTCCATCGATAATAATAAATTCCATTATTAGGTAGATCACTACCAAAGCCCATATAAAATGATGGGGTTCCACCAAAGGGTCGTTTGTAATCATCTACTGTAGTTGTCATTGGCCATACATCTCCATTGGCAGAGGCATCTGTTAACCCAATACGATCATACGGTACTGTTTGTCCTGGGGGTGCTTGTAGCATACTCGTTTGCTTTATATGTGATACGCTGGTATGCTTGCTAATGGTTCTTACAAATACCAATTCTCCTCCAATTCCACAGTTGCAACAGCAATCTCCTGGAACAAGTGGATTGGTAATTTGGATATTGATATCACTACCACACTGATAGTTCCAATGGGTATAACATGGAATTGGCGGCTTGTACACAGTGGTCCATTCACCATTGATGAAATATTCTACCCAAATATAGATGTCGGGCTTGTCTCCAAAACAGTTATATGTAATTGTGGTGTCAAACCTACCATTGGCATTGGTTTTTACTACGGCCAATTCTCTACAACGGTAAAAATAAGGCCACCACCAAGGCCAAAAGCAGAACCAAGGATGAAATATGGTGTAGTTGTTAACAATGGTTTCCCGAATGGTATTGAGGTTTCCGGTAGCCAAGTTTTGTTTTATCTCGGCACTTAGTTCTGGGAGTTTGGCTGATATCTGTGCTCTTTTTTCTTGTACCGAAATGGTATCGAACAGATTCTCCGTAGGTGGTTGTGCTTGAAGTGGTAATGCCGCACGTTCAAATTGTGGGGGATTTGGAAAGGGTTCCGGTATTCTTGGTAACCTTTCAGGTTTTAAAATGGCTTCGGGAACTTTTGCAATGATGTGATCCGGGATTTTCTGAATCCAATAGAATATGGAATCTACTTCGCAAATATGCACCCTTGCGTTGCATACTGCCTTATTTTCCCAAACATTGCCCCCATTAAACCATTTTGACAATTTACCTTTTACACGACACTTACAAAAGATCCAGTATTGTGAAAGGTATTTTGGAATAGGTTCTACGGCTACTTCTCCTTCAATAAGGGATGTCATGATAGGTTCATAGGCTTTATAGCTTTCTATTTCTTCAAGATTAGTCACTGCTAGAATTCGTTTATCGGTAGCAGGTGCCACGAAGAGTCGTAGTTGGTCTAAACGGTATTCACGTTGGCCTTGTTTTAGATCAAAGACAAGTTCGAGATCATCGGCTAGTTGACGCTGTAACAATCTCCCTCTACAATCAAAAAGAAACCCAACAAGGGCTATTTCTGCTTGTGGATGCTGTTCATAACACAGCTGAACTTTGAATCGCAAATGGTGATTCTTAGATTTTTTTTCCATGATTATATATTTTAGATTTATTGCCTACTCTATTCTCCAAAATGGATTTTCAGCTTACTCCACGATATCATTTCCACCTAATTGAATAGAAACATTACGCTCATCTAGTTATGAATTGCGTAGTGTTATCATCACAACAACAGACTGCACTATTTTTAGGGTTTTCAATAAATTGCAGATAAGGAGATGGCTAGTAGATTCTTACTCCTATCTTTTTTAAATCGTCTCATGACGCTTTTAAAGCTCTCTTTTACACTAATAGTAAGCACAATTATGCAGAAGTGTAATTTGAACAATACAATATTAAGTAATTGATTTACAGGTATTAACAAGTATTATCCTGTTTTTAGATTGGGAAAATCACCTTTTTTTAAGGAGAGAATACATGTTAATATAGTTATGTATTATGAAGTTTCTTTTCAGTTATTTCCTGTCTAGGGTAATATTCATTACAGAAGTAGTACTATATGCTATAAAAAAACGGGCAATCTTATAAAGATATACCCGCTTTTAAATACCAAAATATAGTTAACTATTTGATTTCAATCCCATTGAGATCTTCAAATTTACCGGTTATTAACCAACCTCCAAAGCTTTCTGAAACTGCCATTAAAAGCGTGTTTTTACCTTTCTTAAGGTTTAAGTAAATACCATCAAACAATCCTATAGTGCCTAAATATCTATAATCCCTTGTTCTCCAGCCGTTATTTCCTTTATAAATAGCTTCCCCGTTTAAAACAGCCACTACCCTATCACTATATCCAAAATGAAACAACTTTATTTGGTCTTTTTCTGAATGGATTTCAATCTTGGCAAATACCGTTTCTCCTGGGTTTTCATTCCGTAACATTTGTACTCTTGATATGTTGGCGGCTTTGCCTTCCTCTAATTGAATTTTTCTTCCCCATTTTCGGTTTTTAATGACTGATGAAATTTTAGTTGGATCTGCCAATAGTTTTTCTTCAAACTTATCAGACACCTCCCATTCCTTTACTAAGCCGTCAATAGGTTTGTTTTTAATGGGCTTAAAATCAATTAAATCATGGGCATCTTTATCTATCTTAATATCAGCTATATGGAGGGCTTCTCTATTACCACCCCTAAAACTGATTGTTCCTTTTTCATTGGGTAAAAATAGATTCCAAGATAAATGTGGAGTTTCTGCATTATCCAAAAACACTTGTGCTTTATCATCCTTTACAACCAGTTTTACATGTGTCCAACCATTGTAGTTGTATGTATAGGGGAACGAATATTTCGTACCAAAAAGCAATTGCCAAGGAGTGACTCCGTTAATGCTTGCAGCTGCTTGATTGGCATCTGGTTTTCCTGATAAATGAGGGCGTATATACCATTGTTCTGCACTGTTACCTCGGGACCTAAAATAAAGTCCTGGGAAGCCTTGGGTTTCTTTTAAGTAAAGGTCAAACTCTATGGTGCCATTTAAAAAGAGAGAGTCTTTCAATGTCATGGAACCAGTTTGGAGGTATATGGCATCTTTACCTTTGTAATTTTCCAGAACATAAGATCTGGCATTGATTTCCCAATGAGTAGTGTCTATAGGGATGCTACGCTGTGACCAAATATTGTTCGAAACAAATAGCGCAATGATGAGTACCGTTAAATTTTTCATTTATCCTTAATTTTTAATTTGTAGAAAGGTCATAAAATGTCTTGGCAACAACGAATCAAGTTCGTTCAAAACGATTCAATGTTGTGCAGATCGTTTTTTTTAAGGACTTTTATAATTAATTATGAGTTCCTACCCAGAACATAGATTAGTGAAAGCATGTTTACTTCAAATTGAAGAAAAACTGGGCTGGGGCAATTCTGCGCAATGGCATAATGATGTATTTATTGAGTTAAGTGAAATCATTCAGAAGGAAACAAAAACACTATTAAGTACTACTACACTTAAGCGTGTTTGGGGAAAAGTAAATTACACCAATGCTCCAAGCATCAGCACTTTGAATACCTTATCTCAATTTGCAGGTTATACCAATTGGCGTGATTTTAAAAATAAGGCAAGTGTAAAAAAACCCTCTTGGATTGAAAGAAAAATAAATCCAAATCTTAGAATTATCATTCCTGCTGCTGCATTCCTAACTTTAATATTCATATCCCTATTTTCAATGATAGGCATCAACAA
The DNA here is from genome assembly GCA_963669405.2 of Flavobacteriaceae bacterium. Classification (GTDB taxonomy): domain Bacteria; phylum Bacteroidota; class Bacteroidia; order Flavobacteriales; family Flavobacteriaceae; genus Aureisphaera. The sequence goes on from CAXXHF010000001.1 coordinate 238,788, forward strand.
TATTTCAACAAGTAATGATTTATCGAACGTTGAATTTAGCTGCCATACAATCACAGAGGATATTCCAAACTCGGTAGTATTCGATTTTAATTTGAATGAAATTGTATCTGATAGTATCTACATTCAACAGTTTTGGGATAGAACAAAGACCATTAAAATAAATGCCGAACAAAAACAAGCCACAGGGATTTATTACTACCCTGGTTATTTTAGGGCTAAGCTTTTGGTGGATGGAACTATCATTAAAGAAAACGATCTTTTTATAAAATCCAATGGTTGGTTGGCTACTATAGATTATGAACCTATCCCAAAATACCTGAAGAGTATTGATGAGTTATCGTTACCGCTTCATATGGTAAATGAAATTAAGGACGCAAAGCAGCCACTAACATCTACTTTTCACTATATCGATGATTTCGAGGAAGTTTCAGGGGATAACTTTCGGCTACAAACAAACTTAGCAAATGTGTATAATGATAAATGGGCTGTTTGTCAAAATGCAACCATTATCATTGTTGGAACCAAAAGTGTGCATATGATTCCATTTGCCATTTCTGGTTGTGCATCTAATATGGGAATTATGATGAGTGATGTTTACTTAAGTGGAAAAAAACATGATTTATCATCATTGGCAGTAGATATATCCAAGCCTACGGATATCAAAATTGAGGTGATCGATAAACGTGTTACCATATTTGCCAATGACAAAAAACTCTTTTCTAGTACCTATAATGTATCTATTGGTAACATTGTTGGGTTACGTTACCGTTTTCTAGGCGCAGGCGCAGTAAACCAAATTATGCTTTCAGATCTTTCTGGAAGCAAAACTATTATCACAAACTGACAGGCTCTAATATCTCTATCTCATCGCCCAGTTTGATTATTTTCCCCTGCTGATTTTCTGGTAAAAAAGTGTTAACTGTGAGGTGATACATACCTCCAAAGTTTGGAAGCGCACTGTCTGTTGGTAAGCTGTCAGACCTGCTTTTCATCATTTTTCTTGTAAATTTTCGATCGGTCTCTCCTGTTAATGGATTTCTGGGTGGTACATTACAACGTGCCCTTGGACTTATACCAATCATCTCTACATTGCCAATTAAGAAACGAACCCCCATCTCTGGGTTTTTAACTAGGTTTTCTTCCCAATATGCATCTACGCCACCAATTTCTAGATTTGCCCGAAATCGTAATCGAATATCCTCTAGGTCATGACCTTTAATATCATGGTGAAGCGATTCTAGAGAAGCCTGACTTACAACCGTGATACTACTTGCTTTAGGAATGTCCAGTAATTCCCCCTGGGTGTTACGCAATAATGTAAGAGGTATTTCAAAAAAGTCCTGCAAATAACGTATCAAGTCCTGATTGGTTTCACTAAGTTGAAACGTCTGCTTATGTTCATTATCCCTATGAGACAAGGTGATGAGTCTCTCTGGCAAATTATAGGTTGCCTTTAGTTGATTTACACGCCCGGTTCGTTTTCCATTTACAAATCGACCATCATCTGCCAGCATGGCAAATTCTCTATCGAACTTTAAGGAATGTAATCCTATTTCAACTTCCTCAAGTTCCACAGGATCTAGTGATTTTACGGGATAAATACGTATTTTCGAGATATAGGGTTTCTTCATAGGGTACTATAATCTTCTATCTGCTTCGGTTATAGGTAAATCGTTAATACTGGCATAGCGCTTTTTCATAAGGCCATTTTCATCAAATTCCCAGTTTTCGTTGCCATAAGCTCTAAACCACTCTCCTTTTTCATTGTGATATTCATATTCAAAACGAACGGCTATTTTATTACCGCGATATGTCCAAAGTTCTTTTTTTAATTTATAGTCTAGTTCGTTATCCCATTTATTTTTCAAAAAGTTCTGAACTTCCTCACGTCCATTGATAAAGTCAATACGGTTTCTCCATTCGGTATCTAAACTATAAGCCATGGATACCTTTATGGGATCTTTACTGTTCCAGGCATCTTCTGCCATTTGTACTTTCTGTTTGGCTGTTTCTTCATTAAATGGTGGTAACGGGTGTTTCTTTTCCATGCAATTTGTAATTTAATTTGTGATGGTACTACTCAAAGTATAACCTAGGTTCTATCTTTCTTGGTAGTGAATTGTCTATTAAATGTGTTTGTGAACGATGCCTATATACTTCCTCAACCACAGCGTCAAAATCTGTTTCTAGATCTTTCCAAAGAAGTTTTCGTGCATATCCTGATTTTAAATTTGCTTCAAGCCTTGCCGGAACAGAATGACTATTTACCGGAAGATATAATGCAATAAGTCCTTTTGGATTAAAACGCCTATTGGACTGATTTTTAATTTGAATTGTCCGTAATGAATACCAAATTTCCCAATCAACCCATTTGCTTAGACCAGTTTCTTCACCCACTAAAACGATTGTGATCGACGTACTCCATAGCCTATACTGAATTTTACGTGAAATCTTGTATTTGGAAGCCTTTGCTAAATCTTGTTCTTTGAAACCATAATCTGAAAATGTATGATTGTCAAATTTCTCTCTTAAGGTTTTCAAGTGCTTTGAATCCTGCAAGTGTTGGTAACTAAAAAAATAATTGCGTTTTGCCATTTTGAAAAAATGCAAGTATGAAACTTCTATTTTCTATATCTTCAATCCAGTACAATTTTAGCTTTTATATTGGCCATTTTGGCGGCTTGGCTTTCGTAAGAATCTATAGCAAAATCTCCTTCTACATATTCTTTTGCTTTGTCTACATATTCTGCTGCTTTTGCGGTATCTTCCAAACCATTATAGGCTTCTGCCATGGTAAGTAATACCCATTCTTTATCCCCTCTTTTTTCAAATTCTGGAGAATTAACAATGGTGCTCCATTTGTTGGCAATTTCTTGCCAAATCTTTCGGGCTTGTCCATAATTGGCATAAATATCAAATTTAGCATCAGCTTGTTTCGCCCTGGATAAATAAATGAATGCCGTATTGATCCCATTATAATAATCCTGCTTCACATAATACCCACGTTCGTAAAAATGAAGGGAAGCATCTAAATGTTCTTTGTCTTGTTCTTGCTCGTACAAACGCTTGTAGATTGCACCCAACAGCCCTAATGTTTCCGGATCTGTGGTTTCCTTTGGTTTTAGAGCTTCCAACACCGTAAGGGCCTCATTTAAAGCTGCTACTTCGTTAGGCAATTTAGACTTGTAAATGGTAAGAGCCAAACGCTGAAGTATGAAACTATCGTTGGGCTTGGTTTTCAATGCTTGTTCCAACAAAGCTTTGGCAACAGCATATTCTTTGTTGTTCTTTTTTTCTTCTGCCAATTCTACCAAATCTGCAGTAGAACTAAACCGCTCTATGTTCTCCTGAATGTCTTCAATCTCTTCATCAGAAAATGAAGGAGGTGTAAGTTTGGTTAAAAAAGTATAGACAGGGCTATCCACTTTTGGTTCATCCATTAAGGTCTGAACCAGTTTTTTTAAGTGCTTCTGAAAACGAACTACTTCGCTATACCCAATATCCGACTCCAAATGCTCATAAAAATGGGTTGCTACATGATTTACATCAAAGGGGAGCTTCAGTTTGTTTTCAGCAATTACTATCGTAGTATTGGGACGCAGGGCGTGTCTAATTCCTAATTCATAGATAGCATTTGGATTTAGTGTAGAAATGTCTGCAACCACAAAATCCGCCTTGAAAATACTTTCATACATTTCTACATCAATCACCCCAGATTGATCTAAATCACAGGAACGATAACACAGGATATCCAATTCATCGAATACAGGTTTAATGATATTTTCGAACGTTTTATCCAGATTAATCCTACGTCCAGTTTCAAAATCGGTTTTTACACCAAATCCTATAATTACAAAACAGGTTTTTTTCATGACATTATTTTTATGAATGGGGATTTTCGTTTGTGATATAGCTTTAATCCTCGATAAATACTTTTATATCTTTATCTTGGTAAGTCTTCTTTTGAAGAATCTCCTTAAAATTAAAACATTAATCAGAATTATCCATGTTCAACCGTGTTATTTCCGTACTAAAAAAACCAAATCATTACAGATGGTTAACTGCCAAAGGAATCTGTCATAAATTGGGGTTGCATGAAGATCGATCTACCGAAATAGAACAGTTATTGATTCATTATTTTGATACTACTGAATCCCCGGAAATTCGATATTCATCACTTCCCAGCAAGTATAGTTTGGAAATACTTTGGGGACACGTAGATAAAGTTGGCACACGTGATTTATTTGACCTCTTTAAAGAAGATGATGCGCTTCAAGCAGATTATCTTAAAGACATTGAGGACGAACGTAATATGTTTTTATCCTATAGTTTTAAGGATACCGCTAATGTCTTGCAGTTTGCAAAACATATCATTCATAAAGGAATATATCCTTGGATTGCACAAGTGGATTTGTATAGAAATCAAGGTATTAACGAAGGTGTCATTGATGCTATTCGCAATTTGGACAATTATGGCATCTTTCTCTCTCAAAATACATTGAACTCAACTTGGTCTGCTAAGGAGTTTGAATTTGCCCTTACCAACAAGAAAAAAATGTATGCTTTTGTTCAAGAAAAAGATCAAGGAATTATTGATTTAATTGCAGGTGATTCACAAATACATGAACATATGAACATTCATGGCTTATTGGTTAAAATCTTTGACAACGGTCAATTATCTGAACAAATGGAATTCTATTCTATTTCTAAAAATGGTATGGATTTACAAAGAATAACAAGAGCTAATAGGGCTTTATAAATAACAATTAGTATTCTACTCCATTAAGTGCTTCGTAGGCAAATTTTGCATTGAGGTAGATACTATGCCGTACACGTATGTTATTTTTATTTTCTTCGAAAACTTGATTATAATACTCTTCGGCCTTGTCTTCATTTCCAAGATATAAGTTACCTTCTGCCAAGGTTGCCATTTCCCATGTTTCAGTAGTCTCTGGATCACAATTGGCCAAGGCAATTTCTGCAAATTCCTTCATTTTAGATTTGTCCTCTTTATAAACCAAATAGAAGAATGCCACATTAATAGCGAGGTAAAACACCTGGTTTTTATCTACCTCAATTGCATTAGCAGCCATATCATATCCTTCTAAATAGGTTTCCCAAGCATTCTTGGCATCTTCAGAATCACTTCCATGATATAAATACTTCCGTTTGTATCTTCCTCCTAATATTCCTTTAAAGTCAGAATGTGTAGCTGTTATAGGGTGTGATTCCAAAATTGCTATGGCATCATCATCCTTTCCAAGTGTATCTAATGCCAATATCAAACTACGTAGATCTCTAGGTGTTAGTTTTGAAATATTATCATCCAACTTATCTACAACGTCACTTGCCTTTGCCATAACCGTATTCACCAAGTAGGAATCAATATTAGTACCATAGCGTTCTTGTACAATGGTTGGTATAACACTATCCAATATCATTCGGAAACAAAGATTTTCGGTATCGGTATCGCTTTTCGCCTTTACCATGGTACTATGGTTTCCTTCTATTAGGTATTGATGGTCTTTAGCAAATGGTTTTAAAGAGGAAGTTTGTGGTATAAATTCATCTGAATTTCCCGCAACTACTTTAAAATCTTCAAACGGATATCCTTCACTGAAGGTATTGTTCCAATCTGTTCTCAAAGAGGTAATAAATTCACTCTCAGATCCCATGTTTTTAATTTGGGATTTCATTTTTTTAGCTACACGTAAATTGGCAACATTCAATCCGCCACTAGGAGTACCAAAGAACAATAAGTGTTTAATTCTTTTAAGATTGGATGTGTCTAAATTAAGGGTACAGCGTTGTGTGACCAACCCTCCCATACTATGGGCAATTATAGTAACTCTTCCATACGCCTTAAACCGTGTAGTGAGAAGGGTTTCTAGATAGTTGGACAAGGTATTCACATCGGGGTCCGCAGACCAAATTCCTTTCGCAATATCTGGTAAGATACTAGAGCTATAACCAATAGAAAATACATCATACCCTTTTAGTTGCGGTTCTTTTATAAGCAGTTCAGGAACATTGGCAAAAGTCTCCGTTGCAGATCCTGTAAAACCATGAATAAAAAGAATCAGGTTCCCTTTCTTTTCTTCTTCCCTATAACAATAAACGTCTCCATCATTCTTGCCAGACTCCTTCTCTGTTATCTTTTTTACAACTATTTTGCCAATTGTCTTTATAGCAAACTGAAGAATAAATGTAGGAATGGATATACTCATAATTGGTAGATTTCTTTAGAAACAGAAATTTACAAACTTTGAGTGTAAAAAGTACAATGCTTTTAACTAATTCTATTGAAGTTTCCTATACTCACTCTTATATTTTAAACCTTTGTTGCTTGCAGGGACATCTCCTTGAAAACCCAATCACAGCCTATAACACGATCGCCTTCTCGTTTGAATTTTAATTCCAGATCAAAATATTTACAGAAAAATGCATCTGTATCAAAATTTTGAATGAGCGCAGGAGCATCCCCGTGGGAACGAATGTATAAATGGTTTTCAAATTCAAAAATCTCGAATGGGAAATCGTCCGTTTTATAAGTACCCACATATGCCTTCAGATCTACAGAAGGTATTTCCTTTGCTATGTACTGTGTTGGTTGATAGTATTGTTTGCCCAATAACATCCGTTGAAATGCGGAAAGAATTGTTTCTCTAGCAGCATTATTGTAATTACCTAATATAATGACGGTTACGTCGTCTTCTTTAAAGTGAAAGTACCCTCCTCTAAATCCTGTGGTTCTTCCGTTATGGTTATAGACCGTAGCTGTCTTTCCTTTCATAATATTAAAGCCGAAGCCCCAATTATAACCTCGCTCTTTTTCAATTACTGGTGTTAGGGCAAGCGCCCAGCTTTTTTTAGAAAGCACTTTACTTTTCCCTATTTGTCTACTAAACTTTAATAGATCGTCTGTTGTGGAATACATGGCACCTACCGCATCTGAATAACCATGTGATTGCAAATAGCCCTCTACAATGGCATAATTTCCATGATTGTCCACTCCATTATTATAACCATCTGCTAATCTTTTGGGTGGTAACAAGGGATTTTCTATTCCTGTATTCTTTAACCCCATGGGTTCTAATACATGCTCAGTCACATAGGTTTCATAATCCACCCCACTTACTTGCTCAAGAACAGCATGCAGTAATACATACCCTCCATTGGAATAGGTAGATTTAGACCCTGGTGTATACAGCAGGGAATCAACGTGGGTCATTTTAACTAGATCCTTTACTGGGTATTTTTTGGTCTTGTCTGGAAAATCGATATCCCTCTTTAGTCCCGAAGTATGAGATAACAAATGCTTTATTTTTATCTCTTTCCCGAATGGATAATCTGGGAGGTATTTAGCTAAAGGATCTTCCAGATTTATATTTCCCTGGTCTACTTGTTGTAGAATGCATATAGCCGTAAAGCTTTTGGTCATAGAACCTATACGGTATTTTATATTGGGTGCATTGTGAATCCCAAATCGCTCACTAGCCATTCCATAACCTTTATGAAACTTGATATTTCCTTTTTCTGCTACAAGTACTGTACCCCTAAATTCACCGATACTTTCAATTGAATTCATGTATTCATGGGCTTTCTCACTAAATCCTTCGAAATTGAAGTCTTTTTGTTCTTGCGCGTTTATTTGTACCATTCCCAACCAGGAAAGGCATAAGATAAATAGGGTCTTCTTCATGATGTATTATTGATTTTAGATTGATGAATTAAAGTGCAAAGAACCCGCTTATGAATCTGTGATTCGACTCATTTTACATTTTGATCCCTGTTTTTTCTAAAATTTTCTACGAACTCCAAAGGAGTACAATCATTGAATTTTTTAAACGCCCTATTAAAAGATGCTTTTGAGTTGAAACCACAATCCAACGCCAAACTTAATAGCGTCTTAGATTGCAAATCATAGGAAGATAATTGTTGTTCAAATTCCTTTACTCGGTACTTATTAATAAAATCCCGAAATGAGTATCCAAGGGTTGAATTGATAATGGCAGATACTTTATTGGGATGTAGATCTACTTTTGTAGCGAAAGAAGATAGGCTAAGATTGGGGTCCAAATAGGGTTTCCCTTCTTGCATTGTAGTTTCAATTTTGGAAGCCAATAGCTTCGCTTCGTCACTTTCGCTTTCTTTTAGAATGTCTTTCTCTATAGTTGGAAATGCTACTTTCTCATAAGTACGGTCGTTGATTTTGAAACCATAAAAACCAATACCATACGTTAATACAGCAAAAAGGAGGTAAAATGCATAGAAACCAGATGGGGGAAACCCAAAATCATAATACACAATATCCATCACTGTATATGGTACCCAAATAATCCATAACAACACAAAGCAGAGTAAGATGTTCCGTATTTTGTTTGATGCGTAAAACACCCCTCCTTTCTTGAGAAGTTTGTAGCTTTTATAGAGATAGATTCCAATAATAGTAAGGCCAACGATATGCTCAACATTAAATACATTTCGTGTCCAAAGGAACTCAAAACGATTCAAATTCCCGACTTTCCAATTGTTTAACCATAGTATAACGGTACATGAATTAAAGTACAATTGTTCTAATAACAACAGGCCTACAAAAATCTGAATCGACTTTTTAGATAGTTGTTTTCCAAAAAGGGATTGCAAATAAGCATAAAAAGCAGGGCCAATAGCCCAAAGAAATAAGACGGGGAGAAATTGTAATTTAGGTGTCTGTGCTTGAAATCCAAAGTCATATTTCAAAACCCAAAATAGGTAAAAAGACAAAAAAAGCACGGTAAACCCCAAGAAAGCATGTGTCCCTTTTAGTTTACTTTTCCAACAAAGAAAAATGCCAAAGACAAAGCCTTGGAGCATTCCAAAAGCAATTAGGACATTAAAAATGTTGATATGGTATTCCATACTATGAATGCAAAAGTATGGAATCCTTCAGCTCCATCTCATACTGATCTACCGTGTTTTTAAGTCCTATTTTGTTTAGAAAATCAACTTTGGTAGTAAGACGTGCATCTACATTATTAATTTTTATGGTATCTGAAACACTTTGTATAGCCAGAAACAAGTGGTGCCAATTATGTTCACCTTCTTCAAAAACATCAAATTGGGCTATATATCCATTTGCTGGGTTTATTATAAAATAGGCCTTGTTTTCATTGTTAGACTGTACAACATAAAATTCATAGTCACTATTACCTATACTCTTTATATGATTGTCCCAAGAATAGTGATGCTGTTCTATTGCTTTCCAATCAAAGTAAGAAGCGCTTACTTTTTTTAGTTCTATAATCTCCCCGTTGTTTATAAGTGAAAGTTTACCTCCATAGCATTTTAAGGTTTTGGTTATATGGAAGCCAACTCCTTCATATGCTTTTATGGCTTTTTTGTTTTTGGTGATCACTTCCAACGAACATAACGTAATTCCGGCAGCTTTTAGGATTGGAAACGCAAAATCGTATAGTTTTTGCACAATCCGTTGACCTCGATAGGCAGGAATAACACCGGTTCCAGTATTAAAAGCAATGAATTCATTGTTACGATGGTCAACAGCATTTATAATAAACCCAACTAATTTTTCTTCATGAAACATTCCAAAGGAAAGATCATAACGAACCTTGGCCCGTTTCCATCGCTCTCTATAGAATTCGTGATCTGTAGGCATTTTGACAAAATAATTTTCAAAAGCTTTCAGAAAACAATCCATGAGTTGGTTAAAACTTACGTGTTCCAGGGATTTTATAGTCATTAATGGTCTTGTTCATAAATAATCAAAAAGTAGCTGTTTTTTAGAGTCTTTTTAAAACCTACCATCAAATATAGCAGCAATAGTACATCTTTATGTAATATTCCATATTTTAATCCTTTCATTCTATAAATACGTTTTTTTGAAACTGGATTTCAATTTTATCAATAGCATGATCCTTTTTGGGGCTATTCAAGGGTTTATCCTTTGTTGGGTGCTCTACAAAAAAAGGAAGACCAATAAAGTGGCCATCCGTAATTTTATTTTGTTCCTCTTCTCCTTGAGCTTTCTGAATTTGTTTTATGCCCTTATGGATGCAAGGGTATTCGAAATCTACAAGCCTCTTTATGTCATTCCATTTCCCTATAAATATTTAATTGGGGTAGGTTTCTTCTTCTATATACGCTACAGCTTTAGGAAAAAAGTACCTTCCAAACCTTCCAAAAATGAGCTGCTTTTGTTTTTACCTGCACTTATTTATGGATTGTTGCATGTGTACTGGTTTTATATTTCGGCTCAGGAAAACAGTTATGAAATCATTTTGAAGGTGATCCAAACCGATTTTTTTAGAATTAACGAATTTGTTTACTTTTTCTTCACCCTAACATTACTCTTCTGGGGATTGTTATTCCTACAGAAGAAACGAAATATCTGGCGAGAACATTCACGAAAGTTGAAACATATAAAATGGCTTATCCTCTTTTCGCAGGTATTTATTGCTTTATGGCTTATTGACTTATGCATCTACACTATTGATTTGTTATTACATAAAGGGCAAGAAAGTATGCTCTTCTACTACCCTAACCTCATACTGAATTCTGCTTTCATTTATTGGATTGGATATATAGGGTATATGAAGCCTAGATTATTACTTTCTGAAATTGTGGAAATGGACACAGTACAACTAGATCCAAAATCTGAAATCGTAGAAAGTCAATTACAGGAATTGATGAAAACCAAAAAGGTGTATACCCAGTTGCATATTTCTCTGGGGCAAGTAGCTGAAATGTTGGAGATTTCAAAAAACGAACTTTCTCAACATATCAATAGTTACTATAAAATGAACTTTTCAGAATACATCAATCTACTTCGCGTAGAAAAAGTAAAGGAACTTATTGCGTCCAATAACGGACGGTACACATTGCTGGCGTTGGCAGAACAGGCTGGCTTTAGTTCTAAATCATCTTTCAACAGTATTTTCAAAAAAATGGAAGGGATCACTCCTTCCCAATATAAAAAAAGAGGTAACTACACATAAAAACGTCCAAGATTGTTTTTTCTGTACTTATTTTAACCTTTAGCTATTGTCCTGCTTAAATTGATGGAATAGTTTTGACCAAAACAACTATAAGCATGAATTGCAACCCTACCCCCTATTCCAGAATTATCAAAGTTTGTGTTCTGGTCCATATTTTTTTATTTCAAACTTTTCTGTGTGCTCAACAAGAGTTGAATTTCAATTTTGAAAAAACAAGTATCGAGCATCCTATACGTCCATGGGGTTGGGCGGTAGAATCTCAAGAAAACACCCAAATGCAATTGGACAGTCTTACCGTTTTTGAAGGCAAGTACAGCTTTAGAATAGAGAATAACATACAGGAGGAACTGAAAGGGACTACTATGATGAAATTTGATATGGAAACTTTAGCCCTTCAAGGAAAGAAAATAACCATAACCAGTAATCTAAAAACTCAAAAACTGAATGGCGATGCTTATGTTTCAATATATGATGATACTGAGAATAAAATCCTTGTACGTACACCCAAAGCGAAGAAGGATCAGGATTGGAAAAAGTTTTCTATAGATTATAATGTTCCAAAGACAGCCAAGGAAGTATCTGTTACATTAAATTTTGTTGGATATGGACAGATTTGGTTTGATGAATTGTGCCTATTCATAGACGGCACAAAGCATACCAAATTGGAAGTTGCTCCACCTTTTAAGGCCAACCAAGAACAGTGGATTGAAGAACATGCCTACCCTTTGCGTTCAACACGTCTCTCAAAACCATGGGAGGATCATGATTTTGAAGACCTTAGGGCATTTAAGGAAATGGTAGGGGAAACAAAAATCATTGCCCTAGGAGAAGCTACACATGGAACCAGTGAATTCTTCACACTAAAGCACCGAATTTTAGCATTTTCTGTCAAAGAATTGGGGGTTAGGGCTTTTGGTTTGGAAGGCAATATGCTTACGGTAGAAAAAATTAACAAATATGTGTTGGGAGGAGAAGGGCCTGCACAAAAAAGCATGTGGGGTATTTTTGCAGTATGGTACAATGAAGAGGTTCTAGCCATGGTAGAATGGGTTAGAAACTACAATGATGAGCATCCAGATGATCCGGTACAGTTTGTTGGTTATGACATGCAGGAACTAGATCCACCTTTAGACAGTCTGTATGCTTTTCTGGAAAAACGATCTTCAAAATTGTTGAAATCAGTTTCTAATAAATTAAAGGATCTCAAACAAAATGGCAATAACTACTTTATGGCAGCGGACAGTACAAAACTAAACTGGTATAACAGTGCCACAGCTGCATTTTCAGAAATAAAGAAACAGGAAACTATATGGTTGGAAGCTTCAAAATCTGAAAGAGAACGTAGAGAAATTATTTGGGGGATTCAATATGCCAATTTAATCAAGCAATTTGCTGAAAATGTCTACAAAGGTCACTTGTCTTTTTATAGGGATGAAGCTATGTCCGAAAATATTTCATGGTTTCTAGACAATGCCAAACCTAACACACGCATGGTGATTTGGGCTCATGATTACCATATAAGTCGAGCTGAACATCCTAATGAAGAGTATAACGTTTATTGGGGACTTTCTATGGGTAATCACCTTAGTAAGCAATATGGTAAAGATTATAAAGCCTTCGGAATTTCTACCTACCAAGGTAATTTTTTGGGAATGATAAGTTATTCAAATTTTGCACAAAAGGTATGCCCTATACATAAGGGTCCCATAGGTACATTGGATGAAGTTTTGCATCGTCTTTCGGAAAAAAACAAATCTACAGGGATGTACCTAGATCTTAGTGAAGGGCGCTCACAATCATGGCTCGTAGTTCCATTAAGAACCCGTTTTGCCAATCATGTTAATATTGAATATGGGTATTGGACAGCCTATTCCATTCCGTATCAATATGATGGAATCTTTTTTGTTGATTCTACAAGTGCTGCACATCCACTAGGGAAAAATTGAAATATAGAATTAGGAAACACAATATGAATCACTTAAAAACCAAACCCTGACATTTTATGATGTCAGGGTTTATCATTCAAATTAAACTATGAAAGTTGATGCTAGATTCATTTTATGAAAATGGCATACATAATCCTATTTTGTCTTCAAATTTCCTTATTAAATTATAAACCACCAATACGTATTTATACGGGTATTTACGCTTATGATTTCTATAGCTCTGTTTGCAACATTTGAATAATGGCTTCGGCAACAGGGATGGATGACAACCAGTTTTGTCCAGTAACCAGCCTCCCATCAACTTCTACATGAGGTGTATTCCTTGGGGAATGCTTAAAAATTCCACCTCTGCTTTCTATGGTTTGTGTAATTTTAAAGGGAAAGGTCTTGTAATAATCCCTTTCCTTTCGCTCAAAAGCATCTGGGTAGCCACTTACGCGTTTTCCCATGACCAGATAATGTCCCTCCTTTGTTTTTAGGTTCACAATTCCTGCAGTACCATGACAAACAGATGAAACAATGCCATCATGCTTTTCATAAATATCCATAGCAATTTGTTGTATAGCCTCATTTTCAGGGACTCCAAACATGGAACTTCCTCCTCCTATAAATTGAATCGCTTTATAAAAAGATGCATCCACTTCATCTGGAGATAGGGTGTGCTTAATGGCATACATGAAATCTGGATTGTATAAATGATCTTTGCTTGTATCATCAGACGTGTCTACATATGCTACAGGGATAGCTCCACCCTCTGGACTTACAAAATCTACATGGTAACCAGCCTTCACAAACGTATCATAAGCCTTTACAATTTCATAAAAACTATTTCCAGTCTTCATCTCTGAATTTCCATAATACTGTGCATTAGATACCACAAACAGAACATGATCTCCTTGTTTTGGTGAGTCTTCCTTAGTAGCAGTTTTAGAGATTATTTTCCAGGTTCCATTCTCCATCTTCTTCAGTAGAAAAAGATCGATAAAACGCCATTTTCGCTGGGGTATGAGAATTTCAACTTTGGCAGTCGCTATTTCATTGGATACATTGATCGATAGAATTTTAGACTTTCTACCGTTAAAAGTGCCTGGTTCGCCCCTAAACCAGCTTACATACTCATCTGCCGTGAGCATCTTAAATTCATCCCTTACGGTTAGATACAGTGTTGCGTTCTCAGCAAAAGCACTTCTAAGTTGTTCTTTTTGGTTAAAGGAACTACCATGCATGTAGTCTTGGAGGGTTTTAGTGATCGATTCTCTATCAGATTGAGCAACTATGGAAAGAGAAACAAATAATACTAAAAAAGTGATCTTAATTTTCATTTTGATGAATGTTTTTAAAAGTTTCAGCAAACTTCTAAAAGGAAACATAAAATGAAATCATAGATTATAATACAATGCTCCAGAATTATAATTTTGGAGTATTTTATTGCTTAAATTCTGAAGGAGTCATACCAGCTATCTTCTTGAAAGTACTATAAAAAGTGGACTTAGAAGAAAAACCAGCTTCGAAACCTATTGCTTCTAATGTATATCGGTTTTCTTCAATTAAAAGCTTTTTGGCCTTTTCTACTCGGTGTTCATTAATATAATGATTGAAGCTTTTCCCTAAATTATCATTCAGTAACTGAGATAATTTATGGGAAGATATTTTCACTTCTTTAGCTACATCCTTTAGTTTAATATTGGGGTTTGCAAAGAGTTCTTTTTCCTTCATTACAACTTCTAATTGACTAAAGATTTCATCAGCTTCTGAGATTTCTATTTTTTTGGCCCCGTATTTTTTTGGAGGGTCCTGGAAAAGAATCGATCTGTTCTTCTTAAGCAATAGAAAAAAGACAGTTCCATACAACACAATAGAAAAAGTAATAGCTCCAGTAATATACCAACGATACATCCCCAGGTTGTAGGCTGCAAAAATTAAGAGGTTACTAACATAAACCAACAATAGCCAGAGTTCTTGGGTAGTGAAAGTTTGCTTTCTTTTAAACACTTTTAAAATTGAAAAGCGTAACATATACCCTGATAACAGTAAATAAACGCCCCAAACCAAATAAATGAATCGTGCAGAATAGCTTCTCCACAGTTCTGGATACGTCTCATACGGATAGATCATCCCAGTCACCAGAATAAAGCATAAAAGAATACCAATATGCAATTTCCATGAAATTGGAACCTTTTTGGTGTTTTCCAATTGTGACTTAATGTAGTAATAGAGCATCACCCCAATGAGAAAGCAAGCAGAAAGCCCAATCTGTAGATACAAAAGGACTCGATCTTGATTAAAAACCATATATACTGATTTTCCAATGCGTATACTTAGCATAAGAATAAGCAGTCCAAGAAAATAGTTTGGAAGTCGGTTTTTCTTTCTAAAAAACAATAAATAAAAGCTTAGTAGAAAACCATTGAAGACCCCAAGGGCGCTAAAGAAAAAAAGGATGGAAGAACCAATATCCATAGATCGCCAAAGATATCAATTTCTCCCATCCAAACTCCAAAATGTCTAAACCATTATGAAACCGTTAAACAATATCAGATGAGACATCTGGAGCCATAAGAATACCCCAAGTTTCTTTCATTTGGTCTATTTTATCTACTGCTCCCATTTGTTCAAGAATATTAAGCACTGCATTGTAGGCAGAATCTAACGCACCCACAATCCACCCATGGTGTACCGAGCAGCACTCGCCGGCAAAATTTAGCGATCCATTAAATTCTGGTGTAAGTAACGTAGGGTATAAATTCTTGAATTGCCCAGGACCAAAGAGTGCAAAAGCACCACCTCCTGCATGATTATCCCAGAACCAGGTTTTCGTAGTTCTTTCAGGATCATATCCTGCAAATTCATCGTAAACATCTACTTCTGGATACAGGTATGCTATTCCTTTTAAACATTCGTTCACACGTTCTTTATCAGACAATGCACCCATGCGTTCTGCATCTTGGGCCCAACAATATATCTGAAGCACACCTCCTTTTGCTTCATAACCATAAGATGGGTATACAATCTGACGATTGGGTCTATCTGATACTCCTACTCCCAGTCCTTTGTCTTGACGATGACCCAATTTGGCCCAGAACTGTGACTTAAATGTTATAAACGCCTTAAATGAAGGCATATAATTACTTTCTCTAATGGCTCTGGCTTTGGAAAAAGAGAGGTCATCAAAGAAATTAGTTTTTAACTGACCGTTCAGGTAATTACCATTGGGTAAGGTTGTAATGGCATACGGGTACTTTTTAACGGTTACTCCTTCTCCATCGGGTCTTTGAATGGTCAAGCTCATACCACCATGTCCATCAAATAATTTCTCATCATATTCTACCTTGGTAACGCGATGTTTCATATGAACTCGTTTTTTAGGTTTACTAGGTAATCCCGGTGACGGTTTTTTGGCATCTGCCTTGGGTACAGAAGACGGTGGTTCTGCATCTTTAGTAAGGTTTGGAGGAGAATATCCATAGGCATTATTCAACCCTTTTTCCATCCCTACTTCTACTTGTGCCCAATGACCATCTTCGGGCCGTACCCCATCCTGTAAATCCAATACAGCTCTACAGGCGTTTGGAAAATGTTGCATTCCATGATCTATGGTAACCATATAGATGTTAGGATCAGACTTATCATACGGGTTCTTGCTTCCTCCCCAATCATATACAGCTATCACCATTTCTACAAAGGATACTGAATACATTCCTGTTCCTACATTTAAGGTTTCTAAATAACTAGCCACATTGTACGGAAGATTTTCGGATTTTTCTCCCATTGCAGGATTGTAGTATTCTCCCAATTCTCCCAGAGTAAATTTATTGGTAAGATATCCCCACATGGAGTAATGATCATTTTCCATCAATTTTTCAAATCCTTTTGCAAAAGATTCGTCTATGGCCTTTAAAAATGGTTCGTTTACTTTGTCCAAGACCATATTAATTGGCAAATACGGATCTCCCTTGTCTGGCTTTACTTCAGTAACCCACAATGTTATTGTATCGCAATCGTTGTACCTCTGAATTGTAATAAAACTTCCGCCATTGTACCATTTTGTCTTCCAATCCATTCCGTTTCAATACAGCGTTCACTGCTAATGTTAAATGCTGAACGGGTAGCATATCTGCTGAAAATTGAGGAACACGCATTCCGCCTACTTCTCCGTACAAACCTGCCATATCTACATTTTTTGGGTCATATTCTGTAGAGTACCAGGTATCTATACGACCTCCTACCCGATCTGAAGCTTCAAACACTTCACTTTCTATACCCAAAGATTGAAGAATGAGCCCAGAGTACAAGCCAGCAAATCCGCCACCAATAATACCCACGGTCGCTTGGTCTTTGTCTTCTGGTTTATACCCTTTTTTCTTAAGGGATCGCTGTCTGTTGATTTCCTTGCGATAATCTTTCCCGTAATTTTCCAGTATCCACTGTGAAAATGCTTTTTTAACAGATCCCTGAGGCTTTGACTGTTTTAAGTTTTCAGAACCCTTTCTAGAAGGTCCTGGTTTAAATGAAAGATAACTCATGGTAATTGGTTTTTGTTATAAAGGTTTGTGTAAAAGTCTTGTAATAACAAACATACCCGTTACCGTATTGAAACGAAATAAGTATATATACCTAATTTATGGGGGGAAATACCGTATTTACTCAGGTTTTACCCAAATAAGAGGACTATCATTAAGGGTTTTCCAATCTTCACGTAATGCTGCTTCCAAAGCATCTAATTCTGAAGAGGAGTACCCGTTAGATTTCAAATCCAGTACATAGTCCAACAAGTTATAACATGTTGTGAATTGTCCACAGGCAATAAGTGAATCCATTCTATGGACTTCTATATCCTTTTGGTCCCACCACAATGTAGTGGGGGCTTGCGAAGCTATCAAAGATGTGTGAGTCAATTCTGTACTGGGTTTGGGGTGGATTTTATCGTTAAATTTATTATTACCATACTGGGTTTTCTCACCATTCAATTGATATACCGTAGAAGTAATGCGTTTATTCTCTAAAGTCTCCTCATTATACATCATATCATAATTGAGTCTTCTTATTTGTTTCAGAAACACATCATTAATCATTTTTGCTCCAGAGGTTAAACGATCTGTTAGCATTCTTTTCAGTAAACCTACATCCAACCGTTGAAAAGAAATGACATCATTTAACAAAGCTTCGGGGACATTTTTTTTAATAATATCCCTAGACCATTCTTGCCCCTTTTCTCTTAAATGCAGCAACAAAGGAACCTAATACAGTAAGCACCAGACCTGCACCCGTTAATATCCCTCCTACTAGATAAACACTTGTGAGTTCGGTATTCCAAATAACTTTCTTCCAATTCAAAAAGATTAAAAGTATCCCTAAAACAAGCGTTATAATAAACAGTGGATTTACCCCAAAATATTTCAAAAAATTCTGCAACACCTTCTCTAAAGGTTTCTTATGGGTGATTGGTTCTGTGTCTTGAACCCATGGTACCATTTTGTAACTAGCCACATCATTTACAATGAGTAAATTGAAATGATCTTTTACACGTTCTCTTTTGGTGATATTAATCATGCTATCAATCCCCTGATTATCTGCAATACCACCATCCATGACTCCAATTCCCTCTTGATAGTATGCTTCTTTTTTAAGCTCTTGATATTCTGTTGCGGTATGATCTGAAAAATAATCATCCGGGAAAATCAAAGGTTCAAAGCCCAACGGAAAACATGAGGAAGATGCCACAATGTCTCCTAGTTGCACTTTAAATTTCATTTTATTCAATTCTTTCTTTCCTCTAGGAATGCTATCGTTAAGTGGAAAGTTTCCAAAAAGTCCTGTATTCTGAAATCGAAAAGGCAAACCAAAAGAAAATTCGGTACTGTTAAAGCAGACATTGGCAAGTGTTGCCGACGTATTGTTTTCAAAAACATCAAATCCGCCTTCAAAAACATCCATTTCAGCATATGTTAATGCAAATGCATTGATAAGGCTTCGCTTTTTATAAGGAAAGGTATTCCAAACATGCTTATCTTCTAGTTTTGCTACCGCACGCTCTAAAAGTTTATCGTTTTCTGGAGTAAATTGATTATAAAAAGTTTTGTAAAAAACGTTGAAATTGAAATCTGAAGATTGCGCAGCCTTTGCATAGGCAACTGAAAGCAGGGTTCCACCACTTACCGAACTTATCGCAATGTTTCTACTTAGCAATGAGCTCCCAGCATATTGAATCCTGTGTAGGTAGGCCACCACGCCCAAAGCAAAAAAAGTGGCTCGATACCCTCCCCCACTAAAGCATAAACCAATTCCATCAAAAGGAACTATCTGAGATTGTTCTGTAGCATGTTCGTCCATAGCAGTAAAAAATTATAAATAGATCTATACCGGGGAGTTTCATAAAATTACAAATAATCGTATAGCTTGCAAGTTAATCTGCACTTAAAAGATAATTGTCTGCACTTCAACGATTTTCACTAAATCACTACTTCACTTAACAAGAAATTTCGTACATTTAAGGAACGCTTCATCTTACCCTCAACACCTATAAATTGCTACTGGTTGACCCAGTATCTTATCTATTCCTGTTTTTACAAGAAACTAGAACTTCTTTGTAATGGTAGTTATCATTTATTAACTTCTAATCCGTTGCGTATGAAGAAATTTTTACTTTTTTGGAAAGGAAAATTTAAGGAATGGAATATTAAATTGGTAGAATATGCTAGAGCAAGTAGCTACGCCATTCATCGTTAGCCAATATTCCTTGAAAAATTTTCTTTAATCCCCCACCGCGGTGGGGGATTATTTTTTTAATGGCCTCTTTCTATTCGTTGAAGCATCTCTGTGGCATTACGACCTGTTGGCCCTTCTGGATCCATAGACAACGCTTTTTTATACAACTCTTTTGCTTTTTCACTATTACCCGAGGTTAAGTAACCCTCGGCAAGACTGTCCCAAGCATTGGCTGACTCTGGAAATAGTTGAGTTATAAACCCAAACACAGCCAGGGCATCTTGATGTTGTCCACGACCTAACAAATTGTATCCTGTCTTATTTAATTCTCCTTCAAAGTCGAAAAAACGATATGCAGGATCGTTTACCATACGGTAGGCCTCTTTTTGAAGTTTTTCCTTTTCTCCTGCCATATACAGATCGGTCATATATTGCATGGGATCTAATATAAAGTTGCTGTCAGAAAAGTCTAAGCAAGCTTCTACCACAGGATCCTGATTGGTTTTGTACTGATCAAAACTCATATCAATAGCAATATGCGGAGCAAGCCAAGGTTGGTTCTCCCATTGTGGCTTATCTTGCCACCAAGCGAACGATAGGTATACCGGTAATTTAGTATTGGGTAGCTCTACAAGCCTATTATCTCCATAGAAATTGATGTTTTCACCTGTAGGCTCTCCCATAAATATAGCATTGGTATAATTGTCTAATTCATTCACAAGGTTTTGACATGCAGAAAATGTACGTCGTCCCAAGATCACATATAAATTTCCAACCGTATTAATGGTTTTGGACTCAATGATTTTGGTAACCAAAGCTTTATTTTTATAGTTATTTCCGCCACCATTGAGACGCACATCCAGAATAAGGCGTTCTACTCCATTCTTTTCAATAAAATTGAACACACGTTCATAAAAAACCGGAATGGGCTCTTGGTCTTCGTCCTGTATCTGACTATGGCGTACATATACCGTTTTCTTTTCTGGAATATGTTCAAAATAGTAGATTTTGTCCAGGTTTTTCAAGTATAGAGGAGTTTGGGTTTGACTTCTAATGTCTAACCAGTCATTCTTCTGCTGAACAAATCCATAGGTAGTAGGTACCATCTTTCCAGCTGGTAAGGCATTAAAAGTCATTGTGAAGGTAGCCCCATCTTTTTCGAAAGTAAGTGGTACCGTATTGGACAACTTAGGAATGATTCCTTGGGCATGTAGTACCTGTGGACTGATTAGATAGAGAAATCCATAAGCTTTAAAGAATTGTTCATTTTCTACCGGTACTACAGGGTAAATTGCTTCTAAAGCCTTATCTATAGACATATTACCAATAGCAACCACTTTTGCTCCTAATGCTTTTTCATAGTCTTTGTGTACTCCCTGAACGTATATCCCATCAGAAAAACGGTACATATTAATGGGTAATTGATTGAAAGGAGTAGGATTGTCCCGTATACCCAAACGTGTATGACCGTATTTAAAAAGCCCGATGATCTTGGCGAAACCCACATTGATTTCATGAGGTTCTAAGTTTGGTATTTCTTTATAAAGATCTTCTACTGCTGCATCAAAATCTTCTTGGGTAACTTTCTTGAATAGAAATGGATAATCCTTATGCACGGTATGCTGAAGGAATCTAAGGTCTTCTTGCCACTGTGTGGCCGTAAAGGAACTCTGAGCGGTTGCCTGCAATGCAAGACACCCTACGAGTAGGAGGATTAGTTTTTTCATGATGTTTTGATTGATGAATGATTATCCTATATAGGATGGTAATTACCTGATATTGTTACACTTTGATTTCTTAAATTTTAAGTACAAGGTGTTATTCCTACAATGCAGACAAGAAGGAAACAAGATCTTCTTCTTTTTCTAAATTCAGTTTTTTCTTTAATCGATATTTAGATTTTAGTACACTATCTGGCAATACATTGAGCATAGATGCAATCTCCTTGGTAGAAAGGTTCATGCGAAGAAAAGAGGCCAATCGTATTTCTTTTTCGGTAATCTCTGCGTAGATTTCCTTCAGTTTAAGGTCGAAGTTGTTATGTACTTCAGAAAAGTAACTTTTAAAGACTTCCCAATCCTTGTCCTCTGCCTTTTCCTTTTTCAATAATAAGATGAGACGTCTAAATTCAATTTTAAAGAGTTCTGGTGTTTCTTTAATACGCTCTAGGTTGGATTTCAATTCTTCGATAAATGTATTCTTCTGAACCAAGTGTAGGGTTTGTGAAGTCAGTTCCTTCTTTTTGAATTCGATTTCCTGTTTGTAAATGGCTTCTTGTTTTTCGCGTGCTATCCTATTTTTCTTCATACGTTGTTTAAAACCAAAATACAGTAGTCCAGCAATGGATAAAAAAGCGAACATGCCAATGCCATAGAGTGTTTTGGTAAGATTGGAAACCTTCACTTCTTCGTTCAAGGTTTTTATTTCCTGTTCCTGAAGGGCTATTTCCGCCTCTTTCTTTTCGGTTTGATAACGAACTTCTAATTGACCGATTTTATCAACCGTTTCACGGCGGAAGAGACTGTCGGCCAAGGAAAAATGGGCAACACGGTACTCATAAGCTTTTTTATAATCGCCAAGATCAGCATACACATCTGCAATATTCTTGTAATTGGCCGAAAGCGGAGTACTTTGATTTGTTTTACGATTTATTTCTATAGATTCCCCAAAATGGAATAGTGCCTTCGTCAGTTGATTTTTTGAATGATTTATCTTAGCCAATATCGTATGGTTCTTAGCTGTTAAGGCAGGACTATTGTGTTCCTGGGTTAAGCGTAGGGATTGGTTGGCAAACGATTCGGCCAATGATAAACTATCCCAGTGGCGATATAAACTGGCAACATTTAGTAATATCCGAGCCTCTTTTACAGGAGGACCCTCTTTTTCGTAATACTGCAACGATTTTTTATAATACGAAAGAGCCTCTGGATAGTTATCGAGCTTCCTAAGGTTTAAGCCTATATTACCTTGTACCACGGCGAGACTTTTTTCGGTACCGAGATTTCTTAGATAAATGGCCTCTGCTTTCTTAAAATACTCATTGGACAGTTCTAAATTAGTAAGAATTCCATGTAGATTACCTAGGGTTACATAACTCTTGGCAATTTCAACCTCTCCCATATTCAATTTTTGTTTTAGCTGAAGTACCAATTGAATAGATTTCATGGCCAGCTCGAACTTCCCCATCCTCCGTTGGACATTCCCTAAACTATTGATAGCCTTCATTTGTCCCGATAGATTATTTTCTTCTTCAAATAAAAGAACAGCTTTTTTATACCATGTTTCAGCTTTTGGATAATCGGTAATCCTTCTGTAATAAGTTCCTTTTTTACTAGCTAATATTGCCTGATATTTAGAGGGGTCTACTCGCTTGGCTAAAAGTTCTATACTATCTATATAGCTTTTAGCTACTTCGGGGTCGTCCATAAATGTTTTTGTGAAAAGTTTTTTATACAACTCAATACGTTCAACATCTTCTTTGGAGTCCTTTAAAACAGTTTGTAAACTATCTACCGTTTTATCACTTTGCCCTAAAGCCGAAACAAAAAATAAAACAGAAAAAATAAGAGAGCATAAAATTTTCATGATTGGATGTTAGTTGTTCCCAAGATACTCATTTTGAAAGCCTTTTGAAACTCAAATCCATGTTTCAACCCATTACTCCCATTCAAAAAAAAACTAAAATTATACCATAACAGTCTAATTATCATGAAGTTGTGTGTTATTTGGAAATGAACAGTAAATATAACTTGTCCATACTTTGTCCATGAATATTTTGTACAACCATATTCATAAAAATGAGTCATTAGCGTATCCTAGAAATATTTTTTGGCACGCTTGTTGAATTCCTATTAAACAACTAGACTATTTCTGAGTCAAATAGTCAAAATCAAATAATTTGTTTAATCGTTTAAATTCACCATTATGAAAAATCTAAAAGAATTTTGGAAAAGAAACCGAAGTAAGTGGAATGAGAAATTGGAAGAATTTGCAAAAGCCAGTAGTTATGCCATCCACAGATAGTATTACAGAACCGTTTCCATAAAATCCCTCACAGAAAGTATCTAGTGAGGGATTTTTATTTTATCCTGCTATGCCACGAAATAGAACTAATTTCTGGTCCCCGACAAACTTCTCCTCCAAATTGTTATTTACAAATACAATACAATCAGACGTTAAAGCAGCATAGGACCTATACCTCTTCATTCTTTTTCACGTATAAGAATGTCTCCGTTTAATGTCTTAAATACAATATCTGCACCACCTCCATTAATAGCTCCAGAAATTCCCTTCTCCCGTTTTACACGATATACACCATCTTTATTGGAGGTTTTTACTATCCCCCCGTTAGAAGTCTTTACTATCTCAAAATCGGTATACACATTGCCATTGTCAGATCTAGCCATAACATTGGCTTTCAGGTTTTTAGGAAAACTAATATCTACATCTCCATTTAAGCTACTAAACATCATATTTGCACCTTGATGAACCGACGAAAACGATACTTTAATGGTTTGGTTTAAGGCATCTGCAATTACAGATCCTCCAACATTATGCATCGTTACCTTTCCATTGGTATTACTTACTTCATGGGTGCCTTCTACTCCTTCTACCAATATATTTCCTTGATTAATGGTTTTTAGCTCCAAAGAAAATTTCTTTGGGACTTTAATCACAAAATCAATGACCCATTTACCGGGAGTATGCTTAACGTATACGGTATTGTCAATTTCTTCTACAGTAAAGGAAAGGGAGTTATCTACCATTTTCCGAAGACCGTCTCGCGTATTCGCCTTCTCATTTTTACCACTTTTATTCCATCCCTCACTCTTTTCCTGTCCTTTGGCTTCTACAATGACATCGCTTCCATTATGTGCTTGCACGGTAATTCCTCCATCGATTAGATGCACTACCAATTTTCCGTCCTGTCCAGGCTTAGAAAGTGGTATTGTAAAGGTTTCACTGGTCTGTGCTAGTGTCTGAGAACTGATCATGAAGAGCATTAAGAGTCCTAGGTACTTCATTGTGTTATATGTTTTTTTCATGATTTATCCTTTTATAGTAACATCTCCATTTAATACATCGAAATCCATGCGAATGCCACCAGATCCTATCTGGAATTCGGTATTCTTATTCATTTTATATTTGGTGCCTTTTTTCCCTTTTCCTTTAGACATTTTTATTCCCGAATTTGAGGTACGTGTTTCCAAATTAGTATAAATATCTCCGTTCAAACTCTTAAAAGATACATCGGCATTTAGTCCACCCTGTACATTGATATTGATATCCCCATTTAAAGAAGCAAACCTAGAGTCTTTGTTGGGGTTCTTAGAATAACTAATGTTAATGTCCTTGTTTAAGGCATTGGCATACGTTTTTCCTGAAATATCTTCCAGTGTAATGGCTCCATTTATATTGCTCACTGTAATGTCATTGGCTTCTACCCTTTTGGCAAAAATATCCCCGCGGTTTATAGTACTCAATTCCAGATTTGTATTCTTAGGAACCTTGATGGTAATATCGAGCAAGTAATCGTACTTAATCCCATTCCAAGGTCCTTTATGGCTAAATCTGCCTGTTTCTAAATCGAACTCGGTATAGGGAGAGTCATGATACACATAGATAATATCATCTTTGGTTTCTACTTTAATACCTATTTCCTGTTTTCCTTGTTCCAATTGTCTATTGTTATTTCCAGAAATGGATTTCTTTACCGAAATGGAAACGGTGTTGCTATTGGTTCCTTCTACTTTAATAGAGCCGTTCACATTATAGACAACCAGAAGGTTTTCTGAGGAATTGCTAGGAAACTGTTTCGTGTCGGTTAGGGTTTCTGAATGTTTTTGGGCAAACATAGTCCCCACAATAAGTAAGCATAAAACGGTTGTAATTGATTGTAATTTTTTCATGATTGTTCGTTTTTTCCTGTATTAACAGGTGATTGATTGATTAATTAAATGATCTCCTTTATGGATTCTTCCAATTTCTCCTTTACTGCTTCATTGATATTTGGTTTTTTTAATAAAGTTTCCATGGAATTGATTGATTTCTGTTCTTTTAATGTTACCATTAGTTCTGCCAAAGCAATCTGAACCAATGGGGATTCCTGTTGCGTAATAGACATTACTAATCCTTCTCTTACAATAGGATTTTCTACATATTTGGATAAAGAGGTAACCGCAGCTAGACGGACATTTACGTTGGGGTCGGTATTGAGCATTTTAAACAGCGCTTCTATAACTTTATCGGTAGTACTATCTAATTTTTTTACTTCACTCAACGCTTCCAACCTTTTGGTTGCAGACGGCTGATCTGCCAATGACATTACCAATTGCGTTCTTACATCATTGGTTTCTTGCTCTGCAGCTTTCAACTCTTCATGGGTTACCCCCAGAGTATCACCAGTACCAAGATTTTCTGAGTTCCAACCCTTCCCCAAAAAGAAGCCCAATACCAAAACAATACTGGCAGCTATACCTATTAACCAAGGTTGTAGGCGAAATACTTTTGGCTGATTCTTTCGATTTTCTATTTGAGTTCCTGATTCATTTTGTAGGTTTTCATAAAAAACAATGTCCATGTTCTTACTGGGCAATTTCAATTCTGAATCCAACTCCTTTAAAATGGGATCCCAATCTGCTAATTCTGCCTTCGTTTCGGGATTGTTTTCCAAAAACAGATCAATCGCTTCCTTTACATTTTCAGGGAGTTGCCCCAATACATAATCTGGCCATAAATCGAGTACTTGTTTCTTATCCATATCCTATTGTTTTTGAAGGTTGAGATACACCGTTTTTAATTCTTTTAATGCTCTATGCGCTTTGGTCCTAGCTGTATCTTCGGTACATCCTAAAATGGCACCTACCTCTTTGTACTTCAATTCTTTTAGTTTACTTAGTATGATTACCTCTCGTTTTTCCAACGAAAGTCTATCCAATGCTTGCTGTAATAAGTTTTTGGATTCCTTCAGTTCTATTTCAGCTTCAATCCCCTTTCCATCTTCTTTTTTATAGTTCACCTTATCCAGATCCATCGTTTCTATATGTTTTTTATTCTTTCTGAAATGATCATGATTCACATTTCTTGCAATTTGAAACATCCAAGTGACGAACTTACTGTCCTCCGTATAGGTATGTTTGTATTTTAAAATTCGCATGAATACATTCTGCAACAAATCTTCTGAAAGCTCCGAATCATGATTGGACTGTAAGAAAAAATTATACACCCAAACCTTATATCTTTCATAAAGCAGTCCTAATCGATCGATCTCGCCATTTTTCACTGCAAGCATGATGGTGTTGTCGGTTAGCGTATTCAAAAGCTGGTTTTTGGTGTTTCTGAAATAATAAACTCACGTTTTTAAAAAACGTGACAGAAAAAATAAATAATTATTGGAAATCAATGGATTCGATGAGAAATAAGCTATTGAAAGCTATAGAGTTCATTGTGAATTCCATAAAAAGCATCATCTTGTTGTTCCTGTTGTACATCTAAATTACTGAAAAGAATTCTACCAATGCCCTGATCTTTATAGAAGTACATCATGGTTGCAATGCCAAAATCATTTCCGCCATGACCAATACAACAATCTTGATCCAAATCCCAAATAAGTCCGCTTTGGGTTTCAAGGTTTGGAAAATGGGACGTAAACATTTCTTGGTAGGAAGAGCTTTTTAAGATAGTTCCTTCTCCATCATATCCTTTCATCATTTCCTGAAGGAAAAGTGTCATATCTTCTATACTGGAATAAAAACCTCCGTCTGGATAAGTAATGATACGGTAGTCTGGAACAGGATGATAACGGTCATTGTAATAAGCAATATGGTTTAGGGTATCCACTTCTGCTTTGGACCAGCCAGATCTATCCATTTTTAAAGGTCTCAAAATATGTTGTCTTGTATAATCCCGATAGTCGGTTTTGGTAACGATTTCTATGATATGTGCTAAGAGTGCTGTTCCATAATTGCTATACTCATAATAAGAACCGGGTTGTGCATTCAAAAAAGTAGCTGGGCTATACCATGCTCCCTTTTCGGAAAATATATCGAAAAGGAATGCGTCCATAGCTTTCGGGATATTGGTATTGTAAGAAGTTATGATAGGATGCCAGACTTCACGCCAGTTTTCTTTTACTAGTTTTTTACTGAAAATATTTCCTTTCCCTCCATGGGGCTCATCGGTAATACCAGATGTATGAGTAGCCAAATGTTGAAGGGTAATTGGTATTTCCTTAAAATTTGGATGATGAACCGAATAAGGCAGGTATTTGTTAATAGGATCTTTTAAAGAAAGTTTTCCTTCCTCCACAGCTTTCATAAGAGCCACGGAGATGAGTGTCTTACTTACAGAAGCAATCATTTGTGTGGTTTGCGGATTGTAACGCAACCCTTTTTCCATATTGGCAAAACCATATCCTTTAGAAAAATATACGGAGTCTTTACTAAAAATACTTACCGCAAAGCCTGGTAAAATATCTTCATTGGATTTTTGGGATAAGAAGATATCCAAACTATCAAGTCTTTGCTGACGGGCTTCAGATAACGGTGAAGAGGCTACTGTTTTCTTAGCATCATTCTTATTTAAACAACCAACAGATAATAGTAGTATAAAAAAGAAAGAAACGTAGTTGATGGACATGGGTTGGAGTCGTTTTAATTAAAGACTCCTAATTTGGTATAACGTTACACCATAAAACCCGCCCTAATTTTATGCTTAGGACGGGAGTATTGAAGAAATCTTTATTATTCTACAATGACTTTTGCGATCGATTTTTGATCGCCCGAAGTAATTGTAATAAAATATAATCCTGAATTCAATTTTTTCTGATCTAAAGAGTTCCAAGAAATTCGTTGCGGTCCGGAAACTGTTTCATTTAACAGGGTATGCACTTTCTTTCCAAGAATATCATATACGGCTACTTCCGTTTTTTCTGTTGATTCTACCTGAAAAGAAATACTGGTTTCATGAGTAGCTGGATTTGGTGATACCATAAGATTGAATGGGTTGGATGCTAGATCTTCAACTCCAAGTAATGCAGGCGTAATCCTAGTATAATAGACATCCTGTCCTCCATTTAAGGTATTACACCAAGCCAAATGAGCGTGATCGTTATCACTTTTCATATCATAATAATCACCCATTTTACTTTGTTGAGGATAACCTATTGTAGGGTCGAAAGCATCAGATAAAGGAAGGTTATACAACCATGTTTCCCCTTCATCTTCAGAATAGGCATAATACAAAACAGAATCTAGCCCTCCATTATCATCTCGGGTATCTAACCAGACCACATCAATACGACCGTTGGGGGCCACAGACATGGTTCCAAACCAATTGTAGTTACCCAAAGGATCTGTGTTAATGCGTACTGGAGCTGCAAAATTTTGTCCTCCGTCCGTACTTTTTGCAAACATCACATCTACAGGATCTCCGCCGCCACTTGGTACTACAGAAGCCAACATATATACATTGTCATTGTTTAAATCTACATCGACCCAAACCTGACCAGCCAAACCACTTGGATTAATAGGTAAAGAAGCCGCGACAGTTCCGTTTAAATCTACAATATTGGCAAAATCCCAAGTAATGGTGGCTGCTGGATCTTTGGCATTGGTAGATTTTACCAACACTGTACTTCCTCCTGCTCTTCCAGAGATGTATAAATCACCACTTGCATTTACTGCCAATGTACCCCAAAAAGGGTTTCCATCAATGGCAATACAGGTTTCAAAAGTTTCACTGCCATCGGTAGAGCGGGTAAAGTACCCTGGAGAACATGTACTAAAAGAGGAGTTCCAATTAGAATAATTATTCCCAGCCCCTATACCAGCAGTTCTATCCAGACGCATCCATTGTTTGTCTCCACCAAACGCAGGATAAGGTCCATCCCAAACAATCCCTCCATCTTCAATCTTATAAACATCGCAAGCAAAGGTGCCTTGTAGACTGTTGTAATAAAAATTTCCGTTGGCATCAAAATCCAATACAGGATCGGATCTAAAAACACCGGGGTTAATAACACCAGGAAAGGTAAAAGAAGTTCCGCCATCTAAGGAATAACCATATCCAGCCTGTCTAAAATTACTACTGATAACATCAAACTGTCTCCAACCAACAACTATACGGTCATTGTTTGTGGGGTCTACTGCCAAAGAAGGTTCATTTCCGGCATCTCCAACAATATCATTTCCGTCTGAATCTACATTTACCTGAGTGGTAAAAAAGTTAGCAGCACGAACATTATAAGCGGGCTGCCTTGGCATAAGTGATTTATCAACCTCAACATAAGCATCGTCTGGCGTCTCATCATGCAAAGCTCGGACTTCATCTTCAGAAAAATTTTGCCCAAAGGTAATTATAGAGGCAAATAAGAAGCATACTAGAATAGGTAGTTTCGTTTTCATGAGCGTTTTTTTATTTTCCATTAAAGATAAGATATTCCACCCAACATTTATGAAATCCGAATCTTGATTTATAAAACACGACTTGTACGAATAAAAAATAGTGGCACTATTTATGTTTAACAATCAATTATCAAATAATCACTATATTCGAAAAATAAAAATGCCCTGCAAAATGAATAAGAACCTATACCTCAGCTTTACATTGTTATTTGCTTTATTTTCTACTGTTGCCTTTGCGCAAGATTATACAGTAGACATTGAAGAAGAAAAGAAAGCCAACCGTTTATTTCTTTATGCGGTTAACAAAAACCTAGTCGATCTGGATGTTTCCATTAAGGTCACCGGAACTGGTTTTAGACAACGAAAAGGAGTGCCAAGAAAGACCCGTATTCCTGCAACTTCTCGTGTTAACATATTAAGTTTAATTATTGAGAGAGGAAAGCAACCTGTTTATGAGTATGAATTGGATGTTACCGACAGTTTATCCAGAAGAGTCATTAAAAAAGAGTTTGAACTCATAAAGATTGACCCTAAAAAGTCTATTACACTCTACATTACTGAAAAGTGTAGAACGTGTGATACCATCATGAATCCTTTGAAGAATAGTCCTTTCAAATTCAAATCCTATAATATTGCTGAAAACGAAGGTGTAAGAACGCAATTGGAAAAAGCATTTGTTGGTGCATCGGTTCCACTTGCTGAAATGGAAAACCCTGTAGTGATGTTAGATGGAAAAATGTACATCCATATAGATTCATATGAAGCCTTAATGATGCGTGTGGAAGAAGAAGGTGATGTAAAACCACTACCCGCTTCAGATAACGAAAACTAAATTAATCACATATTATATTTTAAACCGTCTCTTCATAAATCAAGAGACGGTTTTTTTGTGAATTTTTCATTTGGCATTTTTCTTGTGCTACTAGCTACAAACCATTGTACGTATGAAAAATTCCAGACAAACACCTAGTATCCATACTGGTAGTATGGCAGATATTGCCTTCCTATTGCTTATTTTCTTTTTGGTAACCACTGTTATTCCCAATGACAAAGGGATTACTCGAATGCTTCCCAAAAAATGCCAAGACCCTCCATGTTTACTCCCTATTAACGAACGTAACATCCTACGGATAGAACTCAATAAAAATGGGGAGCTTATGGCGAACAAGGTTTCTATTGGTTTTTCTGAATTAAAAAAAACCTTAATGGACTTCATTGACAACAACGGAGATAAGAGCTGCGGCTATTGTGACGGAGCTGGTATTGCAGATTCTTCAGACAACCCTACAGAAGCCATTGTAGCCTTACATACTGATAGAGAATCCAGTTATAAGGATTTCATGGCCATACAAGTGGAATTAAGCAAGGCATATTTAGAACTAAGAGAACAATATGTATCAAAAGCTTTTAACGGGAAAGCCTTTTCTGAATTAACAAAAGAAGAAATGAAACAGGTACAAGAAGCCTATCCCCTACTTTTTTCTGAAGCAGAATTAAAATAAGCAACCAAAAAGTTGCGTATTAAAATTTCTTTTGTAATTTAGCAACCAATTAGTTGCATGTTTAATACTTAATATTTTTATTATGACTGACGCCATTACAAAAGAAGTACTCCTTCAACACCCTATCGACACAATCTGGAATGCCATTACCATTGCAGAGGAAATATCCTCTTGGTTCATTAAAGCAGATTTTAAAGCAGAAGCTGGTTATGAATATACCTTTGTAGCTAGTGAAGAAAAAGGATGTATTAACATCACTGGAGAAGTAAAATCTGCCTCCCCATATTTGTTAGTATATACATGGGTAGTACAAGATACGGATGTAGAAACCACTGTAAAATGGGAATTGGAAACTACTGAAAAGGGAACCAAATTAACATTGGAACATTCAGGGATTTCAAACTATGCAGGAGATACTGCCATCGCAATGTTCAATAGCTTTAATGGCGGTTGGGACCAATGCATCAATGCTTTGGATGAATACGTGAAAAAATTAACCCATGCAGGATAACATTACAAAATTGTTAAAGGCCATTGCAGACCCAACCCGTAGGGAAATATTCCATGCGGTGGTGGTTGCTGCAACGGCGCTCTCTATTTCTCAAATTTCTGGTCAATTTCAAATTTCAAGGCAAGGGATTACCAAACATATCAAAACATTAGAAAATGCTGGGCTCATTCAGATTAGTTCACAAGGGCGTGAACGATATTGTTTTGCTAATCCAAAACCATTAGAAGAAGTACAGAAATGGTTACAGTTCTATGATAAATTCTGGAATGAATCACTTACAGGTTTGGAAAGCTATTTGAATCAAAAAAAGGTATAGTAGACTATTCTTTAATAACAATAATACTGGCTCTTCTTCCAGTGAGAAGGTTCCATTCCTTAGCAGAAATGATAAAACCATTCTCGTCGTATACGTGTAGTTCTGCTGTGTTTGGACCAGAAGTCCCCTGATTTAGGGCCTCAAATTCTATACGGTTTGCTCCTGGTTGTAAATTAAGTACAAATCCTGAAAAACTACCTCCCAAATAAACTTGGGATTGTACAACATCCTGATTTACATACACACGGATCAGGTCTCCATCTACATATTCATGGTCCCTGTATTTAACAGTAACAAAAGCCGCTCCGGTTTTTACGTCTCCCAAGAATTGATCTTTCGCATATTGAGGCAAAGGTTCTTTATCCTTGGTAAAGGCCTTGGGTGTCTTTCCTTTATTGTTTTCCAGTAAACCATCCGTTTTTCTCATGTCGAAAGGTTCTGGTTCTGTATTTCCTAAAGACATATTGCTTTTCGGGTCACGTTCATCTT
Source organism: Flavobacteriaceae bacterium (assembly GCA_963669405.2). Classification (GTDB taxonomy): domain Bacteria; phylum Bacteroidota; class Bacteroidia; order Flavobacteriales; family Flavobacteriaceae; genus Aureisphaera. Next base: position 271,657 of record CAXXHF010000001.1, read on the forward strand.
TGGGTGTGGTTAATCCCAACTTCTTACGTGCTGGAAGTTCCAGACCTGTTGGGTTATTCACATTGGTATCCTCAACTTCAAATTCAACACTATTGGTATTGGTCTCCAATTGTGCATATCCAAAAACCGAGAACAAAACAAACCATGTGCATAAGATATATTTCATAAGTACGGTGTTCATCTATTTAGGTGCATCAAAAATTAAACCAACTTTCTTTAAGTATCCATATCTATTTGGTCTGCAGAAGCTCTTTTTCCTTTCTTTCGACTCCAAAAATATATTACCAAAAGTATTATTGGGATTACAATAAATATAATTACCTCCCATGGATTTGTAATATCTATAGGGGAATTGTTGCTGGGATGCGGCACTTGTCTCGGAATCTGCATAGTTTTATTACCTCTTTACCAATATATAAATTTAATGAATAAACCGCGGAGATGAAAATCCAAAAATTAAACATAAACGTTTACTTACAACTTGTTAATTAACAAAAATATAAGGTTTCTTAACTTGTTTTTTTGACCATATTTCGGTTCTTGCACCCAACAAACCCTTTAAACTTAGTAACATGAAAAAAGTAATTGCACTAACCCTGCTTAGTGGGACTTTTATATTTACGTCCTGCGTTTCGAAAAAGAAGTATGTAGAACTGGAAGGCCAGTACAACGAAACCCGATCTACACTATCTAAAACCCAACTTGAAAAAGAAGAGATTGAAGCAAAATACGCCAAGATTGAAGAACGCGTAGCAAATTACAATTCCAAAATTTCGGCGCTTACAGATGCCAATGTAGAATTGGAGAACAATAGTTTGCGTAATTATGGAAATGTAGTTCTTTCAAATAAAGATAAAGAGCAGATGAAATCGGCTCTTGCCAATGTAGACCAAAATGAACTTGCTCAAGCGCAAACATTGGAAGATACCATGAACCTTGTTATCTCCCATAACTTAAAGAAAAACCTTGACAACACTTTAATAGCAGAAGGTGAAGAAGATCAAATCTCCATCGATGTAGATGAAACAGTTGTTATGATTACCATTTCAGATAAGTTATTGTTCAAATCTGGAAGCTATCGCGTAAACCCAAAGGCAGATAATTTGCTACAGCGTTTGGCAGATGTAATTAATAGTGAACCCGCTATGGAAGTACTCATAGAAGGACATACAGATGCCCAAACAGTAAAAAAAGGCGCGTATGTTAAGGATAATTGGGATTTGAGCGTAGAAAGATCTACAGCAGTAATCCGAAAGCTTCAGAACGACTTTGCAGTAGACCCTGCCAAACTTATTGCAGCTGGTAGAAGTAGCTTTCAACCCCTTACAGAGAATGAAACTGCTGAAGGAAGAAGTAGAAATAGAAGAACGAGAATAGTTATTTTACCAAATTTGGATAAATTCTTGGCATTACTGAGTGCCAATTAGTTATCTGTATATTCCTACAAAAAAACGACTTCTAATCCATTTAGAAGTCGTTTTTTATTTGAAAAAAGCCAAAAAAAATAGTATTTTCATCTGCATGAATGAATTCATTTCCCCTACTAAAGTTGAAGGGTCTAAATACCGTGAGCATTTTTTAAAAAAATTAGAATTCGAGTTTGGCAATTTTTACATTTTTGAAGAATATGTAATAGGAGAAGTTGCCGAGGGTGTCCATTTTAATTGGTCACTTGCAGAACAGGTAATTCATAGTGTATATGACTATTTTGGAACCAGGGATATCAAAGTGGCTTACATTTCCAATCGAGTAAATTCTTATTCTGTGCAACCCAAAGATTGGATGCAGTTTTTTAAAGAGCGTCATCTTATTAAATGCATTGCCGTTGTTGCCTATAACAAGCTTGGGTGGATGAGTGTGGTTTTAGAAAAAATCTTTTCCAATGCACCCATCAAAAAATTTAAGGATATGGATTCTGCCATAGATTGGGCCATCCATTGCAAGGAACAAAAGAAATTCCCAAAAAATTAATTTATCGGGAAGGAGGCTTAGAAGGCCTCACTTCAATCTTACTGGGCAAAGTACGAGGATGCATCTTTAATAGATCAATTACAATCTGCCCTAAATCTTCAATCTGAATTTTCCAATCATCTTTTTCGCTGGGTTCATTCTCATTAAAATACGTTGAAACACTACCAGGCATAATTGTAGAGACTTTTATGTCATAAGGCCGTAAATCTAGCATGACAGACTGTGTAAAGCCTGTTAAACCAAATTTACTGGCATTATATGCACTACCATTGGCAAAGAAGTTGGTGCCTGCCAAGCTGGAAATTGTGATATAGTATCCCTTGCTACTCTTAAGAGCTTCTAAGGTTGCTTTCAGTGTATAGAAAGCTCCCGTTAGGTTTGTATCTATGGTCTTTTCCCATTGTGATATGGTTAATTTGTCTATTGGCGCAAAATGGCCCACCCCGGCATTGGCAATAACAACATCTATACTTCCAAACTCTTCCTGCACTTCTGCTATCGCTTCTTTTTGGCTATCATAATTGGAGACGTCAGAAACTATACCAATTGCATACGAGGCGTCATTCCCGTATTCATTTAACGATGTCACAGCCTCACGTATACTTTCGGCAGTTCGCCCAGTAATAGCTACATTCATTCCAGCTTCCAAAAATGCTTTGGCAATTCCGTAGCCAATTCCTTTGGTTCCACCTGTAATGAAACCTGTTTTACCCATTAAGTTTCCCATATTATAAAGTTTGTTCTAAAAAATAGTAAGTTGCTGGTATATTTCCTTAAATTTCATTCCATGATACGATGGATTATTATAGTATTCTTTCTAATATCTTTCAAGGGTCATACACAGAACAATTTAGTAGACTTAGCAGACCTTTCAGAAGAATTTGAATATGAAATAAGGTACGCCACCCCAAATAACTTCATAGGTGAAACCTTATACGATTGTGCTAAATGCTTACTTCGGCCCGAAGTTGCAGAAGCGTTGCTTAAAGTTAATCAATATTTTTGCGAATTGGGGTACAAAATCAAACTATACGATTGTTATCGCCCATTAGATGTGCAAAAAAAAATGTGGGCTAAAGTCCCAAGACCCACCTATGTAGCTAATCCGTATGGAAAAGGAAGCATTCACAATAAAGGAGCTGCCATAGATCTCACCCTTGTAACTTTGGAAGGATGTTATGTGGAAATGGGAAGCGATTATGATTATTTTGGACGGGAAGCCCATATTGACAACAACAATTTCCCAGAAGAAATCTTGGCTAACCGAAAGTTACTAATTGAAGGGATGCGAAAACATGGATTCCAAACCGTCCGCACCGAATGGTGGCACTATAGTTTTCGGAAAAACAGGTCCTACCCTACTTTAAATGATCCATTACCATGTGATTAATTTCTATTTTGGCAAGCCAAAATCACAGCAAGCAGTATCTTTGCAAAAATTTTTATACTGTGGATATGTCAATTAAGTCCTTTAAAATAATAAGTGTACTCGAAGCCATTTCTTTTCTAGTTTTATTGGGTATAGCTATGCCGCTTAAATACATCTGGGATCGTCCAGAAATGGTACAGGTTGTTGGCATGGCCCATGGAATTCTGTTTGTCCTTTATGTCATAGGCGCCTATTTTATGAAAGAAAAACTGAAATGGTCTTGGTTTACATTTTTGATTGTACTACTTTGTTCTGTACTTCCATTTGGCCCTTTTTATGCAGAACGTAAATACCTGAGATGAACCGAAACTCCCTTGAAGTCATTTTTGAATGGTTATACCATTACTTTGTGAGCCTTGGCATGAACCCATCGTTTGCCATGGGACTAAGTACTTTTTTAAATTGTATTGTTGTCACCCTTCTCGTTATAATCTTTGACATTGCTGTTCGTAAGACTATTGTAACTGCTTTCAGAATATTTAGCGACAAAACCAAAACCTCTTTCGATAATTATCTGGTAAAAAGTAACTTCCCAAGATTTGTAGCACACTTTATCCCAGTAGGAGTTATTTGGTATGTTGAACCCATGCTATTTAGGGGTTATCCAACTATTTCAGGATTTATATTGACTGCTATCGATGTGTATTTAGTGATCCTGAGCGTTTTGGTATTCAGAAGTATTCTTAGAACTACAGCCAATTACCTAAAGACCAAAGAAAAGTACAGGGATAAGCCTTTAGAAAGTTACGTGCAGGTATTAATGATCTTTGCTTGGGGGGTTGGGTTATTCTTTATTATAAGTCTCCTTACTGGATATCAGATTAAAAGCTTACTTACCCTAGGAGCTGCCTCGGCTGCTCTTTTGCTCATTTTCCGGGATACCATCTTGGGTTTTGTAGCCAGTATTCAAGTTACGGTAAATGACATTGTAAGGATTGGAGATTGGATTACCTTTAGCAAGTATGGTGCAGATGGATACGTAACTGAAATAAACCTAGCTACCGTACGTGTTCAAAATTTTGACAACACCTTCACTACCATTCCCACATATAGTCTTATATCGGATTCTTTTCAAAATTGGAGGGGAATGCAGGAGAGTCCAGGAAGACGTATTAAACGGGCCTTAAACATAAAACAAGGCTCCATAAGGTTTCTTTCAGATACTGATATCTTGAAATTATCCAAAATTACAATGCTGGCCGATTACCTGACCGAAAAACAAACGGAGATTTCTGAGCATAATGAACTTTCAAAAATTGATAGAACCCTTCTTATCAATGGTAGAAACCAAACCAATTTGGGGGTTTTCCGCCAATATGTTGAAAATTATTTAAATTCTCTTTCCGAAATAAATAAAGGTATGTTTTTGATGGTAAGGCATTTAGCGCCTACCACCGAAGGTATTCCTTTAGAAGTTTATTGCTTTAGCAAGAATAAAGAATGGCAAGAATATGAAAAGATTATGGCAAATATTTTTGACCATCTTATTGCTGCAGTTCCTTATTTTGAATTGGAAATTTTTGAAAAACCCTCCAGTGAAGACATTATTGGATTAAGGAAAAACTAATCCCCCAATCGATTCTTAACGTATTCCACCTCGGTCTTTCCATGTGGTTTCGATTTCCCGTTTTTATCAAGACTCACCATGATTATGGAATCAATTGTAATGATCGTTTCCCGAGTCATTTTGTTTCTAACCTCACAAGCCAAGGTAAGAGAGGTTTTTCCAAATTTTACTGCTTCCAAGCCAATTTCAATGATATCGCCTTTCTGGGCAGAGCTTCTAAAATTGATTTCACTCATAAACTTGGTAACCGTTTTAGGGTTTTCTAACTGAATGATAGCATACAAAGCCGCTTCTTCATCTATCCATTCTAATAATCTACCACCAAATAAAGTACCATTCGGGTTAAGGTCTTCGGGTTTTACCCATTTTCTAGTGTGAAATCTCATTCTTAAAATAAAGTATGTTGTTTGTCCATTATTGGGAGTTTTAAATCGGTCCCAAGTCTAGCATTAATCTTTTCTATAAAATGTGCAGAAAGTAACGGAGAGGCTTTCTCTATGTTTTGATGCACAAAGAAATAAATATCTTGAAGCCCTTGAGATACCCATTCTTCCAATCTATCCACCCAATCATCCAATCGTGTATAATCACTTTCATGATTGGCCCCATTGTAGCGTATAAAGGCAGAAGGAGTGGTCATTCGCATATGAAGCAAATCCCTTCTTCCTGCCGTATCAACAACGATATTGGTAATTTGGTAGCGTTCTAAGATATCATACAATTCATTGGCTACCACTTCATCATTAAACCAATCCGTATGCCTAAACTCTACCGCCACACGCATATCCTTTGGAATGGCTTCAAAAAATGGAATTAGCCGTTCCATGTTTTTCGGACCAAAAGTTCCGTGCATTTGTACAAACGGCATTTCCAGCTTCTCTTTCAAATTTGATGAATTCAAAATATATTCATTCCAGTAACTTTCAAAATCTTGAAGTCGTTTCCAGTGGGTAACTCCTTGAAAAACCTTTGGGAAAAACCGAAAGTGTTCTGGCGTCTTATCATACCAACCCGCAAAGGTATCTGCGGGAAATATTCTATAAAAAGTTGCATTCAATTCAATAGAATTAAATTGAGTTCCATAATACTGTAATTCATCTTTAGTACCACGTGGGTAAAACCCTTTCAAATCTGCCCGATTCCATTTGGCACACCCAACATAAACATTGGGCGTTTCCACTTTTTCATAGCTAGAAAGAAGCATTTTTGTGCCTTTATGATCTACTGGTAGTGTAAAGTCTATAGTTTCTGGGTGGTCAACTTTTCCGAACTTCATCTGTTGTTTTTTGTAAAGATACCCAAAAATATATATCAAATTTTTCAAAAAAAAGCAGCGAACTTTGTAACAAAATACTCAGTAAATAGTCTAATCTATATCATAAAAATCATGTAAAAACCTATGAAAGCACTAAAATTATTGATTGTTGTATGTGCATTGGTTGCCTTCGCACCAAATACGTATGCCCAAACTGCAGAAGAAATTGTTGAAAATTATTTCACCAACACTGGTGGAATGGACGCTTGGAAAAAAATCAAATCCATTAAAGCAGAAGGAACAGCTTCCTTTGGTCCCCAAAAATTTCCGTTTACTATGTATACTATGGTAGATGGTAGAATGGCTGCTGAAGTAGATCTACAGGGTCAAAAATTTATTCCGCAGGCTTTCGATGGAGAAAAGCAATGGGGAATGAATTTCCAAACCATGGAAGCAGAGGCATCAGACTCAGAAGCTTCCAACAACTACAAAGCTAACGAAGCTAAAGATTTTCCAGACCCATTTTTAGATTATAAAAGCAAAGGATATTCCATTTCTTATGAAGGTAAAGAAACTGTTGAAGGAACTGAAGCCTTTAAGATAAAATTGACCAAGAATAAAATTATGGTTGATGGAAAAGAAGAGGATCATCATGTAATCTACTATTTCGATACCGAAAATTATGTGCCTATCGTTTCTGAAGAAGCCATTACCAGTGGACCTCAAAAAGGAATGGTATCACAAACATTATACAGTGATTACCAAGAAGCAGGTGATATTTTCTATGCATATACTTTTGATGTTAAAATGGGAGGGCAAGTGGTTCAGACCATTAACATGACTGAAATTGAATTCAATTCTGAAATTGACGAATCCATTTTCGCAATGCCTGAGAAAGCAACTCCTGTAGAAGGAAGCAAAAACTAACATTATTTATTCTCAAAATCCCCTGCTCTCAGGGGATTTTTTACTTTCAAAAAAACCAAAACCAATGAAAAAGGCAACACTTTTTTTATGTCTGTTATTTGTATTGCCATTGACAATCACAGCACAAGAAATTGCACTTAAAGGCAAAGAACTTTTTGGAGATATGTCTGCTCGCCATATTGGTCCTGCTTTAATGAGTGGTCGAATCAATGATCTGGAAATGCACCCCACCAATACCCGTGTTATCTACGCAGGAACTGCTGGAGGTGGTGTTTGGAGAAGTGTAGACGGAGGAGCTACCTTCTCTCCTATTTTTGAAGAATATCCCCAATCCATAGGAGTGGTGACTTTAGACCCGAAAAAGCCCGATAATACCATTTGGGTAGGGACAGGAGAAACCTGGACGCGCAACTCTGTTTCTATAGGGAATGGATTATACCGTTCTAATGATGGGGGAAGCTCTTGGAATGAAATTCCTGGGTTTGAGAACAGTGAGCGTATCGCTTCTGTTGTTATCAATCCTCAAAACACCGACGAAGTCTATGTAGGGGTCTTAGGAGCCTTATGGAACGATAGTGATGATCGAGGTGTATACAAAACAACCGATGGTGGAAAAACCTGGGACAAGATTCTTTATATAGGACCCTCCACTGGTGCTGCAGATGTGATTATGGACCCCAAAAATCCTAATACACTATATGCCTCCATGTGGGAATTCCGAAGAAGTGCCTGGGGTTTTGCGTCTGGTGGTTCTACCAGTGCGCTTTACAAATCTACTGATGGTGGAAATAACTGGGATAAAATCCACAACGGATTTCCAAGTGGAGATCTAGGTAGGATTGCCATTGCTGTTGCGCCAAGTGACAATAAAATTTTATATGCTGTTTTAGAAACAGAGGATAAATCCAAAAACGGCCTGTGGAAATCTACCAACGCAGGGCAAAGCTGGGAACACTTAAATAATGATTTTGGGCTTGTAGTTCGTCCATTTTACTTTTCTCGAATTACGATAGACCCAAAAGACCCTGACGTAATTGTTAAAGGAGGACTTAACGGTTCAATAAGTCGTGATGGTGGAAAGACTTTTAAGGATTTGGGTAATATGCACAGTGATATTCATGATGTTACTTTCCATATTAATGATAGTGATATCATGTATAGTGGAACTGATGGAGGTGTTTACCGCTCATGGAATGGTGGTACTACATTCGAAATTGTAGAAAACCTTCCGCTTTCTCAATTTTATCATATAAGCGTAGACAACGCAGATCCTTACAATGTCTATGGAGGTTTACAGGATAATGGTTCATGGTATGGTCCATCTTCTTCTCCTGGTGGTGTAAATGCGCGTGATTGGAACAGTGTAGGATTTGGAGACGGATTTAGGGTTTTAAAGCATCCAACCAAGAATATCATTTATTCGGAAATGCAGGGAGCTCAAAACGTTTGGAGATACGATGCAGATAGAAACAAAACCAAAACCGTGCAACCACTACAGGAAAAAGACAAAGCCAAATTACGCTTTAATTGGAATGCCCCTATGGCTGTTAGCCATCATGTTCCGGATCGTTTTTATATGGGAAGCCAGTTTTTACACCGTAGTGATGATATGGGAGATTCTTGGGAGGTTATCTCACCAGACCTTACTACCAATGATCCAAGCAAACAAGACCAATCTTCTTCTGGAGGTCTTTCTATGGATAATAGTGGAGCAGAGAATCATACAACCATATTTACCATTGCAGAATCACCACTAGATAGAAATATCCTTTGGGTAGGTACAGATGATGGCAATATTCAAGTAACTAAAGATGGAGGAAAAACGTGGGATAATGTTACTGCAAACCTTACTGGAATCCCTGCTAATACTTGGGTATATCATATTGAAGCCAGTGTTCATGGAAAAGGAATTGCTTATGCCGTTTTTGATGGACATACACACGGAGATATGAAACCCTACGCATTAAAAACAACAGATTACGGTAAAACATGGGCCAATATTATTTCAGAAGATGTTAAAGCGCCTGCTTTTGTTAGAAATATACAAGAGGACTATGAAAATGAAAACTTGCTTTTCTTAGGTACAGAACTAGGACTTTATGTTACCATTAACGGCGGAAAAAATTGGTCTCAATTCACCAATAACATGCCTCCCGTTGCAGTTCATTTTATCGATTTGCAAAAACAAACCAATGATATTGTTATGGGAACCCATGGACGTGGTGTTATTATTATTGATGATATAAGCCCCTTGAGAGAACTCAGTCAGGAAGTACTAAACAAAGATGTTCACTTTTTCAATAATGATGCCTTTACTATGAAAGAAAGCAGTGGTTTTTCTGGTAGTTTTGGTACAGAAACACAGTTTGTAGGTAGAAACAAATCCAGTGCTGCACGGATTGTGTATTACCTCAAAAAGCGTCATACTTTTGGTAAGATGGGTATGGAAATTCAGGATATGGATGGAAACAAAATTATTTCCATTCCCCCCGGAAAATCCAAGGGTATCAATGTAGTAAATTGGGGATATACTACCGATATGCCAAAAATGGCAGAAGGGAAAACATTTGCATTTGGTGGCTTTACAGCCAAAAGAGTTCCTGCAGGAAAATATAAGATCGTATTAACCAAAGGTAAAAAGACCTATGAGCATGTCATTGAAACTACATACGATGACACCTCACTTACAACTTTGGCAGAACGTAAAGAGCAAGAAAAATATACTACTGAACTTTTCAATATGGTTGAAGATCTTGCCTATATGGTACACGAGATTACCGAGACTCAAAAATCAACTCAAATGGTGATTAATGACCATCCAAAGGGAAAGAAAACCGCACAGAAATTGTACGATGCATTAGAGTTATTAAGAAAGGACTTGGTGATCACTTCTGGAGATAACTATGTGGCTTCTGCAGAACCTGAACTGCGTGAGCGCATGGGTGACCTCTACTCTGGTGTAGCTGGAAGTTACGATCGCATCTCGCAAGCAAGAAAGGTTAATTTCGAACTTATCGCTGAAGAATTTGATGAGGCAAAGGCACGCTTTCAAAAAATCATGGGGAAAGAAGGAAGTAAATTTCTTTCATTCCTTGAGAAAAATGATCTTGAAAAGCCTGCAATTAAATCTAAAAGTGACTTTTTAGCGAAGTAATAATTTTGACAATACATGAAAAAGGTCCCGCCATACATGGAAAGGGGCCTTTTTTTATGATCCTTTTTATTGTTAAAAAGACGTTCATAACTCTTATTCGTATTCAACCTTCAAAGTCACTTAATTCCTACTTTTATTAAAACAATCGCATCATGGAAGATAGAGATCGTGTTCTACTTGGACTTCGCCCACACATTCCAACTGCCCAGATACTACCAGGGATGACTACTGAAGAGTCCTTTCAAAACAAGACCATACGGCCAGTAGCCAAGCTGCAAAATGATTTATTAATCGCGGTTTTTAGAAACTATGCCCGTAAACATAAAAATGTATTCTACGACCTTTCTATAGAAAAACGGTTGGATTATATTGAAAATGCCGTTCATAAGGATATGAAGTTCCGGAATTCCCTAAAAGGAATCATTATTGGTCAATTTACCATAGAAGAATACGAGGAATACACTCAGAATTCCTCAGCTCTTAACAAACGTATGATGAACATTGTTAAGGAGCGACTAAAGAGTAATGTGCAATTACTTGAATATGCACAAGTTTCTTAGTCTAGCAGTGAAACACCATTTAAATCTGTTGTAAGCACCTCGCTCATATAATCGAAAAAGGGGCGCAATAGTTTAAAATGGTTCAATACATTATCTGCAAAATCTGCTGCAAGCACCTCTTTATCTGTAAAGGAATGGGTAACAAAATAGTTTTTTAATCTAATAAGATCAATATTAGGATCATCTTTGGAAAAACCTTTAGGTGCTGTTTTTACAGGATCCCATGCGTCAAACTCTCCACCAAATGCCTTAGCAAAATCAGGCTTTGCCAAAATCTTTCGAATCGTACTTGAATCCAATTGAAATTCTTGACGAATTCTCTTTAAATCGGCTGGTTCGGGACCAAAAAACCCACCAGCTATAGCTGATTTATTTCCCGGTTCAATACGCAAGTAGTATCCTCCCCGTCTGTGGGCTCCTGCCCTACTAAAACTTACACTACGGTGAATATTATAAGGAGTCTTGTCTTTACTGAAACGTACGTCCCTATTAATCCTGAACACCTTTACCTTTTCAATCTGGTCATCTACATTCAATCCTGTTTCAATTTCTGCATAAAAGGATTTCAAAACCTTTTCATTGGCTTGATATAATTTCTTATGCTCTTGCATCCAATCTCTGTGATTGTTCTTTTCCAGGTCTTTCAAAAAGCTTAAAACTTCTTTGGGTAAGGCACTCATATTGTGAAAAATTTAGAAAGATGAAGGTACAAAAATCTGTGAATTCACAATGTTACGTCTTGCAATATTAATCCACTAGCTGGGACAATACGTTCTAGTTTCAGGACAGTATCAGCTTGCAAGCTACGCTCTACATCTTTCAATGTTAGCTTCCCTTCTCCCACATCTAACAGTACTCCCATCATAAGACGTACCTGATGGCGTTTAAACCCCTTTCCTCTAATACGGTACAAATAACTCTTCTCTGGAAAAAAATTAGCCTGATACAAATGATTTTCTTCAATTTCACTTTGGTTAATACTGACCGTAGTTTTAGTTTCTGGAGTTGGTTTGTAAACATAGTTTTTGAAATCATGCGTGCCTTCAAAAAGTTTTGCAGCTTCCATCATAGCCTGTAAATCCAGATATTCGAAGACAGTATACATAAATGGAGCTGCAAATGGATGTGATTTATCACCAAAGGCAAAAAGATATATATACTCCTTTTCTTTTGGAGCTCCTATAATATTGAAAGATGCATCCACTTCCTGAATTTCCAAAGCATTGATGTCTTGTGGTAAATTTTTATTGAAAAGAGGAAGAAATTCTTCCTTGTTCAAAGGATCTTGTTCTAAAAACAATTCCACATACTGTATTTGTGCTGAAACCTTGGCATCCGTTCTTCCAGAAGCCAATAGTTTAAAATTGGAATGCCCTAAAACATAGCGTAACGTTCTGGAAACCATATGCTCAACTGTAAGTACATCGGGTTGTTTCTGCCATCCATGATAACGGAATCCGAGATACTGGAGTTTAATGAGGTAATAGTATCGATTTCTGAACATTGCGTAAAATTATCTATATTTATTGAGTTAACCTTAAACCAAAAATAATATGACAACAACTAACAAACCCAATGCTGCCTATTGGGTTATTGCCATTATTGCCCTTATTTGGAACCTCATGGGGGTATTTGCATATTTAGGTCAAACTGTATTACTTACAGACGAGGCAAAGGCGTTATTAACTCCGGAGCAGGTCTCGCTTATAGAAGGTACTCCTTCCTGGATTAATATTGTGTTTGCAGTAGCCGTTTTTAGTGGTCTACTTGGATGTATTATGTTATTGATTAGAAAAAAATTGGCTACTCCATTATTTCTAATATCGTTACTAGCCGTATTGGTTCAGAACATTTATGCTTGGGCTGCTACTAATTCAGCCGAAGTATATGGGTCTGTACAGGGCTATGTAATGCCAATGATCGTTATTATTATCTGTGTATTCTTGTACTTATACAGTAAGGGTGCTGCCAAAAAGGGCTGGCTCTCTTAAACCCTAATCAAGAAAAACTAACCAATGAAAAGTCCATGAATGATTCATGGACTTTTTTCTTATTCCTTTGTTTCGTCTTTATCATATTTATGACGTGACCGTAACGTCTTCTCCACATCGCGTAAATGAAATCCTTTTACTTGTAACAATACCATAAAGTGAAACATTAAGTCTGCACTTTCATCCAAAAAGTTGAGATCATTGTCTTCCATGGCTTCAATAACAACCTCTACCGCTTCTTCTCCTACTTTTTGAGCTACTTTGTTTACTCCCTTTCGAAACAGCGAAGAGACATAGCTATTTACACGTTCTGGATTGTTTTTTCGTTCTTCAATTACTTCTTCCAAATATGAAAAGAAACCAAAATTGGAACGGTTTTTAGAACCCCAACAAGTATCAGATCCTTTATGGCATACTGGACCCATGGGTTTTGCCTGAATTAAAAGTGCATCATTGTCGCAATCCACAGCAATTGAGCTTACTTCCATAAAATTGCCAGATTCCTCTCCTTTGGTCCATAATCTATTTTTACTACGACTGTAAAAGGTTACGTTTTTGGTTTCTTCAGTAATTCGCAACGCTTCTTCACTCATAAACCCCAACATGAGTACATTCTTTGTGAGTTCATCCTGTACCACTGCTGGCACCAAACCATCGGGATATTTTGAATAATTGATTTCCATATCTTACATTTTATAATCTGACAGGAATTCCCTGTCGTTTTAATTCTTGTTTTAGTTTTAAAATTTCTATTTCTTTAAAGTGAAATACACTGGCAGCCAAGGCTGCATCACTATTGCCTTCTAAAAAGGTTTCATGAAAATGTTTAATAGTGCCCGCTCCCCCGGAAGCAATAATAGGAATGTTTACCAAAGAAGATAGTTTACCTAGTGCCTCATTAGCAAACCCATTTTTAGTCCCGTCATGATCCATAGAGGTAAATAGAATTTCACCAGCTCCCCGTTGGGCTATTTCTACTGCCCAATCCCATAGTGATATATTGGTAGGGACCTTACCTCCCACTAAATGGACTTTCCAATCACCCGATATTAGTTTAGCATCTATGGCAACTACAATACATTGGGAGCCAAATTTGGCAGACAATTCATTAATCAATTCTGGTCTTTTTACGGCTGCAGAATTGATAGATACTTTATCTGCTCCACTACGAAGTAACAACGCCACATCTTCTACGGTTGAAATTCCGCCTCCTACAGTAAATGGAATGTCTAATTTTTCTGCAATACGGAGTACTAAATTGGCCAAGGTTTTACGTCGTTCTTCGGTAGCTGAAATATCCAGAAAAACCAATTCATCTGCTCCTTGTTCAGCATACATTTGTGCCAGTTCAATGGGATCTCCGGCATCTCGTAAGTCTAAAAAATTTACCCCTTTAACGGTACGGCCGTCTTTTATATCTAAACAAGGGATAATTCGTTTTGTAAGCATGACTTATTTGTTTTTCGTATTTAGATCATATCCGTCATAAAAACCCAAATCCTGAGACTTCAATTGTTTTACCCAAAAGGCAATCTGTCCTGTATGATAACTATAATGCTCTACCACATGCATGATGATTCCTATGCCTGAAAGCTGAAACCCCTGTACTTCTCGAATTCGTATCAATTCTTCTCCGCTTACTTCAGTAATAGTTTGTATGGCTTTGGAAACCGTTTCCTCCAACTGTGCCCATAGTTCAGCTTTTGAAAATCCGCTTTTGGCATCAAATTCGGCATCTCGTATACGGGTATCTGGTTTGTTTCCTAGGGATGCGATCGCATATTGGCCAATATTGCCACACAAATGCAATAGTAGGTTGCCTATACTATTGGAAGTTTCATTCGGTTTTTTCCAGACAGAGGATTCATCAATCTTATCGAGCGCAATTTTTACCATTCTACTACTTTCCCTTAAACGATAAATAGCATTATCCTTACATTCTTTTATTAGTTCTTCTTTCATTCTGAATTCAATATATAATGTTCCAATTGTTTTAAACTGATCTTGTTTTCATAGATAGCCTTTCCTATAATAGCTCCTTCGCATCCAAGAGAAGCCAGCTTGGGTAACTCCTCGAAGTTAGCCATTCCTCCGGAAGCAATCAGCTTAACGGTGGTTGTATTTAAAACTTCTTCGTACAATTCAAAAGAAGGCCCTTGTAACATCCCATCCTTGGAGATATCGGTACAAATAACATAGGTAATCCCTTTGTTTACATAAGATTGTATGAAGGAAATAACCTCTTTATCACTTTCCTCTGTCCATCCATTAACCGCAATCATTTTGTTTTTAGCATCTGCGCCTAAAATAATTTTAGAGCTTCCGTAGGTCTCAAGCCAATTGTAAAATGTTTCAGGATTTTTCACTGCAATACTCCCCCCAGTAATTTGACTGGCTCCACTTTCGAAAGCAATCTTAAGATCTTCATCAGATTTTAGTCCACCACCAAAATCAATACTCAAATGGGTTTTGGAAGCAATGAGGTCTAAAACCTTATAATTTACAATGTGCTGATTCTTAGCACCGTCCAGATCTACCAAATGCAGATGGGTAATACCGTGGGCTTCAAATTGTTTGGCAACTTCCAACGGATGTTCATTGTATATTTTTTGTGTGCTGTAATCCCCTTTAGAAAGCCGTACACATTTTCCGTCAATAATATCTATGGCAGGTATAATTCGCATATTTATAGGTTTAAAAAATTCTGTAATATCTGAGCTCCTGCTGTGCTACTTTTCTCTGGATGAAATTGAACTCCATAAAAATTATCATTTTGCAAAGCCACACTATACAGTTTCTCATAATGGGACACAGCTATTGTTTCGTTAGAAACTGGAGCATAAAAACTATGCACCAAATACATGTATTCATTTTCTGAAAGACCTGTAAATAATGGGGACTTATAATTGTATATCGTATTCCATCCCATTTGTGGAACTTTTACTTTGGAAGAAAATTTATGTACATCTACATTAAAAACCCCCAATCCTTTGGTATTTCCTTCTTCTGAAAAATTGCACATCAGCTGCATTCCTAGACAAATTCCCAATACGGGTTGTTTTAGCTTAGGAATCAGTTCATCTAAGCCAGAAGCTTTTAGTTTTTCCATGGCACTTCCAGCTTCGCCTACTCCAGGAAAAATTACTTTATCGGCTCTTAGAATCTCTTCTTTATCTGAGCTCAAGGTTGCTTTGTACCTCAAACGAGAAAGGGCAAACTCAATGCTCTGGATGTTCCCTGCTCCATAATCTATAATGGCTATCTTCATTACAACATTCCTTTTGTGGATGGTAGAATCATTTTTTCTGGATTTCTCTGTACTGCAGATTTTATAGCCTTAGCAAATGCCTTGAAAATAGCTTCAATCTTATGGTGTTCATTAGTACCTTCTACCTTTATATTCAGGTTAGCCTTCGCGCCATCGGAAAAGCTTTTGAAGAAATGAAAGAACATTTCTGTAGGCACTTTGCCAATCATTTCGCGTTTGAAATCTGCCTCCCAAACCAACCAATTTCTTCCTCCAAAATCAATGGCAACCTGTGCTAAACAATCATCCATAGGTAAACAAAAACCATAACGCTCCATTCCCAATTTGTCCCCAACTGCATTATGAAAAGCAGTACCTAATGCAATAGCAGTATCCTCAATGGTGTGATGCTCATCTACTTCGAGATCCCCTTTAACTTTAATTGCTAAATCCATTTGCCCATGTCTTGCTATCTGGTCTAGCATATGATCAAAGAAAGCAATCCCAGTATCGATATCGCTCTTTCCTGTACCATCCAAATCCAATGAAATGGCAATTTGGGTTTCATGGGTTACCCGATCTAATTGAACAACCCTATTTTTGAGTCTTAGAAAACGGTATATTTCCTCCCAATCATTGCTTTCCAGAGCAATATGATTGTCTAATTCGGTTTTACTTATAGTAATCTCTTCTGTACCCAGTTCTGTTTTGTCATTTATGAATATCCCTTTTGCGCCTAGGTTCTTGGCCAATTCCATATCGGTTAATCGGTCTCCTATCACAAAAGAGTTCTTAAGATCATAGGTCTCTGAAAAAAAGGACTCCAGCATTCCCGTACCTGGTTTTCGGGTAGGTGCATTTTCGTCTGGAAAGGTTCTATCCAAGAATACTTTACTGAAATACACCCCCTCATTTTCAAAGGATTTGAGAATGAAATTATGAACAGGCCAAAACGTTTCTTCAGGAAAAGCCTCAGCTCCCAATCCATCCTGATTGGTGACCATTACCAATTCAAAATCCAATTCTGCAGCTATTTTACCCAGCCAAGTAAATACTTTGGGATAGAATACCATCTTTTCAAATGCATCGATCTGTTCGTCTGCAGTTTCCTTTATGATGGTACCATCTCTATCTATGAACAATACTTTTTTTGCCATTATAATTGGTTTAATTCTTTAATGAGTATATCGTTTTCTTTCTGTGTTCCAACGGTAATCCGTAATGTGTTTTCACAACCCAATTGTTTGCTTCTGTTTCTTACTACAATTCCTTTTTCAATTAGTTGTTGGTATCTCCTATTGGCATCATCTACACGAATCAGTATAAAATTAGCATCGCTATGAAATACTTTTTTAACAAAAGAAACTTCATGTAATACTTTGGAGAGTCGCGCCCTTTGCATTAACAATGTGTCAATTTCCTTAAATACTTCTTTTCGGTTTTGCAAGCGGTCATAGGCATATTGTTGCGTTAAGCTATTTATATTATAGGGCGGTTTAATTTTATTTAGTAGAGAAATAATCTGTGAGGATGCATAGCATATTCCCAATCGAATCCCTGCATCCCATAGGCTTTGGACAGTGTTTGGGTAATGATTAGATTATTATAATCATCCATCTTTTCAACCCAACTTTTATGTGAGGCGAAATCAATATAAGCTTCGTCAATAATCACAATTCCATTAAAACCCTCTATCAACTGTTGTATGTGTTCTGTTTTTATACAATTTCCTGTAGGGTTATTGGGGGAACATAGAAATAACAATTTGGTATTTATATCCTGTGCTTTCAATATCCTTTGAACATCAGGTTGAAAGTCTTTGGTAAGTGGTACTTCTATAGTCGCAATATCATTGGTGTCACTTAAAACCTTATACATTCCATAGGTTGGTGGTAAAGTAATTACAGAATCCTTACTTGGCTCACAAAACACCCTGAATATTAAATCTAAAACTTCATCACTTCCATTACCCAATAGAATTTCTTCTTTCTTTCTACAGCTGTTAGCTGCTAAAACTTCTTTTAAAGATTGCTGCTGTGGGTCTGGGTATCTGTTTACTGTTGAGTCATGTGGATTCTCATTGGCGTCCAAAAAAACCATCTCTTGCTTAAAATTCTTGAATTCATCTCTCGCAGAGCTATAAGGTTTCATTGCCAATACATTGGGCCTAACCAATTTTATGATGTCTACTTTGTTTTTCACAATATCGTCTTTCTTTATTTCTTTAAATAATCAAGCCTGAGGGTTATTGCATTTTTGTGTGCTTGCAATCCTTCGGCTTCTGCCATTAATTCAACAGCATTTCCTATTGCTTTTAATCCCTCTGGAGATATTTTCTGAAAAGTCATACTCTTTGAAAAACTATCAAGGTTTACACCACTATACTGTTTTGCATAACCATTGGTAGGGAGTGTATGATTGGTGCCGGATGCATAATCTCCCGCACTTTCCGGGGTATAATTTCCAAGAAAAACTGATCCCGAATTTTTTAAATTATCTACAAAGAAAGATTCGTTTTTACTTACAATTATTAAATGTTCTGGAGCATATTCATTGATTAGCTCTAAAGCCATTGATTCGGTTTCGATTAAAACTAATTTAGAATTTTTAATTGTACTGATTTACAATATGCTTACGATTCAATACTTCAGATTGAACTTTAATATGCTTTTTTGTTTCTTCAAGTACATTTTTAGAGGTGGAAACCAAGATAACCTGGCTATCAGCACCATGTTCAGCTTGGCTCAATAAATCTGAAGCCAAAAAAGAAGGTACCGCAGTTTCATCAGCAAAAATCATAAGTTCACTGGGGCCGGCTGGCATATCGATTGCCACACCAAATTTAGTAGCCAATTGTTTAGCCACTGTTACAAATTGATTTCCTGGACCAAAAATTTTATATACTTTAGGAATTGTTCCTGTTCCAAAAGTAAGCGCCCCTATGGCCTGTATTCCTCCAGCCTTAAAAATTCTTGTCACTCCACAGAGCTGAGCAGTATATAAAATAGCTGGAGCTATACTCCCATCTTTATTGGGCGGCGTACAGAGCACAATTTCTTTGCAACCAGCTATTTGAGCTGGAATGGCCAACATAAGGATTGTGGAGAACAAAGGAGCGGAACCCCCGGGAATATACAAGCCAACCTTCTCTATAGGCCTTTTTTCAAGCCAACAATTAACTCCAGCCACTGTTTCTACTTGAACAGGTTCACTTTTTTGAGCTTTATGGAATTGTTCTATGTTTCTTTTAGCAAGTTGGATGGCAGACTTCAAATCTTCCGGGACAGCTTCTACGGCAGATTTGATCTCGTTTGGAGTAATTTCCATTTGGTCTAAGGCAACACCATCAAATATCTCGGTGTACTTGGATATGGCAACATCTCCTTTTTTGCGGATTTCAGAAAAAATTTCATTCACAGTAGCTTCTATATCCTCAACAGATTGTGTAGGACGCTCTAACAATTGTGGCCATACCTCTTTCTTTGGATTGTTTATTATTTTCATAGTCATATGCTTAGAATACCATTTTTTCAATGGGACATACCAAAATTCCTTGTGCTCCCAGTTCTTTTAATTGGTCAATCACTTTCCAAAATTCATCTTGTTTAATAACACTGTGTATACTACTCCAGTCCTCATTTGCTAAAGGAAGTATGGTAGGACTTTTCATTCCGGGTAAAATAGAAATGATTTCATCTAATCTATTATTGGGTGCATTGAGTAGTATGTAGCGATAACTTCTCCCTTTTAATACGGATTGAATGCGAAACCGAAGTCTATCCAAAATTTTAGTAGCATCATCAGATAATGTTGGCGAAACGGCCAATACAGCTTCGCTTTTCATCATGACTTCCACTTCTTTCAAATTGTTCTTAAACAATGTGCTTCCGCTGCTTACAATGTCGCAAATGGCATCTGCAAGCCCAATGTTGGGTGCAATTTCCACACTTCCGTTAATGACATGCAGATCTGCAGAAACCCCTTTACTTTCCAAGTATTTCTGGGTGGTATTTGGGTAAGAAGTTGCTATTCGCTTTCCATTTAGGTCTTCGATGTTGTCATATTCGAAAATCTTTGAAACTGCTAAGGAAACACGGCACTTAGAAAATCCCAATTTTTCCGCTATATGAATATCCTCCCCTTTTTCAAACAAAATGTTTTCTCCAATAATGGCGCAGTCTACAACCCCATCTTTTAAGTATTGGGGGATATCCCCGTTTCTTAGGTAATAAATCTCTATGGGAAAGTTCTTGGCTTCTGCCTTTAATTGGTCTTTTCCATTATCTATGGAAACCCCAGCATCTTTTAGCAATTTCAAGGAATCCTCGTTAAGTCTTCCCGATTTTTGCACTGCAATTTTTAATTTGGTCATCGTACTGTTATTATTTTAAAATTGGCGCATAAAAAAAACCCGCTTGAATACTCAAACGGGTTTTTGATATGGTTAAATTACATATACAATCTATCACCTCGCATGAGCCAGTCGTGATAAATGATGATGATGTAAGTTTTGAATTTTCATTTCTAATACAAACATAATCAAAATTGTTTAGTGTCTTGTGAAAAATAGATTAATTTTTCGCTATTTAATGATCAATTAATTTAGTATGTTTGTTATGCTTTGAAACGCTTTTTCAACACCTATAAAACAACCTAATTACCAAAAATGAAGAATTTCTTGATCGCCTTTCTGGTCTTCCTGATATGGTCATTTTTTGGATTGTGGTTGTTTTCTGTTCTCGATCCCATAAACAAACAGACCAAACCAACTACTGAAGTTGCCAGTAGCTTAATGAATGATACTACTGAGCAGATTGACGATGTTCCTCTTTTGGACGACTCTTTGGGTGTTTATGGAAAAGAAAAAGACACACTCAATTTAATTGAAAACGAAGAACATTCAAGTGATCGTATTGATCTGAATAAAGGATTGAAGGCAATTACTCCAAGGAATGATATTATTTTTCTTTTCGATAAAGGCATTGGTTTCTATAAAAACAGCAGTGAAATTATCCTGGCAGAAGAAATCCGTGATTTTAATTACAAGCTTAACACATACATCTTATCCCACCCTAATGAAGAATTACACATCTATTCTCTTTATAGTGCATCAGAAAATATAGAAACTCCAAACTTGGGGTTCCAAAGAGGGAAAAAAGTCGAACAATTACTATTAGAAACTGGAATACCCAGAGAAAAAATTGTCATTAAGCCTATTATACGGGAAATTGAATTTGCTGAAGATTTAAAATTTGAAAACGGGATTTCTTTCGCATTCAGCCCTTTAGATGAAAAAAGGATTGCATCTGCCGTATTAAAACTACCAGAAAATAAAACTATTTATCCAAAATTGATAAATAATGATATTTTTGTAAATAAAGACCTACAAGACTTACTTGAAGAAGTCAAACAATTAATGGCTACTAATCCAAGTCTAATTGTCGAGGTTGTTGGGCACACCGACAATATTGGAAATGCCAATGATAATTATCTTGTTGGATTAAAACATGCCAGACAAGTACGTTGGTACCTGGTCACTAAAGGTAATTTGGATAAAAAGAAAGTCATTGCCCGTTCTGAAGGAGAATCCAAGTCCATTGCGAGCAATAAAACAGAAAGAGGCCGTTTTTTAAATAGAAGAATAGAAATTAAGTACAGTTCAAATTAATGGATCAACTTACAGAATTTGTAAACCAATTACCTGATTATATCGGGGTGTTTCTCTTGATGTTAAGCACCTTCATAATTGGTTACTTTTCTGCATGGAGTATGCAACGATCCAAATACCTGAAAGATCTTCGAAAGATCAGTAAGAAATCTGAAAGAACTAAACTGGCTCGTGACGAAAAGGACATTGATGTCATTTTTACCGAAATTAAACCCAAAATCATTGAAGTTGTAAAAGAAACCCAAGAAGAACTTCAAAGTGACATAGAAGAATCTCCTTCTGTATCCATAACTCCAGAAGATATAGTTCAAAAAGCAAGAACTAGCTATATAACCTATACCCGAAACAAACCAGAACTCAACTTCGATAATTTCGGTATGGCAGAAACATCCGAAAAGCAAGATCTTACAAGGATAAACGGTATAGGCCCCTATATTGAACAAAAACTTAATGAAATAGGCATCTACAACTATCAGCAAATTAGCCGATTTAAGGATGAAGATATACGTGTGCTTACTGAGTTAATCGATTTCTTTCCGGGACGAATTGAACGGGATGATTGGGTTGGTCAGGCAGAAAGCCTTAAAGATTAATAATTCTTATTATGCAACTAGCTTCCCTTGATTGGATCTTCATTATTTCATTTTTTGTCATATTTCTTATTATTGGTATTCTAGTATCGAAGAGATCAGGAAAAGACACCAAAGAGTTTTTCCTTTCTGGGCAAAATATGCCTTGGTGGTTATTGGGTATCTCTATGGTTGCTACAACCTTTTCTGCAGATACACCTAACTTGGTTACTGATATCGTTAGACAAAACGGAATTTCAGGAAACTGGGTATGGTGGGCATTCCTCCTTACTGGTATGCTTACCGTTTTTGTATATGCCAAACTTTGGAGAAGATCTAAGGTCTTGACCGACTTGGAATTCTACGAAATGAGATATAGTGGTAAAGAAGCCGCTTTTTTAAGGGGCTTTAGAGCATTGTATTTAGGAGTTTTCTTCAATGTAATGATTATGGCTGCCGTATGTTTGGCTGCTATTAAAATTGGAGGAATATTATTCGATTTAGAACCTTGGCAATCTGTTGTATATGCTTCCATTATTACTGTGTTGTATAGTTCCATTGGAGGACTTCGGGGTGTAATATTCACAGACTTTCTACAGTTTATTGTTGCTATGATCGGTTCAGTATGGGCTGCCTACTATATTATTAACATGCCAGAAATTGGTGGGCTTGAAAACCTGCTGCAACACGAAAACGTATCTGATAAATTGAATTTCCTTCCAGATTTCAGTGATTCAAAAAGTTTGCTTACACTTCTTATTATTCCTATAGCAGTACAATGGTGGAGTGTTTGGTATCCAGGAGCAGAACCCGGTGGTGGTGGATACATTGCGCAACGCATGCTTTCTGCAAAAGATGAAAAAAATGCTATTGGCGCCACCCTCCTATTTAACATTGCTCACTATGCACTGCGCCCATGGCCTTGGATTTTGATTGCCTTGGCGTCTTTGGTATTGTATCCTCAGCTTTCTGATATCTCTGCACAATTTCCTAAAGCAACCATTGGACATGACTTAGGGTATTCTGCTATGCTTACCCATTTACCAAACGGTTTATTAGGATTGGTAGTAGCATCACTTATCGCCGCCTTTATGAGTACAATCTCTACCCACCTAAACTGGGGTTCTTCATATATAGCATTGGATTTTTATAAGCGTTTTGTGAAACCATCGGCTTCAGAAAAGCAATTGGTTTCTATTGGAAGACTTTCTACGGTAGTATTGATGATTTTGGCAGCATTGCTTGCACTTCAATTTGAAAGTGCCTTAGACACCTTCAACATCCTATTGCAAATTGGTGCAGGAACTGGGCTTATATTCATTCTTAGATGGTTTTGGTGGCGTATTAATGCATATAGTGAAATTACTGGTATGGTGGTATCGTTTGTGCTGGCCTTAGTATTCGAATTCTGGGATATGGGATTAGAAAGCCACGAAAAGTTGGTGTTAGGGGTTCTACTTACCTCCATTTCATGGATTACTGTCACTTTAATAACCAAACCAACAGACACCAAGCATTTGGCAAAATTCTACAACATCATAACTCCCTATGGTAAGGGTTGGAAAGGATTCAAAAAAATAGCATCCACTCAAGACATCACTCTAAAAAAATCACACGATCACTTTACCATAGATCTTGCTTCGATGCTTTTAGGTGTTGTTTTTGTTTATACGGCACTATTTGGTGTAGGATATATAATTTATGGAAATTGGACCGGAGCTATTATATTATTTGGAATTGCTGCACTTTCCGGTTGGTTAATTTTTAAATTCTGGAAACAAAAATAGAGAAGGGAAATCTCACTGTCTTATCCGCGGAAGACAAAAGACCTTGCTACCATAAATTTGAAAATTGGGTATAAAAAAAGCGGGAGTTAAACTCCCGCTCTATTATTTATTTTTGGCTCTTAGTTAAAGAAAACGTTGAAACCGATGTTCACTCCAAATACGTTGAAGTCACCATCTCCAGCATCTTCGTTCATTCCAAGTCCATAACGAATTCCTGGTTCAATGCTAACATTGTCAGCTACAAACCAAGCATACCCTCCTTGAATTCCTATCCAAAGTGGTGAAACATCGTTACCAGAAGAACCGTTTGCATCTACTGCAACAGGAAACTGACCGGCGATATAGTATTTACCACCAACTTTCCAATTAAAAGTTCCATCAATTCCATCTACTCCAGCATCTCCATAACCAAGACCCGCTTTAAGAGCAAGGTCATCTAGGATAAAATATCCTACTTCACCACCTAAAGAGTAGGCAGTGTTACCATCAATTAAACGAAGTGAAAAACCAGTGTTAGAAGTTGAAGACTCACCAAATCCAGTGTTTACTTCAATTACTATAGCACCTTGATCTGTGGCACCTCCGCCTCCATCCTGCGCATAGGATGTTAATCCGAATACTGCTAACGCAGCTGTTAATAGTAGTCTTTTCATAATTGTTTAGTTTGATTAATGGGACGAAACTATGAAATATTTTTTTAACATTTATACAGGAAAAACCCCTTTTTTTTCGATTAGCGGTTATATAACACTGATAATCAGACAAAAAAAAGAGGTGCAAAAGCACCTCTTTTTCATGAATATTGATGATTTTTTATAGGAAAGAATAACCTACAGAGAGTGTAATTACACTATTCTTACCAGGCTCTACCGTAACAACACTTTGGGTGCTTTTCAATACATCAGAAAGACCAAAGTTATATCGTCCATCTATTCGAATTCCCATAGGAAGGTCAATTCCAGCACCTACTACTCCCGAAACATCAGCAGTTTCAGCTTCTGCTAAATTTTGAAGTACATCCTTAATATTATCATCTACCACAAAACCAAATTGAGGTCCGGCATGAATGTGAAGGCTCTCTGTTACAAAGTACTTAAGGACAACAGGAATGTTTACATAATTAAGATCAATCTTGCCTAATTCGGGGCTATCCGCTCCTTGTTGTGAATACAACAAATCTCCCTGTACCCCAAGTTTATCTCCTAGTTTAACTCCTGCAAAGGCACCAAAAACAAAACCAGTTCTATTGTCAAGCCCAGATGCATCAGTAATATTTGCAAAATTCACTCCAGCTTTGATCCCTAGATCCAGTCCTTGGGAAAATGCAGCTGTTGAAATTAAAAGCGCCATAATGGCGATTGCTAATCTTTTCATAAAGAATGTGTTTAGTTAATTTATGTAAAATTACAACGATTTTTTATAGGTTCTTATTTCAACTTCATTTTTTTAGAATATATTTAAGTATCAAATGAAATGGTCACGAGCACTTAAAGATTACAGGGATTATCTCCATATAGAAAGAGGGTTGTCCCAAAATTCTATTGCCAATTATACATTTGATATTCAAAAGCTAATAGATTGGCTTGATGCCCATGAAATCCAAGATTCTCCAATACTTATTTCAGAAAAGACCATTCAAGAGTTCATTTATCAAATAGCCAAAGAAGTTACTCCCCGATCCCAGAGTCGGATCATTTCAGGCTTACGAGGGTTTTTTAACTACCTTATTTTTGAAGAATACCGAAAAACTAACCCGTTAGAACTTATAGAAGCTCCCAAACTGGGTAGAAAACTACCAGACACCTTATCACTGGCCGAGATAAATGATATTATCTCCCAAATTGATCTTTCAAAGCCACAAGGAGAGAGAAACCGTGCCATACTCGAAATACTATACAGTTGTGGTTTACGTGTATCAGAGGCTACTCAATTAAAAATTTCGGATCTTTTTTTTGACGAAGGCTTTATTCGGGTAACGGGCAAAGGAGACAAACAACGTTTTGTCCCCATTGCGGGTCAAGCAATGAAGTATATTAAAATCTATCAAAATGAAGTTAGGGTAAAACAGGATATTCCATCAGAGTTTACAGATTTCTTGTTTCTTAATCGCAGAGGGAAACCCCTCACAAGAGCCATGATATTTACCGTTATCAAAGGATTAACAGAAAAAGCTGGAATACGGAAAAAAGTAAGCCCGCACACCTTTAGGCATTCTTTTGCTACGCATTTGCTAGAACGAGGGGCAGATTTACGTGCCATACAGCAAATGCTTGGACACGAAAGCATTACCACCACTGAGATTTATACCCATATAGACACTTCCCATTTGGCCTCAGTTATTGAAAAATACCACCCACGAAACAACTAGACTATTCCTTTCAGACTATTTCAAATCTTTGTATTTTCATACATCCAATCATAAAGCCATGAAAACACTTACATTTAACAACGGAGATACGTTCCATGCTATAGGTCTTGGAACATGGAAAGCCACAGGACAGGAACTAAAAAACGCTCTTAGATATGCCATAGATGCTGGATATAGACATATAGACACAGCGGCTGTCTATGGAAATGAAGCAGAAATTGGCGAGGTACTTCAATCAATTTTTAATGAAGGTACAATTTCAAGAGAAGATCTTTTCATCACTTCCAAACTCTGGAATGATTCACATCATTCAGAATCAGTGATTCCAGCTTTACAGGATTCCTTAGAAAAGTTATGTTTGGATTATCTGGATTTATACCTCATACATTGGCCAGTCGCTTTTCAAAAAGGAATTGGATTTCCACAGGCTCCTGAAGATTACATTCCTTTGGAAAAACTCCCTATTTCTGAAACATGGAAGTCTATGGAAGCAGCCAAACAACAAGGATTGGCAAGGCATATTGGTGTTTCTAACTTTAGTGTAAAAAAGCTGAAAGATCTAGTGGCAAACTCACAAGAACAACCTGAAATGAATCAGGTAGAAATGCATCCGCTATTGCAACAACCCAATTTGGTCAATTATTGTAAGGAACAAGGAATACTTCTTACCGCTTACTCTCCATTGGGATCTGGAGATCGGACAGCCGCAATGAAAGCAGATAACGAACCTAATTTATTTGAAATCCCGACTATTAAGACTATTGCTCAAAAATATGGTGTTCATCCCGCCAGTGTTCTTATTAATTGGCACACGACAAGAGATACTGCCGTCATCCCAAAGTCTACAACACAAAAGAATATTGTAAGTAATTTTGAATCTAATAACTTGACTTTGGATGCTTCTGATTTGGAACAGATAAAATCACTGGACCGTAATTATCGGTTTATTAATGGCAAATTCTTCGAAATGCCGGGTAGTGGCTATTCCAATATTTATGACGAATAACGTATTCTATTACTTGGCAATGTTCACAGCCCTTGTTTCGCGAATTACAGTAACTTTTACCTGACCTGGATATGTCATATCGGTTTGGATTTTCTGTGAAATCTCGAATGATAGCTGTGCGGCCTTGTCATCGCTTACTTTTTCACTCTCCACAATTACACGAAGTTCCCTACCTGCCTGAATTGCATAGGCTTTATTAACACCATTAAATCCAAAGGCAATATCCTCTAAATCCTTCAAACGTTGGATGTAAGAATCCAATACCTGACGTCTTGCGCCAGGACGTGCACCGCTTATGGCATCACATACTTGAATAATTGGAGAAAGGAGGTTGTTCATTTCTACCTCGTCATGGTGAGCTCCAATGGCATTACATACATCTGGTTTTTCCCCATATTTTTCGGCCCACTGCATTCCTAAAATGGCGTGAGGCGTTTCGGTTTCTGCTTCTGGCACTTTTCCAATATCATGTAAAAGTCCCGCTCTTTTAGCCAATTTGGCATTCAACCCCATTTCCGAAGCCATAACTCCACAAAGACGAGCTACTTCTCGTGAATGGTGCAACAGGTTTTGCCCATAGGAGGAACGATACTTCATCCTCCCCACTGCTTTTATTAATTCTGGATGAAGACCATGAATCCCTAAATCAATTACAGTTCTTTTTCCAACCTCTATAATCTCTTCTTCAATTTGTTTTCGGGTTTTGCGCACTACTTCTTCAATGCGTGCAGGGTGAATTCGTCCGTCCGTAACCAATTTATGAAGTGACAGTCTTGCGATTTCCCGTCTCACAGAATCAAAACATGATAAAATGATGGCTTCTGGTGTATCATCTACAATGATTTCAACTCCAGTTGCAGATTCAATGGCGCGAATGTTACGTCCTTCCCTACCAATAATACGCCCTTTCACATCATCACTTTCCAGGTTAAATACAGACACGCAGTTTTCGATAGCTTCTTCTGTACCAATACGCTGGATAGTATTAATGACTACCTTTTTTGCTTCTTGCTGTGCCGTCATTTTGGCTTCCTCTAAAGCAGTTTGAATATAAGCCATGGCATCTGTTTTGGCTTCACTCTTAAGGCTTTCCATTAATTGTGCTTTCGCATCTTCTGCAGATAAGCTGGAAATGACTTCCAATTGCTCAATCTGGCTACGGTGCATTTTCTCTACTTCAGATTTTTTCTTATCCAATAGACCCAAACGACTCTCATACTCCTTCTTTTTTTGCTCGAGTTCTGCACTTAGTTTTTTGTTCTTGGAAAGTTCGTTGGAAACCTGTGATTCTTTATCACGGGTACGTTTCTCAACTTCGGCCATTTTTTTATCGCGATTCAGGATCACTTTTTCGTGTTCTGCCTTTAATTCGATAAATTTTTCTTTAGCCTGGAGGATTTTATCTTTTTTAAGTGATTCGGCTTCGCTCTTGGCTTCTTTTAAGATAGAAGAAGCATTTTTCTTAGCTGAATTTATCACTTGAGATGCATTGCTTTTTTCGAGCATTTTGGCGATGATAAAACCAATGACCAAACCCGCGACGGCTGCAATTGCTATAGTAATTATATTGTCCATATAAGTTTAAGTTAGTATATAAAAAAAGCCTACACTAATATTGCGCTTTTGAATAAACTCCTTAAAACAAGTTTAGGGCTAACAAGCTGATCAAGAATCCGCTCAAAGGCGGCGCGCTTTTACAACTTTAACTCACCCTTTTTAAAGAATTCGTGTTGAGTTTACCAAAAAATAGTATTAATGTAGGCAGTACCTGTTTATTTTAAAGAACGTTATGCTAGATGATCTTTCAGCAGTAGATTTAAAGCTTCTAGCTTTTCTTCTACCTCTTCCTGATCATTCACCTTATCAATGCCCCGTTGTTCTACTTGGGTAGCAAACTGGAGGGCACACATGGCCAAAACATCCTGCTTGTCCCTAACGGCATAGCTCTTTTCGAAACGTTTAATCATTTCCTCTATCTTCTTAGTAGCCTTTCGAAGCCCTTCTTCTTGGGCCGGATCGATGGTTAAAGGATAGACCCTATCGGCAATAGAGAGTTTGATCTTTAACGGGTTTGACATTATTTTTATTTTATTCGGAAAGTTGACTTATACATTGGTCTATTTCCCGAACTAAAGCATTTATTTTGAGTTTTGTATCTCGTTTATGTTGGTCGCTGCCAAGTAATGAGTTAGCCAATTTCAAGGATCCACACTTTTCACGCCAATTCACCACTTCTTCTTGGGTTTTTGCGTTAAGCTCTTTCAAAACTATCAATTCAGCTTCTAGTTTCTGGTTTTTTTGTTTCACTTTTTCATATCGGTGAAGCAATTTACTAATCCTATTTTCTAGAGAATCAACAATTTCAATAAGGTTAGACATGAATGGTTTTGTTCAATACTTATTACACAAAGTTAACATTGTAGCCCCAATATGCCAACAGTTTTTACCTTTTTTTTGTATTATTGAACAGGTTTGCAATATTTTTTGAATCTCCCCTTTAATTTATAGACAATTATAATTTTTATGAAATCCTATTTCTTGCTTTTACTCCTTATCGGGATTCAAATTCATGCTCAGAATGTACCCACTGACTATTTTGAAAAACCCCTCGACATCCCTTTAATCCTATCTGGAAACTTTGGGGAGTTGAGAAGTAATCACTTTCACAGTGGCCTCGACATTAAAACCCAACAAAAAAGGGGGCTCCCTATTTATGCTCCTGCCAATGGATATGTAAAACGCATAAAAGTATCTCATTATGGATATGGCAAAGCACTCTATGTAAAACATCCCAATGGATACAACACTGTATATGCCCATTTAGATGCGTATGCAGGAGCCATACAAGCCTATGTAAAAAAGAAACAATACGAAAAAGAAGAATACCAGATCGAACTTTTCCCCGAAGCAGATAGCTTACCAGTTAAGAAAGGTGAGATTATTGGTTATACAGGTAATACCGGGAGCAGTGGAGGCCCACATTTGCATTATGAAATAC
This sequence comes from Flavobacteriaceae bacterium, assembly GCA_963669405.2. GTDB lineage: Bacteria > Bacteroidota > Bacteroidia > Flavobacteriales > Flavobacteriaceae > Aureisphaera. Next base: position 302,154 of record CAXXHF010000001.1, read on the forward strand.
GGGATGCTTCCTCCAGGCCTATGAATCCAATGCTTTTTGGAATAGACATCGCAGATAACAAAGGACCACTTGTAAATGCCATCATGGTATATCCTACTGAAGGTGCTCACGTAAATGGCTCACAAAAACCGCAAAAACTTAAATTAACAAAGCAAAAAGATGGTTCCTATAGAGCTGAGGCCATAAACGCCTTGGGTAAAATAGGTTTTGGAGTTTCAACCAATGATCAGCATGATGGAGCTTCCAACAAAAATGGATCCTACCATATTGCTGCTTTCTATAATGGAGAAGAAAAATATCGTGTCCATTTTAATCGGTTTTCTTTTTCGGAAACCCGTTTCCTGAATCGTTATATAGATTATCATTATTACAAGGAAAATAAAATAAGGGTTCAAAAATTATTTAGAGAACCCAATAACCCATTGAGCGTGATTGTTCATGAAGTAGACAAAGGATATGTAACGGCAGAAGATGGTTTTTCTTCGGTATACCGTATTGAGATTTCAGATTTTAATGAAAATAAAACGGTGGTTACCATTCCAGTTTCTGGAAAACAGCAAGAAATTACCGAGCCCAAACAAATTGATGAAAGCATGGATTTCGTGGCTTTTGATCAAGGGAATTCAATTACAAAAGGCAAGTTCAGTATTTATATCCCAAATGAGAGCTTATATGAAAATACGTATCTGGATATTACTGCCAGTGTAGATACGTTAAAACTGCATCAAGACATAGCTCCTTTGCACAAGAATATGACCATTACTTTTGATGCTTCCAATTACACCAAGGAAGACATGGGTAAACTATATATAGGAAAGTCCAACTACAACAAACCTCCTATTTATTACACCACCTATCGTAATGGAACCAAACTTTCGGCAAAGACAAGAACTTTTGGCACCTATGTCTTGGCTAGGGATACCATTAACCCAACAATAGACGCCCTTAATTTCCAAGACGGGAAATGGATTAGCAAGAACGAAACCCTTCAATTAAAAATTGAAGATCATGAAAGTGGGGTTAGCACATATAGGGCAACTATAAATGGAAAATTCATTCTTACAGAATATGATTATAAAAAAGACGTTTTAGTTTATGATTTCGATGATAATATCATATCCGAGACTGAAAACAATTTGAAAGTAATTGTTGTAGATAATGTTGGAAATAGTACTACATTTGAAGCAACTTTTTTCAGAAAACAACTATAATATTCGCTTTTGAAAACAAAATATTTACTGCCGCAATTATTCCTTTTCCTATTTGTAGGGTTTCTTCATGCTCAAACTGCCACTGTAAAAGGAATCGTTCTCGATGAAAACAACCAGCCTTTAAACGGTGTAAATATTACTACAGGCACCGATGGCACACAGACCGATTTTAATGGAGCCTATGTACTTGAAATCCCAGCCAACGAAAGTGTCGTCATTACTTATTCATATTTAGGCTTTAAGGATGCAGAATTAACCATCACACTTGCAGCAAACGAAGATTACGAATTTCACCCTTCACTCGATACAGACATTAAACAGATTGGGGAAGTTGTGATAGACGCAAAAAAACGAAAAAGGGTTGAAGGGATTACTTCCATAAGTCCAGAAGCAATCCGAAAGATTCCTGGAGCTAATGCTGGGGTAGAAAATGTACTAACTTCCCTACCGGGAGTGAGTAGTAATAATGAATTAAGTACGCAATATGCGGTACGAGGTGGTAACTACGATGAAAATTTGGTCTATGTAAATGAAATTGAAGTATACAGACCATTCCTTATAAGAAGTGGACAACAGGAAGGTCTAAGTTTTGTAAATAGTGACCTTACTTCTAGTGTAGACTTCTCTGCAGGAGGGTTTCAAGCAAAATACGGAGACAAACTTTCCTCAGTATTAGACATCACCTATAGACAACCTACCGGATTTGAAGCGACTGTAGACTTAAGCTTGTTAGGTGCCAGTGTCTCAGTGGGAGGTAAATCTAAAAACGGAAGGTTGAATGGAATCGTGGGAATGCGCTACCGTGACAATAGCTTGTTTGTAGATGCCAAGCAAACAGAAACCAACTTCCGCCCTACTTTTGCAGATGCTCAGACATATTTCTCCTATAAAGTCAGTAATAAATTTGAATTGGGCTTCCTTGGAAATATCTCTGTAAACGATTACCAATACGAACCCTTAACAAGACAAACCAATTTTGGGACCATTACTGACCCTGTGGCTCTTTTGGTTTTTTATGACGGACAAGAAGAAGACCGCTACAATACCTATTTTGGAGCATTGAAGGGTACTTATGTGGCTTCTGAAAATTATACAGCCAAGTTCATTGGTTCCATTTATCAAACTACTGAACAAGAGTATTTCGACATTCAGGCACAATATTTATTAGGTGAAGTTAATACCAATATTGGTGATGAAGATTTAGGAGAAGTAGAGTTTGCAGAAGGGATTGGAAGCCAATTAACGCATGCCCGTAACGATTTGGATGCCCTTATCATAAACGCACAACACAAAGGAACTTTAACTATTGATGACAATACCATTGAATATGGCGTAAAATATACGCGTGAGGATATTAGGGATCGGGTTCAAGAATTTGAAATTATAGACTCGGCTGGATTCTCCATCCGCCCTCCTATTCTCGATTTACCAAACAATCAACCATATGAGCCTTTTGATGCTCCCATTGTTCCATTTTCTTCGATCCGATCACAAAACGATGTGCAGATTAACCGTCTTTCAGGTTTTTTACAATGGAGCAAGCTTACCAACATAGGAGAAAGTGAATTATGGCTTAACGCAGGGGTTCGTTCACAGAACTGGACTGTAAACGGGGATGGTATTGAAAGCCAAACACAAACTGTGGTTAGCCCTAGGGCGCAAGTAACACTAAAGCCTAACTGGGATATGGATATGCTTTTCCGTTTATCGGGCGGGTTATATCACCAACCTCCGTTCTACAGGGAATTAAGGGATTCTACAGGAACAGTACGCCCAGGTGTAAAAGCACAACAGTCTATCCATATCGTACTTGGAAATGATTATAGTTTTGATCTCTGGGGGCGCCCTTTCACCCTAAACAGTGAAGCTTACTATAAAAAGCTTACGGATGTAAACCCCTATACTATAGAAAACGTACGAATTCGTTACAGAGCTCGTAATAACGCAGAAGCTTTTGCCTATGGACTTGATTTACGACTGGCAGGAGAATTTGTCCCTGGTACCGAGAGTTGGATAAGCTTCGGGTACTTAAAAACCGAAGAGAACATCGATGACCGTGGCTATATTGCTCGGCCTACTGACCAAAGGTTAAAGTTTGGGGTGCTTTTCCAGGATTATGTAAAAGTGATCCCAGATCTTAAAGCGTATTTAAATCTAGTGTACAATACAGGTCTGCCAGGAGGTTCACCTAGTTATGCAGATCCTTACGATTTCCAAAATCGTTTGCGAGATTATAAACGTGCGGATCTAGGGATAAATTATGTGCTCATTCACGACAAAAAACGTAAGGATAGTGGATTATTCAAGCCTTTCAGGGAACTAACTATTGGTGCCGAAATATTCAATATTTTCGATGTGCAAAACTCAATCACCAATACCTTTGTTAGAGATGTGTATACCAAAGTTCAGTACGCAATTCCAAACTTCCTAACACCGAGGGTGTTCAATGTTCGATTAACAGCTAAGTTTTAAGAATTTACAAATTCCTTTAGCACGTTAACTACATAATCAATTTCTTCTTTGTTATTGAAACTGGAGAATGAGAATCGTAATGAAGGCTTTTGTCTGTCTTCTTCTGAAAGAATCTCGTTAAGAACGTGAGATCCACCAGTACTTCCACTTTGACAAGCACTACCCTGAGAACACGCAATACCTTTTAAATCTAGTTGAAATAAAAGCATCATCCCTTTTTCTGGAGAAATAGGAAGGCAAACATTTATAAGAGTATAGGTGCTTTTTTTATTGTCATCGCAAGCCCCATTAAAGGATACCCCTTCAATTTCGTTGCTTAGCTTAGATTTAAAATAGTTTTTTAGATCTGTGATGTATGCTTTTTCAGCTGTAAGGTTTTGGTACGAAATCTTTAAAGCTTCTGCCATTCCAGCAATAGCATAAACTGCTTCTGTACCAGCGCGCAGGCCTCTTTCCTGAGCACCTCCATAAATCAAAGACTTAAGGCCCGTGTTTTTTCTAATAAAGGCAAAACCAGCACCTTTTGGCCCGTGGAACTTATGCGCAGCTACTGCTGCAAAATCAATAGGTATATCGGCAAAATCCAACTCAAAATGACCAACACTCTGTACAGTATCACTATGGAAAAGGGCGTCGTATTCCTTGCAAAGTTCTGCAGTACGCTTTATATCCAAGATATTACCAACTTCATTATTTACATGCATTAAGCTAACAAGCGTCTTTTGAGATGTATCTTTCAATAAAGATTCAAGGTCTGCATAATCCACATGACCACAATTGTCCAATTTAACATAACAGACTTCGACTCCGTATTTGTTTTCCAGTTCTTCTATAGTATGTATCACGGCGTGATGCTCTACTTTACTGGAAATAATGCGTGTTACACCTAAATCCCGAACACAGCTATTCAAAATTAAATTATCTGCTTCTGTACCTCCAGAAGTAAAAATAATTTCACCTGCGCTAACGTTAAGATGCTTGGCTATATCTTTTCTACAACTTTCAAGTAATGATTTAGCTGATCTACCATAAGAATGTGTAGATGAGGGGTTTCCGTATTCAATTTTTAATGCTTCTGTCATACAATAAATTACTTCATTACGAAGTTTTGTTGTGGCAGCGCTATCAAAATAAACTTTCTTCATACTAGGGATCGAATCGAGTTTTATGTCATTGAATTTCGGCAAAAATACGTATTAAAATATTTATCCGTTAGTATGAATTCAAAAGAATGTGTTTCTTTGTGCTATGTCATATTTTATGGAGCGAATAAAACTATTTTTCTGGGCTATTTTATCAACCATTTTCATTTGGAGTTGCAACGATGGTGACATCATTGTCACTTCATTCGATTTTGACGATAGCACATTGCAAAACTGCGGAGAAGCTGGTGGATACGTTTTCTTTAAGATCAACACGGGAAATACCGAGACCATTTCACTGCGTCTGGGTACCAGTGATCAATTATTTGTTGAATCTGGAACCAGAACTTTCAATTTAGATGCTACCAATAACTTTGTGAACTACCGGATTTTCAATGGTGATGTAAGCAGTTCCTATTTCTGTAACGAAGTACCTCCTTCTACTCCGGGGATTTCAATAGAGTACTTTGGGAATTCTGGAACGGCAGTGCTTACAACAGTTACTGGATTGGATGATGACGATTCTATTCCTTTTGTAGATTCAGAAGACCCCGATACCGAAGGGACTGGAGATAAAGATGAAGATGGGATTCCAAATTTCTATGACGACGACGACGATGGAGACAATGTCCCTACAGTCTCAGAGATAGGTGGCGATCCAGATAACCCACGTGATACAGATGGTGATGGCAAGTATGATTATCTAGACGACGATGATGACGGGGATGGTGTATTAACTAGATATGAAGCCAATGGAACCCTAGACCCTCTTAGTTATAGCACGGATACTTCTGGAACCCCCAATTACTTAAATGCTGCAATATCTGAATCCGTACCTATTGATGAATTCAGGGAACATTCCTACAATTTCAGCAGTGACATAACCCTACTACTGCAAAACCTTACTCTAATTAATGGTGATGAACAAATCATAGAAGAAACGTTTGATATGGGTAATATTGATGAAATATTAACAGGAACCGTAACTGTTACTCCAAACTTCCCAAGTAATTAGCCTTTCTTATTCTGAAAAATATAGACTTCTACTGCCCCTCTGCCGTATTTTTGGAAATCGGCATCATAATACTTGATGTTTTCGTAACGCCTGAAGAGGTATTCCAATTCTGCACGTAGCACTCCTTCTCCAACACCATGAATAAAGACCATTTTCTGTATGCGTTTAGCAATCGCAAAATCCAGTTGTCTTTTGGCTGTATCCAACTGTTTTGAAAGCATGTCGTAATTGGACATTCCTTTATAAGACTTCACCAGTTGGTGTATATGAAGGTCAACTTCAAATGTAGGAAGGCTTCTTTCTTTAGGTTTTGTACGTTTCTGTTGTGGTTTTTTAGATCCTTCTTTTTCCGAAATAATGTTGGAAATTTTATCGATATCAATATTTTCATCAATTGCCGTATTTCCCTTATTTACAACTATTTCCGATTTTGGAAAATCCATCTCAAAGCCATCTTCTGTGGTGATAGTTACTACTTCCCCACTAATCTTGGCTACAACCCCTGTAATAGTGTCATCCAGTACAAAAATCTTATCTCCAATTCTCATAAGTCAAAGTTCGTTTATTGTATTGATACTTTATCTAAAATAAGCTGTTTTTTATCGAAAATTGAAATTGTCCAAAACGGAATTTTCGTACAATATTGTGTCTTTTTAAAAAAAAACTCTATTTTTACCGTAATTGTGGTGATAGTCACCCCCCTAACTATCTCATTTTTAAACATAAAAAGTATGAAAAACCTACTACTTTCACTAGCTATGCTATTATGTATATCCAGTGCCTATGCACAGTTATACGTTTCTCCCAATGCAGCTTCTTCAACAGATTCTTACATCTTTGTGAGTGATCAAATTTTATATGTAGAAGAAGACGTTAATCTTGTTCGAAATACAAATGACCCAACTACTGTTTCCAGTATTTATTTGAGAGATGAAGCTCAAATGATACAAGGATCCACTGGTTCTTCAAATTCTGGTACCGGATGGTTATCTGTGTATCAGGAAAGTAATTCTGATGCCTACGATTATAACTATTGGGCTTCTCCTGTAGGCGGATCACCTTCAGGAACTTCTGGTAACCGTAATTTTGGGATGATTCGCTTGGCAGACAGCTTATCTGTAACTAATTCAGAATATGCATATTACACCTACGAACATAATGGGTATTCTACTCCAAATTTAACTATTTCTCTTTCGTGGTTTGACCACTGGGATCCAACTACACAACGTTGGGTTTGGAATGGCTTAGGCGGAAGTGTTGCTCCTGGGTATGGTTTTACCATGAAAGGAACCAATGTTACTACTGCAGCCGATGGTACTACAGTAGATCAAGATGCCAACAACCAGAGATATGAATTCAGAGGAAGACCCTATAATGGTGACATTACTGTTCCTGTTCAGACCAGTGCAGTTCCTTTCACCGATGGCACTGCCTATTATTTTACCTTGTCAGGTAATCCGTATGCATCTGCATTGGATTTAAAGGATGTTTTCTATGATTCTGATAATACGGAAATAGCAGAGTTTCATTATTGGGATGAAGATCGCACAGTAAACTCTCATTATTATATTGATAATAAAGGAGGCTATGGTACTTGGGTACCTGGTCCTGTAGGTGATGATGCCAATCCTGGAATCTATACACGCCCAACTTTTATGAATTATGACAATGCTGGTAACCCAACAACTTCTACGGGAGTTCAAGGAGCTATCGTACAAAGACGTTTTGCTCCTATAGGACAAGGGTTCATGATAGCAGCAGATCCGCTTACCCCTGGAGATGGTTCAATTACCATTAAAAACTCTCATAGACAGTATGTAAAAGAAGGTGCTGCAAACTACTCTGAGCATAAGATCATGGAAAATGATGGCAAGAATGGAGCTAACAGTTTTACTTCTTCATCTGAAGATGATTCATCTTCAGATGATGGAGGGCCAACCGGAACTCAAGATTCAGATGATTTACCTACACCAATAGATTATTCAAATTACACACCTCAGATGCGTCTTCATACCGTTTTTGGAGATGATACTCACTTTAGAGATATGGTATTGGCATTTCACGATACAGCAACCGATGGATTTGATAGAGGTATGGATGGTCGCCACCCAATGGATGGATCTATAGCTGAAGCATTTATGCCCATACAAGTAACTGTAGATGGAGATAGCCAAACCAGACCATTGGTTATTCAAACGGTTGCGTTTACTCATTTAACACAAATGATACCTATTTCGTTTACGCTAGAAGAGCAAATGAATGTATTGCTAAAAGTTACTGAAGAAATCAATCTTCCATTTAAGAGAGCATATCTCTTTGATATTGAAGAAAATACTTACGAAAAGATTACAGATGGTGAAGATTCATCTCGAATTTTACCCGCTGGTTTATACAAGGATCGTTTTTATATCACCTTTGCTGCACCAAAGCCTGGTGAAGATACTATGGTAGACAATGCTTTCGTTGAAGCTCAGAACAGACTGTTGGAAAATGTAGATTTTGTTCAGAACAACCCTATTGCTGAATTGCAAGTAAATAACCCAGAGGGCTACGATGTTAAAGAACTTTCCATTTTTGATATGAGTGGAAAATTAGTATTAACTAAGCAAAACCTTGGAACTCAAAGCTCACTTCGCTTTCCAACTGGTAATTTTTCAGATGGAGTTTATTTAGTGAGATTGACAACTGTAGACAACTTAAAAGTTGATTACAAAATAAGCGTTATCAATAAATAATGAATCAATACTGTTAGGACATGGAAGAATACATGTTACCTTGTCTTAACAAAAAAATTTTCGGTATAGACTGTTTAGGCTGTGGCATGCAACGTGCTGCAGCCTTACTTTTTAAGGGAGAATTTGTAGCTGCCTTTAAAATGTATCCAGCTATTTATACTCTACTCATATTGGCTATTTTTCTGATATTCAATTTTTTCTTTAAATTTAGATATGCCGAAAAGATAAAAGCTGGGCTTATTATCCTGAATATTATTATCATAGTAACTAACTTTATAATCAAGCTAAATACAAATCATTAAAACTAACTAACATGGAAAAACAAAAATTAAATACTACCATCATATATATATTATCCGTTTTAGGATTTTTATGTTGTTGTGTCGGCGGTTTGGGTATTATCCCAGCTGCCATTGCATTTTTTATGGCAAATGGTAAAGTAAAAGAATGGAAAGAAAATCCAGACAATTATGAAAACGGAAGTGCCATGAATACAGCCAAAACAATAGCACTGGTTGTTTTAATTATTAATGTTCTATATCTATGCTATAGTATATTTGCTATCATTTCTATGGGTGGCTGGGATGCATACATGGAGAACTCTAGACAAATGATGGAGCAATGGGGTGGTTAAACCACGATCTCTAACATTATAACAATAAAAAGCGGCCTAAATGGCCGCTTTTCTTTTCTTATATCATAATCTAACAGATTATTCGAACTCCTGAAGCGTCTTTATAATAATAGAAACACAATCCAACAACTGTTCTTCATTCATTACCAATGGAGGTGCAAACCGAATGATGTTGCCATGAGTTGGTTTAGCTAATAGTCCATTGTCACGTAATCGTAAACAAATATTCCAAGCAGTATCGCTTTCTTCTGAATCGTTTATTACAATAGCATTGAGCAATCCTTTACCGCGAACCAGTTTACAAATAGTGCTATTTGTTATAAACTTATTCAATTCACTTCGAAATAGTTCACCTAGTCGACTTGCATTCTCTGCTAATTTCTCATCTTTAACCACATCTAAGGCAGCAATGGCCACTGCTGCGGCAATAGGATTTCCGCCAAAGGTTGATCCATGAGAACCTGGTGTAATAACATTCATAATAGGATCATTAGCCAATACCGCAGAAACGGGATATGCACCACCACTTAGGGCTTTTCCTAGAATTAATATATCTGGTTTTACTTCTTCATGATCTACAGCTAAGAGCTTACCTGTTCGGGCAATTCCAGTCTGTACTTCGTCTGCAATAAACAATACATTGTACTTTTCACACAAGGCCTTGGCGGCTTTCAAATAACCTTCTGCAGGCACATATACACCCGCTTCACCTTGTATTGGTTCTACCAAGAATCCAGCAATGTTATTGTTGTTTTGTAGAGTTTGTTCCAACTCAGCTAGATCATCATAGGCTATCTTAATAAAGCCATTGGTATAAGGCCCAAAGTTTTTTCTAGCTACTGGATCGTTGCTAAAAGAAATAATGGTTGTGGTTCTTCCGTGAAAATTATTCTCACAAACAACAATTTGTGCTTCATTTTCAGAAATTCCTTTCTTCTCATAGGCCCAACGTCTACAAATCTTTAGTGCTGTCTCTACTGCTTCTGCCCCTGTATTCATAGGTAGTAACTTGTCAAAATTGAAGTACTCCGAAGCATATTTTTCATATTTCCCAAGCATATCATTGTAAAATGCACGAGAGGTCAGTGTGAGGTTATTTGCTTGCTGCGTCATAGCTCCCACAATTTTTGGATGGCAATGCCCTTGATTTACTGCAGAGTATGCGGATAAGAAATCATAATATTTTTTCCCATCAACATCCCATACGTATACACCCTCACCTCTACTCAATACCACAGGAAGTGGATGGTAATTGTGGGCTCCATACTTGTTTTCTAAATCAATTGCTTTTTGCGATGAAGTTTGTTCTAAAACTGCCATAACATAAATTTTAAATAATGAATAATAAAAAATTCCTGCTATACCTTTATTTTTCCGAGGCAACGGAAATTCAGCGGAGGAGAGAAATCATCCTTGGGCGCAAATTAATAAATATTCACTATTCCCTAAAATACTAATCAGAGATTTTTGTTGACAAAGATGAAACTTGTAACTCCAATCGCTTCAACTCCCTTAAAAGAGCATTTTTGTCCATTTGCATCCATGCAAATAGTTTTAGCATACTAACCATCATTAAGCTTATAAAACCTGCCGCTGTCCATGTAATAATCTCCTTGGTTTCCTCAGCATTAAAAAACTGCACGATACAATACACAAAGAAGCCAAGGCTAATCAACATAATAATGTTCATGATAATGATAAGCCAGCTATTCTTTGTCTTAAAAAGGTCTCCCATCATTTCAAAAACATTTTGTTCTTCCAATTCATCATAGAATTTAGATTCTTCCAATGTTAAAGTTTCTTTGATCAGTCGATCTATTTCTTCCATATTATTTTTCATAATTTCTATTTTTTAATATTGTTTTCAATTTTTCACGAGCAGTGAACAATCTCGATTTAACAGTTCCAGGAGCTATCTCCAGTATATCGCTTATCTTTTGAATACTGAATTCTTCTAAATAGAATAAATTCAGGATGATTTGTTGATTCTGTGGAAGTTCCTTTATTGCCTTGCGCAAACTCATTATAGGGTCATCAGTATCATCAATACCAATGCTATGAGTAGTTTCACCAAGTGTATCATATTGAGTTTTTAAATGATCTCGTTCCTTTTTACTTTTTCGAAGTCCGTCAATAGCAACTCTGGTCGTAATGGTAAGTGCCCAACTTCCAAAACTATTGGGGTCCTTTAAAGATTTCAGATTTTTTAGGATCACTCCCCAACTATCTTGGGCAACGTCTTTGGCTAAATCCATATCCTTTGTGTACCAAAAGGCTTGCTTACAAAGCTTTTTATGCCATCGTTTCACCAAAAGGGAAATTGCCTTTTTATTTCCATTCTGGCCTTGCATTACCAGAAGTCCATCAAATATTTTATGAGGGTTGGTCATGTTGTCTTCTATACTCTAGACGAAAAGAAAATGAAAAGGTTCATTTTTTTTAAATGAATACTTAAGATAAGGTGAATATTTAAAGTTTATGTTTGTGGCTATTCTTATTTTTGCGAATATGGGTAGAAGAAATAAGCGAGTCATTTTAGAGAATTTAGAAGTCATTGATACTGGCGCCAAAGGAAAGGCAGTTGCCAAGGCAGAAGACGGTCGTGTCGTCTTTATCAACAATGCAGTTCCGGGAGATATAGTAACCGTCCAAACACATAAAAAAAGAAAATCTTATTACGAAGGTACCGCTATTTCCGTTCAGAAGTTTTCTGAAAGACGTGTAGAACCCGTATGTGCCTATTTTGGAACCTGTGGTGGTTGCAAATGGCAACATATGGGGTATGAGCATCAGTTATACTTTAAACAAAACGAGGTAGAAAATAATTTGAAACGCCTTGGAGGTATCGAAATACCTGAAATCTCTCCCATACTTGGATCTGCTGAGCAGTATTTCTATCGAAATAAAATGGAATTTTCTTTTAGCGATAGCAAATGGCTTACCAAAGAACAAATAGAGAGTGATGAAGTTGTTGAAAACAGGAACGCCCTTGGATTCCATATTCCGGGTATGTGGGACAAGATATTGGACATAGAAAAGTGTCACTTGCAAAAAGACCCCAGTAATGCCATTCGAAATTTCATTAAAAACAAAGCAGAATCCCTGGATATTCCTTTTTTCAATACCAGAAAACAAGAAGGAATGCTGCGTACACTAATGCTACGTACCTCCAGCACCAATGACCTAATGGTGCTTGTGCAGTTTTATGAAGAAGATATTGAAAAACGGGAAGCACTTCTGGATGCGGTAAAAATAGAATTTCCTGAAATTACATCGTTATTATATGTAATAAACAGCAAAGGAAATGATACCATATATGATCAAGAAGTAATCTGTTATCACGGTCAAGATCATATTTTTGAAGAAATGGAAGGCCTTCGTTTTAAGATAAATGCAAAGTCTTTTTATCAAACCAATAGTGCTCAAGCCTACGAACTGTATAAAGTAACTCGTGATTTTGCTTCCCTAACTGGGGAAGAATTGGTCTACGATCTATATACAGGAACTGGTACCATTGCTCAGTTTGTTGCAAAATATGCCAAAAAAGTCATTGGTATTGAGGCAGTGCCAGATGCTATTACAGCGGCTAAAGAGAATGCCAAAAACAATGGCGTTGAGAATGTAGACTTTTTCGTTGGAGATATGAAAAACGTATTCAATGAGTCATTTATTAATGAGCATGGAGTGCCAGAAGTGGTGATTACCGATCCGCCAAGAGACGGAATGCACAAAGATGTAGTAGCACAACTGCTAACACTAAATCCAAAAAAAATCGTTTATGTTAGTTGTAACAGTGCCACGCAAGCACGTGATTTGGCTTTAATGGATCATGCTTATAAAGTAACAAAAGTACAGCCGGTAGATATGTTTCCACAAACGCATCACGTAGAAAATGTTGTACTTTTGGAAAAGAGAGATTAGTGTATATGAAACAAAAACTCATACTGATTTGTATTGTCCTATCCTGCATCGTTTCTTGTACCAAAGACGATATTTGTGAAGAAGGAACCCCTACCACTCCCCTGCTTGTTATTGAATTCAAGGATGTAAACAACCAGACAGAAAACAAGGCCGTAGAAGATCTAAAAATACGATTAACTGATACTGACAATACTGAAGTATACGTTGGCACATCGGACACATTAATATCAATCCCCTTAAATACCGAAGCAACCTTCACCGAATATCAATTTATAGTGAATAGCACTGACGAGACCAATATGGATACAGACTTGGTAACGTTCAATTATTCTAGGGAAGATATCTACATAAACAGGGCCTGCGCTTTTAAGGTTATCTATAATGACTTTTCTACCAATGTTGAAGGCGAAACCTCAAATTGGATACAACTCTTTACCGTACTTAAAACCACCATCGAAGATGAAACCGAAGCACATCTTACTATTTTTCATTAGTCTATGGCTTGGGTCGTTTTACAGTTTGGCCCAATCCAATACCGCAGAACAGGATACTATTCCCAAAAGAGTAGAGAAATACGGAATCCGTGTGGGTGCAGATCTAGCTAAACTTGCCAGAACTGCTTTTGAAGATGGATATACTGGTTTTGAGGTTATGGGAGACCTACGTTTTTCGAAAAAATTCTATGCAGCCGCAGAAGTGGGTAATGAAACGAGGGATTGGGATGAGGAAAATTTAAAATCCACTACCAAAGGGAGCTATATAAAACTAGGTGCAGATTACAACGCATACAATAACTGGTTGGGTATGGATAATGCCATTTTTGCAGGGTTACGTTATGGTTTTGCATCTTTTTCGCAAGAATTAACGAGTTACGGTATTTTTACCACAGACCCTACCTTCCCTAGTGAAATAGTAAACACTTCGCAAGAATTTACTGGATTAACAGCCAGTTGGGCCGAATTTATCTTTGGAATAAAAACAGAGGTTTTCAATAATCTATATTTATCAATAAACCTTCAGCTAAAAAGAAATATTAGCGAAACCAAGCCTGATAATTTTGATAATCTGATTATACCTGGGTTCAATCGCACCTATGATTCCAGCAAATTTGGAGTGGGTTATGGTTATGGGATTTCGTATCTCATCCCTATTCTGAAACGGTAGGCTGTTTCTTCGCCTTTTTACTCCCTTCGTATAAATCGTACTTTACCAACTTACTTTCCAACTTTCCATTATAGAGCTTTATTTTTCTGGAAGGTCGTAAACCAACATGCTTTAATGCTTCCATATTAGAAGTAATCATCCAAGCCTGTGTTCCAGGATAACCGCGTTTCAGGGTATTTCCGATAGTACCGTAAAATTGAGAAACATCATCAATCGCCAAACGCTCATCATATGGGGGGTTGAATAATAAGTACATATAGCGTTCTGTTTCTTTACGGGTCTGGAAGAAGTCTTTGGTTTCAATTTCAATAAAATCATCCAAATTGGCATTCTTCACATTACTTCTGGCTTTTTTTGCCGAAAGTGCATCCATATCATAGCCATAGACTTTAAAATGAAAGTCCTTTATCTTTTTCAATGCAGAAGTTTCAATGAGTTCATACAAATCCACATCAAAATCTGGCCATGTTTCAAAACCAAACTCATCCCTATTAAGGTTAGGCGGTATATTACAAGCAATCATGGCTGCTTCTGTTAGGATAGTACCACTTCCACACATAGGGTCCAAGAAATCACATTGCCCATTCCATCCAGAAAGCATGATCATTCCAGCTGCCAATACCTCATTAATGGGAGCATAGGTATTCTCAACCTTATAACCTCTTTTATGAAGGGATTGACCAGAGCTATCAAGAGATATTGTACATATATTACGGTCTATATGCACGTTTACCCGCAAGGTAGGGTGATCCAAATCCACATCGGGGCGTTCTCCTTCTTTATCACGGAAACGATCCACAATTGCATCTTTTGTCTTTAAGGAAATGTACTTGGAGTGCGTAAATTGTTTTGAGAAAACTGTAGCATCTATAGCCAGACTTCCGTTTGCATCCATGTATTGCTCCCAAGGAATGGCATATACTTTTTTATAAAGGTCTTCTTCTGTAAATACATTGAAAGCACTGATGGGCTTCAATATTTTAATGGCAGTTCTACAACATAAATTTGCTTTGTACATAAAACCAGTATCCCCTTCAAAAGAAACACTACGAACTCCTTTTTCAACAGAAGAAGCTCCTAATTTTCGTAATTCTTCAGCCAATAAGTCTTCCAAACCATACAAGGTTTTGGCCAACATTTTAAAGTTTTTTGACATCCTGCTTTGCTTTCAATGCTGCAAAAATAACCTATTTTAGCACCACTAAATAATAGGAATGCGAAAAGAAGCCGAACATTATTGGTATTCATCTTGGTTCGACACCCCTTACTATCATATTCTCTACAAAGACAGGGACAAAAGGGAGGCGCAACAGTTTATGGATAAGCTCACTGCATTCTTACAACTTCCCAATAAAGCAAAGGTTTTGGATCTAGCGTGTGGTCGTGGAAGGCACTCCATCTATTTAAGTGAATTGGGGTTTCAGGTTATAGGGGTAGATCTATCTTTTGAAAACATAAAATTTGCAAAACAATTTGAAAGTTCGTCATTACGGTTTGAACAGCACGATATGTGCCTACCCTACCCCAAACAATTTGATGCTGTTTTCAATTTTTTTACCAGTTTTGGATATTTTGAAGTTGAAGATGACAATCTTCGAACCATTAAGTCCATTAAAGCAGAATTGAAGAAAGGTGGTTACGGAGTTATCGACTTTTTAAATGTAAACCATGTTAAGCAACACCTCATGGCTTATGAAACCAAAACCATGGGAGGCATAACATTTCAAATTGAAAAAAAAATTGACAAACAGTATATTGTGAAACACATAAAATTCGAAGATCAAGGTCAGGATTTCCATTTTATAGAAAATGTTCGTGCTTTACAAATGGAAGATTTTAAAAAATATTTTAAGGAAACCGGTGTCGAGTTACTTCACAGTTTTGGTGATTATCAATTGAACCCTTTCAATGAAAATACTTCAGAACGATTAATACTTATCTTTAGCTAATGCATTATTTCATACTCTTTTTCGCTGTTATTATAGGATATGCTATAGGAACTTTTTTTCAGAAAAAAGGAATTAAACAAATGCCACAAATACTGGCATTTAGTGGAGCTTTTTTACTTTCTGTCACCCTATTTGAACTCCTTCCGGAAGTTTTTGAGAACGGTCATGATCACGTTGGGGTTTATATCATGCTAGGGATTTTATTACAAATTGTGTTGGACTTTTTTTCCAAAGGTGCAGAACACGGGCATGTACATTTGGATTCAGAAAGTAAAACATTTCCTTGGCTATTGTTTATAAGTTTGGCCATTCATGCACTTTTAGAGGGGTTTCCTGTTGCTCAAAATCAAAGTATGCTTATAGGTGTTGTTATCCATAAAATACCTATTGCCATTATTCTTACACTGTTTTTTTATAAAGCAAAATTTAAGCGATCCTCCATATTGGTCTTTCTGTTTTTATTTGCATGTATGACACCTATTGGAAGTTGGTTATCTGCCGAAATTGAAATGCTTGCTGCTTATATTACTCCAATAAATGCTGTAGCTATAGGAGTCTTTCTACATGTATCAACTACCATTCTATTTGAAAGTAGTAAAGATCATAAGTTTAATTTGGTAAAGTTGTTGTCTATTATCTTAGGTACTGTAATTGCTTATTTTGTATAATGTTCAGCAAAGAAGAATCCAAGAAAAAACGAGAGGAGTTTTGGATTTCGTTTGGTAAATCATTTCCAAGAAAATGGACTCTCTATCAAACCAAAATCAAGGATTTATCATTCAAATTTCACTTTGAGAGAAAATACGCCCGTGTTTCTATTGATTTTGAACAAGCCACAATTGAAAAACGAAAGGAGTTGTTTGAAAAATTCATTTCATTAAAATCAATCCTTGAAGAACAAATCCCAGAAATGATATTTGAGACCTCGTTGTTTCTTCCCAATGGGAAAGAAATTTCATCGATCTATACTCAACTTGATGGAGTTTCCATTCATAACAAAAACTCATGGCAGGAAACCATGCTGTTTTTAAGGGATACTATGGAAAAGATTGAAGGGTTTTGGGAACTATACCAAGACTATATAAAGGATTAAATTACATCCCAAAGAATAAAGAAAAAATGAGATATACTGCCTCCTAATACAAAGAGGTGCCATATAGCATGATTGTATGGAATTCTATCCTTTGCATAAAATACAATTCCTAAGGTATAGAAAGCGCCTCCCAATGCTAAAAATGTAATCCCCAAAGTAGAATGTATTTCCAAGACAGTCGAAAAATCGAATACAATTAACCAACCCATTAGGAGATACAGTAATAGTGATAGCTTTTCAAATTTTCCAGTAAAAAAGATCTTTAGAAGAGTACCCACAAGGGTTATGCCCCAAACTGTCCAAAAAATAGTCCAGCCAGATGTTTTTTCTAAAGAAATGAGTGCCAGAGGTGTGTAAGTGCCGGCTATCAGAAAATAGATACAAATATGGTCTATCTTACGAAAGGTATTTTTCCATTTCACGTGAGTAACTGCATGGTATATAGTGGAAGCTGAATACAAGAGAATTACAGAAACCCCATAAAAAAGTACACTCATGGTACTGTAATCGGTTTTTCCGTTATCGAAAATCAATAAAATGATCAGGCCTACAATTCCAAATACAATTCCCAAACCATGAGAAAGTGCATTCCAAAGTTCTTCTGTTTTGCTATACATCAATATATAGGTATTAACCTATGCTAAGTATTTAATTAATTCCATTCCAAATATGATGCAAAGGTATCATACAGAATTGCATACAGATCACCTATTAGATTACTTTAACTAAAATTGACCTTTTAATTTTGCTATATTTGGTTTTGCTGAAAAAAAAATTGATATGAAACCCAACTTTCTTACCGTTCTATTTACCCTTTTATTTGTTGTAACTATTTCTTGTTCAGACCAAGAATCAAAAGAAACAACGGCTGAAACATTTCATGTTGACTATGAAAAGATCACACTTGACAATGGACTTCAGGTGATTTTTCACGTAGATCGTTCAGATCCTGTAGTGGCTGTAGCACTAACAGTTCATGTAGGATCGGCTAGAGAAAAAGAAGGCCGCACAGGTTTTGCACACCTTTTTGAACATCTTCTATTTCTTGAATCGGAGAATTTAGGAAAAGGTGGATTGGATCAAATGAGTGCCCGTATAGGAGGTTCTGGAGCTAATGGTTCTACAAGTCGTGATCGAACCAATTATTTTCAAACCGTACCTAAAGATGCTCTTGAAAAAATGATTTGGGCAGAGGCAGACAAGCTAGGGTTTTTTATAAATACCGTAACAGAACCTGTTCTTGCCAAAGAGAAACAAGTAGTTAAAAATGAAAAACGCCAAGGAGTAGATAATAGACCCTATGGGCATGTTAGCTATGTCATTGGCAAGAATCTTTATCCACAAGGGCATCCTTATAATTGGCAAGTAATTGGGTCCTTGGAAGATTTACAAAACGCTAATTTACAAGACGTTAAGGAGTTTTATCAACGCTGGTATACGCCAAATAATACTACTCTCACCATTACTGGTGACTTTGATACTGAACAAGCAAAATCATGGGTTCATAAATATTTTGATGAAATACCTAAAGGCGAAGAAGTTCCACCTTTGGAAAAACAACCCGTACAATTATCCACTACTAAGAAATTGTATTACGAAGATAATTTCGCCAGATTACCACAGCTTACCATGACTTGGCCCACGGTACCTCAGTACCATGAAGACTCCTATCCACTAGAAGTTTTGTCCTCTTACCTTTCAGAAGGAAAAGAGGCTCCTTTCAACGAAATCCTTATAGACGAAGAACAGCTTACTGCCAATGTGACCATGTTCAATTACAGTTCGGAATTAGCAGGCGAATACCGAATGATCATAAATGCTTACAGTGGAACGGATTTAAATGTAGTTGCAGAAGGTGTACAAAAGGCTTTTGAAAAATTTGAAAGTACAGGAATTCCTCAAGCAGATCTAGATAGAATCAAAGCTGGGCAAGAAACAGGGTTTTATAATGGTCTCTCTAGTGTTCTGGGAAAAGGATTTCAGTTAGCTCAATACGAGATCTTTACAGGCGATCCAGGGTTCATTAATAAAGATGTACAAAACATTCTAGCGGTTACAACAGAAGATGTGATGCGGGTGTATGAAAAATACTTCAAGGGAAAACATTATATAGCTACTAGTTTTGTTCCTATTGGGCAGACCGGATTAATTTTGGAAGGATCATCATTGGCAAACGTTGTAGAAGAACAAATTATTGAAGGTGCTGAAGAGACATTCGATGCTTCAGAAATAGCCAGTTATGAAAAAACTCCTTCCTCCTTTGATCGTTCTGTTGAACCTCCATACGGACAAAGTCCTGATTTAAATATTCCAGAGGTATGGGAGTCTTCTTTAGATTCTGGTATGAAAATCTATGGTATTACAAATAATGAAGTTCCTTTGGTTCAGTTTCGATGCATCATTCAAGGAGGATTATTATTGGAAAATTCAGAAAGTGTTGGTGTTTCTAACATGCTTGCACAACTAATGGAAAAGGGTACGGCAACAAAAACAACAGCGCAATTAGAAAATGCAGTTGCAAAGTTAGGAGCAACCATTAATATATCAGCCAGTGATGAAAGTATCACCGTTTCTGGTACTACTCTATCTAAAAATTATAAAGAGACATTAGCACTGGTAGAAGAAATGATTTTGCAACCCAGATGGGATGAAGATGAGTTTAAACTTATAAAACAAAGTACTCTAAGTAGACTTGAACAACAACTAGCGAACCCAAATAGCATTGCAGCAAATCAATACGCAAAATTAATTTATGGAGATGAACATATTCTCTCCCATAACATATTAGGTACTGCAGAAACAGTAAATAAAATTAGTGTTGAAGATTTAAGAGGATTTTACGAATCAAATTTTTCCCCTACGGTAACAAAAATATATATAGTGGGAGCTATTGATAAGAGTTTAGCAATAAATGGTTTTGATGGTTTAAATAAAAATTGGGTAGCCAAGGAAGTGGTATTACCAGATATTACAGTACCTGAAGCTCCACAACAATCAAAAGTATACTTCTA
>CAXXHF010000001.1:325000-326858 GCA_963669405.2 Flavobacteriaceae bacterium
GCCACTGGCTTCAACGCACTATTCCGTCAGTGCGCACCAACTATTCGCCTCCGTCGCTTTTAGCGCGGGCAGGTACGGGAATATTAACCCGTTGTCCATCCACTACCCCTTTCGGGTTCGCGTTAGGTCCCGACTAACCCTCAGCTGATTAGCATAGCTGAGGAAACCTTAGTCTTTCGGTGAGGGGGTTTCTCGCCCCCTTTATCGTTACTTATGCCTACATTTTCTTTTCCAGCCGTTCCAGCAAGCCTCACGGCCCACCTTCAGCACAACTGGAATGCTCCCCTACCGCTCTCTCGAGCCCATAGCTTCGGTAATACACTTATGCCCGATTATTATCCATGCCGAACCGCTCGACTAGTGAGCTGTTACGCACTCTTTAAATGAATGGCTGCTTCCAAGCCAACATCCTAGCTGTCTGGGCAGTTCAACCTCGTTTATTCAACTTAGTGTATATTTTGGGACCTTAGCTGATGGTCTGGGTTCTTTCCCTCTCGGACATGGACCTTAGCACCCATGCCCTCACTGCATTGCATCATTTTATAGCATTCGGAGTTTGTCAAGAATTGGTAGGCGGTGAAGCCCCCGCATCCAATCAGTAGCTCTACCTCTATAAAACTAACAATACGCTGCACCTAAATGCATTTCGGGGAGTACGAGCTATTTCCGAGTTTGATTGGCCTTTCACCCCTACCCACAGGTCATCCCAAGACTTTTCAACGTCAACGGGTTCGGGCCTCCACTGTGTGTTACCACAGCTTCACCCTGCCCATGGGTAGATCACACGGTTTCGCGTCTACTACTGCTAACTATGCCGCCCTGTTCAGACTCGCTTTCGCTACGGATCCGTACCTGAAGTACTTAACCTTGCTAACAACAGTAACTCGTAGGCTCATTATGCAAAAGGCACGCCGTCACCACGAATGGCTCCGACCGCTTGTAAGCGTATGGTTTCAGGTTCTATTTCACTCCCCTGTTCGGGGTTCTTTTCACCTTTCCCTCACGGTACTGGTTCACTATCGGTCTCTCAGGAGTATTTAGCCTTGGCGGATGGTCCCGCCGGATTCATACAGGGTTTCACGTGCCCCGCACTACTCAGGATACCGCTATCGATAACACTCTTTGCCTATACCGGGCTATCACCGTCTGTGGCCACTCTTTCCAAAGTGTTCTAGTTCATTGTGCATCAAATATCGCGGTCCTACAACCCCAGCACTGCCGTAACAGCACTGGTTTGGGCTAATTCGCGTTCGCTCGCCGCTACTGACGAAATCACTTTTGTTTTCTCTTCCTCCGGGTACTTAGATGTTTCAGTTCCCCGGGTTCGCCCCTTTCGGTACTATATCTTCAATATAGTGGGTTGCCCCATTCGGAAATTCGCGGATCAATTCGTATGTGCCGATCCCCGCGACTTATCGCAGCTTATCACGTCCTTCATCGCCTCTGAGAGCCTAGGCATTCCCCATACGCCCTTACTTTGCTTATTGTACTTTTTTGCTCTTTAATGAGTTATATTCAATATCGAGCATATCTCGCGATATGCCCTAAAAATTATTGCTTTTCTCGTATTTCTTTTCCCAATATGTCAATGAACTGTCCGGACCCCCGTGGAATCAACTGCCCAAAATAACGGCAGCGAATCAGAAACCAGCGGTTGCTGTCCTTGGTGGAGAATATCGGAGTCGAACCGATGACCTCCTGCGTGCAAGGCAGGCGCTCTAGCCAGCTGAGCTAATTCCCCATTTTAAAATTCAGAATGTCAGAATCCCAATCTTTTCAAATGTCGAACCCCCTTCAACCTCCAGAATTTCCTTCAATATATCAATATGAACGTATCGTAGTCTCAGGCAGACTCGAA
>CAXXHF010000002.1:0-492500 GCA_963669405.2 Flavobacteriaceae bacterium
AGTGAGCTGTTACGCACTCTTTAAATGAATGGCTGCTTCCAAGCCAACATCCTAGCTGTCTGGGCAGTTCAACCTCGTTTATTCAACTTAGTGTATATTTTGGGACCTTAGCTGATGGTCTGGGTTCTTTCCCTCTCGGACATGGACCTTAGCACCCATGCCCTCACTGCATTGCATCATTTTATAGCATTCGGAGTTTGTCAAGAATTGGTAGGCGGTGAAGCCCCCGCATCCAATCAGTAGCTCTACCTCTATAAAACTAACAATACGCTGCACCTAAATGCATTTCGGGGAGTACGAGCTATTTCCGAGTTTGATTGGCCTTTCACCCCTACCCACAGGTCATCCCAAGACTTTTCAACGTCAACGGGTTCGGGCCTCCACTGTGTGTTACCACAGCTTCACCCTGCCCATGGGTAGATCACACGGTTTCGCGTCTACTACTGCTAACTATGCCGCCCTGTTCAGACTCGCTTTCGCTACGGATCCGTACCTGAAGTACTTAACCTTGCTAACAACAGTAACTCGTAGGCTCATTATGCAAAAGGCACGCCGTCACCACGAATGGCTCCGACCGCTTGTAAGCGTATGGTTTCAGGTTCTATTTCACTCCCCTGTTCGGGGTTCTTTTCACCTTTCCCTCACGGTACTGGTTCACTATCGGTCTCTCAGGAGTATTTAGCCTTGGCGGATGGTCCCGCCGGATTCATACAGGGTTTCACGTGCCCCGCACTACTCAGGATACCGCTATCGATAACACTCTTTGCCTATACCGGGCTATCACCGTCTGTGGCCACTCTTTCCAAAGTGTTCTAGTTCATTGTGCATCAAATATCGCGGTCCTACAACCCCAGCACTGCCGTAACAGCACTGGTTTGGGCTAATTCGCGTTCGCTCGCCGCTACTGACGAAATCACTTTTGTTTTCTCTTCCTCCGGGTACTTAGATGTTTCAGTTCCCCGGGTTCGCCCCTTTCGGTACTATATCTTCAATATAGTGGGTTGCCCCATTCGGAAATTCGCGGATCAATTCGTATGTGCCGATCCCGCGACTTATCGCAGCTTATCACGTCCTTCATCGCCTCTGAGAGCCTAGGCATTCCCCATACGCCCTTACTTTGCTTATTGTACTTTTTTGCTCTTTAATGAGTTATATTCAATATCGAGCATATCTCGCGATATGCCCTAAAAATTATTGCTTTTCTCGTATTTCTTTTCCCAATATGTCAATGAACTGTCCGGACCCCCGTGGAATCAACTGCCCAAAATAACGGCAGCGAATCAGAAACCAGCGGTTGCTGTCCTTGGTGGAGAATATCGGAGTCGAACCGATGACCTCCTGCGTGCAAGGCAGGCGCTCTAGCCAGCTGAGCTAATTCCCCATTTTAAAATTCAGAATGTCAGAATCCCAATCTTTTCAAATGTCGAACCCCTTCAACCTCCAGAATTTCCTTCAATATATCAATATGAACGTATCGTAGTCTCAGGCAGACTCGAACTGCCGACCTCTACATTATCAGTGTAGCGCTCTAACCAGCTGAGCTATGAGACTGCATATATATAATCAAAATCGACAGCTAAACCAAGAAAGATACAGATTCCCTATCACAGGATCTTTTAGTCGTACCTCGCCCCAATTAAGGGGTTCTCTAGAAAGGAGGTGTTCCAGCCGCACCTTCCGGTACGGCTACCTTGTTACGACTTAGCCCCAGTTACCAGTTTTACCCTAGGCAGCTCCTTGCGGTGACCGACTTCAGGTACCCCCGGCTTCCATGGCTTGACGGGCGGTGTGTACAAGGCCCGGGAACGTATTCACCGGATCATGGCTGATATCCGATTACTAGCGATTCCAGCTTCACGGGGTCGAGTTGCAGACCCCGATCCGAACTGAGACCGGTTTTAAGGATTCGCTCCACCTTGCGGTGTGGCTGCCCTCTGTACCGGCCATTGTAGCACGTGTGTAGCCCAGGACGTAAGGGCCGTGATGATTTGACGTCATCCCCACCTTCCTCGCGGTTTGCACCGGCAGTCTTGTTAGAGTTCCCGACATTACTCGCTGGCAACTAACAACAGGGGTTGCGCTCGTTATAGGACTTAACCTGACACCTCACGGCACGAGCTGACGACAACCATGCAGCACCTTGCAATCAGTCCGAAGAAAAATCTGTTTCCAAATCTGTCCGACTGCATTTAAGCCCTGGTAAGGTTCCTCGCGTATCATCGAATTAAACCACATGCTCCACCGCTTGTGCGGGCCCCCGTCAATTCCTTTGAGTTTCATTCTTGCGAACGTACTCCCCAGGTGGGATACTTATCACTTTCGCTTAGCCACCCAGCCAAAAGGCCGGACAGCTAGTATCCATCGTTTACGGCGTGGACTACCAGGGTATCTAATCCTGTTCGCTCCCCACGCTTTCGTCCCTCAGCGTCAATGTACTGTTAGTGATCTGCCTTCGCAATTGGTATTCTATGTAATATCTATGCATTTCACCGCTACACTACATATTCTAACCACTTCACAGTAATTCAAGACGACCAGTATCAAAGGCAATTTTACGGTTGAGCCGCCAAACTTTCACCCCTGACTTAATCGCCCGCCTACGGACCCTTTAAACCCAATGATTCCGGATAACGCTCGGATCCTCCGTATTACCGCGGCTGCTGGCACGGAGTTAGCCGATCCTTATTCTTACGGTACCGTCAAGCCCCCACACGTGGGGGTGTTTCTTCCCGTACAAAAGCAGTTTACAACCCATAGGGCAGTCTTCCTGCACGCGGCATGGCTGGATCAGGGTTGCCCCCATTGTCCAATATTCCTCACTGCTGCCTCCCGTAGGAGTCTGGTCCGTGTCTCAGTACCAGTGTGGGGGATCCCCCTCTCAGGGCCCCTACCTATCGAAGCCTTGGTGTGCCGTTACCACACCAACAAGCTAATAGGACGCATACTCATCTTGTACCGTAACCTTTAATGCGTCCGTGATGCCACGGTCGCATGCCATGGGGTGTTAATCTTCGTTTCCAAAGGCTATCCCCCAGTACAAGGCAGATTGTATACGCGTTACGCACCCGTGCGCCGGTCGTCAGCTGGGTGCAAGCACCCACTGTTACCCCTCGACTTGCATGT
Organism: Flavobacteriaceae bacterium; assembly: GCA_963669405.2. GTDB lineage: Bacteria > Bacteroidota > Bacteroidia > Flavobacteriales > Flavobacteriaceae > Aureisphaera. The sequence continues at coordinate 3,124 of CAXXHF010000002.1, forward strand.
GTTAGGCCTGCCGCTAGCGTTCATCCTGAGCCAGGATCAAACTCTTCATCGTATAATCTTAAATAATTTCATACAACCAAAAGCCCTCAAAAAAATCTCAGGTATCTATCTTAGTTTAGTTTATTCTCGTCGAACCACATCCCTTTAAAAAAATGCGGTCCTACGCGCTGTCAATTTCAATATATCAATGAACTTTGTTACTTATCTCAAACTACTCCGAATGAACCTTCATCCGTTTTGCGGGTGCAAATATACAACCCCTTTTTTCATTCCGCCAAAACAATTTGAATCTTTTTTTGATGTTTTTTTTGAACTGTTTGTAAACACCTGAAAAGAGGCTTGTTACAACAATAAAAAAATTGATTTAAAATCAACTTCTATTTCATGGAACCCAAGGGCTACATTTTCGTAGAAAATCAAATTAAACCAAAACCGTTTTTTGCCACGTTCAAAAAAGAGCGGACAAGCAAGATACTATTTTTCTGAATTTGAGGCAAGTAAAAAATAACTTACTTTCCATCTGTCACTTTATTCCAATATTCCGTGAGATCGAAGTAATCAATCTTTTGCCAAGGTTCTTGGCGTTCCAAGATATTATCCTGAAAGGATCGCTCTAAAATATCTTCAATTAAATAATCTTCTTTCACATCATAAGGCAGGTATTCCACCTTTAAAGATATGTCAAACATATTTGCTGTTGTATTGTACCAGAAGGCACGCCACCCTGTTCTAAGTTCTTTAACTAATTGGAAAGCGGTTCTACCAGTTTGCCTATGAATTAGCTTCACCAAAATCTGCCCTTCAGTACGGGTAAGTTTTTTTAGCTTTTCGGAAAACTCTTCTTCTATATATTTTTGAATGCGTTTTGTGTACTTACGCCTTGCCCGTTTATTTTCAATTGAAGCCAATCTTTCGGTCATTACCTGTAGCCTTTCAGAAGCTAGTTTGGCATATGGATATACTTTCCTTGTTTTTCTTCTCAATATAAGATAACGCCTCCTATCTTCTTTGGAGTTGAATTCCAATTTGTTTAAAAGCACCACTTCTTCCAAATCAATAAACTCTCTTGGAATGGTATCTCCTTGAACTATATAATAAAAAGTATAAGTACTATCCTTCCTATATTCTTGTAAGGGATTTTTGTCTTGTGATTTCATCACAGAAGTAAAGCTCAACAGGAATACTATATATATGTAAACAGTCTTGTGCATTTCTTTTTTTACAGGTAAAACTAAAACCGTTCCAAAATTATAAAAATTGGAATGCGACTGTTATTAATTAATTACTAATTTTGAGATTCTTATTTATAAAACATATTTATGGCAAAATCTATATTGAACAAAAAATCTTTACAGTTTCTGGAAACTTACCTCAACAATGCAGCTCCAACTGGATATGAGTGGGACGGCCAAAAACTTTGGATGGACTATCTAGAACCTTACGTTGATGAATTTATTACAGATACTTACGGCACTGCTGTAGCTGTCATTAACCCGAAATCCAAATACAAGGTAGTTATTGAAGGGCATGCAGATGAAATTTCATGGTATGTCAATTATATTGCAGATAATGGTCTTATTTATGTTATTAGAAATGGAGGAAGTGATCACCAAATTGCACCTTCAAAGATTGTAAACATCCACACTAAGAAAGGAATCGTAAAAGGGGTTTTTGGATGGCCCGCCATACATACAAGAAGTCGAGCTAAAGAAGAACCGCCAAAGCCAGACAATATTTTCATCGATATTGGAGCAAAAGACAAGAAAGAGGTTGAAAAAATGGGGGTGCATGTTGGTTGTGTGATTACCTATCCTGATGAGTTCCACATATTAAACAAAGACAAATTTGTTTGTCGTGCGCTGGATAATAGAATGGGTGGGTTTATGATTGCAGAAGTAGCACGATTGCTTCATGAAAACAAAAAAGAACTTCCGTTTGGATTGTACATTACCAATTCTGTACAGGAAGAAATTGGTTTACGTGGTGCCCAAATGATTGCTGAGCGCATTCAACCCAATGTGGCTATAGTAACTGATGTTACTCATGACACCACCACCCCAATGATTGATAAGAAAAAACAAGGGTTGGCCAAAATTGGAGATGGGCCTGTAGTTGCTTATGCTCCGGCAGTACAACAAAAATTACGGGACCTTATTACAGATACGGCCGAAGAAAAGGACATTCCTTTTCAAAGAGCAGCACTTTCCCGTGCTACTGGTACAGATACAGATGCTTTTGCGTATAGTGGAAGCGGTGTGGCCAGTGCATTAATTTCATTGCCATTGCGCTATATGCATACTACAGTGGAAATGGTGCATAGAGAAGATGTTGAAAATGTAATCAAGCTTATCTATGAATCGATACTTAAAATTAAAGAGGGAGAGACTTTTAGCTATTTTGATTAAATCGAGTCGTTTTATTTCTCTATAATTAATACATACTTATAGAAAGGTTGCCGTTGGTAGCCTTTTTTTATCTTTGACTCCAAAATAAACAAAGAGTGCTCTTCAACTCATTCGATTTTGGGTTCTTTCTAGTCATTGTCTATACATTGTATTGGGTTATTGGTACTCAAAAACGAAAAGCACAAAACATACTCTTGCTCATTGCTAGTTATGTTTTTTATGGGCTTTGGGATTGGCGATTTCTAGGACTTATTTTTATGAGTTCCCTCATCGATTTTCTTGTGGGGAAAGCCATTGAATCCAGCCCAAAAAAGATTGTTCGAAGATTGTATTTGTGGGGTAGCATTTTATGGAATCTTGGGGTATTGTTCACTTTTAAATATTTCAATTTTTTCTTAGATAATTTTCGATCCCTCTTTGGGATGGAAGCATCTGAAGGGTACTATTTCTGGAATATAGCAATTCCCGTTGGACTAAGCTTCTATACCTTTCAAACCATGAGTTACACAATAGATGTGTACAAGAAAAAGATTAAACCAACTTCCAATTTTATAGAGTTCTTTTGTTTTGTGGGTTTCTTTCCACAATTGGTGGCTGGTCCAATTGAGCGAGCCAGGGATCTATTGCCACAATTTGAGAAGAAACGAACCTTCGATTATCAGAATTCTAAAGAAGGTTTGCGGCAAATCCTTTGGGGGTTATTCAAAAAAATATTAGTGGCAGATAAATTGGGGATTGCTGTTACCATGGTATTTAATGCACCTGAAGATTATGGCATGTTTACTTTAGTGTATGCTTCCCTCCTATTTTTCTTTCAGATTTACTGTGATTTTTCTGGATATACTGATATCGCCATTGGAACGGCCAAGTTGTTTGGATTTAAGTTGAATAGAAACTTTAAAATACCTTATCTATCCATAAGTATAACCGAATTTTGGATGCGTTGGCACATCACACTTACCAAATGGTTTACGGATTATGTCTATTTCCCCATACTGCGAAGTCGAAAAAAGATAACACCAACATTACGAATTATGGCTGTATTGGTGACTATGGTTTTAGTGGGCTTTTGGCATGGAGCCAATTGGACATACATTATGTTTGGTTTGGTAAATGGCGCCATCTTAATTGTTGAACGTATTCCATTTTTTAAAAGCGGGGATGTCCTTCAGAAAAAACTATATAAAATTCCAAGAGTACTATCATTGATCTATTTTTTTTCCATAGCCGCACTTATGTCTATGTTTTTTAGATCGGAAAGCATTGCTCAATCATTTTTAATACTGAGAAAGGTTTTCACTTTTGAAATAGACAATCATATTTCTTCTCTCATAGGCATTAAATTGATGTACTTGGGAATCCTTATTACTGCGGAATTATTAACAAAAAAGAAAGATTTTCCCCTCCAGCACTTGGAAATTAAAATGCCAAAGGTTGCTAGATGGGCCATTTACTATATCCTCATATTCCTGATCATACGATATGCGGAACCCAAAGAAGCCTTTATTTATTTTCAGTTTTGATGCTACGGAAGTTTGTTACATATTGCCTCATCTTTTTTATACCAGTACTTGCTGGGTATGGTGTTGCGGAGTACCTTACCCTGCAAATTCCATCTTCTTTTGCCACCAATGCAGCATATATGGAAGGAAGGGAAAATCAATTCGAACAATTGGTCTTGGGTTCTTCACAAATGCAACAATCTGTTAATCCAGAATGGATACACTCCCCCACACTAAACCTAGCTTCTGGAGATCAACATCACGATACCGATTTTAAGCTACTCAAGGGAATTGCCTCACGATTACCCAAACTAAAGACTGTTATTTTAGAAGTCTCCTATAGTCATTTCGAAATCCCCCATAACGGTAAAGACTTTTGGAAAAATAATTTTTATCTAAAATTCTATGGTATCAATAATTTTGAACGTGCTGTCTACTTCAAGGATAAATTGGCATATTTGGCCAACCCCCCTCTTTTTGCCAAACGAATTAAGAGCTATTATATAGACGGAGAGCGCAAAGAAGTCTATAATGAGTTTGGTTTTAACACGAATGCGTTTTTTGGGCAGTTTGAATTGTTGAAACACGATGAAGAAAGGATTGCCAACATAACTCGGTTTAAAATTAACCGCATACCCAACTTAGAAATATTCAAAAAGAATACTTCTCTTTATTTCGAAATGCTAGATTATTTAAAGGAACAGGAATATCAAGTAATCATTAGCAAGGTTCCAATGTATAAAACCTATCATACACAAAAACAACCTGGTATACTTAAGAGAAGAGATAGTATTCTTTCAGAAACACTTAAAAGATATCACAACGTTACTATTTTCGATTTGGAGCAAGATACCTTAAACTTTGAGGTACATGACTTCTGGAATCAAAGCCACCTTAATCCTAAGGGTGCAAAAAAATTTACAGTACGATTGGATTCATTACTACAACGCCTTAATTAGCCTCTTTCAATCTCCTAAAATAATCCTTAGCTTCCTTAACCACCTTTGGTGCCAATAAAATGGTAGCGGTCATGGTAGGTATTGCCATAAATGCAAAAAAGGAATCTATTAAGCCAATCATCATATCCAGAGAAGCAGTAGCCCCTAGAATAATACTGGCAATATAAAAATAATTATATATGCTCTTATTTTTTGCACCAAATATGTAGGACATACATTTGGTTCCGTAATAGGAATATGAAAACAATGATGAAATACTAAATACGGCTATACATATCATAAGTCCGTATTTACCAAAAGATGGGATGGCACTTTCAAAAGCAGAAGCCGTTAAAGAAACACCATTATCCATACTTGATTGCCAAACTCCTGTCACTAATATGGCCAAGGCTGTTAGTGTACAAACAATCAACGTATCTATGGCCGGTCCCAACATAGCAACCAAACCTTCACGAATGGGTTCATTGGTTTTGGCAGCACCATGTGCCATGGGCGCTGTACCAATTCCTGCTTCATTGGAAAAAGCACCCCGTTTAATTCCTAAAAGAATAAGCCCTCCTACTACACCACCCAAAAAGGCGTCTCCTTCAAAAAAAGAAGCAGCAAATGCATCTGTAACAATAAGGCTTAAATAATGAGGGACTTCATCTATATAAATCCCCAATATGATCAATACCATGACAAAATATAGTCCCACCATAGAAGGCACCAATTTTTCAGCGGTTTTACTTATCCTAGACAATCCCCCCAAAATAACAATAGCTGTAATTGCTGCCAAGACCAAACCAATAATTAGATTGGTCTTAAACCCATCAAACATGCCCACTGGTTTTAATACGATATCATTAAGTGCTTGGGTTAATTGATTGACATTAAAAACCGGCAACGCACCTATGAGGCCCGAAATACTAAAAAATATTGCTAAAAACTTCCACTTCTTCCCTAGGCCTTCTTCAATAAAATACATAGGCCCTCCCTGTATGGTTCCCTCGCTATCTTTCCCTCGGAAAAGAATAGCCAAAGTCGCCGTAAAAAACTTAGTGGACATACCAATAACTGCACTCACCCACATCCAAAAAACAGCTCCTGGTCCGCCAATGGTAATTGCCACAGCCACTCCTGCAATATTTCCCATACCAACAGTGGCAGAGAGTGCCGTTGTTAACGCTTGAAAATGACTAATCTCCCCTTCATCCAACTCATTGTCATATTTACCTCGTAACACTGCTATAGCATGTCCCAGGTACCGAAAGGGTAAAAAACGAATTCGGAAAAGCAAATACAGACCTCCGCCAATTAAGATAATCAATAAAGGGAGCCCCCAGGCAATGGAGGACAGTTCTGAAATGAAATTTTCAAGGGATTCTTTCAAAGGTATACGTGTTTCAATTGGAGTCCTAAAGTAATTTAAATTTTGAAATTCGATTCTATTGACTTTATTTGTATTCGAAATGAAACAACTACTAACTACCTTCCTGCTTGTTTTTATATCCCTGACCTATGCTCAGGAGACACAAAGCCCCTTAATTTATACTCCCGAAATATTGGGTGGTATTACTGCCGAAGCCAATGAAAATTTTCCTGAAACTGAGGGACAAGGCTCATTGATCTTTAATTTGACTTGGGATCATAAATATAACTCTCAAGAATGGGCCCGACGATTGAAAGGACCCAAAACCGGGCTTTCTTTGGGCTATACAGATTTTGGAAACAAAGACAGTTTGGGAAGTGCTATTACCATCATGCCTTTTATTGAATTCAATGCGTTTAGAAAGAAATTTTTAAGTGTTCAGGTAGGCATGGGTGGTTCCTATTTCAATAAAAAATACGACCCTATAACCAATCCAAACAATCAAGGCATCACAACAGACTTAGTTTGGTCATTTAGAGCATTTTTGCATTGGAAACTCTATACTTTAGGCCGAACCGATTGGCGCTTAGGTGTTGGGTATTTCCATCATTCTAATGGTCATTCCCGTTTACCCAATCAAGGCCTCAATTCCTTTTTGGTAAGCGTATCAGCTGCTATAAAATCTAACAAGGCATTACAGGAGCCACCTTCTTTTTCTGCTTTGGAAAGAAGTATTTACTCCTATGCATCATTACGGGGTGGCTATGGAATTAGTGTTTTAAGTAGGCCAGATCCCTTTAATGATAAAAAGCCCGTATATACGTTTGCTGGTGAGTATGGAAAGGTCATTAACAATACGTATAAATTAGGGGTTGGTTTTTTCTATCGCTACTATGAACATTATTTCGATTATATAGATGGAAATGAGTCCTTGGTTCAAGACGGACGTGAGTTTTCCTCTTTTAAGGAAAGTCCCTTTTGGAATGCTTCTGCTTTAGGTGTGTATGGTTCTGCTGAAGTTTTAATGAATCATGTTGGCTTAGAAGTACAGATTGGGTTTAATATTCACAAACCCGCTTATAAAATTGATTGGCGATTGAATGAAGGTTGGGACAATACCCCTAGGGAAGTTCCTGAAAACTGGGTCTTGGGTGAATTTAATTCTAAATTCCGAATGAAGCATTTACTAGCCACTAGAATGGGGCTTAAGTATTATGTTTGGAATACTAAAGAATACCGAAATAGCAATTTATACCTTGCCTTTCACATCAATAGTAATGGTGGGCAAGCAGACTTTACGGATGTGAGTTTGGGATATGTCTATAATTTTGGTCTAAAATAGTCTACGAAGAAAGGTAATTAAGGACATTGTTTTCAATTCGCTTTTCAATATTGGAAACATCAGCTTTCACAAAGCTTTCCCCCGTTATATTTTCATAGAGTTCAATGTATCGATCAGAAACGCTTTCAATGTATTCGTCGCTCATAAAAGGAACTTCTTGTCCCTCCAGTCCTTGAAATCCGTTGGCAATAAGCCATTGCCTAACAAATTCTTTGGACAATTGTTTTTGAGTTTCTCCTCTTTCTTGACGTTCTTCATATCCATCTGCATAAAAATACCTTGAAGAGTCTGGGGTATGAATTTCATCGATAAGCAGGATTTCCCCAGCTTTATTTTTTCCAAATTCATATTTAGTATCTACCAAAATCAAGCCCCGTTCTGCAGCAATTTCAGTTCCTCTCTGAAACAATTTTCGGGTATAATCCTCTAATACCAAATAATCGGTTTCTGAAACAATTCCCCGTTTCAAAATATCTTCTCTAGAGATATCTTCGTCATGATCTCCTTTTTCGGCTTTGGTGGCTGGAGTAATAATGGGTTCTGGGAAAGCATCATTTTCTTTCATACCATCTGGCATAGGAACTCCACAGAGGATCCTTTTTCCTGCTTTATATTCTCTAGCAGCATGACCACTCATATAGCCTCTAATTACCATTTCTACCTTGAATGGTTCGCAAGCCTGACCCATTGCTACATTAGGATCTGGAGTGGCAACCAACCAATTGGGAACCAAATCTTCGGTTTCCTTCATCATTTTAGTTGCTATCTGATTTAGTATCTGTCCTTTGTAAGGAATTCCTTTAGGCATAACCACATCAAAAGCACTCAATCTATCAGTGGCAACCATTAGGAGCAAATCATTTTCCAGCGTATAAACTTCCCTTACTTTTCCTTTGTAGATGGATTTCTGTCCTGGAAAATTAAATTGGGTATCGGTAATGGTATGGCTCATTAATTTCTATTTTCAATTGCCTTGTAGGCTGCAATCACTTTCTTTACTAATCGGTGTCTAATCACATCTTTATCATCTAAATAGATAATTCCAACACCATCTACATCTTTTAAAATCAGTAAGGCTTCTTTCAATCCAGATATGACCCGTCTTGGTAAATCAATCTGACCTGGATCACCTGTAATCATGAATTTGGCGTTTTTCCCCATACGGGTTAGGAACATTTTCATTTGAGCATGGGTTGTATTCTGGGCTTCATCCAAAATAACAAATGCATTGTCCAATGTTCTTCCGCGCATAAAGGCCATAGGTGCTATCTGGATAACCCCTTTCTCAATATATGATTCTAATTTTTCATGTGGAATCATGTCGCGAAGTGCGTCGTATAAAGGTTGCATGTACGGATCGAGTTTTTCTTTCAAATCCCCAGGTAAAAACCCAAGGTTTTCACCCGCTTCTACTGCAGGTCTGGTAAGAATGATACGACGAACTTGTTTCTCCTTTAAAGCTTTTACAGCCAAGGCTACTCCCGTATAGGTCTTTCCGGTTCCGGCAGGACCAATGGCAAAAACCATATCATTTTTTTGAGTTAGGTCTACAAGCTTTCGTTGATTGGCTGTTTGTGCCTTAATGAGTTTTCCACTAACACCATGAACCAAAACTTCTCCACTACTGGCTGAAGTTTCGTAATCAGCACTGCTTTCACTCATTAATACCCGCTCAATCGAATTTTCATCCAATTTGTTGTATTTCATGTAATGCTCTAACAGCATCGTCATTCGGGTGTCAAATTCTTCAAGTATTTCCTCATCTCCATAAGCTTTTATTTTACTGCCTCGGGCTACAATTTTAAGCTTGGGAAAATATTTTTTTAGAAGATCTATATTGGTATTCTGAAGCCCAAAAAATTCTTTAGGGCTGATCTCGGTGAGTTCAATTATAAGTTCGTTCAAAAGCGGTTGTTTATTGTTTTATGGATAACTAGGGTAAATATACTTTTTCTCTTTGCAAAAGTACCCTATTTTTGCGGTAGTTGTTTTAACAAAATATCAACAATTAGTAGCGAATGCCCATTCTAACCCTTACAACCGATTTCGGAGAGAAAGATCACTATGTCGGTGCTGTAAAAGGAGCTATCTATAGTGAGCTGGAAGACATTCGTATTGTTGATATCTCCCACTCCATTTCTCCCTTTCACAATACAGAGGCTGCATATATAGTTCAGAACGCTTATAAAAGCTTTCCAAAGGGTACCATTCACATTATTGGAATTGACAGTGAACTGAACCCTGAAAACAAACATATTGCCCTTTTGCTGGACGGTCATTATTTTATCTGTGCCAACAATGGGATCATTTCTATGCTTACTTCTGAAATAAATCCAGAAAAGATCGTGGAGATCAACATTCATGATCGTGTAGAAAGTAATTTCCCGGTGTTGGATGTATTTGTAAAGGTAGCTTGCCATTTGGCAAGAGGTGGAACCCTTGAAGTTATTGGAAAAACTATACAAGAAATAAAGCAACTAACTGGTTTGAAACCAGTTGTAAATGCTGAAGGAAATCAGCTCATGGGCAATGTTATTTATATAGACAACTACGGAAATGTGGTATGTAATATAACCAAGACCCTATTTGACAAAGTGGGAAAAGGTCGTGATTTTAAAATCACAGCTCGTACCGCTACTTTTTCAAAGGTTTATTCCTATTATAGCGATTCTATAAATTTTGATCTACCATCAGACCGTAGAGAGGAGGATGGTAAGAAATTAGCCATCTGGAATTCTTCAGATTATCTAGAGCTTGCCATTTATAAAAGTAATCCAAAAACGGTTGGGAGTGCTTCAACTTTGTTTGGTTTGGAGTATTGGGATACGATTACCGTCAATTTTATTAATTAAAACCAAAGTCAAGTGTTTACAAGAATTGTGAAAATGGAATTTGAAGTAAATAATGTATCCACTTTTTTACATAATTTTGAAACCGTCAAAACTAGTATACGTCAATTTTCGGGTTGTATGCATTTAGAATTATTAAAAGACAAAAACGATCCTACTATTTTCTTTACCTATAGCCATTGGGAACATGAAGACGACCTTGAAAACTATAGAAACAGTGATCTTTTTAAATCGGTTTGGGCAACAACCAAGCCGCTATTTCGTTCTAAAGCCCAAGCTTGGAGTGTAGATTCTATACACAGACTCACATAATCAATGATAGCCCTAATAAAAAAAGAAATACGCAGTTTTTTTTCTAGTCCTATAGGCTATTTGGTCATTGCCTTATTTCTCATATTCAATGGGTTATTCCTTTGGGTATTTAATGGCAATTACAATGTGTTCGATGCTGGTTTTGCAGACCTATCATCATTTTTTGAATTGGCCCCTTGGGTGCTTCTTTTCTTAATCCCTGCGGTAACCATGCGCTCCTTTAGCGAAGAAACCAAATTGGGTACTTTAGAGTTGTTATTGACCAAACCCTTAGGGCTCCGAAACATCATCCTTGGAAAATACTTTGGAGCATTGCTTCTTATTATCATAGCTATTATTCCTACGCTTAGTTATATCATCACCATTTCAAAGTTGGGTAACCCTATAGGTAACTGGGATGTAGGAAGTACTCTGGGGTCATATGCAGGGCTCTTATTCTTAGCATTGGCATATACAGCCATCGGTATTTTTTCTTCTGCTCTTTCCAAAAATCAGATTGTATCATTCATTATTGCCATATTTATTTCTTTCCTGCTCTATTTTGGATTTGAAGGAATTGCAGACGGATCAAGCCTTGCAAATTTTGGAATGGCATCCCATTTTAAAAGTATGGCTAGGGGTGTAATTGATACACGGGATGTAATCTATTTTGTGAGCGTGTCCATTTTGTTCTTAACGGGCACTTACCTAAAATTAAAAAATGAGGCATGAATAAAAAGAAAGTAACCATACTCCTTGTTTGCCTCTTAGGAATTCTCCTCCTCAATTGGGTTTCCAGTAAGATATACAAACGTTTTGATCTTACCCAAGATCAACGATATACCCTCTCTGAAGCTGCAAAAAACACTTTAGAAAATGTTGATTCTCCCATTACTATTGACCTATTTTTGGACGGAAAGCTTCCCGCTGAATTCAAACGACTTAAAGTTGAAACACAGCAATTACTGGAAGAGTTTTCTGCCCACAATCCAAACATACAATATCAGTTTGTAAATCCTTTGGATGAAGAAGTTGATCAGAATGCCCTACAAAAGGTTATGATTCAATTTGGAATCAAGGGAGCCAATGTTCAAATTAAAGAAAATGGAAAAACCTCCAACGAGGTAATATACCCATGGGCGCTGGCTTACTTCAACGAAAAAACCGTAGCCATCCCATTGTTGAAAAATCAATTGGGAGCCACTCCAGAAGAACGTATCAATAATTCCATTCAGAATTTGGAATATGCCTTTGCCGATGGTTTCAGTAAGTTGACAAAACCCAAAAGGCGTAAGGTTGCTGTTCTTAAAGGAAATCGGGAATTACCGGATCGATACCTGGCAGATTTTATTACTACGCTTCGGGATTATTACTATATAGGGCAATTTACAATGGATTCGGTAGCCATAAGCCCTCAACGAACCTTGCAGAGCATTAAGGAATATGATCTCATTATTGTAGCACAGCCAGAAGAACCATTTTCCGAAGAAGAAAAATATGTGTTGGACCAATATACCATGAACGGAGGATCATCCCTCTGGTTGGTAGACCCTACAGTTCAGCGACTGGATACCATAAGTGGAAATACCTTTGTATTTCATCAGGATTTGGGATTGAATGATTTCTTTTTTAAATACGGAGTTCGTGTCAACCCTAATTTGGTAAAGGATATTTACGCTGCTCCTATTGCTCTTGCAACAGGAAACGAAAGGGATTCTCAATACCAGCCCTATCCATGGCTCTTCAACCCACTTTCTGCCAGCGCCAACAATCATCCCATTGCCACGAATATTGAAGCCGTAAAGTTTGAGTATGCCAGCAGTATGGATACTTTGCCTAATGCTGTTAAGAAGACTGTGCTACTAAGCACCTCCCCTATTTCTAAAATAGTAGGACTTCCTGCTGAAATTAATATTGACAAAGAGATCCCGAAAAATCTCAAGATTGTTAACGAAGGCCCAAATCCGGGAGAGTTTAACCTTAGTGAAATTCCCTTGGCCGTTTTATTGGAGGGTAAATTTCCATCGGTTTATTCCAATAGAATCAAGCCTTTTTCCATAAATGACAATAAAGATCTTGGTGCCCCTGCTAAAATGGTGGTGGTAAGTGATGGAGATATTATTAAAAATCAATTGGACCGTGGAAGGCCTCTAGAATTGGGATTTGATAAATGGACCAATTCTTTTTATGGAAACAAGGAATTCTTGCTGAATACGGTAAATTACCTTCTGGACGATAGCGGACTTATAAACATTCGGACCAAGCAAATAGCCATTCCATTCTTGGATCCTCAAAAGACCGCTCAAAAAAGAACGCAATGGCAGGTAGTTAACCTACTGTTACCACTAGGTTTATTGGTAATTTTCGGAATTTTCTTTCAATGGTATCGCCGTAGGAAATATGGACGTTAGTTGTTAATAAGTTTGTTTTAACAAACAAGCCTTTTGAAATATCTTTGTAAGTAAGCTAAGCCCTGTTTTGGGCAAAGGAAAAACAATATTCTTCTGAAATTTTTATAAATGAAATTCATTGTATCGAGTTCGTATCTTTTAAAGCAGTTACAGGTGCTTGGGGGCATCATTAACAATAATAATACACTCCCGATTTTAGATAATTTTTTGTTTCATCTCAACGGAAACGAATTGACTGTTTCTGCTTCAGATCTAGAAACTACCATTTCTTCCAAATTGGAGGTAGAAAGTACTGAAAATGGAAATGTTTGTATTCCTGCACGTTTGCTTTTAGATACCCTAAAAACCTTCCCAGAGCAGCCGCTTACGTTCACCATAGCAGACAATAATACTGTAGAGATCAGTTCTAACCACGGTAAATATGCCCTGGCTTATGCCAATGGAGAAGATTTCCCGAGTCCCGTTAGTTTAAATGATCCTAGCGCTACTAATATTCAAGGAGATGTCTTGGCTACTGCAATCAGTAAAACCATTTTTGCATCTGGTAACGATGACCTTCGTCCCGTAATGAGTGGTGTGTTTTTTCAGTTCTCTACAGACGATCTAACTTTTGTAGCTACAGATGCTCACAAGTTGGTAAAGTATACCCGTAGTGATGTAAAAGCTTCGGAAACAGCAGAATTCATTATGCCCAAAAAACCTTTGAATCTATTGAAGGGTATATTGGCAGGTAGTGAAGAAAATGTAACTATAGAATACAACGAAAGTAATGCAAAGTTCATTTTTGATCATACAGAAATGATCTGCCGCTTGATAGATGGGAAATATCCAAACTATGAAGCAGTGATTCCAAAAGAAAATCCAAACAAACTTACCATAGAACGCGGACAGTTTTTGAACAGTGTTCGTAGGGTAAGTATTTTCAGTAATAAAACCACGCACCAAATTCGTCTAAAAATTGCTGGAGCTGAACTGAATGTTTCTGCAGAAGATATAGATTACAGTAATAAGGCAGACGAACGTCTTACCTGTGATTACCAAGGAGATGATATGCAAATAGGTTTCAACTCTCGTTTCTTAACAGAAATGCTAAGTAATTTAACCAGTGATGATGTTTCTTTAGAAATGTCTCTACCCAACCGAGCAGGTATCCTTACTCCTGTAGATGGATTGGATGAAGGTGAAAAAGTGACCATGTTGGTAATGCCAGTGATGTTGAACAACTAATAGATCTTAATTTTAGAATATAAAAACCGCTGTATTTGCTACAGCGGTTTTTTTCATATGGGTTCTGTGGGTGTGCTTAGCTTTCAGATTCCAGAACTTTCCCTTTAATCTTAAGCACTTTCCTGCCCTCTTTGGCATTGGAAATTACCGTAATTGATTTTGAAAAAGGTCCAACCTTATTGGTAGCATACTTAACTGTAATTTCTGATGACTCTCCAGGCATAATAGCTTTTGTCGGTTTCGTAGCAATGGTACACCCACAGCTTGTTTTAATATCAGCAATTACTACAGGTGACTTTCCAGTGTTTTTAAACGTAAATGTTCTCGTACCATCAGACTTGTAAGCAACCGTTCCGTAGTCGATAACTTCTTGATCAAAAGAGAGTACACCTTGGTCACTAGTAGCACTACTTTGAGCGTTCATAACAGATATGCAACAAAGAAATAGAAAAGACATCCATATAGAAGCAAATGATTTTGTTTTGTAATTCATGTCAAAATTGTTTTTTGATTAATATATTACAAACATCCAATAATATGCATTAAACTCAATGAATACAGGGGTTGAATAGAGTACTAGACCCCGGTTGGAATTTACAAAGTTGAATGAATTGATCTTTCCATACTATGTATTTACCATTTCTTGGTATTCCACTGTATAAACAAACCCAATTGACGTATTATTTGCTCAGGGTTTATATTTACCCCTCCTTGGAGTCCAATAGAAAATCTTGGCCCAGTATGAACTCTAAATTTCATTTTCAAGGGGAATCCAACAGTATGTATACGCTCTGATCCAAATTGATTGGGATCTACATCCTGTGAACGATATGAAAAAAGTCCGGCGCCACCATGAAGTTCAAAAAAAACAGTTCGGGATGCTTTAAATTCTCTTCCATATAAGATGTTATACTGATTAACACGTTCATCAAACCCTCCAAGTATAGCAAATTCTGTTGCAAAGCTCAATTCTACTGAAAAAAGGTGCTTATTATATGAATAGGCTAAGCTACCATTGAAATCCAATCCACCAGTGTTAGAGCTTGAGTATCCAGAAAGGAATGGGATTCCTAAAGTGATAGCGTGATATTTAAAGTTACTTTGTTTAGAATCTTCTTGACTAAAACAAATAGTAGAAACAAGAACAACACTTAAAAAAATGAATTTTTTCATGTTAAAATGGTTTAAAGTTGAACTCAAATCTAATTGTAAGTTTTAATGGCAATAGGCGCATTTTAATGAATTTGATTATTTTATTTTGTAAATTTTACCATTATATTGTGTTTGAAAAATTTAATTGTAAAAAATGCAAGATCAGTTTATTCGTCATATACAGTCAGTATTACCCGAAAACTATTCTATTATAGACGAAGTGTCAGCAGTCTTAAATATTAGCTATGACGCTGCTTACAGAAGAGTTAACAATCGTACAAGCCTGTCACTTGAAGAGGCTATTACCTTGGCAAGGCATTATAAAATTTCATTGAATAAATTATTCGAAGTAGGAAATCAAAACTCCATCATTGCAGAAAAATCCAATCCAATCCGTACAGCAAGTGACTTAGAGACTTATTTTAGAACTTCTTATCAAAGTATTGAAGCTCTTACCAAACAAAAAACGGCTTCTATTACCTATTCTGCCAAAGACATCCCCATATTTTACACTCTTACAGACTCTTTGCTCACCAAATATAAATTTTATGTATGGCTCAAGTTTTTGAATGAAGACGGGACGATGGAGAAAATGTCATTCAGTCATTTTCTAAATACCATCCCTTCATCACTTTTGGCGAGTGCGCTAGAACTTTCTGAAATGTATAATTATATCAATGTTGTAGAATTCTGGAATGATAATACCGTAAATGGCACTTTACAACAAATTCTTTATTACTTTGAATCCAACCATTTATCCAAAGAAATGGCGCTTGCTGTTTGCGAAGATTTAAAAAAGGTAGTAGACCATGTAGAAGAACAAGCCATTAAACAAGTGATCATCAATTCCAAGAACAATGCAAGTTATGCCTTATACAAAAGTGATTTACTAACCATGAGTAATACAGTGATGGTAAAAACACAGTATCATAAGTTATTTTTCACTCCTTTTACGGTACTATCCTATTTCAGGATATCCCATCCTCCTACCTGTGAGGAAATGAACCGATTCTTTGAAAAACAAATGAAAAATTCCAAGCTGCTTATAAAATCAGGTGAAAAGGATAGATCGCTGTTTTTCAATAAAATGCATCAAAAAATACAGTCAGTAATAGACCGTATTCAAATAGATAGGGATCTCAATTTTTTTTAAGGTTTTTTACGACTCAATCATAGCCACAACACGTGCCGGTGCTGCAGATGCTCCAACAATTTTTAATGGAAACACAGCAACTTTAAATCCGCTGTATGGCAATGCGTCTAAATTCACCAATTGCTCCATATGATAGTACTCCTTGCGCTGCCCTACCAAATGCGCTTCCCAAAAAAGTTCAGAATTACCACTCCGTTTGGCCTCTTGAGCTAAATGCTGTAGCGGTAAATCCCAACCCCATGAATCAATACCCATAACCTTTATTCCTTGATCAATAAGCCATTCGGTTGCCTCAGCGCTCATTCCCGTTCCCACTTTTGGAAAATCTTTCGTGCCATTTAATTTATCCCTTCCAGTTTTAATGAGAACAATCATTCCTGGTGATAGCGTGAGGGTTTCTTTTTTTAGAAAAGCTTCAATATCAGAAATTGTTATGGCCACGAAATCAGGCTTATGTGTCATATCAATCACAATTCCTTCCCCAAATCCAAATTCTAAAGGCATCTCATCAATAGTTTTGGAAGGTTTTCCATTACACGTTGGCGAATAATGCCAAGGAGCATCGATATGAGTAGTGGAATGCACACCCATTTTCTGAATGGTATCATCTGCCCATCCTACAAATCCCTTGGGAAATAGTTTTTTGGGAAGTTTCAAAAACAAACGAATAAGCAAATTTGCCTTTCTGTGAGGCTTATGCTTTATTTTAACCCTCATAAACCAAGGGTCTTGCTTGTTATAACGAATGGGTTTGGATAGGTCTATGATCTTCATGGGGATCGTAAATTTAGACCTTGAAGGTACTAAATTATACGATGTTCATCCAATTTTTGAAAACCATATACAAAGGAAAAGGTTACACTACTTTTTTAGACTTTTAAGTAGAAAAGGGCAGCAAACAATGGCTACAACAACTGAAATTGCAATAATATACCAGGTCATAATATGCTTTTATTTAATGAAACGAATGGTTGAAAAATAACTTGGAGATTCTCCTTGACTTGCCTTAATAGCATTTATAATAGGCAATATAAAACCAATGATCCCTACGTAAATAAGGCTTAAGATTCCAAGGCCCAATAATAATATAGCAGGAATACTTAAAATAGCGATCAGTAATAAGGTAAGCTGAAAGTTTACAATGGATTTACCATGTTCGTCCATGCCATTTACTTTATCCTTTTGGGTAAGCCATAAAATAAGTGGAACAACAAGACCTCCAAATCCAGTGATGTACGTAAGAAATTGAGACAAATGCGTTACCACAAGTAATGAGTTGTCTTCACGTTTTGATGTTGCGGGTATAATTTCCATTTTTTTTGATTGATTGTTTATATAACTCAATGTATAGGTATCACTCTATTTCAAAATGTTACAATTAAGGGTGTTAAAGCGTATCTTATAAACCGCTTAGGAATTTGTATTTTTGCGCCCAATGATGCATGATGAAACCATAGTAGCCTTAGCAACTCCTGCAGGAGCAGGAGCCATTGCCATTATTCGCCTTTCTGGGAATAATGCCATAACCATTGCTTCCGAAATCTTTACTTCTGTCTCTGGAAAGGTACTGAAAGAACAAAAGACACACACCGTCCATTTAGGTCATGTAAAGGACGAGGATAGGGTAATTGACGAAGTCTTAGCTACAATCTTTAAAAACCCGAATAGCTATACGGGAGAAGACGTGGTAGAGTTTTCGTGTCATGGTAGTAATTACATACAACAAGAAATCATACAACTTTGCCTAAGACGTGGAGCCCGTATGGCACAGGCCGGTGAATTTACACTTCGTGCCTTCCTCAATGGTAAAATGGATTTGAGTCAGGCAGAAGCTGTAGCAGATCTTATTGCAAGTGATAGTCAAGCTTCCCATCAATTAGCTATACAGCAAATGCGTGGTGGGTTTTCTTCCGAAATTAAAAAATTAAGAGAAGAGTTATTGAATTTCGCTTCCTTGATAGAATTGGAATTGGATTTTGCTGAAGAAGACGTAGAATTTGCCAATAGGGACGAATTCCAAAAGCTCATTACCCGAATCACACGTGTTTTAAAGAGTTTAATTGATTCTTTCGCTACTGGAAATGTACTAAAGAATGGTATTCCCGTAGCCATTGTTGGAGAGCCTAATGTAGGTAAGTCTACACTCCTCAATGCATTGCTGAATGAAGAACGAGCCATTGTTAGTGACATTGCAGGAACAACCCGTGATACAATTGAAGATGAAATTGTCATAGGCGGGATTGGTTTCCGATTTATAGACACAGCTGGAATTCGAGAAACGACTGATACCATTGAAGGTTTGGGGATTAAGAAAACCTTTGAAAAGATGGAGCAGGCACAGGTTGTAATCTATCTTTTTGATGCTACTGAACAGAAAGACCACAGTACCGAAATAGAACAAGTAAAGAACAAGTATCCCCAAAAGCCATTGGTGATTATTGCCAACAAAGTAGATCAGGTTTCAGAACCTGAAATCTCAAATCTTACTACACAAATCTCCAATTTAAGTTTGCTTTCCGCCAAAACAGGCCAAGGTGTTGAAGAACTAAAGAACACCCTGCTCAATTTTGTAAATACAGGAGCACTTCGTAATAACGAAACCATTGTGACCAATACGCGTCACTACGATGCGTTATTAAAGGCCTTGGAAGAAATCCTGAAAGTACAGGAGGGGATAGATTCTGGACTCAGTGGCGATCTGCTGGCCATAGACATACGACAGGCATTGTATTACTTCGGTGAAATTACCGGTGAGATCTCAAACGACGAACTACTAGGCAATATTTTTGCCAACTTTTGTATTGGGAAATAAGGTCATTACTCGGTCTTACAACTCGTTATAATAATTTACCACAATTACATGCGTATCCCTATCAATAGCATAATAACCTACTGCCACTCCTCTACTTCTTTCTTCCATCATAGCTTGATAATGACCTCCTTCAGGACCTTCTTCATAAAAAAGTTTAGGTACCCACCAAACTGACCTTTCAACAGTACCCTCAGAATCATCACCTCCTCTGCCTCCTCCAGCAGCACCTTGGGACCTCCACCCACAACCATCACTCCAATGAAAAGTTTCATTTTCTACGGCCAGCCGTGCTTCGCGTGCAGCACATAACTCATATTCTACAGCACGTACATAGGGTGGCAAACCATGTCTTGCACGGTACTCGTTAATTTGGTTAGTTGCATACTCTCCTACATCTACATAGCCGCAGTAGGGATCGTCCGTCATGAGTTGCATTAAGCCATCATTACACAAGTCTTCTGGGTTATCTGGTCCATCGGGTGATTCACCAACAAGCGATGTTCCTAAACGTTCAGCAACTTCACCTTCATCTATGCCCAAATCTATCAGTGGACTATGTTCTGGTCCTGAATCATCGTTGGAACAGGAATTCAATAGTAATAAGGATACAAAAAGAAATAAAGGTATCGGAATACGATACAGAGAAATTGGGGATTTCATAAGTTAGGTTTTAGGGGTTAGGGGATATTTCTTGAATTAAATTGGTTAAACTCATTAAACGTATAAAATGTAAATAAATTACTGATATACATTTATTTAAGTAATAAATCGATCCCACTTTTTTACTATTGGGATATGCCGAAAAACATTGATACTACAATGAGGTTCTGAATAAAATTTGAACTGAATTAACAGTTAAATATGTATGAAGGTGTGTTGCTGAAAGACAACTAAGTGAAAATGATTCAGATTCAAGTTAAGCAATAGCATCTTACTAAAATGCCCCCTGGCCAAAGAAGGTAACGCTCCAAACGATAATGGAGGAAATAGTAATTCCAACGACATTGGCCGTAAATGCTTTTTTACGTTCCATCTTAAAAAGGTAAGTCGCAATGGAGCCTACATACACACCCGTACCCGGCAAAGGAATCATGACGAAAAGTGCCAAGCCAAAATAGCCGTATTTTTTGAAATTACCCTGAGACCCTTTTTTTGCTCTTTTCGCTATCCAAATGGCACTCTTTTTATACCAATTCCATTTCAATAACGGAGTATTTATTTTGTCCAAAAAGATCATCATCATAGGGAATACCAATATATTCGCCGCCAATGCAATTACAAATACGAAATACGGATTAAGATCATTGAGCATACCATAAGGAATACCCACTTTTGCTTCCCCAAAAGGGGAAATACTCCACAAAAAGGTAAATAGTATCTCTTTAAACACAGCAATAATTAAGATTGCAAAATTACGGCTCTTTTGCTGACCTACATCATAAAAAACACATAAAACTTGAGCTTCTTTAGAAGGCTTAGTTACTAGGGAAATGTCTTGTGGTCCATCCAGGTGCAAATAACTCCGAATTGCATAATTGCTTAGCAGCTACTGCGGCTGCGTGATATAGGCGTTGGGTTCCAATTTTTACTAAAGAATTCCTTTTTCCTTTATTTTCATCATAAAGGCATCCTTCATGCGCTTACTGATGGTTAATTTATGGGTATCTATAGTTACAAGATTGCCTTCGATTTCCCTAATATGCTCAAGATTTACAACGTATGAACGGTGTATCCGTACAAAGTCTTTTTTTGGTAATGCGGTTTCCATAAAATTCGTGGTTTGCAATGCCAAAACCATATCATCCTTGGTATGAATTTTCACATATTCCCCATAACTTTCCGTGTATAAAATATCACGGAAGTTAAGCTTAACCATTTTTCGGTTGGTTCTTACAAATATGTATTCGGTTTGAGCCCCATTTTCGGCTCCTGTTGATCCATTTTTAGTAAAATACATGAGCTCCTTAGCCTTTTCCAGAGCTTGATAAAACCGCTGAAAGGAAATGGGCTTCACCAAATAATCTACTACATCTAGATCGTAGCTTTCCAAGGCATATTCTGAATAAGCAGTTGTAAAAATGGTAACGGGCTTTTGTTTAAGCATTTTCACTAGATCAATACCCGTGAGATCGTCCATTTGTATGTCTGAAAGTAGGATGTCTACTGGCTGACTTTCTATGACGACTTTAGCCTCTAATGCATTTCCTACTAACGCTACTACTTCGATACCATCTATTTTTTTACAGTATTCACTAAGGAGCAATCGAGCTGGTTCTTCATCATCGAGAATAAGCACTTTGAACTGTTTCATGGATCATTTATTTTTTCCGTTCCACTGGAATGGTCAACTCTAAGTTATATACTTTTCCGTCATTGATCTCATCAATTGTAAAAGAATCCCCATACAAAAGGATCAATCGTTTCATTATGTTATTTAAGCCTAGGCCACCGTATTTAAGTGTCGTACTCTCGGTTTTCTGTTTTACCGAATTGGAAATTGAAAAAACCAATTCATCAGTTTCGGTTACAGTTAGAGCCACATGAATAAAACCCTGCAAGTTGCTTACCGCATTGGAATGCTTGCAAGCATTCTCTACCAAATTAATAAGAATAAGTGGAGCCACCAGATGATATCCCTTATTTCCTCTATAATTGAAGGTGATGTTTTCCTGTGCAGAATTTTTCATACGATGAATCTCCAAAAGATTTTCAATGGCCTCAAGTTCTTTGTTTAATTGTACGGTATCACCATTGCAATCGTACACCATAAAACGAAGAATTCCAGATAACTTCTCCAGCATGGGAGCCGTCTTTTCATTTCCGGTTTGTGCATAAGAGTATATATTGTTAAGGGTATTGAACAAAAAATGGGGATCGATCTGAGAACGAAGAAAATTGAGTTCGGTTCTTAGCTTTTCGGTATGAAGCACTTCTTGTTTTTCCCTATGTAAATACCATCTTTGGATGTAGTAGTACATACTGGACAAAGCAATAAAAAGAACCAGCGAAAAGAAATTATAGGCGTAGGAACTCCAAATTGATTCGGGTATAGGGTAATCGAAGGGCAATAGCCAATCTATTATTAAATAGACTGAAATCCCCGTAGCTAATGTTAAAAGAGTAAGAACGGTGTAAGACAAGTATTTTTTCTGAAATAAAAGTGGTAATAATTCATAATAGTGTACATATACAATGACCATTACCAATAACACAAAATTAAGGCTCAATACAAAGGCTGGCCAAAAATCAATAATCGCCAATTCAAAAGAAAGCCCCATAGCCAATAGGGTGAGCCAAAGGAACACTTGTCCTAAGATACTGTACCGTATGAAATTGGTTCTTTTCATCTCCTTTTTCGGTAAAAAACTAAAACAAGATTACGAATTAGTATCGAATGCGACCTATAAATTCATTTAAAAGGGTATGATACGCCCATAAGCGGGAATATATACCCTATTAATGCTTCTGTGAATAAAAGAAAACCACTTATGGGCAAATAGCCTCCTTCTAAAGATATTTTTCTTCCGTTAATTGATTTTAGTTGCGTGAAGGATTTAGTAATACTATGTTCGTTCTAAGTTAACTACTTAACCCATACATCATGACAAGAAACGAGTTTGTAAAAGTGTGCGGTCTATTGGGAGTTTCCCTCCCTTTTCAATCCGTAATATCCGCCTGCAGTACAGATGACAATAGCAACAGTGATCCCATCGATACTTCCGAATCAGTACTGATCATAGGAGCAGGAGCGGCAGGAATGGCCGCAGGACACCTTTTAGCACAACGCGGTATCAATTTTCAGATATTGGAAGCTTCATCTAGTCACGGAGGGCGAATAAAACGAAACAACAATTTTGCAGATTTCCCCATTCCACTGGGCGGGGAATGGTTGCATACCAGTCCATCTGTTCTTTCAGACATTGTAAACGATAGTTCAATTACTATCAATACACAAACAGTTCCATACAACCTACAGCAGGATACCGCAGGTTATTTTGACGGCTCTTCCTTAACTGTTGTTCCCTTGGGATCGGTTTTTGGCAATGATTTTATTGATAGGAAATTTGTTGGCTCTAGTTGGTTCGACTTTTTCGAAACCTACATACTCCCCAGTGTGCAGTCTAGAATTACTTTTAATACCCCAGTCACCTCAATTGACTACTCAGGTGACAAAGTGATAGTTACAGATACCCAAGGCCAAACATATTCGGCAGATAGGATTATTGTTACCGTGCCTGTAAAGATTTTGCAAAGCGGATCAATAGCCTTTACCCCTGCATTACCTGCGGCCAAACAAACTGCTATTCAGAATATCAATGTATGGGGAGGTTTCAAGGCATTTTTTAAGTTCTCGGCCAACTTCTACCCTACTTACCTTTCATTTGATGATAGTGAAACTGCAGCGGGACAACGCATCTATTACGATGCTGCCTATGCACAAAGCACCAATATGAACATCTTAGGGCTCTTCTCCGTAGGACAACAAGCAGAACCCTATCAGGCACTTTCTGGAGATGCACAACGTGATTATATGCTCAGTGAACTGGATGCGGTTTTTAATGGAGCTGCCAGTACAAATTATATAGATCATATTGTACAGAATTGGAACGAAGAACCTTACGCTAAAGGTGCATATATTACCGATCAGGAAAACTGGAAAACAGTGAGAACTTTAGGTGAATCTGTGGGCAACAAACTCTATTTTGCAGGGGATGCCTATACGAACGGAGAAGACTGGAGCAGTGTTCATATTGCTGCGCGATCTGCAAGGGCCGCTGTAGATGAATTGGTTGGATAAGCATTGCATAGCATAAGTCTATATTCACTTTGTGAGAATCAATATCTAATTTTTTGATTTTAGAAGGAATAGCTTTAACTTGTAAAAAGCTAAAAATCAAACACTTTCAATCATGAAGCTCCTTTCCCGACTCTTCAGCATACTCCTTTTATTTTTATTTGTGGCCTGCGGTGGGCCTTCTAATAGAAACACCTCTAATTCCACGACGGACAAAGGTGTCGTTCAATTTAAATTGGACGGTATAGATTGGATTAGCGCTCCTCCCGGACATCCTGATTCCAAATTGGAAGAAGAAGCCATTACCGATGGTAAAACCCTTGTTCGCATTGAGGCTTTTGCTGCTGACGGTTCTCACCTCGCACTTGAAATATATGATGCATCTGGTAATATAAGCCCTGGAACATTTCCAGTTGCAAATGCAGGAATTCGTGGATTTTATAAGAAAGACTTTCGAGGAGGTGGAGGGTATGTTACGAATGGAATGCAAGATAATCCAGGAGCTATCACCATTACCGAACTCACGGATGATCATGTAGCCGGTACTTTCTATTTTAAAATACGTAGTTCTGGTAATCCTGATGATATACAGGATGTTACTGCTGGTAGCTTTAATGTGAAATTCTCGAAATATTAAGAAATTTCTACACCTAATCTATTATCAGAATTTCAGATGTATTGAAATTATTTCAATAACTCCAGTTTATACCCTACCCCATGAACATTTGTGAGTTTTACGGTATCGTCATCCTTTAATTTCTTACGTAGCTTAGAAATATAGGTATCTAAGCTTCTGCCAACAATCACCCCATTGTCTTCCCAGACTTTTTTAGTTAGTTCATCCCGCTTGATAATTTCATTGGGATGTGCCACAAAAATGGCCAGTAGTTCACATTCTTTTTTAGAAAGTTGAATTTCAACTGCCTTCTTTATCAACTTATGCTGTTCTGGATAAAACTGAAAACTCCCAATGGATGTATAGTTATCTTGATCCTGTTTTTTGTTTAGAGGCTTCTTCTGAAAAAGCAGTGTCACCAATAAGAGCAATGCCAAAAGAGTAAGTCCGTAAATAAAGGTTTGGCTACTAAAAAAAGAAGTTGGTCTGTCTGTAAACCGGACTTGGATGTCATAGCAGTTTTCGGGTAACGATCTTCCTCCACAAGGAACAATGGTGCTTTCATGGCCTGTATTCATTTGGTAACTATAAGCCACTTCTCCATCTGCACATTGAATGACTTCTACCCTGTATTTTTGTGAGAGATTTGCCTTCTTAAAAATGGTCTCCATCTGCATAACCAAACTACTAGGATCCAAAGAAAGATGTTTTTGAAAAGACAGCTTGTATTTGGACTTTTCCAAAGCAATCACAGGCAAAACCAAAGAAGTCGTGTCTTGATCTGAACGCAATAATTCATCACCTACAGCACGGAGTGAAATTTTTACACGTTCCGAAAATTCATTCTCGCCCCCATCAGATTGAAAAAAATACCATGCCCCAAAAACGAGTATGATTAGTACCCCAAAAAAATAAATTACTCTCCTACTCATAATTCTTACAAAGAACATTCAATTTCATGACATTTTAATAGGCTTGACATTTCTTTTACACTTTTTTGACACTTTATCATTCTCCAAAGCCCTTGAATATTCATCAATGTAAGAAATTATGATGAAGTCTAGAAAGTTTTTCAGGAGATTCAAGTCTTCAGTTGTTTTAGATAAAACAGATTATTATATCATGATTAGAAACTTCACCTTATCCATCTTTTTATTATGTACACTATCAACTACAATAGCACAAGAATGGGAAACCAATATTGATATAGCCCAAACAAAGGCTACTGAACAAGATGCGCCAATAGTTTTGGTTTTTCAAGGAAGTGATTGGTGCGCTCCCTGCATTAAACTAGATAAAGAAATTTGGAGTACAGAAGCTTTCAAAAATTACGCAAAAGATCATTTTGTGATGTTACAAGCAGATTTTCCCAGAAGAAAGAAAAATGCCTTAACAGAAACTCAGCAACAACATAACAATGCACTAGCCGAAAAGTACAATCCCAATGGGATCTTTCCATTTGTTGTGGTTTTGGATAATGCTGGCAAACTCTTGGGAGAAACCGGATATCAAAAAATATCACCTGAAGCATACATTTCACATATTAACTCATTTATACAATAGATTTTGAAAAGACTATCCATATTATTACTCCTTCTCGCTCCTTCCCTATTTGCGCAACAGAATTTTAAACGGGCAGACAAACTCATGGGATGTGGGTTCGAAATCACAGTTGTAGCCCAAGATAGAGAAGAAGCTGACGCTTTTATCGATTTAGCAATCTCTGAAATTAGCCGTATCGAAAAAATAATCTCCTCATGGGATCCAAATTCTCAAACTTCGAAAATCAACAAGAACGCCGGTATTCAACCTGTAAAAGTAGATCCCGAATTAATCCAACTTATTGAACGTGCCAAAAAGCTTTCGGAGCTTACAGAGGGTGCTTTTGATATCAGTTATGCATCTATGGATCGTATTTGGAAATTTGACGGTAGCATGACCGAAAAGCCATCAGAAACTGCAATTAAAAACTCTGTTGCTCGTGTAGGATATGAAAAAATCATACTTGACAAGGAAAACAACACTGTTTTTCTTAGGGATGCAGGAATGAAGATTGGTTTTGGAGCCATAGGGAAAGGCTATGCTGCAGATAAAGCCAAAGCATTATTGATGAAAAAAGGTGTCATGGGTGGTATTATCAACGCCTCTGGAGATCTTAATACTTGGGGAACCCAATATGATGGTTCTGACTGGTATGTTGCCATTAAAAATCCCTTAAATAGTACAAAGGTATTCTCATGGATGCCTGTAAAGAACAGTGCCGTAGTTACCTCTGGTAATTATGAAAAGTATGTAGAATTCAATGGAGTCCGGTACTCACATATTATTAACCCTAGAACGGGTTATCCATCCAGTGGAGTAAGAAGTGTGACCATTTTTACAAAAAATGCGGAATTAGCGGATGCATTGTCCACTTCTGTTTTTGTGATGGGTTTGGAGACTGGACTCCATTTCATCAATCAATTGAAGGATATAGAATGCATCATTGTAGATGACACCTATAAGATTCATACTTCCAACAACATTCAACTAGATAAAAGTAAAATATGAAAAGAATAGGCATAAGTATCTTTCTACTTGCCGCCATGCAATCTTGCGTAGTGGTAAAGGAATATGAAAAAGTAAACATTAACGACCCAGATATGAATCTGGCAGCGCATAAGTGTGAGCGATTTGAAACCAATTTTCAGGTATATCGTGAAGGTGCTTCCGGTGCCAATGGAGGAAAGACCGGTGGCGGTTGTGGATGTAACTAAACAAACTTAAATGAAGAAAATACTGTTGATCATTTTATCATTATCCATTTTCGGTGCTTATGCTCAGGATAATACCAATACTTCTACCTATAAAAAACGGGTGTTGGAAAACGCAGAAATTGATTTTGTTTCCAGTTATTACGAACAGGATGGGAATAACGCTTCTGTGACTGGTGGAATTGGAACCGAAAAATTAACCGATGTAACCCCCACTATTACAGTAACCATGCCTTTAAGCGCAGATGAAATCCTCACCATAGATGCAGGTATTTCAGCTTATACTTCTGCTTCTTCCAGTAATTTGGACCCTTTTGATTCTAGCGGGGCATCTGGTGGTGGAGAATATGAAGACGATGATGATTTTTCAGGTTCTAGCAATGGAAATGCCGCTGGTACGGTTACCGGAAGCCCTTGGGTAGCATCTTCCGGTGAGTCCTATATGGATGTATGGGGTAATGCTACGGTTAGTTATAGCAAGTATAGTGATGACCGTAACCGTATTTGGAGTGTCAATGGAGGGATCTCTTCAGAATATGACTATTTCTCTATTGGATTTGGAGGTGGATACACACAGCTGTTCAATCAAAAAAATACAGAACTTGGTATAAAAGCACAGGTGTTTTTGGATAATTGGAGCCCGAGGTATCCTACTGAACTGGATTCTTATGTAGATGCTGGGGGTGACCTTAATAATGGCTTTTTCCAAGGAATTGATATCTTAAATGCTCAGGGACAAATTATCGATAAAAACGGAACAGACCTTTGGGGTCCTGTAGAAGGGTTCAGCTTAATTCAGGACAAGGCAAGAAATAGCTATAGCGTATCGCTAAGTTTTTCTCAAATCTTGAGTAAAAATGCCCAGATTTCTTTATTTGTAGATATTGTACAGCAGCAGGGCTGGCTGGCAAACCCTATGCAACGGGTTTATTTTGGAGATCGTCCAAATTATTTTGTTGGTAATGCTTCGAGTATTCCTAATTACACCACCCAAAGTAATACAGATGTATTTCAATTGGCAGATGATATTGAGCGACTTCCAGATACAAGATTGAAGACTCCTATTGGTGCGCGTTTTAATTATTACATTAATGAAAATTTAAGTGTTAGAACTTATTACCGCTATTATTTTGATGATTGGGGAATGAATTCACATACTGCAAGTATTGAATTGCCCATAAAGCTGGGTGATAAGTTTACATTGTATCCCAACTATAGATACTATACACAAACTGCTATTGATTATTTCGCTCCGTTTGAGCAAAACCTATCCACGCAACAATTTTATACCTCAGATTTTGACTTGTCGTCATTCAACGCCAACCAATATGGAATTGGAATTAGATATACAGATATCTTTACAAAGCTTAAGGTTTTTAAATTCGGTCTAAAAAGTATCGATTTGAGGTTTGCTCAGTACGAGCGAAGCAATGGATTAAACGCTAGTATTATTTCGGGAGGTTTCAAATTTATATTCGATTGATCTTCCCGTCAAGTTTTGATTATTTGGTTGTTTAAGAGAAAGAGCCTCCCGCTTAATTGCAAGGAGGCTTTTTCAAAAAGGATACACTTAATTTTTAATAAAAGGCTTTACTGATTTCTTATGGTCTTCAGTAGTAATTTCAACAAAATACATTCCCGAATTTAATCTGGAAACATTCAGCGTCTTACTATTTGCATTACCATATGGAGCTTTCAGCATAAGTGCCCCAGATACCGAATAAATCGAAATTGTACTCTGATACAGGGAAACGATACCTGGGGTGTTAATAGTTAATAAGTTACTTGAAGGATTAGGAGCTATAGTAAAGACCACGCCCTTACTTAGATCTTCATTCCCCAAGGTAACGTCTTCAATCTTCCGTATATTCCCTACTCCACTAAACTCTGATATGTACAAGGCATCTTGAGCAGGGTTGTAAATAATTCCGTTAGGATAACTAAAGGTTGCTTCAGAGATATCGCCATCTGTATCTCCTTGTACGCCTCCAGTAAACAATGAAACATCATCTACTTGTGTTGGGTCTATTTTATAAATTTTGTGCCCTCCAAATGTAGTTCCGTACAAGAATCCATCTGCATAGGCAATAAATCCTAAAAAGGGATTGTCTGATGCTCCTCCATCTGGAACAGTAGCTACAAATTCTACATCGGTGCCTACTAAGCGATAGATTTCCCTACCCACAAAATTTCCGATATACAAGGTGTTGCTCTCATCATAGGCCAATCCTACTGGTGCATTTAACGGAGTTCCTTCATACAATGTAGTAATGGTACCATCGGTCGCCAATTCCTTAATAGCATTACTGTTTGTATCTGTGTAGATCATGGTTCCATCTGGTGTAGCTATTAAACCAGATGGGGTTGGCCCTACACTATAGGTCTCCAACAAATTACCGGAACTATCAAATTTTTTAATCTCTCCTGCTCCCCAGTCTATTGCAAATAAGTTTCCCTCTGGATCAAAGGCAAGACCATTTGGGTTTGTAAATCCTGTTGCAAAAGGTGTAGCAACGCCATCAGGAGTAATTTTATATACGGTATCACCAGAAAAATTGGACCCGTAGAGGTTACCACTTGTGTCAAAAACCAACCCATCGTCTACATCTATGGCAGAATCTTCTAGGAAAGTTGAAACTGTTTGCGCTAAGGCAATATTTCCCATAAGGAAAAAAAGTATGTACTTCATCATTATATCTTTTTTTTAGTAGTTAGACTTCATTATTGGAACCTTACTTATATAAAGTGCACCGTAGGGTTAGCAACAATGTGTATTCAAAGCTATAGATGAAATCACGCAACAAAAAAAGAAGTTCATTTCAATTTATAAATCGAAATAAACTCAATGGTAAAGGAATCACGGGGACTATACAGGCTGGGACAAACGTTTCTTAATATAGTAAGAAGGTGTAAGCCCTGTATATTTTTTGAAGGCATTGTAAAAGGTAGAACTAGATGCAAAACCAGATTTTTCTGCAATATGGTCTATTGTCAATTTCCGGAATCTTGGCTCAGACTCCAAGCTTTCTAACGTATAAGATAGACGTAGTTCATTTAAGAAAGTTGCAAAACTCTTCTTGTAGTCGTCATTGATAACCTTAGATAAATACGTTGTGTTGGTGTCTATATACTTGGCCATTTTAGCCAATGTCATATTGGTATCTAAGAAAAACTCTGTCTCAACCATCTTATCAATGGCTTCATGAATTTTAATTCTCTGAGAATCCTGTATACTAGATGGATCTACTCTTTGTTTTTTCTTTTTCTTTATTTTTTGACGTTGTTTCAGTTCCTTAGCTAATTCTACATTCTTTAGAAACAACAAGTGCTTTTGTTTTTTTTGCTTCAGGAAAAAATAATAAATCGTAGAAACAACAAACAACAAACAGAAAAGCGCCAAGGATACAATAATCAGTTGATTTTTTTGCTCTTTTATGACCAATTCATTTTGGGCTTTTTCAAAATTCAGTTTTTCAATTTCTACTTGTTTCTTACTGGACTCGTATTTTTCAGTAATGTCTACAATCTCCTGTCTTACCTTTAATTCATCCAAGGAATCTTTTAGCTTAAGGTAAGCAGAATTGTGTTTTAAAGCACTTTCATAGTCTTTTGTGCGAGTATAGGTTTCACTTAGATTTTTATGAACCGTAGTATCGAAAGAAGTGGAAATCGATTCAACAAGTGCATTCTTATAGTGTTTAATAGCCGATCTATAATCATTTAGAGCAAAATAGCCATCAGCGACGGCATTATGCAATAAATCTAGTTGACAATACGAATTGTCCTTTAAACCCATTTTTCCATAATACACTGTACTGTCTGCTTTATTAAGTTTAAGATAATACTTGCTTAACGCAAGATAATAGGTTGGTAAAAACAAGCTACTATTTTCCTTGGTTACAATCTTAATTGCTTCCCTGGTCATATCAATAGCATTGTAGATCTTATCTTCTTCTTCGTATAGTTCAGATCTGTGATACAAAATGTAACTATCCATTCCTTCATCTGCATTTATATCTAAGGCGCTCTTGAAAAAAGAATGTGCCTTTTCAAACTCACGAATCTCTTTGTAAAGATTGGCAATATTAATATGTACCCTAGATATTGACATGCTATCCTTATGACTAAGGGGGTTGTGTTTGCGTATCAATTTTTCGGCATTGATGTTTTGTTCTAGTCCACTTAGATAGTTCTTTTCATAATGATTTATTTCTCCCATTAATAAATAAGACTTAATTCTAATACTATCGTGAAGCTCTTCATTTTGAAGGTTTTCAACCAAAAGTTTTTTTGCTCCATCTATATCCCTCTGCCAATACATAGACATTGCATTGCATGTCTTGGCGTATCCAATTAATTCATTGTTGTGAAGGCTTCGTGCCAAATCCATGATTCGTTTTGAATACTTATTGGCACTATCAAATTGTTTTTGGGAAGCGTAATTAGCTGTCCATCTATAATAATTTCTTAGTTCTATGATCTTTTCCATCTCAATACCGTTGAATGTCTTCTTGCTTTGCGCCAAAGCCGTCATACAACAGTTTATAAACAACAGAACAAAAAGAACTCTGGTCAATTTATTAAGGAAATTAATGGACAACGAATTTATCATGGGGTGATTAATCTGTAAAGAGATGTAAAAATACTATGAGCACTTTCTTTAAAAGTAAAAAAACATCGAATATGCCCATAATTATCTCCAAATTTATAAATCAAGAGTCTTTGACAGTACTATAATATGTGAAATTTTTCAATTTCTAAGGTTACCTATGCATCTTCTATAGCTATTCATATAATAAGACTATTATAATTGGAAAAATTGATCGGATTTAACAATACTACCTTGAATTTTAAGTACTTTAGAACAGTAAAACCAAAAAAAGCAGTTATGAAAAAAAATATTTTTGTGTGTATCTTATTAATATCTTCCATTACACTGTATGCCCAAACCCCATGTGTAGCAGGAATGGCTGGGGAATATCCTTGTGATGACTATGGATTGCAATCCAATATTCCGGTTGCCTTCTTTGGAGCAACTTCAGGAAATGATACTTGGGGATGGACAGATCCATTAGACGGTAAAGAATACGCCATTATGGGAGTGAAAAATGGAACGGTTTTTATAGATATTTCCGATCCTGTAAATCCAGTCTATTTAGGTAAATTACCCACTCATACGAGTAGTAGTGAATGGAGAGACATAAAAACCCTAGACAATTATGCGCTCATTGGAAGCGAAGCAAGTGGACATGGAATGCAAATATTTGATCTAACCCATTTACGTAACGTAACCAATCCTCCAGTTACTTTTGCGGAGGATGCTCATTATGACGGTTTTGGAAATTCTCATGATATCGTTGTAAATGAAGATTCTGGATATGCATATGGTGTGGGTACCAATACTTTTGGTGGTGGTGCACACTTTGTAGACATGTCAGATCCCCTTAACCCAGTTGGAGCTGGTGGATGGGCAGGCGATGGTTATTCACATGACGCCCAAGTGGTAACTTATTCTGGCCCAGATACAGATTATACGGGACAAGAAATTTTTATAGGTAGCAATGAAGATGAAGTAGTTATTGTTGATGTTACCGATAAATCCAATCCTCAAAATATATCATCCATAAGCTATAATAATGTTGGATATACACACCAAGGCTGGTTAACAGAAGATCAAACTTATTTCATTACTACCGATGAACTGGATGAAGTGTTTTTTGGGTTCAATCTGCGTTTGTTAGTATTCGATTTTACAGATCTGGATAATCCAAGTTTTCATCTTGAATATTTTGGTAATACTACTGCTGCAGACCACAATGTATTTGTAAAAGGAGACAAAGCCTATGTTTCTGCATATAGAGGAGGCTTACGTGTTATAGATGTATCTGATTTAGCAAACAGCAATATGACAGAAATTGGTTTTTTCGATACTTGGCCTGCAGATGATACTGCTTCAGCAAGTGTGGGTGATCCGGGTGCTTGGGGGGTATACCCTTTCTTTGATAGTGATAATATTATCATTAGTAATTACTCAGATGCCGGAGGTTTTTTCTTAATAGCTGAGAATGACATCATATTGGGTACCAACAATGTTGAAAGTAGTGCCTTCTCCGTTTCTCCAAACCCTACAAAAAATACGCTTAATATTCAATCTGCAGATACACCCATCCGTGATATAGCAATTTACGATATGAATGGTAGGCTATTAATGGAAGAAAATACTGATGCTACTACCCAAAAAACAATTTCAATAAGTCAATTATCACAGGGTATGTACATTGCGGTTGTGAATGGGCTTCAAAGTATAAAAATTGTGAAAGAATAAATGGTACCAAACTTAAGTTGGTTATCAATAAAAAAGCTGCTCGTTAGAGTGGCTTTTTTATTTAAAAGTATAGAAATACTCAAGTCCAGCACCAAAGGAAGTATCAATACCATCACCACTATCCAACCCAGTAAATATCCTGAAACTTCCGTATTTGTCCATTGCATAAGTAACTGACAGGTAATTATGCCATAGACTTATTTCTGGGATGGGATTGTTATACGTACCAAGATGCGATGCGTATGAAGTCTTGAAAACCCATGAAAACTTATGGATATCTCCTTGAATTCCAAAATGGTGAGTTTTGGTTCGATTGCTTATAATAGGTGATGTGGCGCTGGTAATTTCAACAACAGGGTCAATTAATATAAATGGAAGACCTATAATTCTACGCTCATAGCTCCATCCACTACGGTATATAGTGTTACTAAAATAATTATCAGATCCAGCCAATTGATTTCCTACTCCTTGATCATTTGTATGAATGTATTCATATAAAACTCCAGAAATGAAACGCTTATTAGTGGATTGGTAATGTACTCCCCAAACTCCATCTGGAAAATTGGCAAATCTTGTACCAGAACCATCTTCAAAAAGATGCTCATGCCATACAGAGAAATCTCCAATATCGGTTTTAAAAAAATATTCTAAAAAATAACTGCCAAGATGGTTTCCAACGGCATTCTGAATTTCTCCGTCGGTATTAGTTTCTGCAGCTTGCTTGGCAATAAATACATCCAAAAAAGCATTGAAATCATTAGGTAGGCCACCAAAATCTGCTGAAGTTCCCGCCCATTGCGCAAAATGTTGAATACGAGCAGTTAATACACTTTGATTATTAAATGCTGCTATTAATCCTAGGCGCTTATAATGTACTCTTACATCATCTACATAACGATCGTCATAAAGCTGATAATGGCCTATTCCCCAATCCAAGGAAAAATTTTTAAAGAGTGTGAAGGGTTCATTGGCTTCCAATAATACACCCGGAAGTGGTCTTGCATTACCAGAGTACAAAATGTTCTTGTTAGTTGCCGATAGCCCCATTACTTGCTCTTCAATAATTTTTGATCCTACGGTAGCTTTAAGCCACTTGTTTTTAAAATTGACATATAAGTCACGGCGTTGCATTTCATCAAGAACCTCATTTCTATAAAAAAGTGACCCTCTTGCTTCAATAGACGCATTATCTGAAAGAGCATATGTTCCAGATACACTGCCAAATCCAGAGAAACTAGTTTCTCCATCAAATTGTCCATGCGTGTTTCTATGAAACCAAAATGGAGTTACATCTTCATTAGAAAATTGTCCAGTTAATGAAACTTCTCCCTCCCAGATAATGTCTTGCGCTGTTGTTGAATAGCCTACAAGAATGAGAAATATTAGGCAGGTTCTTTTTATCATGGAGATGTATTTATGGTTGGTTACCTACCAAAAATTCGCTGTTTCAAACTTTTGGTTTCTTCATTATAGCTATATCCATATTTATTGCCATAACCGAAGTTGGAAAGCGATACATTGTTTATCACCGTAGCGACATTGGTTAATCTACCATCTGCAATAGCATCACTTGGGAATTCCAATAGTCGCTTTTGGGTATAGTTTGCTCTGACCACATAGAGTGTTACATCTGCCATTTTATTGATGATAATAGTATCGGTAACTAGCATAGACGGTGCCGTATCAACTACCACAAAGTCGTATAAATCACGGATTTCATCAAAAAAATCATGGGTTCGTTGACTCATCAAAAGTTCGGCAGGATTTGGTGGAATAATACCCGACAATACAATACAAAGATTTTCATTGTAGATGCTTTTAGCTGCTAAATCATTAACCGTTAGGCTTTCATCCAAAATATATTCTGTAAGTCCTTTCCTTTTCTGTGATTCCTTAGCCAGATAACGTTGCAATTGTGGGTTTCGAATATCAGCACCCACCAAGGCAACTTTCTTTCCAGTAAGTGCTAGCGTCAAAGCTAAATTAAATGCTACAAACGTCTTTCCTTCTCCCTTTATCGTAGAGGTAACAAACACCGTATTGGCTTTTTTACTTTTTTCTAATTTATTGATAAACAAGTACTGTAAATTGGTTCTCAATATCCTAAAGGATTCTGCTAAAATACTTCTATCATTAAGCTGAATTAATTGCTCTTCTCCTTTTCGCAATTTTGGAATTTCTCCTATTAAACTTATAGCAGGAAGTTTTTGTTCAATATCTATTCTATTAAGAACCTTATTGTTTAATAATGATCTTCCGTAGATTATTAAAAATGGTAGTAAAACCCCTAAGATCATTGCTCCTAAATAAATAATTAGTTTGTTTGGAGATACAGGTACATTACTACTAAAAGCTTTATCTACAATTTTGGCTTTAGGTGCTGTTACAGCCAAAGAAATAGAGGCTTCCTCTCTCTGTTGCAATAAGAATAGATATAATTGCTCTTTTATGGTTTGTTGGCGTTCAATGCCTCGGTATACCTTTTCTTTGGTAGGTACTGTTGACAGTTTAGAATTAAGTATAGACTCTTGAAAATTCAGGTCTCGCAATGAAATTTTTAAACTATTGGTAGTATTCTTAAGACCTTCTAAGATATTAGAACGTATTTCGTCAATTTGTCCATTTACATTAACCACAACTGGGTTCTTTGCAGTAGAAGTCTTCAATAGTTTATTTCGTTGAAGAATTAACTGATTGTAATTGTTCACCGATTCATTGATATCACTACTCTCCAAACCTATGTTGGAAGGCAATAGATCATTATTGGAAGATTTTTCCATATAATCGATCATGGTATTGGCCAGCTCTAATTGTGTATTTACATTGAATTGACTCTTTTCGAACTCACTGGCACTTTCTAAAATAAGCTGTGCTTCGGCTTCAATATTGGTAAGCCTATTACTGCTCTTAAACTGTTCTTTGTTTCTTTCTACAGAATCTAATTCTCGGGTAATGATCTCTAAACGGGAGTCTATAAAATCTGATGTTTTTTTTGCTACCTGTCCTCTGTCCAGGATTGCGTCTTTGTTGTATTGAAAAATAAGTTCATTAATAAAATCATCTGCCTTTGCTGCTACGGGTGATACCATAGTAATGGAAACCACATTACTATTTTTAATATCATTGATCACTTTTACGCGCTGTTGGTATGAATTTGCAATTTTATCAACATCTCTATACGTTACCGAAATTGATTTCCCAATATATTTGTGGAACAAACCGATGTTATCCATATTAGGTAATACCGTAATGTCTCCAAAAGGTAATGGTACTTTTTCTCCAAAATTTGGTTTCAATTGTATGGATTTTGACTCGTTCTCTAGTTGATATTGTGTTTCTGAAATAATCTCAAAATATAGCTTGGGAATACTAACAGCAGAAAGACTATCCTTAAAACTAAGGTATTGAATCACAAATGGTTTATATTCATAAAGTTCTGATGTTTTTATGGTACCAATAGAACTATAGGTAACATTAAGGTCCAGATTTTGAATTACCTCTCGAATAATACGTTTGGACCTGAAAATTGCCAATTCATTTTCTATTTTATTATTTCCAAAACGTCGCAACGCGCCACCTAGGTCTGAAAAAGCAGCTAATTCAGGAGATGCTGCACTCTTTTCATCTTTTATAATTACTGTAGCTTTACTGGAATAGAAATTGGTAGCATAGCGTAAATAGATAAAAGCTCCAGCTATAGCCAACATAAAACAAATAATAAACCAGTACCAATGGCGTGTATACGGTTCTATAATCTCACGCAAAGAATAATCTTTATGGTCTACGGGGTTTATATCCTTCATCGTACTATCTGGTTAATAAGATTACACTAGTCAGTATCACTGTAAACAAGGACAATAACGCTGGAACGTCTGGAATAAAGCCAGATTCCTTAACTCCCTTCAATGATGGCTGTACATATATAACATCATTTTGTTTCAGGAAATAATAGGGGCTTGAAAAAAAGTCGGATTTGGTAATATCAATTTTGGTAACCTTCTGTTTTCCATTCTCCTCACGGACAATCATAATATCATCTCTTCTACCATTTTTAGATAAATCTCCAGCTAACCCCAGTGCTTGCGGAAGTGTAACACGTTCATCCTGAATAGTAAAAACTCCAGGATTATTTACTTCGCCCAAGACAGTTACTTTAAAATTCATAATACGAACATCTACAACGACATCTGTAATGTATTCAGATAATTTCTCTTTTAAAATAGCCTTAACTTCTCCCCGCGTTTTACCACTTACTTTGATATCACCCAAAACCGGAAAACTTACGTTTCCATCAGAGTTTACCAAATAACCTTGTAATCCAGGATTACTATTATTTATACTATTTTCCTGTCCTGTATTCCGCATAAACGGTTGTAAGACTTCTCCATTCATTGAAGACAATGAAACATGAAGTATATCATTGTTTTCAATGACAGGTTCAAATTTTTGCTGTGAAGTTGCATTGTTCAACGATTCAATATCCTGAAAATAGAGTATTTCTTTTTTAGTTGCGCACGATGTTACCAAAAACGAAATCGTCAAAAAATAAAATAGGTGTTTCATATACCGCATATTGCGTACAAATATAAGTTTTTATAAAAATTGGGGAATTTCAATCAACTATGTTGTTTCAAGGTTCTCTTTTTGTGGTTTAGGGCCGTCCAATTCTTCAAAATGAGAATTCTCACTCTTGAACTCTGGAACCAACTCCTTCAACAATTTTACTACCTTTTCATCTTTATGACGAGTGGCCGTTTTTATGATTTCCTTGACTTTTTTCTTAATGATAGGAAACTCTCCTGCAGCTACCTTAGAAACCATGATTTTGGGATGATGTGTAGGTAAGGTAGTTGAAGCATCACTCAAAAGTTCTTCATATAGTTTTTCACCCGGCCTTAATCCTACTATCTGAATATCGATGTCTTCATAAGGCTCCAAGCCCGAAAGACGAATCATTCGTTCTGCTAAGTCTAAAATTCGAACAGGCTTCCCCATATCGAACACATAAATTTCGCCTCCCTTGCCCATAGTCCCAGCCTGTAAAACCAACTGACAAGCCTCTGGGATGGTCATAAAATAACGGATGATTTCCCTGTGTGTTACTGTAACAGGACCGCCTTGCATGATTTGCTTCCTGAAATGCGGAATGACAGATCCACTGGATCCCAAAACATTTCCAAAACGGGTAGTAATAAAACGGGTGTAAACTCCCTTTTCATTTTGAAGGGATTGTACGTACATTTCTGCCGCTCTTTTAGACGCCCCCATAACATTGGTAGGGTTTACTGCCTTATCTGTAGAAACCATTACAAATTTTTCGATATCATAGTTAATGGCTAAAATGGAGATATTTACAGTCCCCAAGATATTAACATAGATGGCTTCGTGTGGATTTCTTTCTATGAGTGGAACATGTTTGTAAGCAGCGGCATGATAGATCATATCAAAATCATACTTTTTAAACATCAATTCCATGCGGTACATATTACTAATATCCGCCAATTCTGTAATGAAATTGAGTTTTGAGTGATTTTTATACAGGTACAATTCCAATTCGTGTAATGCAGATTCTGCCTGATCCAAAATAACAATTAGTTCTGGATGAAACTTAGCCAACTGTCTAACGATTTCACTACCTATAGATCCTGCCCCACCAGTAACTAAAATAGTTTTTCCAAGAACATCTTTTTTAATAAGATTATCATCAATAATTATAGGTTCTCTTTCTAATAAATCCTCTATTTGAATAGGTTTGATTTGGTTCTTGATATCAGCTTTTGTGTGCCAGGTTTCCATAGAAGGAACATTGAACACCTCAATATTTTCTGAAATACAATCCTCTACAATCTCATTCTTCAACTTACCTGAAAGTGATTCATGTACTATTAAAACCCCTTCTATGTTAAGATCTTTCAGTGCTTTAGTTAAAGATCCTTTCACAGGAATTATTGGTTTCCCAGCAATTTTATATTTTTTCGACTCAAAGCTTCTAGTCACAAACCCAACAAGATCAAAAGGCAAGTTAGATTCATTGGTAATTGCATTTCCTAAAGAAATAGTCTGATCATCTACTCCTATAATAACAATCCTCTTCTTATGGTTACCAGTGGCGGCTTTTTTTAAAAACTGATAACTTTCTTTTACTACCAATCTAAAAAGTAGCATCATAGAAAAAGACAACAACATATAGGTAAACAGGAAAGTAGTTAAGAAGACTTTCTGTGAAGTTATCAAGGCAAAAATGGTATTAAACAAAAAGACAGTAGCTGCTGTTAGTATACTGGAAAAAGCCAACTTCTTTAAATCGGTAAATGTAGAATGCCTTATAATTCCTGCATAGGTACGGAACACAAAAAAGAAAAAAAGGTTTATACAAAGAATTATGGCAAATTGGGCAGGAAGCGAAACTACTTTATGGAACTGTATTGGAGTTTCCTTAAGAATTAGGTAAACCAAGGCCAGAGAAAAAAGCAATAAAAAGGTATCTATAACAAAAACAGTCCATCTAGGCAGATACCGCTGGTCTAGTAGTTTCAGTTTGTTATCTCCATCATAAAGCTGACTTAATAAAAAAGCGCTTCTTTTCACGTCAATAAGATTAGGCAAACAAATATAGTTATAATCTACAGGAGTCCTTCTATTACTATGTTAATCCTTTGTTTTTGTTTTGTTGTTAGATTAGATCCTGACGGTAAACAAAGTCCTTTTTTAAATAAATTTTCAGAAACTTCAGAACCATAGAAAGGGTAATTCTTAAAAACGGGTTGTAAATGCATGGGTTTCCATAAAGGTCTTGACTCAATATTGTCCTTTTCTAATGCTAAACGAAGTTCTTCAGGTGTAAAACCAGCTTTCTCATGAATAGTGATACAACTTAACC
Organism: Flavobacteriaceae bacterium; assembly: GCA_963669405.2. Taxonomy (GTDB): domain Bacteria; phylum Bacteroidota; class Bacteroidia; order Flavobacteriales; family Flavobacteriaceae; genus Aureisphaera. The sequence continues at coordinate 43,947 of CAXXHF010000002.1, forward strand.
AATGATTGGAAACAATATCATTGCTTTTTTCAGAAAAAACAGTGACTCCTTCCGCTTTGCTAAAAATAGTAGTGTAAAATGAATGGTTCTCCCTTCTCAATTGCACATGATCTTCTAGAACTTCCATTTGCCCCCTGCCTATCCCTGCACAAATATTACTAAGTCTATAATTGTATCCTATCTCACTATGCTCATAATGAGGGGCATTATCTCTTGCCTGGGTAGCGAGAAATACCGTGCGTTGTTTTACATTGGGATCTTTGGTAACCAGAGCTCCTCCTCCAGAAGTGGTAATGATCTTATTACCATTAAAAGACAATATGGATATATCTCCAAAACTACCGCAAGGCTTTCCTCTGTAATAACTCCCCAAAGCTTCTGCACTGTCTTCAATTAAAGGAATATCATATTTGCTAGCTATCGCCTTAATCTCCGCAACCTTAAAAGGCATCCCATATAAATGGACTGCTATGATTGCTTTAGGTTTTATCCCTTTTGCTAAACGATCTTTTATAGCCCTTTCCAACTCATTGGGGCACATATTCCAAGTTTCGGATTCACTATCTACAAAGACTGGTGTTGCGCCTTGATATACTATAGGATTGGCGGAAGCACTAAAAGTCATACTCTGACAGATCACTTCATCTCCTTTTTGAACTCCAACTTCAATAAGTGCTAGATGAATGGCGGCGGTCCCAGAACTCAATGCTGCTACATGATATCCTACTCCCAAAAAGTCTTCCAAAGCTGTTTCAAAAGCATTTACATTAGGCCCCAAAGGTGCAATCCAATTAGTTTGAAAAGCTTCTTCTACGTAGCTTTGCTCGGTTCCTCCCATATGAGGTGAAGAAAGGTAAATTCTACTCTTCATTTATTTGATTAATTTTTTTACCGGATTGCCAACATAAATTCCTGACTCACTTATGTTTTTTACAACAACACCTCCCATACCAATAGTTACATCATCTGTAATATTAATACCTTGTCTTACAGATGAATTACTTCCAAAATAAACCCATTTCCCGAAAGTACAAGCACCACTTATATTAACTCCGGGAGCAGTAGTTAAATATGCTCCTAAGTTACAATCATGGCCAACAGTTGTATGTAAATTTAAGTGACTGTGTTCCCCAATCACTATATCGGTGGTTAGTATACAACCAGCAGTAATAATTGAACCATTTCCAATTTTCACCCATTGAGATTTAACTGCAGTGGGGTGAATAACTGTTTGAAAAACCGTATTCTTTGGTAAGTCTTGAACAACATTCTCTCTAATCTTAGGATTCCCTATTGCAACAGAAACTTTATAATCATTTTCGTTGAACGTTTGTGGGTCTATAACTTTAAAACCCGAGACTTCCTTTGTCTTCGAGTAAAACTCCTCAGTGTCCATAAAAAAGATTTGTTCTTTTAGATGGGGAGTATTTACTGGTAACATATCCAATATACAGCACAGTACTTCTCTTCCAAATCCGCTTGCGCCAATAATTAAAATTTTACTCTCTAATTTTTCGCTCATAATGATTTCCCATTAAATTTTTCTGCAGTCACGTGACCCTGAGCACTAATATCTTTCCTCATGAATACTTTTATAAAAGTTTTAAGAAGTATCTTAAAATCCATAACAAAACTAATATTTTGTACATAAAATACATCCAATTCAAATTTTCGTTCCCAAGAAATAAAATTTCTTCCATTAACCTGTGCCCACCCCGTAATTCCAGGCTTAACTAAATGCCTTTTTTTTTGAAAATCATTATAGAGTGGCAAATATTCTGGTAATAGTGGTCTTGGACCTACAATGCTCATATCTCCTTTTAAAACGTTGAGCAATTGTGGAATTTCATCTAACGATGCAGAACGAACAAATTTCCCTACTGACCTTAGCCTTTGAGCATCTGGTAGTAAATTCCCGCTCAAATCTTTAGCATTGTTCATGGTTCTAAACTTGATAATACTAAAAATTCGTTCGTTTTTACCTGGGCGTTTTTGCAAAAAGAAGGGACTTCCCTTTAAGTGGATCGTTAAAAACAATGTTACCACAATAAATATGGGAAATAGAATTACAAACAAGCATAGGCTAACAATAATATCAAAAAAAGGCTTTATGAATGATCTGTATACCAATGGTTAATTAAGGTTTCAACAAATTATGATATTCTCTTTTAATTTCACCCCAAATATAACTCCTCTCAAAATGTTCCTTGATACTATTCCTACTCGATTTTACAAGTTCATTGAAAAGCGTATTATCATTCAGCAGTTTTTGCATAGCCAAATACAAAGCATTCTCATCCTTAACTGGTACAATGATACCATTTTCATTATCAGTAATGATTTCATTACATCCATTGATGTCACTTACAATACAAGGAAGTTCCATGGCACATGCTTGCATTACTACATTGGGAAAGCCCTCACGATAGCTTGGGAACACTAATGCATGACTTAAAGCAAAGAAGGGACGTACATCATTTTGGTAGCCTGTAGTAATGATTCCGTCATGTTCATTAATGATCTTTAGGGTATTTTCGGAAAGTGCGTCAAGATCTTCTTCAAAAGGTCCAACCAAAAGTAAAGTAATCGCGCTATTTTCCATATATAATTTCGAAAAAGCGGCAACCATTTCATTGATTCCCTTATCTGTAACTATTCTACCAACAAAAACATAGGTAAAATTGTTTTCAGGGATTCCAAATTTTTGACGAACCGAATTCAATTCATTTTCGGCAAAATATTTTCTTGAAAAATAGTTGGTGTCAATCCCATTAGAACTTCCATGGCCAATAATTTTCATTTTTTCTGGAAAAGTGTAGCGTTCCTTTAGTATAAAGTCATAAAGCCCTTTAGAATTGGGATATACACGGGTTGCAAAGCGATAGGTAAGTTTTTCGACAAAGTTCAACAATTTCCTTTTTACACCTTTTGCCTCCATAAGTGGAAGTCCAGCAACCGTATGCAATCTATTTGGAACGTTGGCAAAATAAGCCGCAAACATGCCAACTATTCCAGCCTTTGGAGTATGTGTATGTACAATAGCTGGCCGGTTTTTGCATAAAAAACGGTAAAGTCTCCAAGCGGCTCGAAAGTCTTTAACTGGAGTGATTTTTCGGCTTAATTTTAAATGAAAAGTTTTCACACCTTCATTTTCTCCGTATGATTCGAGGTTTTCCTTTTCTGCAGAAACTGCTGTAATATCATACCATTGCTTCATATACCCCAACTGCCCTTCGAGTAGTTTTTCAAGAGATACTGGTACAGTAGTGATTCTTATTAATTTGGGCTTAGGCATGGTTCTTCTTATACAATTCTTTATATAGTTTTATGTGTTTCGATACCATACTATTTAAATCGAACTTCTTAGCTCGCTTAATACATTTAACAACGGTTTCTCCATAAAAATTACAATCTCTCAAAAGGTGGTTTATCTGATTGGCAAGATCTATTTCATCTTTATGCTTAAACAATATTCCAGCTCCAAATACCAAGGTTTTTAGACCATCTACGTTGGATGCTAATAACGGAGTCCCTGATGCCATGGCCTCAATTCCGTATAAAGATTGTCCTTCATGATTGGAAGAAAGTACAGCAACATCTGTCATCTTCAATAAAGAAGGTACATCTGTTCTAATGTTAAGAAAGAGAACTTTATGGTCTATTTCCAATGTGGAGGTAAGTTCTTTCATCCTTTCCATTTCGGGCCCTTCTCCAACTAATAGAAGTTTAACCGGTTCATTTATATAGGGTATCGATTTAATCAACGTTTCATGGTCCTTTTCACGAGTAAACCTTGCCACCTGTATGATTATTTTTTCCTCGGGTTTAATTCCAAAATCACCCCTATTCCTTGAGGTTGCACCGTATAACCTTTGAAAGTCAACACCATTACTTATCGTTTTAAATTTAGAATCCTTAGCTCTAAGATGTTTCTTAAGCAATAATTTGACTTCGGTAGAGATGGTTACCACCTGTTCATACGCACTATAAATAATCCGATCGGTAAATCGGTAAAACCTGTTGCTCCGTCTTTGGTTGGTGGTGCTGTGCTCAGTATAAACGAGTATGGCTTTCGAAAATGAGAAAAAGCGCGCCCATGCTACCCAGTACAAAGAGGGAAACAAGTGTACATGGAGGATATCGTATTTCTTCAGAAATGGAATAATTTTTAGAAAAAGAAAAGGGTTATAAACGTTTCCATTTCCAAGACTGTAAATAGAGCAACAGTTCTTTTCTTTCAATTCTTGATAAAATGGGTGTTCATCACCGTTCAACAAAAGCAAGTCTACTTCAATACCAGCTTCATTTAAACGCGGAATAGATTCCAACAGCAACTTTTCAGCGCCTCCAGTAGCAAGGTTATTTATGACTTGTAAAACTTTCAATATTCTTTGTTCCGTTTTAGTACAGCTTCACTCTTATTTAAAATTCAATATTTAATGTAATAATAGATCTGCAATTAATGTTCACTAATTCTCATGAACTTAATAGTTTTCATCCTTCTTCTGCAATTTTATCCGATAATTTATCCATCGTTATGGATTGGAAACCATATGTTTCTGACAATTTTTTATAGTGAATCAACACCTTATTCAAAAATTGAAGGTTCTTTTCTGTATTTTTCCCAAAATTATGTGGATGCCACCATAAATGATATACTTTACCCTTTTTTGCAGCATAGCTCATTGAACGCTTAATCCTATATAGCTTTATTCTTTCTAAAACACTTAAAAGTGATTGATAAGGTTTTAGAAATCGACTAGCTGGGATATTGTATGGTTTAGAGGAGGAAATTTCCTCAACATCTGCACAGTGATGACCAGTAAGATTTATATACGTATCCAGTAAACGAAAAATTCTCCTTACAAAATGTTGATCTTTGCCAGGCGTTGATCTATATATCCAATGTTTAGGATTACCTCTATAGGAGGTAATTCCATGTTTTTCGCAAATATTTATGTGATCTACCGAAAATTGATTCCTTGGAAACACAATGCTCTTAATCATCACCTCTTCTTTATTTGCAGTTTTAATTGCAAAGATTATATCTTCTTCAAATGTTTCTATATCTGGTCCAGATTCTAAACAATAGTAATGACTGTATGTATGGGTAGCTATTTCTACATTGTCATATTTTTTAAGTTTACTGGTAAGATCATATGAAAAATAGTAGCGCTCATTATCTGAATCCAGTTCAACTTCTTTTTGTATAAAAGGGTAAGGCGTTAGATTAACATCATCATACTTGGGTAATCGAGTAGGAATATTTTTTTTCAGCTCAATATTGTCTTTCATAAACAGAAAGCCAACAGTGGCGATTGTTGTAGTGCAAGAAAATTCATTGAGTAATTTTACTATTGACAAAAGCCCTTCTTGTCCCTGTACAATTGAATGACCATAATCAGAAACAGTTTTTTTATCCCTAACCCCCCACATGAGTTCATAATCCAATGATATGATAAAATAGCCCTTTGCCATCGCAGTTAATTTTGATTCTTAGGTAAGCTTTCAACATTTACAGATTCAACTTCTTGTTTATATGAGAATGCCCACATCAAAAACAACACAAACCCAGGTAAAAACATAGTTTTCATTCTAAGGATAATTCCAAGATTACTAAGAATTGAAGAGAATAACAGTGTTCCAAATACAATAAACATTAAAAATCCCTTAAAGATAAGCGGGGACTTTCTAAAAACCCTAATAGGTTTCCAAAACAATAATTTGAACGTTAACCCAAGTAATATCAAGTTTTCCACTGAAACAACTAGGTAGAGTGCATTCCTCGCATCAAAGAACAGAGGTCTATATAAAAAGGTGAAAAACTTCATGGGATATGAATAAGAAGAAATATCGATACTGGAACCTACATTTGGACGCGACAGACTTTCTGCTTGTTTGTCGAATCTAGTAAATACACTATCCAAATCATATCCATCAATATTGGCGTATGAAAATACTCTTGGTAATACAATGATTAATAGGCTTATTAAAACTGCAAAAGATAGAATTTTTTTATACCCTGTTAACTTTGATGATGTTAGATATCCAAAAGCAAAGGATACTAAAAGCAATATCAAGATATGTGGGCGAACCATGTAGATTAGACCTAATGAAATTATCAATATTAGTGCATACTTTCTTACATACACTAAAGAATAACAAAAAACTCCTAAACTAAACAAAATCAGGGAATCCTTCCCAACCCCAACAGTCCAAAAATGGAAACTTGGTAAAAAGAACAAATAAGGAAATAGTGGTATCTTGAATAAGACTGTATTATTGGGGATTAATGTTTTGGCAATCTTATAAAATAGGGCAAACCCAATGAATGAAAGTAAACTATAAAAAATAGTTCCTGTAAATATATCTAGATCCAAAATATTGGCCGGAAAATAATTAAGAACATAAATAAAAAAGGTTCCCGGTCCTTGTGACAAAAAAAGATTGAATTCTTCCCAAGTAGCATTCTTAGCTAACCTCCAATAACCATTGGCATCTGAAGGATTGTTTAAGGAATAGATATAAAAAAGTACAGAAAAAATTAAATGAAATATCCATAGAAGATAAAGATTCCTTTTATCCCAATAAGTCAACCCTTGCCTCATTACCAGTCGAACAAAGCCAAAACCTCCTAAAAATAATAATATAATGATAGAAATATCTAACAAAGAAGTTGGTTTTATTTCCCGTTATAAACATCTAAATGTTTCCTCAGGCTTGTTTCTATATCAAAATTAGCAATTTGTTCTTGTTGCTTGTTCAAAATACACTTATAAAGTTCTTCGTCTGAATCGATTTCCATAATAAGTTCTGCGAGCTGTACTTCGTTTCCTTTTTCAAAAAGTGCTTTTTCTGGACAAATTACTTCATTCAATCCCTCTACATTAGAACCCAAAGTAACAACTTTACAGCTCATACACTCTAGGGCAACAAGTCCAAACCTTCTCTATGAGATGACAATATTCCATAATTGCATAATTTAATTATGGAGAAAACATCTGTTCTAGCCCCTAAAAATCGTACTCTGTCTCCAAGCTCCAATTGATCCGTCAAATTTTTGAGTTCTGTTTCTCTGGGCCCATAGCCAACAAGCAACAGTATATATTCTTCTGGAAGCAACGCCAAAGCTCTTATCAACGTGTCCTGATCTTTTTGTTTGTAGAAACGACCAATCATAATCAACAATTTATGATCATCTTTCAGATTAAAATCGGATCTGCTATATTCTTCACTTTCCTCTATTCGATTCTTATCAATAACATTGTTTATAATTTCTACATCTACATTACGGAGCCACTTTTTCAGTTCATTGGATGCACCTTCGGAAATACAGATGATTTTCTCATACCTAGAATAGACAACCTTTTCCAATAGCCAGAAAGGTGCTTTCCGCCTTGAATTATGTGTACTATGTTCTGTAAAGAAAAATTTGGTTTTTCTATTGAATAAGCTCAAAAGAGCAACAGCATACAACGGTGGAAATAAATGTACATGAACCACATCATGCTCTTTAATCAAACCATTTAATTGCCTAAGCTTCTTTGCTGAAAAATAACGTGGCCCTTTATTTCTATATAGTTTTACCTTCTCATCCAATTTGGTATGAAACGCATCACTTTCTGAATAAAATGTAAATATAGATACCTCTTGTGTTTTTACTTGGCCATTTGCAATGGTAACCACCAAGTTTTCAGCACCTGCGGCAATCAATGAATTTATAACGTGTAATATCCTCATTTCTTAATTGAGCCCTATGGACTTTTTAAATTTAGCAACATTAACAGCATAACTATACGGCAACATGGTTTTTTTTCCATTTTCTGCTTTAGACTTTGCAAGTTGTTTGTCCTTAAAAATGTTATATAGTTCGTTCTCTAAGCCTTCTACTGAAAACTGATCCGTCAAATACGCATTCTTTTCATTTAAATACTGAGAGAAAATTCTGTTATTCCAAGCTAGCATCACTCTACCAGCAGCCATCTGTTCCATCATGGCATTAGAAGTACCACCCCCACCACCTTCACTAGAAGCGTAGGTTAAAGCCACGCATACATCAATGTCCTGTAAAAATTGTGGAAGGTTATCATTGGGAATGTTATTATGATTTATGGCAAACCCATTTGCTACAAGTTGACTGACCCTTTCTTTATAAGTGCTATTATCACCAACAATATGAAAAACGAAATCATCCTTGTAAATACCAAGCTTAACCTTTTCAATAAGGCTTAAGTAATCTTCAATTCCCTTTACTTGACTCAACCTCCCAACATAAGCAATATGTATTGCTCCATTTAAAGCTGGAGGTGACATTTCCCATTTCTGCATAGCTACCCCATTTTTAATTACCTCTACATCAATACCAAAGGGAGAGTAAAAATCTCTAATATCATCCCCATTTCCTAAAACAATATCAGCTTTTTTAAGTTTTCGGATTTCATAAGACAATACAAATTTTCGTAAAAAACTAGGAATGGCATAGGTCTTTTCATGAGAAAAAATACTACGTAGCCAAATTATTTTCTTAGCATTTTTATACCGCCTAATCTTATGGATCATTAACATTTCAAAAACTCCAACGGCTAGTACATAGTCTGGTTCAAAACCATCATTCTTCCCAAACACTTTAAGAGCTTTATACATACTGTGAGCTTTGGGAAGTCTTGTTTGTTCTCCTTCAAAAATATGCACATACAGTCTTCTTTGATCTGGGTCTGGTGAGTCGAATTTATTTAGATCAGTAGAAAAATCTCCTTGGGGCATTACTCTAAAACCGAAAATTGACACCTTACTAAAACGTGGATCTTTAAGTAGCTCTGGTAAAAAATTATACAACCAAGTTTCTCTCCCCCCTACATTTTTATTTAGGGAAGAGTTCATTATGATATCTAAGGTGATTTTTGGTTTCATTTATAAATCTCGGACCAATCCTACTGAATTTTTTTCTGAAATTACTTTAGCAGGTACTCCTGCCAGTGTTACATTTCCTTCAAAACTTTTATTTACAACTGCATTTGCTCCTATAGCTGTATTATCTCCTATAGAAATAGGGCCAAATAACTTTGCGCCAGGACCTATATAACAGTTTTTGCCAATGGTAGGAGCATATCTTTTGGTATCCCCTTCGGTTTTAAAACCACCTGCTCCCCCAATATTTACGCCTGCATGTATTCTGCAATTCGTTCCTATACGTGCATCAGGATTAACAATCAGTAATCCATAATGCACAATACCTAAACCGTAGTCAAAAACATTTAATGGAATACTAAATCCCAATTTCACACTTAAACGCCTAAACCACAAATACCAGAATATTCTAATAACGAAGGGAAACTTGTTATTCTTAAGAAATTCATTACATCTAAGTAAAACCGTAAATCTAAAGACTGATGAAAAGAAAAATAACTTTACAAAACTTCCTTCTCCTTGTGCTTTCTTATCCTTATAAATGAATAAACGTAAATCGCTAAAACTTTTAAGCTTTGACCGAGTCATTTTTATAATGTTTAATAAACTTTGCTGGACATCCCCCGATAATGGTATAAGTATCAGTAATACTCTTAGTAACCACAGCACCTGCAGCAACAATAGTACCTTCGGCTATAGAAACACCTGCCAAAATAGTAACATTTGCACCTATCCATACATTATCTGCAATCTTAACAGGTTTCTTTATAATGGGTTGATATTTAATAGGGGTATCCCTATCTGTATAACTATGTTCCGTAGTAATAATGGATGTATTATGGCCAATCGCTACATAATTACCTATAGTTAATCCCCCAACAGCAGAAACGAAGCATCCATGATTAATAGAAACATCGTTTCCCAAGGATAGATTTTGAAAATCATGCAATGTAACCCCCGCACGGATAATTAATTTCTCATGCTTTTGCTTTAAAAGACCATTTACCAAACGTACACGTACCATATCGCAGAAGGGAAAATCCCATGCTTTAATGAGAAGGTATAAACCGTATCGTATTTTATTGGCGAAGGTCATAGATTAAGAAAACACTTTTTTATACCAATCAAATGTTTTTTGAAGGCCCTTGTCAAAATCAAGATATTCAAATTGAAAGCCTAAATCTTCTATTTTCTGATGACTTACTTCAAAGTCCTTGATGTCACCAGGTTTCCAATCTTCATAATTAATTTTTGATGTAGCTCCTGCCATCTTGGTAATTTTATGGGCAATATCATTAATAGAGACCTTTAGACCAGAAGCGCAGTTGTATGCTTCTCCCTTGCCTCCTTTTTTAGCCACCAATTTATTGATGTTCACAACATCCTTCACATAGGTAAATGAGCGAATTTGAGTTCCATCTCCAAAAATGGTAAGATCTTCATTTTTAATGGCTTGCTTGCAAAAAATTCCCATAACACCACCATAATCACCAGAATCTTGTTTAGGCCCATATACGTGATAATACCGTAAAATGCTGGTATCCATACCATACAAGTGCGCAAAAGCACGTACATACTTTTCGCCAGCTAATTTACTAACCCCATAATAAGAAGTAGGGTTTACCGGATGTTTTTCATCTGTAGGGAAATATTGAGCAATTCCATATACCGATCCGGTTGAAACGTGAACAAACTTTTTCACATCTGTATCACGAGCCAATTCTAAAAGGTTGAATGTTCCTGCTGCGTTTACTTCCAAATCCCTAAGTGGGTCTTTTAGGCAAACCGTCATTTTAGAACAGGCCTGATGAAAAACTACATCGACACCCTTGAAATAGGTCGCTAATTTCCCTTTATCTGTAATGTCACAATTGGCTGCTATTAATTGATCTCCAAAACGTTTTTTTAAATCTTCAAGATTACGTTCCTTTCCTGCACTGTAATCATCAATACTTACCACCTCTAAGCCATCTTCTAAAAGAGACTCTACCAAATTACTTCCCACAAAACCAGCTCCTCCTGTTACTATGGCTTTTTGATAGATTCCTTGTAATGAATAATTGTTCTTCTCCATACGATTACGTAATTAATGTTCCTTTTGAAGTTAATGAATATGATATATAAATGTATACTGAATAAAAAACGGAATAGACCACGCTTAACATCCTAACCAAAGTTTCTGCGTCATACTGTTTTCCTATAAAAAAGGTGATTACAACAGCAGTAACCAAGAAAAATTGACCAAGGGTATTGTATTTCTGCTTTTCCACAACATAAATCATATAGCTTAAAGGAAAGCTTAAAAATCGTAGAAAAAATACAGGTGTCATGATCTTTACATATTGTCCCGCAACGGTCCAATCCTTTCCAAAGACAAACGTAAAAACATCTTCAGCAAAAAAGTAGATTAGTATTGTGGGCACTATAGACAGTAAAAATAATTTTTTTAATGTTCTTATAAAAAGTTTACGGGTATTACCCTTTTCAATATGTAATGTAACAGCCTCCATCTTAAAAACATCTTGCACAGCCCCTGCCAATAAGCTGATGGGTGCATTGAATATTTTCTGAACCAAATAATAATGCCCAGAAACCACCGAAGAGAAAAAAGAATTAAAAAAAACGTGTGTAATTTGGTTGGAGGAAATATTGAAAAATGATGCTAATGCATCGTATCTAGGAAAATCCTTATAACGTTTTGCCAATGCAATCACTTTGGGTTTATAAAAACTAGTCCGTTCCTTTTTGGGAGTTTTTAAAAAGGAAAAAAGAAAATATAGGACTGCTAAAAATTGTCCGAAAATATTGCCCATTATGAGTCCAAAAGCACCTAAAACAGTAAGAAAACCAACCCCCAAACTAACACTGCTACTACCTGAGGTTTGTATTACTCTAGTTTTAGAAAGTTTTGCATAACGCCTTTTTCTATTGAACCAATAGTTGAAAGTTTGATAGATCCCCGAAAGAAATATAGTGAGTGGTACGAGATATAGCCACCCTCCTATTTTTTCATTTCCCAATGCATTTACAATTTGATCGTGGAAAATAAGAATTACCAAAAAAGAAATTAATGCTACCCCAAGCACAATAATCCAAGACAACCACATGATCTGCAAGGCGTTTTCATCTTTTGGAGGAAGGGTAATCGCAAATTCATAACGCCCTGTAGCAATTATGGAAATAACAGATGTTATACTTAGATACAAGGCAAGCACTCCAAAATCATCAGGAGTATAAAGACGGGTTAAGATAGGGCTAATGGCTATAGGGATGGCCTGTGCAATAGCAGTTCCCGTGACAAGAGTAGCTACATTTTTAGCAAATTCAGATTTCAGAAATAATTTCTTCAACATAAATTATTATAACGTTCTAAACGAACGTTGGGGGTGCTTACCTGTAATTGTTCCTATTAAGATCGAAAGGGTGTTCCGTAAGCGATTTTTTTGCAAAAGGATGGTACGTCCCAATAAGGCCAACTGTATCCATATTCCGTATATCGTATACAGTTTCAATGGCCTGTCTGGCATCATCTATTCCATAACCATTACCAGCAAGTATTTCTTTATAACTGGTTGTATGCAAATCTGTAAATCCTCCACTAAATTCTAACTCCTCACCTTCTATGGTTATAGAACGGTAGGTAGTTTGTCCTTTTTCTACTACATGTTTTGGAAGTACTTCTGAATTTATGGATAAGAACCAACGTACCCTAGCACGCTCTAATTCTAAATAACCGGCAGCACGATCATGTGTATGTACATGAACCGTGTTTTCTTTTACTTCGCCAAAGATCCAACCTAGCATGTCGAAAAAATGTACTCCAATGTTTGTTGCAATTCCTCCAGATTTGTTAAGGGCTCCTTTCCATGAAGTATAATACCAATTCCCCCTAGAAGTAAGATAAGTTAGGTCTACATCATAAATTTTATCTTTCGGGCCGTTAGCAATTTTTTCTTTAAGTGCAATGATACTGGGATGAACACGCAATTGAAGAATATTCCAAATACGTTGTCCAGTATTTTTCTCTACTTCTTTGAGCGCATCTAGGTTCCAAGGGTTCATAACCAGTGGTTTTTCGCAAATAGCATCTGCTCCTTCCCGTAATCCAAACCTAATATGAGAGTCATGCAGGTAATTGGGAGTACAAATACTCACATAATCCAACTGTATTTTATTCTCAAACTGGAACTTAGAAATATGCCTGTCAAACCTTTCAAATTCTACGAAAAAATCAGCATTGGGAAAATAACTATCTATAACCCCAACACTATCATTGGGATCATATGCAGCAACCAAATTGCCACCTAATTCTTTCATAGCCTTCATATGCCTTGGTGCAATATATCCCGCTGCACCTATCAATGCAAAATTCTTCATAGTATCATCAATCAATTCTTGAAACAAGGTTATTTTCTAATAAATATTGTTGTTGTGTTTCTGGACAAGTTGCCACATTATTGTCGTTAAATTGTAACCTGTGGCCATATTCACTTACCCAACCAATTTGTTTGGAGGGATTTCCCACAACCAATGCATAAGCTGGAATTTCCTTCACTACTACAGCACCAGCACCGATAAAAGCATATTGACCAATGTTGTTACCACAAACAATAGTGGCATTTGCTCCAATGGATGCTCCTTTTTTTACTACAGTTTGCAAATACTGATCTCGTCGTACAACTGCACTTCTTGGGTTTATAACATTGGTAAATACCATAGAAGGGCCTAAAAAGACGTCGTCCTCACATACCACTCCTGTATAAATGGAAACATTGTTCTGTACTTTTACATTGCTCCCCAGTACAACCTCAGGTGAAATCACCACATTCTGTCCCAGATTACAATCGTTACCTATAACGGCGTTTTTCATAATGTGTGAAAAGTGCCAGATTTTGGTTCCACTACCAATACTGCATCCTTCATCAATCACAGCAGTTTCATGTGTAAAGTATAAGGAAGTATCTTTCATAAGGTTTGGAATAACAGTATCAAACAACTGTTATATTTTGCTGCAAATTTATTGTTTTTATGTGGGTTTTCAGCTTCATTCTCGCAGAAGAAAGAAAATTTAGCTATTCTCCAAAGTTAATAGGAGGAAGATTCCTTTTCAAAGATTGTTTTCAGTTCTTTTCTTATGGTGTCTGAAAGTTCAAAATTACGGCTATTGGGCTTTGTACTCATTTTAAATACAAATTTCTTTACTTGTGATGGTAATATTCGTTTCAATAAAGAAAGTAAGCCTATTTTCTTTATTGGAGACCAGAACTGACGATATTTCAACTCTCTAGAGACATTTATTGCCTTACCGGAAGTATTCTGAAAGTCTTCTATCTGTAAATCGCTGGCCAAACGTTTCAATACTTGATTGGGTGCTTTAAACAAATCTTCCGCTCTAATAATGGTCACGTTATTTTCGAAACTTTTTTTAAATCTTTGAATCGAAACATCATAAAAGCTCATTCCTAGGTAAGAATACCAAGGTAGCTTGTCATTTTGATACAAATTTATTTCGTGTTTAAGAGCCTCCTCAAAAGATCGTTTTTCACGCAACAATCCTTTATTCATTGTATAATGGGAAAAAGACCTTTGCAACGGATTTCTAGTTATGATTATGATTTTTGAGTTGGAATTGTATTCCTTTATTTTTGAAACTACCGCTGGGGCATGCAAATAAGAAATACTTGCTTCTGCTCTATAATTTTCATTATTGGCTAAGGAAAAAAGCATCTCATAATCGGTAGCCTTTTCAATTTTAGCTCGATGTATGTGGTTTGGAAAATCCTTTTCAAAATAACGATCCAAATTAAAAAATGGAATAGGTTCAAATAGTGATTCAGGCAAATCTTCTACAAAATAATGAGGCTCTTTTATTGGAGAAACATAAATATCAGGGTGCTTGGCAAACAACTCCATCAAGAGTGTCGTTCCAGAACGCATCGTACCAACAATGAATAAATTTGCCTTTTTTTCCATTAATTCTTCAACGCTTTTAAAATCTTATAATAATTAAACCATGGAAATAGTTGCATCCACTTTATAAGAAATGCGTATTTGCCTCTTACATTCCTAGAAATTAGGTTAATTAATGTTTTCCGCTCCTCCACACTATATGACTTGACGTTCTTTATATAACTGAGTACTGCAAATCTCTGAAAATAAATATCCAGAGATCGTTGTTCTTCCAGAGTAATCTTAACCCTAACGGCTAAAAGCGTATTTAAGTAGGTTTCAAAATTATTTGCACTATACGTATGAGATGACTGAGGCGCTATGGTATTTTTATTATAAAAGGACAATGGTTTGTTTACAAAAACAACGGCTTTATCTATTGCCAAACGCACCCACAAATCGTGGTCTTCATGTTGTGACAGTGACGCATTAAAAACCCCTCTCTTTTCAAATACCGATTTATGAAAAACAGCATTAGAAGCATTGATAGGAGGCAAAAATCTTTCTATAACTATATAGTAGTTTACTTCTTTGGTGGCTCCATCTTCTGGCAAAAACGAATGATGATACCTTTCTTTATAATCCTTAAAAACTCTAGTTCTTCCAGTAGCAAATAGCTGATGCTTTGGAAACTTTTGAATGGCTTTTGTGATTTCATCCAAGAAATTAGGTTCCCACCAATCATCTGCATCTAAAAAAGCAATCCAAGAAAATTTTGCAGTAGCTATTCCTTTATTTCTGGCTTCAGACACTCCCGCATGTTCTATATTAATTACTTTCAGCCTTGAATCATTGATGTCCTTTACAATGATAGCCGAACTATCTGTACTACCATCATTTACAACTATCAACTCAAAATCCCGAAACGATTGCTCCAATACAGAAGCAAGCGTTTTTTTAATATAAGCTTCTTTGTTATATAATGGTACGATGATACTTATCACAACTGCAGGATTTTAGACATAAAATGAATGCACTTGAGCATGATACCTTCAAAGATTGATATCTTTGAAAGGGATTGTTCTTTTTCGAATATTTCAATAGGCTCCCCAATATAGCCTCGACTAGGATTCCCGCCTATAGCATGTGTTTTTTGGTATTTTAAACTTTCATAAGAAATGGGTTCTTCAATAAATTTTTCTAAAGCAATAATAGTGGATTTTGGAAAACGGCATAAAGCATTATACTTAATAAAATAATAGGCTCCATTCTTTCTAAGTTCTCTAGCCATGAGCTTTACTTTCAACCAAGATTTTACCGCTAATGCCGTAGATTTTTTTGGCATTTTCTTCTCCTTATGTGGATACTCTTTTAAAACGACGTCTTTTTTCCAGCTATTTACTACTTCAGCTAAATTACGTTCTAAATGAATCATCTTTAATTCACAAAAATTAAGTTCTTGTAAAACCCTTGCCCAACTAATGCTTTTGGAGCTATCAATAATAATAGACTTGCCACTAACTTCTGAAATCGTACGATAAAAAAGAGGTACCATTTCAAAAAATGGTTTCCAGTCTTGGTTTTTTTGTAACTCAGAAATCTTATGGTAGTTTTTGAAATATTGGACTTCCTTCACTTTTTGTGTAAAATAATCTGGGCCTACCAAAGGAAAGCTATCTTCGAGTTTTTGAGCAACTGCATTCCAAAGTTCACAATGCTGAATAGCCGTATCACATCCACAATTGGTATCTCCTTCATAATAACGTACCCAAAATCGGTGTGCTTCTCCAATAGAAAGAGTTCCTTCTACGGTTGCTAAAATACCATCTAATAATGTAGAACCAGACCTGCCATCACCTGCTATGTACACAATCTTTATCATAACAGGGTTGTTTGAAGGTGCAATTTCTTTTTAGCATATTTTACAAAAACTACATTTTGAACAATAATCAAAAACGCATAAGCGATAGCCGCTCCCAAAACGTCATAATAATATATCAAGGCAAGAACAACCAAAATATGGAGTATGGTATTCCACACATTTATCTTAAGGACATATTTTTGATAGCCCGTCATGGTAAGTAATAATCCCACAGAACCAGCCATAGCATTTACTAGTTGTGCAGCACATAATACAACCAGAGGCAAATAGCTATCGTTATAGGATTCGCCATATAGATAATGAAGAATAGGTTTTCCCGCAATGATAAAAAGGAAGCCTACGGGTAAGGATAGCAAAAATGAAAAACGAGTTGCCTTCTTAATGAGTTCTTGTAGTTTTTTAAAGTTATGTTCTTCAAATAATTTAGAAATGTGAGGGCTTATGGCACTATTCACAGCAGTTAACCCAAATGAAACCAGATTTGCCCCTTTAAGAGCTACCTCAAATAATGCCACTGCAGCCGTTCCGCTAAAAATTGCCAACAGAAAAGTAGATATCCGTGTCTTTAAATTATTTATAGTCATATTCATTAAAAACTGGAAAGAGGTATGTAACCATTCTTTGGTATGATATATAGGGATTACCCCTCTCAAATGGTCTTTTTGTTTTAGTTTTAAAAAAAACATTCCAACTCCATACGAAAACAATGCGGCTATAAGATGTAATTGCATGGCTAACTCTGAAGTTAATACATTAAAACCAGAGAAAATAACGATCCCAATAAGAAGTAGAAACTGCCGCAATAAGATATCTGGAATTTGTCCCAAAATAACAAAACGCATTCCTTGTAAAGTGGCATTTCTCAAAGCATTAAAGCCCATTATTGGCAATAAAAACAGTCCGTAAAGTGAAGTATTTATAAAAGATGTACTCCATGCATCCTTAAATAAAAGATAAACCAATAAGCAAACAACTATAATAATACCGTAGCTAATAACAACAAATTGATTGGTCTTGATCAATAGCCCTTTGATGGCTGCCTTGTTGGCCTCCAATTCGTATTTGGGGATCAATTTGTTCAGTAGTAATGGGAATCCCAGTGTTAGGGGAATGAGCAACATCGTTACCAAAGACAGGACCAATACATATATCCCGTATTCTTTTAATCCTAAATATCGAGCCAAAAAAACACTTACCAAGAAGGTAAACAAGGTTCCCAAAAGTTTAATAACCAAGCTTCCTATTGTCCCTGTTCGTATACTCTTAGAATTGAAAATTTCTGAATACTTCAAGATAAGTAATGCTATAAAAGGTTTTCAAGATACTTAAAAAGTATAACCTAATAGCTCAATTTCGGCAGCAGAAAACGTTCTTATTCTTTCTACAATATCAGTGGGCAATAATTCTCTATAATGTCTAAGGTCTTTCCTAGAATTACTCTTAGCCCTATAGTCTGGCATAACCAAAGGGGTTTCGAGTCTAAGTTTATTGGAAATACTATCTAGGGCAGCGGAAATATCTTCAAAAGCAAACACATCATCTACTACCACTTTGCCTGCTATACTATACAATGAAAAGCCTTTTAGTCTTTCTAACATCCCAGCATTCGCAAAATCTTCTATGGAATCATAAGTGGATTCTGTATTTTTCCAATAATACCAAGAAACAAATTTATCCCAAGGATTTCGATCAAAACAAAACTTATAATAACCGTCCCAAACCTCATCAGACACCAGATGTTTTATTTTACTTGCAGAGATATGGTTGTAAAAAGTTGCTTTCTTTTGTTGCAGTATAAATTTTGCCCAATCTTTTAGTGAATATTTTGAAAAGGGAATGAAATAGTTTTGTGCTGTAGGATAGCCAAGTTCTTTCCTTTTAGCTTCATCGTTCTCAGAGATTGGAGTGATGATATCATTAGGCCCACATATTTGAGAAAGTGCTATCTCTAGGGAAGTTCCAGCCGTTTTTTGGGTTTTAATGAATATAAATTTATGGGTATGTGAGATGATCATATCTTAGATAATCATACCGGCGGCTACGGTTTCATGAGAGGTATCGTCTATAAGTACAAAACTACCTGTAATTCGGTTATCACGGTATTCATCAATCATTAACGGTCGTGTGGTTCGTATCCTAATACGTGCAATATCGTTCATGTTGAGGTCTTTATTTTCCTCATCACGACTGTATGTGTTGATATCTATTTTATACAGGACTTCCTTTATCATTGCTTTTTGCTCGTTCGAAGTATGCAAAATAGTATACTTAGCACGTGGACGGGTTGGACCGTTATTTAGCCAGCAAAGCATTGCGTCAAATTCCTGACTTGGAGTAGGCTTATTGTTCGCTTTTACAATCATATCTCCACGGCTCACATCTATATCATCTTCTAATGTTATGGAAATCGACATAGGCGCATAAGCTTCCTGAACTTCTCCTTCTATAGTATCTATTGTTTTAATACTAGAAGTAAAACCTGATGGCAAAATAACAACATTGTCGCCCGGTCTAAAAATTCCACTGGCAACACGACCTGCATAACCTCGATAATCTATAAACTCTTTGCTTTGCGGTCTTAATACTGTTTGAACTGGGAAACGAGCATCAATTTTATTTACATCGCTACTAATATGCATATGTTCTAGGGTATGTAGTAAAGGCCCGCCTTGATACCATTCCATATTTTCGGAACGATTTACTACATTATCCCCATTAAGGGCACTAATGGGAAGAAAACGGATATCTTTGACATACAACTTAGAAGAAAACTCTTCGAATTGTGTAATGATATCTTCATAAATTTCTTGATTATAATCTACCAAGTCCATTTTATTGATACAGACAATAATGTGCGGTATCTGCAACAAAGAAGCAATGAACGCATGACGTTTAGTCTGTTCTATCACTCCGTTTCTGGCATCGATCAAAATCAAGGCAGCATTTGCCGTAGACGCTCCGGTTACCATGTTTCGGGTATATTGAATGTGCCCTGGGGTATCTGCAATGATAAACTTGCGCTTAGGAGTGGTGAAGTAACGATAAGCAACATCGATTGTGATCCCTTGTTCCCTTTCATCTCGAAGGCCATCAGTAAACAAAGCTAAATCCACTCCTTCGTGTCCCTTTCGCTTACTTGTAGATTCTACAGCTTTCAATTGATCTTCGAAAATTGCTTTGGAATCATATAACAAACGACCAATAAGTGTACTCTTTCCATCATCTACACTCCCAGCTGTAGTGAATCGTAATAATTGATTGTTATCTATCGCCATTCTATTAAATTCTTAGTTGTAATTTTTTATTGAAATTCTAATTTAGAAGTATCCTTGCCGCTTGCGATCTTCCATGGCCGTTTCGCTTCTTTTATCATCTGTACGGTTTCCTCTTTCAGTTTGTTTCATTGCGGAAACTTCTGCAACAATCTTTTCTAAGGTATCAGCATCACTTTCAAGACCTCCAGTGATTGTAATGTCTCCTAAGGTTCTAAATCGAATTTTTTTGGACTCTATTGCCTCATTATCTTCCATAATTAAGTGCTCGGAAACTGGAATCCAAGAATTACTTCTCCAAACTACATCTCTTTGGTGGGCAAAATACAAGGAAGGAATATTTATATTTTCCCTTAGGATATAATTCCAAACGTCCATTTCTGTCCAGTTACTAATTGGGAAAGCACGGAAGTGTTCTCCTTCAAAGTGTTTTCCATTGAGTATGTTCCACAATTCTGGACGTTGGTTTTTGGGATCCCATTGTCCAAAATCATCCCTGTGTGAAAAGAAACGCTCTTTAGCCCTTGCTTTTTCTTCATCACGACGTCCTCCACCAATGGCACAATCTACCCTATTGATTTCTATGGCATCCAGTAACGTAGTAATTTGCAGTGCATTTCTAGTGGCGTTTTTCCCTTTTTCTTCTGCCACTCTACCCGTATCGATAGATTCCTGAACAGATCCAACAATAAGTTGAACACCTAACTCACTGATAAGATCATCTCGAAACTTGATCGTTTCAGGAAAATTATGACCTGTATCTACGTGCATTAAAGGAAAAGGTATCTTGGAAGGGTAAAATGCTTTTTTGGCCAAATGTGTTACCAAAATAGAATCTTTTCCTCCAGAAAAAAGAATTACAGGATTTTCAAATTGCGCCCATACTTCGCGCAAAATGTAGATCGCTTCGGACTCTAATTCATCCAGATAATTCAGATAGTACTTACTCATCGATTTTTAGTTTGTTATCTATATATGCAATTATAATATCCACCGCTTTTTTAATAGAAACTTTGGTAGTGTCAATTTCAACATTTGGAGACTCCGGGGCTTCATAAGGAGCATTTACACCCGTAAAATCCTTTATCTCTCCAGCACGTGCCTTTGCATATAGTCCTTTAACATCTCTTCGCTCGCATTCTTCAATAGGGGTGTTCACAAAAATTTCAATGAAATTCTCTTCTCCAACTATATTCTTAATGTTTTTTCTGTCTTCTTTATAAGGAGAAACAAAAGCCGCCAAGATTACCAAACCTGCGTCTACCATTAAATTTGCCACTTCTGCAATACGTCTAATGTTTTCTTTCCGATCTTCTGGAGAAAAAGCAAGGTTGTTATTCAATCCCTTTCGAACATTATCCCCATCTAGGATATAGGTATGTATTCCCCGATGGCACAACTCTTTTTCTACAGCATTAGCAATGGTAGACTTACCAGATCCGCTCAACCCTGTAAACCAAAGCAAGAAAGAACTATGTTCTTTTATTGCACTTCGCATCTCTCGGTTAACACTAAAACTATGAGGGATTACATTTTCTTGCATCAACTCTTTCCTATTATTTTATAGATATAATTTCGTATTCTTCCCAATGGCAATCGAAGCCAAAGTCGTTCGTGAAAATAGTAAAGTGCAAATTTAGTAATTAACTCGGTTAAAGCGATAAAAAGCGCAACTTCCTTAAAACTGTCCAATACGGCTCCTGAGATTACAAAAGTTATTGTGGTAGCAAGAAATCGCCAAGAAATGGATTTATAAAGAGTAGTCCTTTTAGAGACTCCCTCGTTCTTTCGGTATTTCTGCCAAATACGTTCATGCGCATAATACACCAAAAACTTAATCAGGAACTCGGCAGTACCAATTTTAAAAGCATTTTCCAAACTACATTGACCAAACAAACAGGTTATGAGCAATACTACTATAATAGTATCTGATGTGGCTAGAATACGCCATGAAATTCCTTTTAATAGGCTTCTTATATGTGATTCTTGTTTGTATGGACCCATATGAGCTACGAGCTACTTACTAAGAAATAAGGATTTAGCAAGTTTTCCTTATTGTACTGAAGGGGTTTCTGTGTGGTCTGATCGATTACATTTATTCCTACAGCTCTACATATGGCATCACCGGCAGCGGTATCCCATTCCATTGTTGGAGCAAATCTTGGATATACATGAGCATTTCCTTCAGCTACCAGACAAAATTTTAACGAACTTCCTATAGATACAATTTTCACTTCCTTTCCTAATCCTTTTATATAATTTTCTGTATCCGCATTTAAGTGAGAACGACTTCCAACCACCTTTACGGGTATAGAAGATGCGGCAGGTAGCATTTGGGTTGCTTTATTCATTATTTCTTCGAAGGAAATATTCTCATTATCTAGTACCAATTTATTGGAACTTTTCCCAGATTCATCTGTAAAATATAGTGTTTTAGAGACAGGAACATAGATCACTCCTAAATGAGGAACTCCATCTTCTGCCAAGGCTATATTTACAGTAAACTCTCCGTTACGTTTTATAAACTCTTTTGTCCCGTCCAATGGATCTACAATCCAGCAGGTTTTCCAATTCTTCCGCTCACTATAATCAATAAGATTGTTTTCTTCGCTAATGATTGGAAAGGGTGTTTTCTCTAAATATGAATTAATGATGTCATTGCATTTCTTATCGGCAATGGTGAGTGGAGAATTATCTCCTTTAAGTTCCACATCAAAGTCCGTAGCATAGACTTTCATTATGGCTTTCCCTCCTTCGATAGCAGCTTCAATAGCAGTTTGCAAGTGTTTGGTCATATGGGGAATTATAAGGGATCAAAGGTACAATAAATAGTATGAATTCATAATTATCATTACATTTATACACATGAAAAAAATACCCTACTTATTGCTGTTTGTTCTTACCTATGCGAGTTGTCAGGATTATGGAAAACTACAATTTGTCGCAGATCTTCCCGCATTGATAAAAGAGGTAAGTGGAATCGAAAAATTTTCCGATGAAAACCTTATTTGGACTATTAATGATTCTAGAAACCCTCCAGAAGTTTATGCTTATGATTTGGATAAAAACAAAATGGTACAAACCATTCGGGTAAAAAATGCTCCTAATATTGATTGGGAAGATTTAGCAACTGGACCAGATGGAACTTTATATGTGGGTAATTTTGGAAACAACCTAAGCAATCGTACCGATTTGGAAATTTACGGCATCAAGAACCCCGGAGCATTAAGCAAGCGGCGTTACGAACCCACGGTAACTAGCTTCACTTTTGCTGATCAGTTGAAATTTCCTCCCAAGGAAAAGGATAAGAGCTTTGACGTAGAAGCATTCTTTTATTGGAAAGAGCATTTTTACCTATTTACCCGCAATCGTGCCAAAAAGTATGATGGAACCTCAAAAATTTACCGCCTTCCCGCCAAACCGGGAGAGCAAATTGCTGCCTTCATTGGAGAGTTTAAAACTTGTGATGACCAGAAAGACTGTGAAATCACTTCTGCGGCCATACATCATGAAACTGGAAAAATTGCACTACTCTCCTATAACAAGGTTTGGATCATTACTGATTATACAGGTGATAACTTTGGCCACGGCTCCATAGATAAGATAAAACTTGGGCATAGTTCACAAAAAGAAAGCATCTGTTTTAAGAATGAAAACGAAGTTTATATTGCTGACGAACGCTCTCATGGAAAGGGTGGGAATTTGTATTTATTACGCTTGAATGACGAATAGTAAAACGTGCTGAAGAGATCTTCAAATTGGTTAGGTTACGAATCTTAATACCTGTTGATTTTTCTATTACCGTGATGCCATCAACTAAGCAACTTAAATTTAATGGTGTTAGACGCACGTTTTTGCGCTAATCTATTTATGGTATTTTCCGTTACCTGCAAAATTCGTGCATAACCTCCCGTTGTTTGTGCATCCCTCATAAGTATTATCAAT
Organism: Flavobacteriaceae bacterium; assembly: GCA_963669405.2. Lineage (GTDB taxonomy): Bacteria > Bacteroidota > Bacteroidia > Flavobacteriales > Flavobacteriaceae > Aureisphaera. The sequence continues at coordinate 67,842 of CAXXHF010000002.1, forward strand.
TTACCTGAAGGTGTAAGCTGTACCGTGCCAGGTTGTACCGGTGCAGTAATGATTTCTGCTAAGGACAAATGGATTTCTGTATCCAATACATAGGCCATTCTATTACTGTCAGGGCTAATAGAGAAAAATGTATTTTCTAGCTTCTTTTGATCTGATTTGTGTAATAAGTGATATTCTGGTCCTGGAAAAACACTGATCTCCTCTGAAGTGAAATGTGACCTAGGTACTTTAACCGAAGCATGTGTAACCTCAGTAAAATCATTCTCAGATAGAACAGAAATTTGGTCTCCTTTTTTAATTTTTGCAGTTACCGTAATTCCTGGATAGAAACTATAGCTCTCCATAACCAAGCTGGAAGAAAAACCCCCTGAAATAGCCAAATAACAACGAGTTCCATATTGTTGTTTTCCAAAATGCAAAACAGTGCCTGCAGGCATAGCAATTCCTGTATTTAAGGAAACTGGTTGATCATTAATTGTAGGGGAAAGATCAGCACCAGTAAGTGCTACATAAGCATTATTTGTGAATTGAAGTGTTGGCCCTATAAGTGTTATTTCCAATACAGGTAAATGAGGATTGTTCCCAACCAATTGGTTCGCTAGCTTTGCAGAGTATTGGTCCATAGCACCGCTTACAGGAACTCCATATTTGCGAAACCCAAAACGTCCTAAATCTTGAATAGTAGTATACAATCCGGATGATAGTACCTTAATCATGATAGGGTTCTTTTTGCAATAAGTAAATATCCTTTTCTATCAAGAAGCGTATGTGCAAAAATTCTTCCTTTGTGATAGGGTTAAATCTAACATAATCACCAGCTTCAATAATTACAGGTGGGGTTTGAGCTGGATCAAAAAAAAGCAACGGACTTCTGCCAATGATATTCCAACCACCGGGGGAATCCATCGTATAAATGCCAGTTTGCGCTCCTCCTATTCCAACAGATCCACGACTTACTCTACTCCTCGGAGTCTGTTTCCTGGGGGTGTGTAGGGTAGAATGAAGTCCTCCTAAATAGGGAAAGCCTGGTAAAAACCCAATAAAATAGGCTTTGTAGGCAGCTTTTGAATGACGCTCTATCACATCAGACACTGTTATATTATTGTATTTTGAGACTTCTTCTATATCCGGCGCATACTCCCCTTCATAACAAACGGGTATATGAACCAAACTGATTTTTACGTTCAGTTTGGTACTTTCATACGTTTTATAGGCCATTTGCAAACGCTCTAGAAATTCATTAACATCAACTGCCTCAGCTAGGTATACTGCAAGGGATTGATAAGTTATAACTGTTTCGCGTATTGCTTCTGCAAAAGTTGTAGAAAGAAATTGATTGAAATTCACCACTTTAGAATGCACATCTTCATTGATAACAGATTCCCATGTTATCAAAAGCGTATGCGCTCCAAACTTTTGAAAAGACGGATACTTCATTGTGTCAATTGAATGGAATGACTTTTCATCTGATCTCTTACATAGGTTAGTATCGCAACAGAATTCTCATGATCTCCATGGATGCAATAAGTTGAAGCCGTTATTTTGCGAGGTATTTCCGTAATGGTAATTACTTGTTGCCTTTCTACCATTTCTTTAAGCTGGAGCCAAGCAGCTTGCGGTTCGTCTATAACAGCGCCTATTTCACTTCTTGGAACCAAGGATAAGTCTTCCTGATACCTTCTATCAATAAACCCTTCAAATTCTAAAGGAAGCAGGTTTTCTGCTTTTTTAGCCAATACAGAATTGTAAGGAACGTATAACTTTGGGCGCATCTTTGTAGCCATGATAGCTTCAACCACAGCATCTGCCGTGGGTGCATCCTTAGCTGCATAATTGTACAATGCTCCATGCAACTTAATATGGTGTACCTCTCCTCCTGCAATTTCACAGATTGCAGAAAACTGCAATAATTGATGGAAAACTGATTGTTTGAGTTCACTTTTGGTCATGGTGAGAATCTTCCTCCCGAAGTCATTTTTGTCAGGAAAAGCTGGATGTGCTCCAATCTTCACTCCGTATTTCATGGCCAATTGAATTGTGGTCTGCATACTCTCCTCATTGCCATAGTGTCCACCACAAGCAATGTTACAAGAAGATATCAAAGGCATTATAAGAGGATCATTTCCTGTTCCTTCCCCCAAATCCGAATTAATATCTATAGTTAACATTACAAATCAATATTAAAAACTTTTAACAGGCTTCTAGCTCCTAATACAATCGTGGCTATTAAGATAAACCAAGCCATGATATTCTGAAATAGAGTATTTTTATAGGAACCCAATACAGATTCTCTATTCACTACCCACAATAAAAAAGCCGCAATAATTGGCAACAATAGTCCATTGGCTACTTGTGCAAATTTTATGATCTCAATAGGTTTAATACCTGTAGACGAAAGTACCACTCCCAATAAGAGGACAAACATCCAAACCATTCGGAATCGTGATGATTTTAATCCTCCTTGCCATCCAAAACATCCGCGAACCACATAGGCGGCAGCTAATGGAGCAGTTATAGCCGAAGTAATACCCGCTGCAAAAAGACCCACACTTAAAAAATATTTGGAGAAGCTTCCAAAGAGAGGTTCTAATCCTTTTCCCAAATCTGAAGCATTATTTACTTCTCCTGAATTAATGGCTGCTGCACATACAATAATAGCCATTGAGACCAAACCACCTACTATAATGGATACTTTAGAATCTTTGCGAGCCGTTTTTAGATCTTCCTTGCCATTCCATTTCTCTTTAACCAATGAAGCATGTAAAAACAGGTTATAGGGTACTACGGTGGTTCCAATTAAGGCTATGATAGTTAACCAGCCTTCTTCAGGTACTCTGGGTATAAAAACTCCTTTAAGAACTTCAACTAGATTTGGCTTGGTAAGTATTGCAGTGACTACAAAAGAAAGGCTCATAAGGATAACCAGAAACACCAAACTTCGCTCCATTACTTTGTAATTTCCAATATAAAGCAAAATAAATGCCACCACACCAATAACAATGCTCAAGGTGTTAAATGGAATTTCCAGTATGGTAATACTAGCGTTTGGAATCAATGTCTCCAACCCCAAAGCTCCTCCACTTATGTTTCCAGCTTCATAGGCTGCATTTCCTATTAAAATTGCGGAAAGTATCAGTAACATGGCTATCCATTTTCCACCAGAAGACTTAATTTCATTTTTTACAGTCTCCGCCAGTCCTTTGCCATGTACCAATCCAAGACGAACAGCCATTTCTTGAAGTACAACTGTAGCAATGATGGATAATACCATTGCCCATAGCAATGTAAAACCATAGGTAACTCCCGCTAGGGTGCAAACCGTTACAGTTCCAGGTCCTATGAAAGCAGCTGCTACCAAAGTCCCTGGGCCAATTTTTGTGAACCATTTTCCCATTACCTACAAACTCACTCCAAATCCAAAAGAAATTCGCATTCCATCATCTCCACTAAAAATACCTAGCTGACCAGAAATGGTATCTACAGCATTAATCCAGAGTCCTCCCCCTACATCACTATGCCAAGTATCGCTACTTTCGCCATCTAACCAGACTCTTCCTGTATCTGCACCTCCAAAAATTCCTAATTGCAAAGGCAAGATCCCGGTTTTAAACTTAGGAAAACCGTAGCGTAAATCACCTCCAAATGCCAAAGCACTTTCTCCACTAAAGCGTTGAGTTCGATAGCCTCTTAATCCATCTCCAGCTCCCAAAACTGCTGCTTGATAAAACTCAAAAGAATCTCCAATATTAAATTGACCTTGCGCCATGGTTCGTAATACCAACTTATTATCCTTAGTGAGGGAATTATAAAATTGTAATTCTGGCATGATGTATCCATAGGTTCGTTCTGTATCATCAATATTAGATCGAACCCCAGTTTTTACACCAAAATGCATTCCTCTACTGGGAGCCCCTGCATTGTCGTAGCTAGAATACGAATAGCTTACTTCTGCTCCAGCAAAGTTTTTAGAATCAAAAGTATCTGGCATAGTACTGAAGAAATTGGAAATGAATCGGTTTTCAGTGTTTTCTACTTCTACATTTTCAAAAAAGGCCGTTATACCAAAGCGGCCACCGTACAATCCGTCCTTTACTACTCCTAACTTTCCACTGATAATCCCTGTTTTTACGCGGTTAAAATCTAAATCGAAGCCATCTTCATCGTCAAAATTTTCGGTTTCATTTCCAAAGCCAAAGAAATTACGTGTGAAATTTTCACTTGTGAAATGACCTCCCAATATTAGGTTCCAATCTCCAATAACATCTGCAAACTCTCCATTATAAGCTATATCAAATCCCTCTGTTGCAAAGTAATAAGCTCCTGTGAAAATATGTCTTTGATGAAAAGGATCTGTTTTAAATCCTTTAATGGTGTAGGTATCTGAAAAGCCTAAACGTAATCCATCATCAGGATTAGCACCAATGGAGGGAATAATGGAATTGGTTTTGGTTATATGCTTTCTGAAATCGTAATTATTCACTTCATAATTATCCCTAAAACGGATAGCCCCACCATTATTCACAGCAACTGTATTGGGTTTACTCTTATGGTCATGTACTTTAATCTTTCTTCCATTTTCAATAGTATATACATCATTGTTTTGTCCTCCTATGATTCTAATGAAAACTGGATTATTTCCTTCGCCTTTAACCACAAATTGATCATCATCGTCCAGGCCATATATCCACACCTCTTTCGTTTCATTACTTAGAATAGTTCGTTCTTTATAAGGTGCTTCTACTTTTCCATCTTTAATTCGGGAAATGGAAATCTTGGTAGACCCATTTCCGCGTACAATTTCAAAGTGATCGTCCTTATCAGTTCCCGTCAAAATGAGCAGCTTGGATAGGTATTCATAATACTTAGTAGCAAGTGATTCCATTTGATCTCTTCTGGATCGAAATTTCCTTTTAATTTCCTCAGCTCTTTCGTCTTGGACTTCAACAGGGAGTTTTTTGAAAGCTTCTTCAATAACTGCGTCTGAAAGATTTTGCTGAATATACTTCGCTTGTTTTACCCATTCATCTTTGGATGTAGTTTGTAAAAAGTTACGGTCTAATAGGATTCCAGCCGCATTCAACCATCGTATATCTTTAAATTCATCACCATATTTCTGCAACTGTCCAGCACTAGGAATGAGCACTTTAGCAATATCTAATAATGCGCCATCATAATAAGAGAATACCTGATCCCTGTCCCTGGGTATAGGGCGGTATACTTTTTCGTTTTTGGAAATATCGAAACGTGACCAACGCCACTGATCTTGGTGACGATCCCAATCTCCCAACAACATATCAAATAAACGAGCTTTTACAAATGCACTTTCATCAACTCTATATTCCTCATCCTTTCTAAGTTTCTTCATCATATCACTGGTGCTCTCTATGGCGTCAGGTTTACCAAATGATTTTACATCCAGAAAGCCGTCATCGGGTCGTTCTTCAATAACATATAATTCATCTCCAAATTCTGCATTGTATTTCCCCAATTCCCGGTGTTTTGGAATGTACAATAATTGAGGGTTGGTGTGATATACACCAATAGCATCGGCTAAGGGTGCTACTACGAAAGATGCAAATGGATGACTTGCTGTATAAAAATCCAGAATAAGATCTTCTGTAACTGTTTCTTCAAAGTCTTTTTCTACATAAGTTTCCGTAAACAACACACTTTGTAGATACTGTGTAGCGCTCTTCTTCACACCACGTATGGCAAAATTGCGTCCTTTCTTATCTAAAACCCGTAGGGATCTTGTTTGATGCCCTCCCCCTTTTCGTTCTATAGTAAGACCGCCATAAAGAGTGTCTAATGTAGCTACTGGAACTTTAAGATCGGTTCCATACACATATCTATAATGATCTCCCCATAACCATTTATAACTATTCCCTTTTTGGGTTTTTTCTTTTTCATAGGTGGTGGCAACTCTAGATTTTGGGAATTTGTTAGTTAAAGTGGTAAAATCATAATCATACTTTGGCCCGTGTATTTCTGAACTAAAAATAGGTGTTGCCTTTTCTCCTTCAGCACTAAAGAAAGTAACTTGAGATGAACCGTCTGTATATACATTCAATTCAGCAAACCCAGACGTTCCTGAAACAAATTTAGCACCTTCTCCTAAGGCCACAGCAGAGTTTTTGGAGCCTGAACCAGAAACAATCTGCTTCACTCCATCTACATCAATATATTGTAAAGAATGTTCATGCCCAGACACCAAAATTAACCGATCGTTCCCTTTGGCCAATGTAATTAATCGATTCATGAGCTTATTGTAAAGGACATTGTATCGATCTTGTGGCGACACCCCTCCTTGTGAACGGATTTCTGTTGCCAAACTCCCTAAAATTGGTAAGGGGATTTTAGATTTAAATGGAAAAATGTGTTTGTCTAAATTAAAATAACCGCCGTGGGGACCATAGGTGATGGCTGGATGATGCATAGCCAATAAAATGGTTTTCTCATTGTTCTTTTTCAATTCCCCTTCTAATTCAAGAATAAAATCATGTCGTGTTTTTATATCACACTCATCATTTATGGTAGGGTGTTTATCCCAATCTGTAATGTACCATTGTGTATCTACTGCCAATAAAACAATTTCGTCAGAGATATCAATTTTCTCAATAGGACACCCATCCTCTGGTTGAAAAGTGTTTTTTCCCAATTCTTTCTCAACAATCTTTTCTTGGCGTTCTAATCCCTTAAGGCCACTATACCAATCATGATTCCCAGGAATAAAAACGGTGCTCCCCCCAAATTCCTTGGCAGCATCTATTTGTACATCAATCCTATGCTTAGCTTCATCTTCATTTGCACTACCTTTTTCAGGATATCCTTTCTCATAAATATTATCGCCTAAAAAAACAAGGTGGTCCTTAGATGTATCCTTTCCTTTAATGTACTCCTGAAACGCAAGCAAGGTCCTTGTAGAGGAACCTTTTTCGGTATTTCCTGCATCTCCAATAAGATAAAAGGTGCTTTCTATCTTTTTGGAAGTATTTGTAGAGGTGGTTTCAGAAATGCTTTCATCCGTTTTTGTCTTATAGGTGGCACAACTGGATACTAAAAAAATGAGGGCAATGCAGAGGTTGGTGTAAACTTTTTTCATATCGGTTGACTAATGCTAAAATTTAGTAATTTGGTAATCTAATAAACTTGGCATGTCAACACTCATTGAAAAATCAGAAGCTTACGTACAGCAACTCCTTACAGAGGAGTTGCCCAGTAATTGCATCTATCATAACCTTACTCATACCAAGCGGGTTTTTAAAAGTACAAAAGAAATTATTGATGGGAGTGGACTTAGTAAGGAAGAATCAGAGATTTTACTTTTGGCCGCCCTATTTCATGATGTTGGATATATCTATGGGGCAGAAAACCATGAAATTAAAAGTGTAGAACTTGCTTCCAAATTTCTTAAAGAAAATGGAGCTTCAGATCACCAAATTGCAAAAATTGGTGAATGTATCATGGCTACCCAATTCAGTGCCGAACCCAAAACGGAACTGGAAAAAATCATTCGGGACGCAGATGCTTCGCACTTTGCAAAGGATTATTTTCAAGAAGCTAGCGAGTTTTTACGACTTGAATGGAAAATGCAAGGTTGTGCTGACTATAGTAAACGAAAATGGTTGACCGAAAACATCGACCTCCTACGAAATAAACATCAATATCTTTCCCAATATGCTATGGAGCATTGGACACCTAAAAAAGAAGAAAATCTACAACTTATGATACAGGAAAGTGAAGCACTAGCAAACGAAAAAGCTCTTCAGAAGAAGAAAGAAAGTAAAAAGCTAAAGGAAAAAATGAAAGCTATAGATCCTGAAAAAGCCATTCAAAGTGTTTTTAGGGTTACACTTAGAAATCATATAAAACTTAGTGACATTGCTGATACCAAAGCGAATATCCTGCTGTCGGTAAATGCCATTATTATTTCGATCGCACTTTCTAATTTAATACCAAAATTGGATAATCCATCTAATGCCTACCTCATCATTCCAACACTTATTTTTACCATTTCAACAGTGACCTCCATTGTACTATCGGTTTTGGCAACACGCCCAAATGTCACCAGTGGTAAATTTACCAAGGAAGATGTGCAGAATAAAAAAGTGAACCTTTTATTCTTCGGAAATTTTCATAAAATGAGCCTTGAAGAATATGATTGGGCCATGAATGAAATGATAAATGATAAACAGTACATCTATTCATCATTAACCAAAGATTTATATTTTTTGGGGTTGGTACTTCAGAGAAAATATAAAATCTTGAGGCTTACCTATTCCATTTTTATGAGCGGAATCATTATTTCGGTAGTGGCATTTGCCATCTCATTTATTATGAGTGGTTCTTTGTAACTCCTTAATTATTGATTTCCTTAATTAGATCTTCATAGGTGTAATAAGATTTATCTTTTTTACCTCGATTGTAAAGTACATTCACACGAATTGCTTTTAGTCCTGTAACTCCTTGCAAATCTTCCAAATCCAAGATTTCTACTTCTTCTCCAAGATGTTTTTTTGATTGAAGGAAATTCACATATTTTAGGTATTCCACTTCATCACTACGTTGAGAATATACAATGGTTATTTTACCAGGTTGTGTAATACGTTCATTGGTCCCTTTTATCAAGGCCTTATCTACACGCTTTTTTACTACCTCGTAACGAGCATTGTAAGTCCCATCCACGTCAAAACGCTTCTCATCCATACGGAATCGTAGGGACAATGAATTATTAAAGACTAATACCATTGAGGCAACATCTAATGGAACCAAAAGGTCTTCTTTGAGTTGATAAAACTTATTCTCCATCTCGCACATGGCCTGTAACTGCCATAAGCGGAGATTGTATAAATATATTTTATTAAAACTATCCTGTTTGGTTATGGACTCGCCAATGTATAAGTTGTGTTCTACGCCATCAGTTTTAAAGCGCTCGTAGTAATGAGGGTACATTTCCTGAGCCTTTTCTTGTTTGGTATCTAAGATAGTAGCCATGGTCTTATTAATAAGCATTACAGATTCATCATAATCCTTTCTATGCTTATAAATAAACCCTTTATCATGATCTAAGAGTTCATAATACTTATCAATTAACCCTTTAAGCTTATCATCTTTTTTACTTAAATGATCATAAAGTGGTACAATCTCATTGCGTAAGAAATTCAACACCTTACGTTCACTATCTACTTGAAGGTTTTGCTCTATATCGGATAGAAAATTATCTATTCGGAAATTAATTTGTTCATAAATAGGCAGTGGCTCTTCCGAAAAAATCTTGGTAATGATTTTCTTAACATGTTTTAACTGAAGGATGAGATCATCTTTGGTAGCTATATTTCGTGCTGTAGAAGATCCCTTGATGTCTATTTGACCAAACAAAGGATACACATCTTGAAAAACGATCTCCTTAAAAGTAGCTTCTTCTCCATTAAGCTTAGTATCAATAACCCGTTTAGCCTCTTTTTTAAATTTCCAATGTACACTGGGGTGAATGGAAGTACACTCCTGCTGAATGAGCAATTCCATTTCGTTGTCTTTTTCCTCCTTGGAACGACGTACGGAATCTACCAAGAAAGGCATGATATCCTTTAACTTATTAGCATTTATTGTATTTAATTCCTGAGGATTGGGCGATACGATTTCCATCATTCCGAAAAGTGTGTCTTCATTATGAATAGGTTGAATGATCGCACTTTTCACTCCTTGCTTCTGTAATTTTTTATACAATTGATTTTCAGGGTACAACTTTACGTACCTATCGATATCTGATATACAATATGCCTCCCCTGTTTTCATTAAATGTTGGTAGGAATGTGAACAAAGGGCTTTATTACAGGATTCCTTGGTCGCTTCATCAAGAATGTAACTTTTCACATTCAATAGTGTAGGAGGTGCTTGAAATGTATCATCTTCTGGTTCATAAATAGAATACCCCACTTCCAATTGCGGCAAGTTGAAAATAGCTCTAAGGATTTGCTGAAATTGTTGGGCAAAATTTTCATCCTTCGGATCGTTCTGCAACAAATTCGCTTTAAAATTAGATAAAGAAACATCGGTAGTAGCATCATAAATATTGGCTATAACAAAACCACTAAACTTCCAGCTATTGGGAGGGAATTTTTCCTTCCAAACTTCAATCTTATCAAAGCTATCCAGCAACTCAGCAACATCTTCAGGTGTTATATCTATACTCGTTTCTGTCTTTTGTATATCAATGAAATCTCCATTGTACAAGACACGATAATGTCTCATAATTCCTTGAGAATCCGGAATATCGTAATAAAATGGTCTTCTAAAGTCGGTTTTGTACCCATAGTACGAATTCAAAATGACGCTACACCCCATGATATACATTTCATCATCAGAGAAATCGGCTAGCTTCATATTGTAGGTAGTACCAGATATCTTTGTAATGTTATCATAGCGCTCAGAAGATTTCACTACATAATCCTGAAAAGGAATCGTGGCAATCTTAATTTCGTTTTTCTGTAGAACGGAAGCAAAAAGATCTTCTAAAATAAGATCTATTTGTTCTTTATGCGCTTCTATTTCGTCCGTGGTGGCCATTCCATTGGCCAATACTGGATATTCCTCAGCAATTTTAAGTACTTCGGCTGCCCTAGCACGAAATAAAACATTGTTGCTATTCAATTTTTCCCTGTAAGCATCAAATAGCTTTTTAAAGCTTATTTCTACACTTAATGGGAAATCTCCATTAGTAATTTTCGCTTTCATTATCAGTCTATTACATTATAAAATTAAGAATTATCCCGCAAGTGGGACTACTCAGCGCACTAATTAACAGTATTTTCAGAAAACCATACTTTTTTTCAGAAAAAAATACTGTTACTTTTGTGACGAAAAACCTATACAAAATGAGACGACTATTAGGAGTTTTTATTACACTTTTGTTAATATCTTGTAATGAAAAAGATTCGAACAACTACACTTTAGAAGGAAATGCAACTGGATATGAGGATGGAACCAAAGTATTGGTATACGATGTAGTAGAAAATCAACCCAAAATCACGGATACCCTGGAAGTAGCTGGTGGAAAGTTTTCCACTACCTATCCTAACACTGATGGGGTTGAAATTAAATTGTTACGTGTTGATGGAACACGCAATAACATTATCTTCTTTGTTGAAAACGAACCAATAAAGGCAACTATTTATAAAGATAGTCTTGCCTCTTCTTTTGTAACTGGTGGAAAACAAAATGAGCTTTATAGGGAATTTAATAATGGAATGTCTTCCATTAATAAACGTAAACAGGATCTTGCACTTGCATTTAGACAGGCACAACAGGAACAAGACGGGGTATTGGCAAATGAGTTACGAAATGAAAATCAAGTCTTGATTGGTGAAGAAAGAAGTTTTAAGACCAAATTTGTTCGTGAAAACAGTAATTCTATATTTAGTATCATGTTACTGTCTGAGTTGTTTGGAAAGGAAGAAATTTCTGCTGATGAAGCTAATCAAATCATAAGCAGCTTAAGTCCAAAAATGGCTAAGCATACTTTGGTAGATGATTTGAAGAAGACCATTGAGGCAAAAAAGAAAGCCAATGTTGGTGGAGTTGCTCCAGATTTCTCAGCCCCTACTCCCACTGGTGAAATGCTATCTCTTAAAGATGTTTTAGGAAAATATACCATTATAGATTTTTGGGCTTCTTGGTGTCGTCCCTGTCGTATGGAAAACCCGAACGTGGTAAAAGTTTACAACAAATACCACGATAAAGGGCTTAATATTATTAGTGTTTCTTTAGATAAAGCCAACCAAAAAGAACGATGGTTAAAAGCCATCCAAGATGACCAAATGGATTGGTATCACGTTTCTAACCTAAAGTTTTGGCAAGACCCCATTGCAAAACAATATAACGTAAGAAGTATTCCTGCCACCTTTTTGTTAGACGAGGAAGGCAAGATCATAGACAAAAACTTACGTGGGCCTGCCCTTGAGCAGCGTATTGCTGGTCTTCTGGATTAGAGTAAGGCAAAACGTATATTCACGCGAACCTTAATTTCCATTTCTCCAGGAGCCATGGTTTGTCCAGGTGCACTGCTTTCCATTGCCATGGCACTTCGGAACATAGGGCCTGGGGTGTTAGTTGCTTGAAATTCACTTATTTGAACGGCTTTCCCTATTTTTTGCCCTAACACTGAGGTATACTCTTCTGCTTTTTGTTTGGCATTGCGGACTGCCTTAATCCTAGCTTCTGCTTCTAAGCTTTCTTGTTTTGAAGACGAAAAATGAATTCCATCAATACGATTAATTCCAGTTTCAATTAAACCATTCATGAGCTCTTCATACTTACTCAATTTTACAATCTTAACAGATATTGACTGATTGGCTGCAAATTGGTATCGTTTACTATTGTGATCATAATTCTTGCTCAATCGAATATATTCCGTCTTAATATATTTCTCGTCAACCTTCATAGAATTTAAGAATTGGAGGACGTCATTGATAGTTTTGTCATTCTTGAGTTTTACCTCTTTTGCGTCATTTCCTGTATTTTCTACCCGAATCTGAACGGTTACCTGATCAGGAACAACAGATACAGTCCCTTCTCCAGTAACATCTACGGTTGGTATTTCTTTGCTTTGTGCTGTCATAAGACTTATGCTTAAAAGAGTAATAAATGTGATGATATATTTCATAGTATTATATTTTTCCAGTTTTATACATGACCAACAAAATGATAATAGGAACTGCGAGCATAACTACATAAATCAATTCCTGTTCCACTACTGCTGGATAAAATAAGATTGTAAGCAAATACCCTGCCACGGCTCCTCCAAAATGCGCATCATGCCCAATATTACCCAACCGTGCTTTCATACCGTAAATGGAATACATAAGATACCCCAATCCAAAGACCCAAGCAGGAATAGGCAAGGCGTAGAATAAGTATAGTTTACCTTCCGGATACAGTAAAATAGCGCTATAAATGATGCCCATAACTGCTCCACTGGCTCCTACGGCACTGTAGTGATATTCATCTTTGTGCAAATAGAATGAGAGAAAATTCCCTACAATAAGGCTAACTACATAAATGATTAAAAACTTAGGAACTCCAAAATTGAAGATTACTACATCTGCAAAAAAATAGAGCGTCAACATATTAAAAAACAAATGCATATAATCGCCATGCAAAAAGGCCGATGAAAACATGCGTACCTGCTCTCCTCTTCTAATTCCAGCTATGTTGAATTTATATTTTTCAAAAAAAGAAAAATCATTAAAGCCTTTCATAGATATTAGAACATTTGCAGCAATAATGATGATAGTAACAATATGAATGTTTTGCATATAGAATTTTCTGTTCGTAAGAAATTATAATGCAATAAATTTAGTTAGTTTTGCGCTAACTTTACCTATGCAGCGGCTAGTTTATATTATTGTTTTTCCTATTATCTGGTTCCTTTCAAAGCTCCCTATGGGAGTTCTTTATTTTATATCGGATGTTCTTTTCTTGCACATCTTTCACCTTATAGGGTATCGGAGAAAGGTCGTTCGGGAAAACCTGGAGCTGGTATTTCCCAACAAATCAAAAGCTGAAATAAAAGAAATCTCCCGGAAATTTTATCACCATCTCTGTGATATGGTCCTAGAATCCATAAAGACCTTTTCAATTTCTGAAAAAGAACTGAACCAACGTTTCACCTTTACCAACGTAGAAGAAATACATAAGATCGAAGCACAGAAAAAAAGCATTGTTCTTATGGGAGGACACTATGCTAGCTGGGAATGGTCCTTTATTCTGCAGCGACATATAAATCATAAAGGGTATGCTGTATACAAGCGAATTGAAAATAAATACTTCGACCGCTTGATAAAAGGAATTCGTGCTAAATACGATACACATCTTATCACGACCAAAGAAACTGTATATAAGATGGGGGCTTCTAAAATTAGGGGCGAATTAACCATCAATGGTTTTTTAGCCGATCAAACTGCCAAACACTGGAAAACCAAACATTGGCAAGAGTTTTTAGGTGTTAAGGTTCCGGTATTAACTGGTGCCGAAATGCTAGCCAAACGCTTAGATATGGCGGTAGTTTTTATAGGAACCAAGCGAGTGAAAAGAGGCTACTACTCTACCACTTTCAAAACCATAGCACTTAATCCCAAAGAACATGCGGATTTCGAAATTACAGATACTTTCTTAAGGCTTTTGGAAGAATTGATTCATGAAGATCCAGCCTACTATCTTTGGACACATAAACGTTGGAAATATAAAGATAACGTTCCAGACGAATTCCAATAAAATTTACTACTTATTCAACCAACTTGCAAAGTCACTTGCCATTGCTTTTACATGAGCCTTACTATTTTCCATGGCGTCCTCAAAACTCTTTGCCCGTTTCATAACCGCATCTGTATAATCTAAACCTATTTCTTCAATTTCATTCTTGGACAATGTAATATTTCCACAGAGAGAAGCTACCTGAATCCCTTGCTCCTTGGCAGAATGAAGAACCCCAGTAATGGTTTTACCAGAAAGTGTTTGTTTATCTAGTTGTCCTTCTCCAGTAATAATCCAATCTGCATTTTGAATCTGGGTATCAAAATCTGTCAAATCCTTTATCATATCAATCCCAGGAATAAGATGGGCATTTAAAAAAACAATTGAACCAATTCCCATGCCCCCAGCAGCACCAGCTCCTGAGATTTCTTGAGGATATATCTTGAAATACCTCTCTAGAATACGAGAAAAGCTTCGGAGGCCATTGTCCAACAACTCAATATCTTCTGGTCTTGCCCCTTTTTGTTTGGCATAAACACGAGCAGCACCCTGATCGCCATATAAGGGGTTAGTAACATCACACGCAACATAAAATTCGATATTTTCCAAACGTGGATCTAATCCAAAATCATCAATAGCAGCAACTTTAGAAAGATTTTCTCCTGTAGGTCTCAAAGTTTTTCCAAGGGAATCCAAAAAACTATAGCCTAATGCAGTAGCCATACCCATTCCACAGTCATTGGTTGCACTTCCTCCAATTCCTAAAATAATTTTCTGAGCTCCTTTAGAAACCGCATCCATAATGAGTTCTCCTGTCCCCAAAGTAGTGGCGTTCTTGCAGTTTATTTCAGATGGTTTTAATAATTTGTGCCCAGAAGCTTCTGCCATTTCAACAAATGCCATCTTGGAACTTTCATTATAAAGATAATTAGCAGTGATGGTTCTAAATAGGGGATCATGAACCTTAACTTCTATATATTCTCCTTTCAGGTAAAAATTAATAATATCGATGGTTCCATCACCTCCATCAGCTAATGGAAGTTTTACAATTTCAACAGATTCCAATTTTTCACGAATGCCACTTTCTACGGCATCACAAAATTCGATCGAAGAAAGCGATCCTTTAAATTTATCTGGAGCTAGAATAATTTTCATGTACTGCTAAGGTAGTCAAAACATGAAAAGTGAAATATCGTATTAATTTATATGTAATAATAAATTGAAGTTGAAGCTATTTAAAGATTAAACCAATCACTGGTCAATGCCATTTCGCTGCCCTCATCTTCTCCTTTAAAAAGAAATCTTCCATTCACAAAATCATAATCCTCTTTCCATTCATTTCCATGTGCCGCCAACTCCAATAAACTATCACAGACGTATTTCATTTCCTCATTGGTAGTTGTGGGATGAATGGAGATACGTACCCATCCGGGTTTCATGAGAATTTTTCCAGATTCCATTTCTGAAATGATGGATTGTGATTTCATCTGGTCAATTTCCAGTAAGTAATGTCCATAGGTGCCAGCACAACTACATCCGCCGCGAGACTGAATTCCAAATCGATCGTTGAGAATTTTTACAGCCAAATCGAAGTGTAAATCACCTACATTTAATGACAGGACCCCTAATCTATCTTTGTGTTCATCTGCCAAAACAGAAATGGCTGGGTTCTCTGCTACTCTATTAAAAAAGTAGGTAAGCAATTCATGTTCACGAGCCAACATGGCATCTACACCCATTTGTTCTTTTAACTTGATTGCCAATGAAGTACGAATCACTTGTAAAAACCCTGGGGTTCCTCCATCTTCACGTTCTTCTATATCATCTACATACTTGTGGCTTCCCCATGGCGTGGTCCAACTCACGGTTCCTCCTCCTGGACAATCAGGCACCAAATTCCTATACAGTTTTTTATTGAATATCAAGATTCCACAACTTCCAGGACCTCCCAAAAATTTATGTGGAGAAAAGAATATAGCATCCAAATAACAATCTGGGTCTTCTGGATGCATATCGATCTGTACATATGGGCCTGAACAGGCAAAGTCTACAAAGCACAAGCCATCAATTTCATGCATCATTTTTGCAACTTCATAGTAGGGCGTTTTAATTCCAGTAACATTAGAACAACTGGTAATAGAAGCTATTTTAAGACAAGGTTCGTCCTTATACTGTTCTATGAGCTTCTTAAAATTCTCCATGCAGAACAATCCGTCTTTATCACAAGGGATAACAACAACCCTAGCAATGGTCTCTAACCATGAGGTTTGATTGCTATGATGCTCCATATGGGAAACAAAGACAATGGGACGATCAGCCTCTTTCACTTCGAAGTAGTCCCGTATCTGCTCAGGAATTTTCAATCCAAGAATGCGTTGAAACTTATTAACAGCTCCTGTCATTCCAGTTCCAGTTGTAATCAACACATCATCTTCACTGGCATTTACATGTTGCTTAATAATGGTTCTGGCCTTGTGGTATGCATTGGTCATTGCCGTTCCACTAACAGTGGTCTGAGTATGGGTATTTGCAACAAAGGGACCAAACTCGTTTAGGATTTTCTCTTCAATTGGGCGATACAAACGTCCACTGGCAGTCCAATCAGTATAAACGATTTTCTGTTCACCATAGGGGGAATTAAATACTTGATCAATCCCTACTATATTGTTCCTGAATGAATTAAAGTAACTTTCTAGATTCCCTAGTTCTTCCATAGACTTTATAAACTATTTAATATCAGCTTATTAGAGCGCTAATGTAAGGAAATTATGATTCAGTTATGGCCTTTATTTCTTGGATAAATCGATCTGCCAAAGCATCGGCTTCTTCTTGAGATTTCGCTTCGGTATAAATTCTAACAATGGGTTCGGTGTTCGATTTTCTTAGATGTACCCAATTTTCAGCAAAATCAATTTTTACACCATCTATAGTATTAATTTCTTCATTCGCATAAGTTTCAGCCATTGTTTTTAAAAGACCATCCACATCCAAACTTGGTGTCAATTGAATCTTTTTCTTACTCATATAGTAAGAAGGGTATTTCGCTCTAAGTTCACTTACGTTTATCTTTTCTTCTGCCAAATGACTCAAGAAAAGTGCAACTCCTACCATACTATCACGGCCATAATGCAATTCTGGATAAATAATACCTCCGTTACCTTCTCCACCAATGATAGCATCAGTATCTTTCATTTGTTGTACCACATTCACCTCTCCTACTGCGCTGGCTGTATAATTTTTTCCATGTTTATTAGTAACATCACGAAGTGCTCTAGATGAGGACATATTAGAAACTGTATCTCCTGGTGTGTGTTTCAGCACATAATCTGCAACAGCCACAAGTGTATACTCCTCTCCAAACATTTGGCCTTTTTCATCTACAAATGCCAATCGGTCTACATCAGGATCTACAACAATACCAAAATCAGCATGTTCCTTTACCACAGTATCCATTAAATCTCCCAAGTGTTCTTTCAATGGTTCTGGATTGTGAGGGAACTCTCCATTGGGCGTACAATACAATTTCACCGGATGTACTCCCAAAGCTTCCAGTAGAAGTGGTATTGCGATTCCTCCTGTTGAGTTTACACCATCTACCACAACTTTGAAACCTGCTTTTTTAATAGCATTGGTATTGACCAGTTCCAAATTCAGGATTTCATCGATATGCAAATCAATATAAGCGTCATTTCTACTTATTTTTCCTAGATCATCTACCTCGGCAAACGAAATTTGAGCTGCTTCGGCTATATCCAACACTCGTTGTCCAGCTTCCCCACTCAAAAATTCACCCTTATTGTTTAATAACTTCAAGGCATTCCATTGCTTTGGGTTGTGACTGGCCGTAAGGATAATACCTCCATCCGCATGCTCTAAATCTACTGCCATTTCTACTGTAGGTGTTGTAGACAACCCTAAATCAATAACATCAATTCCCAATCCTAATAAGGTATTCATGACCAACTGTTGTATCATTTCCCCAGAGATTCGGGCATCCCTACCTACAACCACACGATAGTTCTCCTTGTTGCGCTGTTCTTTTACCCAAGTACCATAAGCAGCTGCATAGGTTACCGCATCAATAGGTGTTAGGTTTTCTTTTTGTACTCCGCCAATGGTGCCACGGATTCCTGAAATGGATTTGATCAATGTCATATTGAAAATTTTCGGCAAAGATACTTCTAATACCGAAATGTTATGTTGTGTTTTTGTAAATTGTCCTGATGAATTTTCTCGCACACATCTACCTTTCTGGAGACGATGAAGGAATTACAATTGGTAATTTTATTGCAGATGGTATTAAAGGCAAGAAATACAAGAACTACCCCGCTAAAATCCAGAAAGGCATTTTGTTGCACCGCGCTATTGATTCTTATACAGATAGCCATCCTACCGTAAAACAAAGCACTAAGAGACTTCATAAAAATTATGGACATTACAGTGGAGTGATCGTCGATATACTATATGATCATTTTTTGGCAAAAAATTGGAAGCAGTACCATACAATGCCTTTAGATGAATACATTCAAGATTTCTATGAGTTGTTGCGAACTAATTTTGAAGTACTTCCCCTTCGCATACAACGCATGATGCCATATATGATTAGTGACAATTGGCTGCTGAGTTATGCCACTATTCAAGGAATCAGTAAGATTTTAACCCAAATGAACGTTAGAACCAAAGGAATTTCAAAAATGAATTTTGCCGTGCTGGAATTGGAAGAATACTATACAGAATTTGAACAGGAATTCACAGATTTTTTTGACGAACTTATCGCCTACTCTAAAAACAAACTTTCCGAACTATGAAACTGAAATGGTTACCCCTACTATTACTTTTTATTGCATGTAAAAATGAAACGCCTACCCAAAAACAAAAGGAGCCGGTAATAGGAGTTATCTCTGAAAATGCCATGGTGGTTTCTGCACGGGAAGAAGCCTCCAAAATTGGAGCAGAGATTATGAAGAAAGGTGGAAATGCCTTTGATGCCATGGTAGCAACCGAAATGGCATTGGCAGTAACCTTTCCCTATGCTGGAAATTTGGGTGGCGGAGGTTTCATGGTGTACAGAACCCAATATGGGGAATTAGGGGCTTTCGACTATCGGGAAAAAGCGCCAATTGCGGCTTCAAGAGATATGTTTTTAGACGAAAATGGAGAATTTATACAGGACAAAAGCAAAGTAGGTGGATTGGCAGTGGGCGTTCCAGGTACCATTGCAGGGATATTTGCAGTACATAGTAAACTTGGATCTTTGCCCATGGAAACAATTTTGGAACCTGTCATCGAGCTTGCTCGAAATGGATTTACCATCACAGAAATGCAAGCTGGGCGTTTCAATCAATACGGTCCTATATTTGAAGAAGTTTCTGGAGAAGAATCTATCTACAGCGGAACATTTAAGGATGGGGATACTTTCAAAAATGAAGCGTTGGCCAATACGCTTTCCCGAATTGCAAAAAATGGACGATCTGAATTCTACAAAGGGGAAACTGCACAAAAATTGGTGTCGTTTATTCAATCCAAAGGAGGAATTATTACCATGGAAGATTTACAGGCTTATGAAGCTCAGTTACGTGACCCGATTGTTTTTGATTACAAAGACCTTAAAATCATTTCCATGTCACCACCTTCAAGTGGGGGAATTTGTTTGGCCCAAATTTTAAAATCTATTGAACCCTATCCCATTAAAGAATATGGGCATAATACCGTAAAGACAATCCAAGTCATAACTGAGGCTGAACGTAGGGCCTATGCAGACCGAAGCTTTTTCTTGGGAGATCCAGACTTTGTAAGTATTCCTGTAGACACCTTAATATCTGAAGAATATCTGAAACATAGAATGGATAATTTTTCTTTTGATGAAGCTACCCCTTCCTCTTCCCTATCATATGGCAGTATTCCGGGTTATGAAAGCATGGAAACAACCCATTATTCCATTGTAGATCCTTTTGGAAATGCCATTGCAGTAACAACAACTCTCAATGCTGCTTTTGGTTCTAAACTATATGCCAAAGAATTGGGTTTCTTTTTAAACAATGAAATGGATGATTTTAGTGCAAAACCAGGAGAACCAAATATGTTTGGGCTTGTAGGAGGTGAAGCCAATGCGGTTGCTCCTCAAAAAAGAATGTTAAGCTCAATGACCCCAACATTGGTAGAAAAAAACGGGGAATTTTGGATGAGTGTTGGTACACCCGGTGGATCTACCATTATCACTTCGGTTTTACAAACCATTCTCAATGTATACGAATTTGAAATGAACATGCAAGAAGCCGTAAATGCGCCGCGATTTCATCACCAGTGGCTTCCTGATCAAGTTATGTTTGAACCTGATTCATTCGACCCAAATACCCTCATCCAATTACAAGAAAAAGGGTATATAATTGACGAGCAAAATTCTCCTGTAATTGGCAAAGTAGATGCTATCCTAAAACTTCAAGATGGCACACTAGAAGGAGGCGCAGATCATCGAGGAGATGATACCGCAGTAGGGTTTTAACGTTGTTTCATGGAGAAAATAGCGTATTTTATCGATAAAAACCTGCACAACAACGATTTGTAGGTAATTTACTACAAGTTCTGGGTTTTTCGTTTAATTTTGATCTTACTAACCAAAATACAATTTCACCCAATGTAATTGCTTATGTATTGTGGCTTTCCATAGATGTAAGTTCCCCTATTGCAGTAGTTACGGCGCTTAAAATACATGAAAGCAAAGTCTTTCTTTAAGGATTTGTACGCTATCGTCCCGCTTTTTATAAGCGGGCTTCTTTGCATTGGGCTTATTTTCCTCCTATGGCAAAAGCAAAACTTAGATCCTACCTTTGTCAATACACTTACAGGTATATCCAATGTTTTTATCGCTATTAGTGGTATTCTTGCCACCATCATTATGATATACCTTGCCTTTACAGCCAGTAGTTTAAAAAGGGTACGTGATGATGCTATTGACACATTGAGTAAGATTACCCAAAAAATGCACAATTTTAGGAGCATTATAGAATTGTTGATGCGTTCTAAAATGTGGTTGCCAGGATTAAAGGAATACATTGACGATGAATTTGCTGGACTCACCTTTTTTGAGGTGAAAGAATTCTACAAAGGAAAATCCAAGCTCGCCATAGAATTTCTTCAGGAAAGTCATCACTATGAGGATACCGAAAATCTATACTTAGAGCTTAAGTCCCTCTTAATGACGCATCCCAAGGAAAAAAATATTCCCGAAAGTATCCGATACCCCAAAATTTATAATCAGGATATTGTTGCAAAATGGTTAGAACATAAATGTGGATCAGGGTTGTGGTATTATTTTGGTTATAAATATGGAAGTTTTAAAGAATCATTGGATTTTAATGCGGTCTTTGAGCGTCATCAAGAAAAAATCATGACATTGGCTAATTCCATAGACAATGAAACATTTCAAGATTCCTCCTTTAATGAGGTTTTCTTAGCAAAATTGGGAGAATACATGAATAACGAAGTAATCCCCAAACTTTTTCAATTTCAGGGGAAAACTCACAAAAGAATGCCTTCTCTAATCAAATACCTCTATATCGTATTTTTGTTTTTGGTATTCTTTGGGGTACTCCTACCGTTAATCTATCTCCTGTTCAATTTACCAATCATCTCACTCATTGTTAGTTTCTCTTTGGTTATTAGCACCATCTTCTTTATAGCCACTAGTTTTTATCAGTTCCTGATGAAGGAATCTAATGGGTAATCATCCTTCAAAAAAATGATAACTGTCTAATTTTCGGGCGGGTTGGCTATTCAAATTTTCAAAGCATTTAAGTACCTTTGCAAACTATGGTAAAAAATGGAGAAGTAATTGAAGTTTTAGGAGCTCGGGTCCACAATCTGAAGAACATAGACGTAACCATTCCAAGAGAAGAATTGGTTGTAATTACCGGACTTTCTGGAAGTGGCAAATCTTCATTAGCATTTGATACAATCTATGCCGAAGGACAGCGACGCTACATAGAAACTTTCTCTGCATATGCACGCCAATTCCTAGGAAGCTTGGAACGTCCAGATGTAGATAAAATTGAAGGACTTTCCCCAGTTATTGCCATAGAACAAAAAACCACAAGCCGAAGCCCACGATCTACCGTCGGTACGATTACCGAAATCTATGATTTCCTCAGACTGTTATTTGCACGCGCCAGTGATGCCTATAGCTATCAAACCGGAGAGAAAATGGTAAGCTACAGTGACGAACAGATAAAGCAGCTTATCATTAAGGATTTTGATGGTAAAAAAGTTAGTATCCTATCACCCGTAGTTCGTTCTAGAAAAGGACACTATCGAGAGCTTTTCGAGCAAATTGCCAAACAAGGTTTTTTAAAAGTACGTGTTGATGGAGAAGTCCTTGATATCGTTAAAGGAATGCGTATAGATAGGTATAAGACACACGATATTGAAATTGTCATCGATCGCCTTAAGATTTCTGAAGCAAGTGACAAAGACAATCGGCTTACAGAAACCATCCTAACAGCAATGTACCATGGTGATGATGTTTTGATGGTTTTGGACCATGAAACCGAAGCGGTTCGTTTTTTCAGTAGGTCATTAATGTGTCCCACTTCTGGAATTTCCTATCCAAATCCAGAACCCAATAACTTTTCTTTCAATTCACCAAAAGGAATGTGTCCCAATTGTAAGGGATTGGGAGAGTTACACGAAGTAAACCTCAATAAGATTGTTCCAGATACGTCACTTTCTATAAAACAAGGAGCATTGGCACCCCATGGTCCTCAAAAAAGCAATTGGGTGTATAAACAACTGGAAATCATTGCCACCAAATATGATTTTAAATTAAGTGATCCTTTTGAAAGTATTCCGAAAGAAGCCAAAGAGATTATTTTTCATGGAGGAAGGGAAACTTTTGAAGTGGCTTCTAAAACATTGGGGATTACCCGAAACTATAAAATTGATTTTGAAGGTGTTGCTACCTTTTTACAAAATACTTTTGAAGCCAACGAGTCTAAGTCATTACGAAGATGGGCTAAGGAGTACATGGACAAGATTGCCTGTACCCAATGCCAAGGTACCCGTCTTAGAAAGGAATCATTGAACTTTAAGATCAACGGAAAGAGTATTGCCGATTTGGCATCTATGGATGTCATTGAACTATCTGATTGGTTTTCTGGAGTAGAAAAGCATATGACCGAAACCCAATTAAAGATTGCTTCGGAGATCATTAAAGAGGTACAGTCAAGATTAAGCTTTTTGGTGAATGTTGGGCTCACCTACCTCTCGTTAAACAGGAGTTCTAAGTCTCTATCAGGTGGAGAAGCACAACGCATTAGGTTGGCAACCCAAATTGGTTCTCAGTTAGTAGGAGTACTCTATATTCTAGATGAACCTAGTATTGGATTACACCAAAGAGACAATGAAAAATTGATCGATTCATTGGTAGAATTGAAAAACATAGGGAACAGTGTCATTGTGGTAGAACACGACAAAGACATGATAGAAAAGGCCAATTATGTTATTGATATAGGTCCTGCTGCTGGCAAGCATGGTGGGGAAATAGTTTCAGAAGGAACACCAGAAGAGATTTTAAAGCACCATACCCTTACTGCCGACTATCTAAACGGAACTAAGGAAATTGAGATTCCACAAAAACGGCGCAAAGGAAATGGAAAAACACTCAGCTTAAATGGAGCCACTGGTAATAATCTAAAAGAAGTAAGCATTGATATCCCTTTAGGTAAGATGATTGGTGTTACGGGAGTTTCTGGGAGCGGAAAATCAACTCTTATCAATGAGACCCTCTATCCTATTCTAAATGCACATTTCTTCAATGGCGTAAAAAAACCAATGCCATATACGAAGATCAATGGCTTAAAACATATTGACAAAGTAATAGATATTAACCAATCCCCTATAGGGAGAACCCCAAGATCCAATCCAGCAACATATACTGGGGTATTTTCTGAAATACGAAATCTATTTTCTAAGGTTCCCGAAGCCATGATACGCGGTTATAAACCAGGACGTTTTAGTTTCAATGTTTCTGGAGGACGTTGTGAAACCTGTCAAGGAGGCGGTCTTAAGGTCATAGAAATGAACTTCCTACCTGATGTATATGTAGAATGCGAAACTTGCCAGGGAAAACGATTCAATCGTGAAACCTTGGAAATTCGCTACAAAGGAAAGTCCATTTACGATGTATTGGAAATGACAATTAATGAAGCCTGTGGTTTCTTTGAGCATATTCCAAAAATTTATAGAAAACTAAAAACAATTCAGGATGTTGGGCTTGGGTATATTACATTGGGGCAGCAATCTACCACCCTTTCGGGAGGAGAAGCCCAACGCATTAAGTTAGCAACCGAACTTTCCAAAAGAGATACCGGAAACACCTTCTACATTCTAGACGAACCAACAACAGGGCTTCATTTTGAAGATATACGCGTGTTGTTATTGGTGTTGAATAAACTGGTTGATAAGGGAAATACAGTTGTTATCATTGAACATAATCTTGATGTTATAAAAACGGTAGATTATATCATCGATATTGGTCCCGAAGGTGGAAAAAAAGGAGGTAAAATTGTATCTACCGGAACTCCTGAGGAAATAGTAACACAAGGGAAAGGGTATACAGCCAGATTCCTTAAAAAAGAGCTACATTAGCCTGTTAGAGGTCTATTTATATAAAGAATAATATGAGAAGTGAAAACCATAAAAAGAACTGGAACGAAATAAAAACAAATGACTCTTGGGCTATATTCAAGATTATGGGAGAATTTGTAAACGGATTTGAGCGTATGAGTAATATAGGACCTTGTGTTTCTATTTTTGGTTCTGCCAGAACAAAACCTGGCAACAAATACTATCAATTGGCCGTAGATGTAGCCAAGAAAATCACAGAACATGGATATGGAGTTATTACTGGTGGTGGTCCCGGGATTATGGAAGCAGGAAACAAAGGAGCGCATTTAGCGGGAGGAACTTCAGTAGGACTCAACATCGATTTACCCTTTGAACAGCATGACAATCCATACATTGACAGTGATAAAAGCTTGGATTTTGATTATTTCTTTGTCCGTAAAGTGATGTTCGTGAAATATTCTCAGGGCTTTGTGGTCATGCCTGGTGGTTTTGGAACACTTGACGAACTTTTTGAAGCGATGACATTGATTCAGACCCATAAAATTCAGAAATTCCCGATAATTTTGGTAGGAACCGAATTTTGGGGAGGCCTAATGGATTGGGTAAAAGCCACATTGCTAGAAACCAATCAAAACATTAGCCCTAAAGATTTAGACCTTATTCATTTGGTGGATACCGAAGATCAGGTACTTGAAATACTTGATACCTTCTATAACAAAGCAAATCTCAGTCCGAACTTTTAATTTTGAAACACCCCTCCCCCATATTCAAAATACTAATTGTTGTTACCCTTTCACTTTTAAGCCAAACATTTATAGGGCAAGAAACTGTAAAAGTGATGTTTTACAACCTCTTACAATATCCTGAAGCGCAACCTGCCTATAATCGTGAGCTCTTACTACGGGAAATTATCAATACCTATGAGCCCGATATCTTTATGGTATGTGAACTTCAAAGTCAGGAAGGGGCAGATGAGATTTTAGAGGTTTCCCTTAATGATACACAGGTAGTCTATACCGCACCAGCTTTTATAGCCAATCAATCTGGAGGAGCAGACCTGCAGCAGTTGGTTTTCTTTAGAAATGACAAATTCACATTAGAGGAAACTGATATCATCACTACTTCTGTTAGGGATATTAACCGCTATCTGCTTCAATTAAATACCGCCAATGGTGATACAGACCCAGTCCTAATAGATCTATATGTTTCCCACCTAAAGTCAAGTCAAGGAGGAGCTAATGAAACTCTTCGTTTTGAAATGGTGACAGAATTCACCAATACTCTTGGTGATTTAGATCCTAACTCCTTCGTTTTGTTTGCAGGGGACCTCAATATATATACCTCTACTGAACCTGCATATATAGAATTGTTGGACCACACCAATCCCATTGTCTTGGTAGATCCAATTGATACACCAGGTGCATGGAACAATAATGAAGATTTTACAGCTGTACATACCCAAAGCACTAGAACAAGTTCAGGTCCTTTTGGTGCAGGTGCAGGTGGCGGCTTGGATGATCGCTTTGATTTTATCCTAATGTCTGAAAACATGCTCGCAGACCCTAAACTCATTTATAAGCCGAGTACTTACAAAGCATACGGTAATAATGGAAATTGTTTTAATTTAAGTATAAACAATGAAAATTGCACTGGAGAGTTCAATCCCAGTCTCCGTTCCAATCTTTACAATATGAGCGATCACTTACCTGTAGTCATGGAACTGGAAACCGATCAGGAAATTGTAATTCTAAACGGTACGGAATTTGAGGCTGAAAAACCATTTGAAGTCACAAACACTTGGGTTAGAAGCAACCTTCAACTCATAATCAGGTCTAATAAAGTAAAAGACCTATACATTTTAAATATGCTTGGACAAAAAATGATGCACATCCCTATCACCAGTACTGGTTCCCAGAGTCTGGATATTTCACATTTTTCTTCTGGAGTGTATTTCCTAACAACTTCCCAACCAAAGTTCCGTCCCATTAAATTTATAAAAGGTAATTGAGGAAGTTATATCTAAGCATACTCGCATTTTGCATATCGTTTGCGCTTTGGGCGCAACACGATATAGAAGTAGATGCCTTTTTGCATACTTCAACCAATACCATAGAAATTGAGCAAGAAATTATATATCACAATACTTCAGAAAGTACACTTCAAGAAATTTTTCTGTTAGATTGGGCCAATAGTTTTTCCAATAAGAATACCCCTTTAGCGAAACGCTTTGCTGAAAACTTTAAAAGCGCTTTCCATTTTGAAAAAGACGAAAATAGAGGGAAGACAACCATAAATACTATCAATGATCAAAATGGGAACTCCTTGCAGTGGCAGCGTGGAGATGAAGTAGATGTTTTAAAAGTTACCTCTTCCAAGGCAATTTCTCCTGGTGAAAGTTTTACATTGAAATTAAATTACACGGTCAAATTACCCGAAGACAAATTTACCCGTTACGGAGTAACAAAAAACAAAGATTACAAGCTCAGATATTGGTTAATTACCCCAGCTGTTTTTAATGGTTCGTGGCAGTATTACAGCAATAAGAACACAGATGACTATTTTCAGTCACCTTCCCATTATCAAATCAGTTTTAAGTATCCAAAAGCATATTCCCTGTTTACGGATTTAAATACACTTTCCGAGATAGATTCTCAAAACCATAACGAAATCATACTTAAAGGGGAAAACCGTGTTTTCTTTTCCATATATCTTCAAAAAATCTCCAATTTTGAAAGTATTGTCACAGATCAGGTAGAACTGGTTACCAATTTAAAAGACAAAAAAGTAATTGCAGCCAATAAGGCATTGTTAGTAGATAGGCTTTCTCGTTTTTTACAAAACAGACTGGGAAAATATCCACATAAAAAAATGATTGTTAGTGAGGCCGATTACCGAAACAGTCCTGTATATGGTCTCAATCAATTACCAGATTTCATAAGCCCTTTCCCTAATGGTTTCGAGTTGGACATGGAATTGCTTAAATCTGTTACCAGAAAACACATCACCCAAACTCTAGCCCTTAACCCAAGGAAAGACCACTGGCTCATAGGTGCTTTACAGATTTATCTCATGATAGATTATGTAGATACTTACTATCCAGATATGAAGATCATGGGAAGTCTTAGTAATTTCTGGATCATAGACTGGTTACATGCATCTAAGTTGGAGTTCAACGATCAGTACCCATTTCTATATTTGAATATGGCCCGTAACAATTTGCATCAATCCTTAGAAACTCCTAGAGATTCATTGGTGAAATTCAATAAGCAATTGGGAAGTGATTATTATGCGGGAGATGGACTTCAATACTTGGCAGATTATTTAGGAAAGCCGAATGTAGATCGTGCCATCAAAGATTTTTTTGCTTCTCATAAACTTCAACCTGTAACTCCAGAGGACTTTCAAAAAACGTTAGAATCCAATACCGACTTGCCAATAGATTGGTTTTTTTCAGATTATGTAGGAAAGCGTACTACCATCGATTTTAAAATAAAAAAGGTAAAAGAGGTAGGTGATTCTTTGGAAGTTTCTATCCTTAATAAAAGGGACAATACCATGCCCGTGTCTTTGTATGGGCTTAAAAAAGATTCCATTCTATTTAAAACTTGGGTAAATCCTATTGATAGTATTGCTACAATACGAGTTCCCAAAGCGGGAGTTCGAAAATTGGCACTTAATTACCAAGGTGAAATCGCAGAATTTAATAGACGGAACAATTTCAAGGCAGTTAAAGGTTTATTCAATCGTCCTCTTCAATTCAGGTTATTCAAGGATGTGGAAGATCCCAGATACAACCAGATATTCTTTATGCCAGTATTTCAGTACAATCTATACGATGGATTTAGCATTGGACCAAAAATGTACAATAAAACCCTACTACCCAAAGGTTTGCATTACAAGTTGGAACCACAATTTGGTTTCCGATCCAAGAAAATAATAGGAAAAGGATCTTTGGTATATACAGATAGGGTTGACAACGGAAATTTGTATAGCATGCGCTATGGAGTTTCGGGAAGTTTCTTTTCATACAATCGCGGACTTTTCTATAAACGGGTTTCTCCGTTTATGACCTTTGCTTTTAGGGATAACAGTGATCTGCGAAAAAACAAGAAACAATTCATTAACTTAAGAAATGTAAATGTATTTAGGGACGAAGACCCCAATGATCCGGATCAAGATCCAAACTACAGTGTTTTCAATCTTCAATACGTTTACCGAGATAACAACCTAATTGATTTCTATCGAGGTGTATTCGATTATCAGATATCGCAAAAATTCAGTAAAGTCTCTACACAATTTGAATACCGAAAACTATTCAATAGCAATCGTCAATTAAATGTACGCTTCTACGCTGGGTTATTTGTTTTCAATGATACGGGAAGCAACAATGATTTCTTTAGCTTTGCCTTAGACCGCCCTACCGATTATTTGTTCGATTATAATTATTATGGGCGGAGTGAAGATGCTGGGCTTTTTAGCCAGCAATTAATCGTTGCCGAAGGAGGATTCAAGTCTCAATTGGAGCCAGCATTCGCTAATCAATTTATTACCACTGTAAATGCCAGTACCAATATTTGGAAATGGATCTACGCTTATGGCGATGTAGGTTTGATAAAAAATAAAGGGCAAAGCCCCAAAGCGGTTTTCGATAGCGGAATTCGTGCCAATTTAGTAGCTGACTATTTTGAATTATATTTCCCGCTGTACTCCAATTTAGGATGGGAGCCAGGACTTCCAAATTATGACCAGCGTATCCGTTTTATAGTAACTTTAGATATTAAAACCCTCTTGGGCTTGTTTACCAGAGAATGGTATTAATGTCTAAATTCTTCTAATTTTTTCCACTCCATTATTATTAAGATTTTTTTTACAGATTAGCTCTTGATGTGCATATTCAGCAAAAAAGCAGTCAATACATGCTGTTTTATTGAATTATTCGCAATACTTTAACAACATCCCCCATTGTAAAAGTGATCTATATTTCTTACTTTTGCAGAACCAAAATCCCTTTCTATGCAGACAAACCCTCAGGTAAACAGCAAGTTATCTTTTGAAGACTTTAAAACTGAAGTTTTAAATGATTATACCATTGCAGTTACCAGTAGGGAATGTAGTTTGTTAGGGCGCCGTGAAGTTCTTACAGGAAAAGCGAAGTTTGGAATTTTTGGAGATGGAAAAGAAGTACCCCAACTGGCATGGGCAAAAGCTTTTCGCAATGGGGATTGGAGAAGTGGTTATTACCGAGACCAAACTTTTATGATGGCTATTGGCAAATTAACTATTGAACAGTTTTTTGCCGGATTATATGCCCATACTGATATCAATGCAGACCCCATGAGTGCTGGAAGACAAATGGGTGGTCATTTTGGAACCCATAGCTTGAATGATGATGGAAGCTGGAAAAACCTTACCCAACAGAAGAACAGCAGTGCAGATATCTCCCCTACCGCTGGACAAATGCCCAGATTATTAGGATTGGCCCAAGCCTCTAAAATATTCCGTAATGTGACAGAATTACAACACAAAACTCAGTTTTCCATTAACGGAGATGAAGTGGCCTGGGGTACTATTGGAAATGCAAGCACCAGTGAAGGACTTTTTTGGGAGACCATAAATGCTGCAGGAGTTTTGCAAGTCCCTATGGTTATGAGTGTTTGGGATGACGAATATGGAATCTCTGTACATGCCAAGCACCAAACTA
This sequence comes from Flavobacteriaceae bacterium, assembly GCA_963669405.2. Lineage (GTDB taxonomy): Bacteria > Bacteroidota > Bacteroidia > Flavobacteriales > Flavobacteriaceae > Aureisphaera. Next base: position 98,413 of record CAXXHF010000002.1, read on the forward strand.
CCAAAGAAAATATATCTGAAATCTTGATGGGCATTCAACGAACTGAAGAAGCTCCAGGATTCGAAATTATAAGGGTAAAAGGATGGGATTATGCAGAATTGGTAGATGCTTTTCAAAAAGCTGGGAGTATTGCACGAGAAGAACATGTCCCCGTATTGATTCATGTATTAGAATTAACACAACCCCAAGGACACTCTACCAGCGGGTCTCATGAACGTTATAAAAGCCCAGAGCGATTGCAATGGGAAAAAGACCACGATTGCATCCTAAAGATGCGCGAATGGATGATTGCTTCCAATATTGCAAATTCAGAAGCATTGGATGCCATAGACAAGGATATTAAAAAGAAAGTGCGAAATGGCAAAAAAGCCGCTTGGGCAGCATATCTAGCTCCACAATTAAGAGAGCAAAAAGAAGCTGTTACACTACTTTCCAACCTTGCTGAAAGCAGTCCCAACAAAGTCTTTATTGAAAAGATCAAAAATGATCTAGTATCCAATGATGAACCCATCCGTAAAGATATCTTATCTGCAACCCGTAAAGCATTACGCTATGTGGTGAGTGAAGAATCTTCAGAGAAAAGACAGCTTCAGGATTGGATTAATAATTACTTTGAAATTATCCAGCCCAAATACAGTGCTCACCTGTATTCCGAAGGGGAAAATAAAGCCACTCAAATTCCTGAAATAACACCTACCTACAACGAAAGTGCCGAACAAGTGGACGGTCGTTTAGTCTTACGGGATAATTTTGATGCCATCTTCAGCAATTATCCAGAAACCCTCATTTTTGGAGAAGACAGCGGTACTATTGGAGATGTAAACCAAGGACTAGAAGGACTTCAGGAAAAACATGGTGAATTACGTGTAAGTGATACCGGTATCCGTGAGGCCACTATTTTAGGACAAGGAATTGGAATGGCTATGAGAGGGTTACGACCTATTTCTGAAATTCAGTACCTTGACTATATCCTATACTGTTTACAGATCATGAGTGATGATCTTGCAACAGTTCGTTATCGTACCAACGGAATGCAAAAAGCCCCACTTATAGTAAGAACTCGAGGGCATCGTTTGGAAGGAATATGGCATAGTGGTTCTCAGATGGGAGGATTGATCCACCTATTAAGAGGCATGTATTTATTGGTGCCAAGAGACATGACAAAGGCTGCTGGTTTTTATAATACCCTATTGCAAAGTGATGAACCAGCTGTAGTTGTAGAATGTTTGAACGGTTACCGCTTAAAAGAAAAAATGCCAACCAATTTAGGCGAATTCCGAACTCCTATCGGAGTGGTTGAAACCATAAAGGAAGGGACTGATATTACTTTGGTTTCCTATGGTAGTACAATACGCATTGTTGAAGAAGCTGCTAAAGAATTACAGCAGGTTGGAATTGATGCCGAAATCATAGACGCACAATCATTACTTCCTTTCGACTTAAATCATGATGTCGTAAAAAGTGTCGCTAAAACCAACAGGCTGCTAGTTATAGATGAAGATGTTCCTGGTGGAGCCTCTGCATATCTTCTTCAGAAAATTGTGGACGAACAAAATGCATATCCACTTTTAGATAGTAAACCACAGGCATTGGCTGCACAACCGCATAGACCTGCTTATGGAACCGATGGAGATTATTTTAGCAAACCTTCAGTAGAAGATGTATTCGAAAAAGTATACGGTATCATGCATGAAGCAGATCCTAATTCGTTTCCAGCACTTCGATAACTGGAAAACAACAATTACGCTTTAACGAATTCTTGGTCCTTTTGTCTGTAATTCATCAATTTTTTTGATGAAAATTTGGAAAACCCAATAATTTTACTGAACATTTACTCTAAATAAAGAAATAACACAAGCAATGCTAGTTTCAGTTTTCAATAATAATTTGAATAATAACAACGGAAATCCGTAGCAGAAACTTGTACCTTATATCGAACCCGTCAAGTTTCTAACTCGACGGGTTTTTTTGTGGAATAAAATTTAGATCATCTTATAAAACTTAAATATCATGTGTGGAATTGTATGTGCATTCGAACTTAAACAGCCCAGTGAAGTACTAAGGCCTCAACTATTATCCATGGCTAAATGTATCCGTCATCGGGGACCAGACTGGAGTGGGATTTTTAATTCCCAAAAAGCTATTTTGGCACACGAGCGTCTTGCCATTGTAGATCCAACCAGTGGAAAGCAACCGCTGTTTTCTCCTGACAAAAACTTGGTGCTCGCTGCCAATGGAGAGATTTACAACCACATGGAATTGCGTGAACAATTTGAAGGCACGTATGAATTTCAAACCAAAAGTGATTGTGAAGTCATTCTTGCTTTGTACAAAGAGAAAGGAGCTTCTTTCTTAGATGACCTGAACGGAATTTTTGGTTTTGCTATTTACGATGTTGAAAAAGATGAATACCTGATTGCTCGGGATCATATGGGCATTATTCCATTATACATGGGATGGGATCAGAATGGAACTTTTTATGTAGCTTCTGAACTAAAAGCCTTGGAAGGTGTATGTACCAAAATAGAACTATTTCCTCCAGGGCATTACCTTCACAGTGCGGATGGGGAATTGAAACGCTGGTGGACCCGTGATTGGATGGATTATGAAAACGTAAAAGACAATGAATCTTCCATAGAAGAATTAAGAGAAGCATTGGATGCGGCTGTACATCGCCAATTAATGAGTGATGTCCCTTACGGGGTATTATTATCTGGAGGTTTAGACTCTTCTATCACCTCTGCCCTAGCCAAAAAATATGCAGACAAACGTATTGAAAGTGGTGATAAAGAAGGTGCTTGGTGGCCACAATTACACTCGTTTGCTATCGGGTTGGAAGGATCACCAGACCTAATTGCCGCTCGAAAAGTAGCAGATCATTTAGACACCGTACACCATGAAATTAAATTCACCATACAAGAAGGAATTGATGCCATTCGTGATGTAGTATACCAATTAGAAACCTATGATATCACAACCATTAGGGCTTCTACACCCATGTATCTTATGGCACGTGCCATTAAGGCCATGGGAATTAAAATGGTATTGTCTGGAGAAGGTAGTGATGAAATTTTTGGAGGATATCTCTATTTCCACAAGGCACCAAACGCAGAAGAATTTCATAAAGAAACGGTTCGGAAATTGGATAAATTGCATCAATACGACTGTTTACGTGCCAACAAGTCTTTAGCAGCTTGGGGTATTGAAGGAAGGGTTCCCTTTCTAGATAAAGAATTCATGGATGTTGCCATGCGATTGAACCCAAAAGACAAAATGATTACACCAGAACGTATGGAGAAATGGATTCTACGTAAAGCATTTGAGGATATGTTACCAGAAAGCGTTGCTTGGCGACAAAAAGAACAATTCAGTGATGGTGTAGGATATAGCTGGATTGATACCTTAAAGGATTTGGTAGAAAAAGAAGTGACAGACGAACAAATGGATAATGCCAAATATCGATTTCCCATTCAAACTCCTACTTCCAAAGAAGAATTTTACTACCGCTCTATTTTTGAAGAGCACTTCCCAAGTGACACGGCAGCTTTAAGTGTGCCTTCGGTTCCTTCTGTAGCTTGTAGTAGTCCTATAGCCTTGGAATGGGATGAAAGTTTCAAGAACATGAATGACCCAAGTGGTCGCGCTGTGGCCAATGTACATGAAGAAGCTTATGAATAAAGTTATTAAACTATAGAAGATATATTTAAGGTTCTTCAATGAAGAACCAATCAATGTAAAGGGCTTTTGTAACAAAGCCCTTTTTTATTTCTCTTAAAACTTAAATATCTCGTGAAACATATATGAGGATATCGAAAACTGAATTTACTTGAAAACTTGAATTACTTTTGACCATCCCCATGTTTCGGGGTTTGTACCTAAATACCATTTTGTAACAAATCAATCACTCGATATTTACTATGGAGCTAGGGATACATTTATACACGTTTATTTTTTTAGCCATCTTGGCAATTAGCTATCTTCTTTTTATCACTTTGAAACATGTTTTATCTAAGAAAAAACGAGCCAAGGTAAGAGAGAAGATCAATAAGGAGTCGCTTTTTATCGATAAACTCGAAATCTATATGACTCAAGAAAAACCATACGAAAATCCTGAATTAAGTCGTTACGATCTAGCCAAAGCCCTGAAGGTTCACCCAGATTATCTCACAAATACATTAAATAAAAAACTGGGAATGAATTTTCGGGAATATATTAATAGATATAGAGTTGAAGAAGTGAAAAACCTAATTAATAATGGGCTACGAAGAGAGCTTACTTTAGAGGCTATAGGCTATGAAGCTGGGTTTTCTTCCCGTTCCACGTTCTTCAGGGTCTTCAGGAATATAGAAGGAGTTACACCTTCAGAATATTCAAACACTGTTAGAAGAATAACCAAATAGTCCCATTTCTTTTTCCATGGCCATACTCCTTATTTACGTTTACAGGGGAATTCTGCTTTGCTTTATCTTTAAAATAGGTTAGATTAGCTATCTAAAGTTTCAAACATGAAGAATTTTTCTCTTTTATTATTATTTACCATATCCCTAACAATAGCCCAAACCCCCTGTCAAGGTGGTATGGCTGGAATATATCCTTGCAACGGCTATGATTTGCAAGCATTTATTTCATATACAGCAATGGGAGCAACCAATGCAAACGATTCATGGGGTTGGACAGATCCGCAGGATGGAAAAGAATATGCTATCGTGGGATTAAATAATGGTACAGCCTTTATAGATATCTCAGACCCTGTAAACCCTGTATATTTAGGGAAACTACCAACAGCTACAGGAACGGCTACCGCAAGGGACATAAAAACTTATAACAATTTTGCTTTTGTTGTGAGTGATAATAATGGAGCTCATGGAATGCAGATATTCGATTTGACACATTTAAGAAATGTGACTAACCCGCCTGTTACTTTTACAGAGGATGTACTTTATTCAGACTTTGAAAATGCACATAACTTAGCTATTAATGAAGACACGGGTTATGCCTATGCGTGTAGAACCAATCTATTTGGCGGTGGGGTTCATTTTATAGATATCAATGATCCGTTAAACCCTATAAATGCAGGTGGCGTAAGTGGTGTATTTACACATGATGCACAAATAGTTACTTACAATGGGCCAGATACAGACTATACCGGTCATGAAATTTTGTTGAGTTTTAATGGATTTGATCAAGATATAACGATTGTTGATATCACCGATAAAAGCAATCCGACAAGTCATATCCAATTTTGATTATACAACCAGCGAACATGCTCACCAAGGGTGGTTAACTGAAAACCAACAGTATTTAATAGTAGGTGACGAGTCTGATGAATTGAACCTAGGCTTAAACACTAGAACCATTGTATTTGATCTTACAGACTTAGACAACCCTATAGAGTCATTTGAATATTTTGGCCCTACTGGCGCTACAGATCACAATGGTTATGTTCTTGGAGATACATACTACCAAGCAAGTTATAATGCTGGTATGCGGGTTATTGACATTACGGATATTGAAAATGGAACCATGACTGAAATAGGTTACTTTGATGTTTATACACCTAACAACTCTTCTGGATTTAGTGGAGCTTGGAGTGTGTACCCTTATTTTGAAAGTGGAAATATTGTTATATCAGCCTTAGGAAGTCAAGGAGGGTTCTTTTTAGTTAAAGAAACTACACTTGGCCTGGATACTCCGCTCGCAGACTTGGGAATAAGCGTGTCTCCCAACCCGGTTAAGGATATATTGATCATTCAAAATACATCTGAGGTTCAAATTTTATCAACACGCCTTTATGACGTAATGGGCCGTTTAATTCTTAATCAATCCGAAAATAGAAATGAAATAACAATCCCTGCTACTGCAAGTGGTTTCTTATTCCTCCAAATTGAAACTGAAAAAGGAATCGTTTCTAAAAAATTGGTCGTGGAAAAATAGAGTTTGTTTTTCATTTAGATTCACGAAGTCTTTGTCAAATCAAGGAAGATATTAATAGGTCCGAAAGGAATTAGTGTATCTTTATAAAATGCGTAGTACACGTTATTTCATCTATTTCATTGCTCTCTCATGCTTTGTAAGTTGTACAAAAGACGACTCCAATACGCAACAAGCCAACGAAATACCAGATTTCATAACTCCAAACACAACTGTCATTTCCATAGACTCTAATGACAATAGCTTGTTGGAGATTTCGGTAGATGATACTTCAACATCAGTGTCTATTGTCAATCTAACTTCGGAGTTTGGTATAAGATCAGATGATTTTTCAAATATTATTGGTAATACCCTTACTTGGTTTCGAAGAGAGGCCCCAAACTTTAAAGTTTGGAGAAGAAATCTCAACACTAAAAACACGGATACCTTTAGTGATATTTGTGCCATTTCGGAAGAATTCCCAGCTTTTGTCCTTGGCTTAGATTCTAGATTAGTAACATTTTCTGAAGTAGATTTTGGTCAAGGGAGTGCTGCCAATATTCGGATTACCGAAAATGGAACCAACTGTACATTAACTCAGTTGTTTGATACTGGGATCCTATCATCCACCATTGAGAAAGACCTTTGGTTGTTTACCAGTATGGGGACAGGGTCTGTTGAGAATACCATTCAAAAGCTTGATATAGATTCTGGTGTTATTAAGGCTGCCGTTTCAATTTCAGAATCTTCCGTAAGCATCACACAAAATGCCAACGACCTTTATGTGTTTTTTAACGACCGATACCATGTGTACGATGCAAATACCTTATCGCTTAAAAATGTCGTTCCCTTCATTCCTTCAGTTGGTTTAATCATGCGGAATGGGTTTTTTCTATTCTCAGTTTTCAGGAGATTCCATGTTGATAACATTGGATGTACCACAACCCAATCCATTTTCTGACTGGCCCGGCCTCATTAACCTTACAGATGGAACACTTGTAAGTGGTGATAATCTTGGATTTGTTCTTACCAACCATCTACACCAAGTTGCTGGGTATGAAAATGTATCACTTGGTAATTATTCTGTAGCAATAGAAAAGAATATTATTGCGTATGGTTTTTCAGATGGTAATATCTTTCTCTACACGGTATTCTCTACACCAACTTTGATACAGAAATCCTCGAGATTATCGATTTACCCTCTGAGCCATTAGAATTATTTATTACTGAATAAACCACCCAGTTACGGCAACCATTTCTTATCGAAATTTGGCTTCCGCTTTTCCAAAAAGGCATCTCGGCCTTCTTTAGCTTCATCAGTCATATAAGCCAATCGGGTAGCTTCTCCTGCAAAAACCTGCTGTCCAACCATACCATCATCAGTAAGGTTCATGGCAAATTTCAACATTTTGATTGAAGTAGGTGATTTTGCCAGTACTTCCTGTGCCCATTGGTAAGCAGTCTGTTCCAATTCTTCATGAGAAATCACTGCATTTACCATACCCATTTCATAAGCTTCCTGTGCGCTGTAGTTTCTTCCCAAAAAGAAAATTTCCCGCGCCTTTTTCTGTCCAACCATTTTGGCTAAATAAGCACTTCCATATCCTCCATCAAAACTCGTTACATCAGCATCGGTTTGCTTAAAGATTGCATGTTCCTTACTCGCCAAAGTCATGTCACACACTACATGCAAACTATGTCCACCCCCAACGGCCCAACCAGGAACTATACAGATAACCACTTTTGGCATAAAACGTATTAAACGCTGAACGTCTAATATATTGAGACGATGATACCCATCTTGCCCTACGTATCCTTGATGTCCACGTGCGCGTTGATCTCCACCACTGCAAAAACTGTATACACCATCCTTTGGTGAGGGACCTTCGGCAGAAAGTAGAATGGCACCAATACTGGTATCCTCTTGCGCATCATGGAAAGCATCCAACAATTCGGAAGTGGTGTGAGGGCGAAATGCATTACGTACTTCTGGACGATTAAAGGCTATCCTAGCTACCCCATCACTTTTTTTATAGGTAATATCTGTATATTCTTTGGCAGTTTTCCAATTGGGTGTCATCATGTTTTGTATTTTAGCTTCAAAGATACTAATTCCCGAGTACGGGACATTTCATAAAATGTTTTCAAAATGATAAAAAAAGTTTTGTTTACCCTAGGAATCGCTTTTCTGTCTACTCAGTTAATAGCACAGGAGCCTTATAAATTTACCGAGATCATCGACCTAGAAACCACATCGGTAATTAGCCAGGGGGGCCACTGGAACCTGTTGGAGCTTTTCAAGTACCTCTTTTTTAGAGTCTGAAATAATACGATTAACCGGAAAGCAAGTAGATCTTTCCGAAATGTATACCGTGCGAAACACCTATCCAAAGAAGGCAGAAAACTTTGTGATGCGACAAGGGAAGGCTCAGTTTAGTGAAGGAGGTTTGGCGCATGATGTGATCAATTCGGTTGCGGACTACGGTTTGGTTCCTCAAGAGGTGTACAGCGGTTTATTCGAGGGTGAAACCCGACACAACCACATCGAAATGGCGGCTGTGATTGAGGCCATGGTTAAGACCTATGTTGAGAATACCAAACGTAGACTCAGCAAGAAGTGGAGAGATGCCGTGGATGCCGTATTGACCGCCTACATAGGTGAAAACCCCACAACCTTTGTGTACGAAGGAAAATTGTACACGCCCGCCTCTTTTCGAGATGAACTCAAGATCGTACCAAAGAATTATGTAAACATCACCTCATTTACACATGCACCTTTTTATTCTGAATTTATCCTGAATATTCCAGATAATTGGAGTTATGGAAGCTTTCATAATGTTCCGTTAGATGAAATGATCGGCGCCATTGATCATGCTTTGGAAAAAGGATTTTCCGTAGAATTGGATTGCGATGTGAGCGAACGTACATTTTCCTCCAAAGACGGAGTAGCTGTTATTCCGAAGGATTCAAAAAACAATAAATTAGCTTTACAGGGTAGATACCCTGAGAAGAATATTACCCAACAATATCGTCAGGATGAGTTTGAGAATTTCAGGACTACAGACGACCACTTAATGCACATTACGGGAACCCTTCAAGACCAGAACGGCACTAAATATTACAAAGTGAAGAACAGTTGGGGAAGTGATGCGTCTAGAAATGCCAATGGTGGCTATGTCTATTTTAGTGAAAGTTATATGCGCCTCAAGGCCATTAGCATTACAGTACATAAAGATGCCATTCCAAAAAACACGGCAAAAAAGTTAAATTTATAATATACAGATAATGCGGTTCAATTTTTGATAGGATTTTATAGATGAAGAAACTTTGCCATATCCTACTATTACTTCCATTTATCGGGCTGAGCCAGTACGATTTTGAAAAACGCTATTTCACTATTGATGCCACTTCGCTTCCAACAATGCCAAGTGAATATTCTTTGAACCTGGATTTCGATTCTGCTCCAAAATTTCAGAAAAAAAGTATTCAGGATTTCTTTAAGGTGACCGTAGAAAATTATTATCAACCCGTAAGTATGAGTGATGCTTATTCAGAAACATTGGAGTATCAAAACAATGCTATAGATGTGGATCGTTTACGATCACAATACAATACTACTTTAGGAACTGCTAGCTACGGTGCAGATGGAGCCACGAAAGTAAAAAACACTGTTTATAAAGAACAGCGTGGACTGGATTACTTGAACACCTGTCCACCATTTGGGATATGCTCCCGCTGTGCTCCTTACAGGGTTGGGCGAGGCTATTAAGGCATCTTATAGCAATTCTATGCCGTCTTCCTTGATTTTTATTTTTTTGTCTTTATAGAGACTGCCAATTGCCTTTTTGAAGCTTTTCTTGCTCATCCCCATTTCACTTTTTATCATTTCAGGATCAGACTTATCATGAAGCGGAATGAATCCACCAGCAGCAGTTAACTCATCCAGCACATATTGGGCATTGGGCTCTATGCTACGATAACCTTCAGGTTGAAGAACCAAATCTACCTTATTGTCAGAACGAATCTTTCTTACGAAGGCTTTGAGTTTATCTCCCGTACGGATGTCTTCAAAGATATCTTCCATATAAATAAGGCCTTTATGCTTTCCATTTATAATGGCGTTGGCACCTTTATCCGTTAAGTGAGTTATCATAATGTTCACTTCATCGTATTTAGAAATGGTCAAAGTAGAATTGTCTAGAAATTTATTGGTTTTACTAGAACCAACCAATCGTTCTGTTTTCTCATCCAAATATAGATATACCACATACCAACTTCCTATTTTCATAGGTCTGGCCTGCTCCTTGAAAGGCACAAACAATTGTTTTACTAAGCCCCAATCCATAAAAGCACCATATTTGTTTACTGCACTACAGTGCAAATAACCAAACTGATTTAAAGTAACATAAGGCTGGTCCGTCGTAGCAATGGGGCGCTCCTCATTGTCCAAGTACACAAAAACAGTGAGTGTATCCCCAATGGCAAATGTTTCCGGTTTGTAACGATGGGGCAATAATACCTCATCACCTTCTGTGTTGCCCAAAAACAATCCTGGGTCTGTTTCCCTTAGTATTGTTAGATCCTGAAATTTACCTAGTTGTAACATTGGCGGCAAAGATACAATTTAAACAGGGTTAGACACTATAAACAATCTCGCATAAATTCGTAACTTGTATCCAACTAACTAATTTATCATGTCTTTAGAATGCCCCCATAATTTGCCTGGGGCTCCCAAGTTAATGCACTACATTGAAAATGTATTTGCAAAAGTCTGGTTTTACGATAATATAGTAATTACGGAAGTAGAACAAGGAGCAAAAATAAACTACAAAAATACCTTTGATCTTATAGTGAAGGGAATAAACTATATAGATTACCAACCTTGGGTATATATTTCTAATAGAATATACAATTACGAAGTAGATGTCAAGTTTTATAAATATTTAAACTTTGTTCCTTATCTGAAAGGTATGGCCATTGTGCATCCCAAAGGAATGGAAAGCAATACTGAAGTCCCACTTGACTCCATAATAAAAAAAGAAATCGCATTCTTTGAAGATCTCTCTTCTGCCTACCTATGGGCTCAAGAATTGTTAAAGAAGTCTAAGCAATAAATTTGAAATAGTCTTTTAATACTTGGTCATTTTGAATTGATGGTGTAAAAACTTCCAAAATCTTTGGTCCATTTGAGTTTTCATAAAACCCTTTAAGGGCTTCCCGGAATGTAATTTCATCCGTAGCCGAAACATATTCAAATCCAAACATATTGGCAAGATGCTGAGCGGTTAATTGATGCTGGGTTTCAAAAAAAGTTTCGAAGTGTTGTGCATCCTTGGCTTTTGGGAGAATCCTAAAAATACCCCCTCCGGCATTATTTACAATAATGATCCTGAAATTCTCTGGCAAATAATTATTCCAAAGTGCATTACTGTCATAAAAAAAGCTCAAATCACCTGTGATAAAAACAGTTTGCTTATCCAATATATGAGCGGCCCCAACAGCAGTACTGGTGCTTCCATCAATACCACTGGTTCCTCTATTGCAAAAAACCTCTAGAGTCTCCTTCAAGTCAAATAACTGAGAATATCTAACGGTGGCACTATTTGCCAATTGCAATAAAACATTGGCTGGAATGGTTTCAAATAAAATGGAGAATACCATAAAATCTGAAAAGGGAATACGCTTTAAATACCTATCATGTGCTTCCCGTCGGTATTTCTTTTTTTGAAGCCAAAGACTTCGGTAATCAGATGAAACCGATTGATGGTCTTCAAAAAGCCTTGGATAAAAATCGTTTACAGATGTCTTAAAGTGATGTTTCAAACAAAAAAAGGTATCATTACCTGTATTAGGGTCTATATGATAATGTGCCTGAGGCTGATGATTCCTAAGAATTGCTTTTATTCTTTTAGAAACTACCATCCCTCCAAATGTTAGTAACAAATCTGGTTGCAATGACTCTAAATCTGCATCTTTTAAAGGCATGATCATTTTATCAATTGCAGGAAAAAAGTTTGGATGGTGCAAATTGGAGGTGGTTTCTGTGAAAACCAAGATACTTTCTTCGCTGCCAAGAAACTCAATAAAATGCTCATCTATTTCATGAGGAGCTACCGTTCCTACCAATACCATCTTTCGTGAAGCTCTATTCCAATCTTCAATAAACTTGCTATAGGCATTTTCATTTAAGATCTGGGGAGGTTTCTCCATAAAATGAGTCCTTAACCCATCCATATCTATACTTTTGGAAAGTTCATGGGTAGTTTCGTATAAAGGCTCTGAAAAAGGAACGTTTATATGTACAGGTCCTTGTTTATGAATGGCTTTATGGAGTGCACTTACAATTTCATTTTCATTTTCCAATTGGTATTCCTTCCCTTCCCTACAATTGACAGAATAAAGAATGTGTTTGCCATATACATCTTCTTGCTGTATGGTTTGTCCATCTCCCACATTGACCAAGTGTTTAGGTCGATCTGCTGATATAACCACCAATGGAATGTTACTGTAATAAGCTTCGGCAACAGCCGGATAATAATTAAGCAACGCAGAGCCAGAAGTACATACCAACGCTACAGGTTTTTTAAGTTGTTGAGCCATTCCCATGGCAAAAAAACCGGCACAGCGTTCATCTACAATACTAAAACAGGAAAATTCGGGATGCTCTGAAAACCCTATGGTTAAAGGTGCATTTCTAGAACCGGGGGAAATAACGATGTGATCAACTCCCGCAGCTAGACAAATTTGGGTAACGGTTTGCGAAAGGGTCTTTTTCGAAAAATTCATCTTCACAAAAGTACAAACTACAAAATCAATGCGAAAGCATTGGAGCGATTACCTGAAGCATGGTCTGCATTTTATTTTGCGTTTCCTCCCATTCCAGATTTGCATCAGAATCTGAAGTGATTCCTCCACCAACATATAGCTGGATTTCACTGTCTTGAACTTTCATACATCTTAGATTTACAAATAGCTTCGCTGTCTTTAATAAATTATCTATAGGTCCCACATATCCAGCATAGAACTCACGCTCATAGCCCTCCTCTTCCTTTATGAAAAGACGGGCCATATCCCTAGGAGTTCCACAGATGGCTGGGGTTGGGTGCAGGTTTTTAATCGTTGTAGGCAAATAGGCACTATTTTTTTTGAATACTCCTACAAAGTCTGTTCTTAGATGAACCAATGATCCTGCCCTATGATTTTTGGTTTTTGAAACTTTCACAATGGAAGTCATTTTCTGAAGTTTCTCAGCAATATCGTCTGTAACCCACTGCTGTTCTTCTATTTCTTTCGAAGTCCATTTTGGCTCCTTTCCAGATACATAAGGTTGAGTGCCTGCCAAGGCCATCGTACTAAATTCCCTTTGTTTTACTTGTAACAGTACCTCTGGGGTAGCTGCTACCCAGATTCCTGTAGACGGATGAAACCAAATATATCTGAAAGCATCTGTATATATGCCAAACAAACGATGTAACAAGACAGAAAGATCTAGGTTTTTTATAGATAATCTGACTTTTCTTGATGTTACAATTTTAGTAACATTACTCGTGCGAATGCAGTCAAGAGCCTTCATGACCAATTTAAGATAAGCCGACTTGTCTTTTGTTACAACAGCAGCTTTTGTTTCTATCTTTTGTGGCAAAGCATCCGGGATGCTAGCCGTAACCTGTTCACTTTTGTCATTTGGAATTAATAAAATCTCTTCTTGTGAAAAAGGGGCAAACACAAAACCACTCTCCGAAAATTCTGCGGTGACATATCTATTTGCATCATTCTGTAAAATTCCATAAACAGTGTCCGATCCCGGGGTTGCATACACCGCAAAGGGTAATTGACGGTCGTACTGCGTCTGAATTTTATTGATAAGCTCAGAAAATTCCATGTTATGACTTTGGTAATGAAATGGTCGTAAATTTTACTAAGGAAACCAATTCGTTTTCTTCATTTACAATCCTAATTTGCCAAAGCTGGGTTGTCCTACCTTTATGCAATATTGTTGCCTTTGCATAGACATAACCAGAACGGACGCTCTTTACATGGTTAGCAGAAATCTCAATTCCACGTACGGAGACATTTTTATCTTGCAAGAAAATTAGTGCTCCTGCACTCCCCACACTTTCAGCCAATGCAACAGAGGCTCCCCCATGAAGAACCCCATCGGGTTGATGCACTTTGGGAGTAACTGGCATCTTGGCGGTTAGAGAGTTGTCTGTAAAATCTACATATTCAATCTCCAGTGTTTCCATTAAGGTATTTTTGCAAAGAGCATTGCATTTTGCGAGGGTCTCTTCTTTAGAATAGGTCATAGTAAAACTTTACTTTTGTAAAAATACAAAATGCGGTACATATGATGACTGAAAAAGAAGCAAGTTATCTTTCCACAAATACTTATTCAGTATTGAATGAGTATTCAGACAAAACAAAAAATGTTTGGCTCGTCTTTCATGGAATGGGCTACTTAAGTAAGTACTTTGCTCGGTATTTTGAATCTTTACATCCTGAAGAAAACTATATCATTGTTCCGCAAGCTCCTTCAAAATATTACCAAGGTCCCAATTTTAAACATGTAGGTGCTTCCTGGCTTACTCGAGAAAATACCATAGCAGAAACTAAAAATGTATTGGCGTATATAGATCGTGTTTGGGAACAGGAGAAGCCACAGCATATACCAAATTTTATTGTTTTGGGGTATTCACAAGGAGTATCTATTGCAACACGCTGGTTGTCCAGTCGTAAGATAACCTGTAACTCACTTATTCTTCATAGTGGGGGGATTCCGAAAGAATTGGTGCCTTCAGATTTTGAATATTTATCAGACAAAACCAAGGTAATTTACCTCTATGGTAATAATGATAAATACATTACAGAAGCCAGAAAAACGGAAGAGTCCCTGAAAGGGTCTCAACTCTTTGGAAAGCGTCTTTCCGTACATGTTTTCGATGGAATTCATGAAGTACACATCCCATTTCTAATTCAAATGGCTGAAGAATAGTAAATTAAACTATGCATTTCGTCGATTTTTTTTGGCGTTTTATCTTATTAATTGTTTCTTGTAGGAGAATTTGTAAGAATTTACACTAACCTCATTACAATGAAACGAATACTTACCATCTTTTTTGCCCTAATGTTTATCATTCATGGGATAGCTCAAATTCCAGCTTCGGAATTAGCTGCAATGAAAGATTTTTACCAACAGACACAAGGAGATTCATGGAATCAGAAATGGGATCTTAACCAGCCTGTAAAAGACTGGCCTGGTGTAACGGTTACCAATAATCATGTAACCGAAATTCGTATGTTGTTTAATAACCTTAACGGAGAACTTCCAAACAGCATTTCAAATTTAACAGAGTTAAAGATATTAGAACTTTCGTTCAATAAAATTTCTGGAACATTACCAGCTTCTATAGGTAATCTAGACAAATTGGAAACATTAGCACTTAATGGCAATAATCTTACAGGGGAGATTCCAAGTAACCTTGGAAATTTAGAGTCCTTAAAACAATTGCACCTAAGCAGTAATAGACTTTCTGGAGAAATTCCAGCTTCATTTGGCGATTTAAACCAACTAGAAGTATTTAATGTATTCGACAACAATCTGCAAGGAAACCTTCCACTAGGATTGGGAAGGATACGAACCCTCAAAGAATTTATGGTAGCTGAAAATAATTTTGGAAACTCCAACGAAATCTCAACCATATTACTTGCCAATTCGGCACACATGACTTTTGAAGGAAATACGCTAAATCCATCAGCTAAATCCATAATCGCTATCGAGACTAGCGATGATGAAAATTAAATTTCGTATAGTAAGTTTAATAGCTCGAAAAGAGTGTTTTGGCAATCAAAACGCTCTTTTTTTTGTTAAATTTTTATCGAAAACGTTATCGTTTTCAAAGATTTACGTGACTCCCTAATTTATTCTGCCTTCTTTTATATATTTAACATACAATCACAAATCCAACCCTTGTATGTACAACCAAAGCAGAGTGATTATTGAAAATTTGCACCCGCAAATTAACAATGGAAATCTTCCTATAAAAGCTGTTGTTGATGAAGTCATTCCTGTGAGTGCAGATATTGTTGCCGATGGTCATGATATCGTTGCCGCTTCTCTACTTTTTAAGCATGAGAAGGAAAGAAAATGGAGCGAAATTAGAATGCAGCACGAAAGTAATGATCTCTGGTCATCACATTTTACAGTTACAAAGCAAGGAACCTATGTATACAAAATACAAGCTTGGGTAGATTATGCCCTAAACTGGCAGCATGGCATTGAACGTAAGATAGAAGATGGGCAAAAAGTCACTTCCGAGCTTTTGGAAGGGATAGAATATCTTCAAAACATTATAGATAAAGTAGACAAGAGAGAAAAAAGCTATCTAGAAAAGCTCATTTTAAGCTTCAAGGATGCTAATGACTACGATACAGCTATTACAGAATCAGTTTCTGCAAAGCTCCAAACTATCTTTATAAAGTATCCAGAAAAACTTCTTTTAAATGAGAGTTCAGAATTTTCGGTCTACGTAGATCGTAAAAAGGCGCGATTCAGTACCTGGTATGAGTTTTTTCCACGTTCATCATCTAAAGAACCCGGAAAGCACGGTACTTTTAAAGAATGTGAAGCCTTACTATCCAGAGTTGCAAAGATGGGATTCGATACCCTCTACTTCCCTCCCATCCATCCAATTGGTGAGGTAAACCGTAAAGGAAAAAACAATACAACAGAAGCCCAATCTGGAGATGTTGGTTCTTGTTGGGGTATTGGTTCCAAACAAGGTGGGCATAAAGCTATTCATCTAGATTTGGGTACTGAAAAAGATTTTAAATCATTGGTAAATGCTGCCAAAAAACTTGAAATTGAAGTAGCTATGGACTTCGCTTTACAAGCAGCTCCAGACCATCCTTGGGTAAAGGAGCACCCACAATGGTTTAAATGGCGACCCGATGGTACTGTACAATATGCAGAAAACCCTCCTAAAAAATATCAAGACATCCTCCCTATTTATTATGAAAGCAGCGATTGGAAAAATCTATGGAAGGAAATGCTGGACACAGCCCTGTATTGGATAGAAGAATTTGGCATCCAAGTTTTTAGAGTAGACAACCCACATACCAAACCCTTCTACTTTTGGGGTTGGCTTATTGAGAAAGTAAAGAAGAAGCACCCCGATGTGCTCTTTCTATCGGAGGCCTTTACCAAACCCAAGGTAATGCACCAATTGGCCAAACAAGGATTTACCCAGTCCTATACCTATTTCACGTGGCGTAATAGCAAACAAGAGCTCGTAGAATATGTTGAAGAACTCACGCAAACAGACCAGCAATGGTTTTTCCGACCCAATTTCTGGCCCAATACGCCTGATATTAATCCTTGGGCATTGCAAGGAGGAAATGAAACGGTACATCTACAGAAGTACTTCCTGGCTGCAACACTAAGCTCTAATACTGGAATTTATGGGCCTGTGTTTGAGCAAATGCATGGTGCTGCTTTGCCTGGAAAAGAAGAGTATTTAGACAGCGAAAAATTCCAGATCCGCCATTGGGATTGGGAACACGAAAACAAACTCACTACACTCATTTCAAAAATAAATCGCACAAGAAAAGAACAACCTGCGCTTCAGCAAACCAACAACATACGTTTTCTTTCGGTAGAAAACGATCAACTCTTAGCCTACTACAAATATGATCAATCCCGTCAAAATGAGATACTGGCGGTGGTAAACCTAGATCCTTACTATGTCCAAAACGGATGGGTACAATTACCCTTGGATGATTTGGGGATTCATGAAGGACAATCCATTAGGGTACATGATCTCATTACTGGAAGTAGTTATCATTGGGACAAAGAATGGAATTTTGTAGAATTACATCCTGCACTACCATTCCACTTGTTCAAAATAGAAAAGTAACATGGCGAAGTCTGAAGCATCATCAAAAAAGAAATCGAAAGCCCAATTCAATAGTACTTGGGAAACCCTGATGGATGATAAAGGGTTCATCAAAATGTTCCTTTCAGAAGTATTAGAAGAATACATCTCAAAACAACGTTGGTATGGGGGGAAATCCAGTACTTTAAAATATATAGAGCTTACCGAGTACTTCCTCATTCAACAAAAAGAAGAAGTGTACTACGGATTGTTATTGGAGGTGAATTTCAAAGAAGCTTTCTATCAACATTACTTTTTGCCCATTGCATTTGTGACCGACGAAGATTTTGCTCAAGATGACCGAATCTTATCATTGACCATTAATGGTGTTACTGGGTTTTTAATCGATGCCATTAATCTAGAGTCCTTTAGAAAACTTGTTTTTGAACGTATCCTTAAAGCCGAACCCAACGACACCACACGCGTACAATACCACCGTGGAGAAAGTTTGGAGGAAACAGAATACAAATCCTCACGCTTTATGGGTATGGAACAAAGTAATACCTCTGTAGTAATCAATGAACATTGTGTGATCAAGTTTTTTAGACGTATTTATGCCAATAAGAACCCTGATTATGAGATGTCCCGATTCCTATCAGACAAAAAAGGATTCAAAAACACGCCTTCTTACCAAGGGAGTCTCAATATTATTGATAGTGACAAATTAATGGTCACCATCGCACTCATGCAGGAATTGATTCCCAATCAAGGCGACGCTTGGGAATACATGCTGGGGAAAATCCTGAAGGTGTTTCACAATCTTTCAGACAAAGGAATTACCATCAAAGAACTCCCTACTACGGGAATGTTTGATAGATTGAGCATACGGGAAGTGCCTCCAGAGATCATAGATTGGGCAGGGTTAGATATATTTCAGAAATTACAGCAGTTGGCGGTTCGTACGGCAGAAATGCACATTACCCTAGGGTCGGAATTTGAAGAAACCTCTTTTACACCTCAACATTTTAACAGGGATTATGAAGTTTGGTTAAAAAACCGATTGCTATATCAGTTTCAAAATAGATTGAATACCGTAGAGAACAATCTCCACAAACTGGATGGACTTGCTTTAAAACTTGCTAAGGATTTTCTTGGCCAGAAAAATGAAATCCGAAAACGATTCATGTCATTTGATTGGCATAAGTTAAAAGGAGAGCGTATTCGGGTTCATGGAGATTATCATTTAGGGCAAATTCTAGTAAACAATGGAGATTTCTTTATTTTGGATTTTGAAGGAGAACCAGAAAGTACGATTCGGGATCGTAGGGTAAAACAACCTCCACTAAAGGATGTTGCTGGACTCTTCCGTTCCTTTCACTATGCAATCTATGCCATCATTTTTAATCATGGAGAGGAATTTCCTTTTGATCAAAAACAGCTTTTTGAAGCTGGAGAGAAATTATACCGCTATTTCATTGCTGTTTTCCTAAGAACCTATACAGACATTATACAGGAAGCCAACCTCAATATAGGATACAATCAGGAACGGATTTTCATGCTAAAACATGCCATGCTGGAAAAAGCAGTGTATGAATTGGGATACGAAATGAATTCGCGTCCCCTTTGGGCCGTCATTCCACTGGAAGGCATTGCCTCCATTATGAACCAAGAGTAATTTTATGAGTAATGTAATAGTACATAGTTTCTTTTCTGAATTCGATATCAACCTTTTTAAATCGGGCAAACACTTTCGTTTGTATGATAAATTGGGAGCACATCTTACTGAAGTAAATGGTAAAAAGGGCGTCTATTTTGCAGTATGGGCACCTTCTGCTAAGGCGGTTTCTGTCATAGGTGATTTCAATTATTGGATTGAAGGAGAACACCCATTGAATGTGCGTTGGGATGATAGTGGCATTTGGGAAGGATTTATTCCAGAAATACAGAAAGGAAGCAAATACAAATATAAAATACATTCAAATCTCAATGATATAAAAACCGAAAAGGCAGATCCCTTTGCCTTCCGTTGTGAGCATCCTCCAAATACTGCGTCTATAGTTTGGGATCATAATCATGATTGGAAAGACAGTACGTGGATGAAGAAGCGCAAGAAGGCCAATCAATTAGATCAACCATTTTCTGTATACGAAGTGCATTTGGGGTCTTGGATGTTCAATACTGTTGAAAACAGATCGCTCTCTTATTTGGAACTCGCCAAAGAACTAACGACCTATGTAAAAGAAATGAACTTTACACATGTAGAGTTTATGCCCATTATGGAATATCCGTATGACCCATCTTGGGGATATCAACTTACCGGATATTTTGCGCCCACCTCCCGTTTTGGGAAGCCCGAAGACTTCATGTTTCTTGTAGATGAACTACATGCCAATGGTATTGGAGTGATTCTGGATTGGGTGCCTTCACATTTCCCAGAGGACGCACATGGTCTTGGTTTTTTTGATGGATCTAATCTATACGAACACCCAGATAAGCGTAAAGGGTATCATCCAGACTGGAAAAGTCTTATTTTCAATTACGGACGTAATGAAATACGGTCATTCCTTATTAGCAATGCCATATTCTGGCTGGATAGATACCACGCCGATGGATTGCGGGTAGATGCGGTAGCCTCCATGTTATACCTTGATTATTCCAGGGAAGATGGAGAATGGGAACCCAATGAATATGGTGGTAGGGAAAACCTAGATGCCATTTCATTTTTCAAAGAATTGAATACCGAGATCTATAGTAGTTTTGAAGGTGTACAGACTATTGCTGAAGAATCTACCTCCTTCCCCATGGTTTCCAAACCCACATATATTGGCGGATTAGGATTTGGTATGAAATGGATGATGGGTTGGATGCACGATACACTGGAGTATTTCAAAAAAGAACCTATTTACCGAAAACACCACCAAAACGACATTACCTTTAGTATGACTTATGCGTTTACCGAAAACTTCATGCTTCCACTAAGTCATGACGAGGTGGTATACGGAAAGCATTCCATTTTAGGCAGAATGCCCGGTGATGAATGGCAGCGGTTTGCCAATCTAAGGTTGTTATATTCCTATATGTTTACCCATCCGGGAACCAAGTTGCTTTTCCAAGGTGGGGAATTTGGACAATTTGAAGAATGGAACTTCCAGCAGAGTCTCGATTGGCACTTGTTAGAACATGAAAATCATAAAGGGGTAAAAACATTAATCACCAACTTAAATGCATTGTACCGCAAAGAAGCTGGACTGCATGAAAAACAGTTTGATGCTGCTGGGTTTGAGTGGATAGATTACAATGATGCAGAAAACAGTGTACTTGCATACTTAAGAAAAGGAGACGATGAAAAGGACACCATCATGATAATTTGCAATATGACGCCTATACCTCGAGAAAATTATCGGATTGGACTTCCAAAAAAAGGAAAGTACCGTCTCATTTTTAATAGTGATGATACCCAATATTCGGGTAGCGGATTCTCGATAAAGAAACAGTACGTTTCCGAAGATATCTCATGGCAATTTAGGGATCAATCTGCCGTTTTTCATCTTCCTCCTTTGGCTATGATCGCCCTAAAACGGGTGAATTCAAAAGAAAACGGTTAACGAAATCGATTTCGTCTGTTGATTACTTTCTCGAAATAGTGCAATTGCTTACGTTTGTTTTTGGCCTAGAAATAGTTCATTTGTAATAGTCCCGATATAAAGTGGAAAAACTATGATTATAAATACCGAATTGGAACAAAAAGGGAACCAGTTTCCCTCCCAGATAAAAAGCTTCACCAAGAACAAGGATAAATTTCTAATTACTACCGAAAATAATGTGCTGCTGCAGATTACGGTAATAAGAAACAGTGTATTCCGATTTCGATATGCGCCTGCGGGAAGTTTTCCAAATGATTTTAGTTATGCCATTGCCGATGAAGCTGTGCGAGGATACAACCAATTAGAATATTCTGAAGAAGCAGACTACTACGAAATCCGAACATCAAAATTGGTGCTTCAAATTCAAAAATCCAATCTTAAAAAAACGATATATGATATAAACGGACAGCTCATTAATGAGGACGAATTGGGCTTTCATTGGGAATATAGCTATGAACATGGAAGTGATATCGTGAAAATGAGCAAGGCCGAACAGAAGATGGAATGCTATTATGGTTTGGGAGATAAGCCCATGCATCTCAATCTAAAAGGCAAGCGGGTTGAAAACTGGGTGACCGATGAATATGCTTTTGGAAAAGATAAAGATCCTCTTTACAAGGCCGTTCCATTCTTCATTGGATTGCATCATGACATCTCTTACGGGATCTTTTTTGACAATACTTTCCGAACCTATTTTGACTTTGGTCATGAACGTAGGAGTATAACCAGTTTTTGGGCGCAGGGTGGAGAAATGAACTATTATTTCTTC
This sequence comes from Flavobacteriaceae bacterium, assembly GCA_963669405.2. Lineage (GTDB taxonomy): Bacteria > Bacteroidota > Bacteroidia > Flavobacteriales > Flavobacteriaceae > Aureisphaera. The sequence continues at coordinate 120,606 of CAXXHF010000002.1, forward strand.
TATGGTCCTGATATGGAGCAAGTGGTAAAAAAATATACAGACCTTACCGGAAAACCTGAACTCCCACCATTGTGGGCTTTGGGGTACCACCAAAGTAAATGGAGTTATTATCCTGAAGAGAACGTAAAGGAAACCGCCCAGAAATTCAGAGAACTTAAAATACCATGCGATGCCATTTATCTGGATATCGATTATATGGAGGGGTGGCGTTGTTTTACCTGGAACAAAGAGTATTTCCCAGATCCTAAACGTATGGTAGACGAATTGGCCCAGGATGGCTTTAAAACGGTAGCTATTATCGACCCTGGTATTAAAATAGATAAAGAATACTCCGTTTACCAAGAAGCTCTTGAAAATGATTATTTCTGTAAAAGGGCTGATGGCCCATTAATGCGCGGAAAGGTCTGGCCTGGAGAATGTAACTTTCCAGATTTCACGAACCCAAAAGTACGCACTTGGTGGAGCGGTCTCTACAAAGAATTGATTGAAGATATAGGCATTGCTGGTGTTTGGAATGATATGAATGAACCTGCCGTGATGGAAGTTCCCACCAAAACCTTTCCTTTAGATGTTCGCCATAATTACGATGGTAATCCATGTAGCCACAGCAAAGCTCACAATATCTATGGTATGCAAATGGCAAGAGCAACTTATGACGGTGTAAAGCAGTTTGTATACCCTAAGAGGCCTTTTATTATAACAAGGGCAGCTTATTCAGGAACACAGCGTTTTAGTTCATCATGGACAGGCGACAATATTGCTACGTGGGAACATTTGTGGATTGCCAATCAGCAAATTCAGCGAATGAGTCTAAGTGGCATGAGCTTTATCGGTACTGATATTGGAGGATTTGCCGAGCAACCCACTGGTGAACTGTTTTTGCGTTGGATTCAATTGGGGATTTTCCACCCCTTCTGTCGTGTTCATTCTTCTGGGGATCATGGAGATCAGGAACCGTGGGCATTTGATGAAGACGTTACTGACATTACACGTAAATTCATAGAACTACGCTACAAGCTACTCCCCTATCTTTATACAGCTTTCAATCAATATGTTACAGACGGAATTCCTATGATTAAGCCTTTGGTATTGTTTGATCAGGAAGACCATCAAACCTATTATAGAACCGATGAATTCCTCTTTGGAAATCATATTTTGGTATGTCCCATTCTTGAAGCAAATGCCAAAGGAAGAAGAATGTATATTCCAAGGGGTAAATGGTACAATTACTGGACTCACGATATTGTAAATGGTGGTAAGGAACAATGGGTAGATGCTGATATTGATAGTATACCCTTGTTTATAAAAGAAGGAGCTATTATCCCGAAATACCCGGTTCAACAGTACGTAGGTGAAAAGGAGTTTGATGAAGTAGAACTGGAAGTTTACTACAAAGAAGGAAAAGAAAACTCGACTTTATATGAAGATGCCCATGAAGGGTATGATTACAAAAAAGGACGTTATAGTTCCCGAACTTTTAAGTTAACTGGGAAGAAAAACGAACTGATCATTCAGCAACATAAACAAGGAAAGTACGTCACCCCCTATTCTAAGTTTAAACTGGATCTAAAACGATTACCATTTACCATCAAGACCATAGAACTGGACAATCAAGAAACTGCATTAAAGGACCTTAAATTAAACGGAAACACATCTTTGGTTGTAGATAAAAACTTTACAGAACTCCACATTATAGGAGAATAGTCTAGGCAGCTTTGTTTGACCCACGGTTAGCCATAAAGATCATATAGCCTCCAGTAAAGAACATCAACAAACTATATACAGCTGGAGCTATAGCAAAAGTGGTATTGTTCAATAAAACCACGGCAACTGTAATAGCTAAGGTTCCATTTTGGATACCAGATTCTATAGAGATGGAAATGGCCTCTTTTTTAGTAAGCTTAAATATTTTGGCCGAATAATACCCTACTAACATTGTAATCACATTCAAGGCAAAAGTAGCCAGTCCTGCTTTCTGAAAATAGGAAACAAAATTATCTTTCTCTTTTATAACAAGCCCTATGATGATCAATGCCAGTACAATTCCCGAACCAATTCGGACTGGTTTAGCCATTCGGTTTGCAAAATTTGGGCGAAAACGTCTAATAAGCATTCCCACAATAACAGGGATTACCACAATTATGAGTATTTGGAGAATAGTTTTCAAAACATCTAACTGAATGAATTGTCCTTTTTCACTAAAATGTTCTAAGGCAAAATTGATTAAGAAAGGAATTGACAAAATAGTAATTAAGCTGCTCAAGGCCGTTAGCGTTACTGAAAGTGCCAAATCACCTTTGGCTAGATGCGAAATTAAATTAGACGTAGGCCCTCCTGGACATGCCGCCAATATCATTATTCCAATGGCAATTTCAGGTGGTAGATTAAAAACAATAGCAATTCCAAATCCAATGATTGGGAGTAGGATTAACTGGTTTACAAGCCCAACAAAAATAGCTTTGGGGTAAAAAATGACTCTTCTAAAGTCTTGGGAAGTTAAGGATAACCCCATCCCCAACATGATAATAAATAAGGAAGCTGCGAGAATAATAGTTGAGACTTTGTCCATAAGTATGCAAATAGTTTTATGGAAGAAAGTTAACTATTTTCAAATACATATCCTTAAAATGCCAAATACTGTTCGTTTAGCATCTCAAAAATGAGTCATTACTTTTGCTTTTTCAATTTTCGCTTGATCTTATTTATGGCAGATTCAATAGATTTTTCTGGTTCTATCACATTAAATGGTCCCCAAAAATTGGGGTCAGAAAATCCAGAAGCAGCATCGGCAATAATTACTGTGGGCTTTAAACGATCTTTCATGAGTGCCACTCGCCCTGTAGGGTTGGTTTCCCAATCGGTCACGGCCATTTCACTGGAAAGAGAGTAATGTGAACTAAACCATTTTCGGCGCTTGTCTACTTTAAAAGATAGCTGTACGCTTCCATAACCATAATACCATTTACCATTCTTTTCCCTATAATCTACACGGTACGAAGCTCGTGTTGGTATTACATTTACATCACGAGGTTTGCGTTTCACAAATAATTCACTGGCTTCTTTTTCATTACCAATAATGAGACTGTATGAAGCACTGGTTAACGCTAATGTTTCGGCATCTATATATAGCTTACCTTGATACCCAGGAGGTGGAATTTCATCTTTTTGTTTAAACTTTACTACATAAACCGGTCGTTCATTCACTGTAGATGGAGATGCGAACGAAAAGTTATAATAACCAATAGATCGATCTGTAAAAATATATTCAGGATATTTCATTACATCTATATACAATGCTGAGAAAGGTCCCCCTTGTAGTTTTAAAGCTACAGTATCTAACCGTCTGTAATCCGTATTCTTTCTTGCCTTATGAAGCTCCAATACATCTCGTTCAGAAGAAGAGTTTGGTTGTTTATATAAATTGATAACTGCTTCGGTTAAAGACACATTACGATTCCGTTTTTTAATTGTTTCACGATAAAATGCAGTCATCAACACATCTTCTTCAAGATTATTTTTAGCCTTATCAGCAAAAACTGCTCGGACCAATTTTTCCGCACTGCTATAGGCAGTAAGGTTCACTTCAGAAAGTTGGGTGACAATGGGTGATAACTTGATTTTGGCAAAGCCTTTACCCAATTGAGCTAATGTAAGTGACTGAGATTGATAACCCAAAGAAGAAATGAGAACTACATTTTCCTGAGCATCATTCGGTACTTTTAGTATAAATTCCCCTTCGGCATTGGTCACTGTGCCAATATTGGTTCCTTTGAGCCCAACATTGGCAAAAACAAGAATTTCATTGGTATCATTATCGAATACCTTTCCATGAAATTCCTGAAATGTTTGTTGTGCCTGAAGCGGGATAGCTATACAGAAGAGTATCCAAATAAAGAATCCCTTCCCTTTATCGATATATTTAATCATTGTGTGCATAACATATTGTTTTATAATCGATCCCCATACAAAGATGTCAATTTTTCTCCCTAAGATACAAAATATCAATAAGCATAAAACGTAAAAACCATCCTTAAAATCTTAATTGATGGCTCTATAAACAGCTTTTCTTGGGTTGAGTAGAACAAGAAATAAAGACTTTAGAGCAAGTGTCACCATCATAAGATGGTAAAATCTGAAACTCTCATTTATACTTCGCAGCAATGCGTAATCTAAACTGCAATAGGCTTTTACATTTTTTTTGCTATCTTTAGAAGACTAACAATCAATCCAATAATAATGAACCCAGCCGAAAATTCCCCTTCCCCATTCCATTTTGAACTTTCCGCCAATGGAGAACAAACTACTTTTAAAGAAGTTTCTGGAATGGTTACCGAAGTTGTTTTACGTAACAGTTTAAAAGCGGGCGAAAATCCATTTCGTTACAGAATCCCTTCACTTCCAAAAGGAAGTTTGGAGTTAAAAAATGGAACTGTACAACAAGGTTCAAAATTATTGCAATGGTGCGCTACATGTCAAAATCCTGAAGAACCTACCCCAAAAAGTAATGCCACCTTGCGACTCAAAGACTCACAAGGGAAGTCTTTGGTTGAATGGACATTGCATAGAGCGCATCCCATTAGCAATAAAGCATCCCAAAGTCAGGGTAAAAATCCCAATTCAAATATTGAAAGCTTAGAATTAGACTATTCTTTCTTCTCACTTTCTAAAAAGTAAGTATAAGGTAAAGAAATAGTGTTTCTGTCTAAAGCATGGCTCTCCTAATGTTATAAAATTACTTATCTTTACTGTATAGATACTCCCCGCCATAAATCTCTCTTATTCTGAAAGATTGGGTGGGGCTTTTATTTGACCAATAATCTAAGAATTCTAAACAAAAATAGTTCATGGCCGTTTTTATAAGTTATAGCCACGATGACAGGCAATGGTTTGAGCAATTAAAGAAACCACTAATGTTTCTGGAAAATCATTATGAGATTGAGGTATGGGAAGATACTCGCTTCAGAACTGGGAAAGTTTGGAAAAAAGAAATAGAAAAAGCCATTGGTAAATGTTCTGTAGCCATACTATTGGTTAGTGAAAACTTTTTAGCTTCAGAATTTATTATTAAAAAAGAATTACCGGATATTTTGGACAAAGCCAGAAACAATGGCCTTGAAATTTTCACATTGATATGGGATCATTGTGTTTTCAATATTTCTCCTTTGGCAAAATATCAGACATTTAACGATCCAGAGTTTCCGTTAGAAAAAGAAGATCCCAAAGAGCGAAAGAAAATACTTTCGGATGCTGCCATTGAGATAAAAACCATTCTAGAAGAAAAAGAAAAAACTATCGAAATTCCAGATATCACATTTGGTTTTTCTCAAAACATCCTCATTATTTTAGCTTTCCTTTCCAAAGCTGAAGAGCCCATACAGATTACCACCATTGAAAAAACATTGCAATTGAAAAGGAAAACCATTTTCGATTCTTTGAATTTTTTAAATGAAAAAAAGTGGGTGGAAAAGGTTATCATTGAAGAACCTCACAAAACGAACCCAAATAAAAAAGGGAAATCTTCCGCTTATTGGAAGATTTCCCTTGAAGGCAGTGGCCTCATCAAATCTTTTTCTAATACTTTTTTGGCTGCCCTCAACCCAAGTTAAAATGGAAAGGTTACTCCCTTTTTCGTCCGGAGCAGACGCTTACCTTCTATCCATTGATTTAAATCTGACTCTCTTTTCCCAGTACTCATCGTATTACCTATTGGTAATCGTATCAGTGTAGGAACGTCACAGAAAATCAAATCCTCTTCCTGGGTCATGTCTTTTGGTTTCATAACGATCCAATCATCATTCATGTGTGAGATGAACGTGTTGGTAAGAAATTCCAAAAAACGTTTTCTTCCAAAGAAGTCCTCTCTCAAGGTAGATAGGCTATAAAGCAGCTTTCTCAAAACGAATTTTTCCATTTTACGTTTATTTTGGGTTAAACAATATTTTATGGACTATTCTAGTCCATTTTCTTTTTTACAACAACCTTGCCAAAACACCAATAAATTCACAAAAAATCACTGTTTTTTTTAAATTTTTATCAATTTATGGTTTTAGCATAATTAATATACTGTATGACCATCAAAAATTGATATTTTAAAAAGGATCTTCAAAAGACTGACTCTAGTTCAGCAAGATTGCGAAAGTCAACAGAATATCTATAGACTACATTTGCCCTATTATTGTTACAAAACAATTCAACTTTTTTATGACATCAGCTTCAAAAGATCGCTACCTAGAAAGTCTTAGGATTGTCACCGAACACATCCACAATCATTTAGATGAAAAACTAAATTTGGAAGAACTGGCTCGTATTTCGCATTTGTCGCCTTTTCATTTTCATAGAATTATGAAAGCTATGCTAGGGGAGCCTTTGGGAAGTTACATCAATAGAATCCGCGTAGAAACTGCTGCCCGGTTATTGCGATATACGGATTTAGAAATTAAAGAAATAGCTTACCGCATAGGATACGATACGCCTTCATCCCTTAGTACCATTTTTAAACAATACTATGCCATAACCCCTTCTCAATACAGAAATCGAAAAAAATATTCCATCATGAAAAAAACATTTCAGACACCGACCGTGACGTTAAAAACCCCAAAGATTGTTGATGTTCCATCTAAAGAAGTAATTTTTATACGTATTGTAGGTCCGTATGGTAATCCCGAATATGCCAAGGTATGGGAACGATTGTGGGGACATATTAAAGAGCAGAAATTATTCACCAAAGGCATTGAGAGTTTTGGAATTAGCCATGATGATCCCCACGTTACAGAGGCAGGAAAAATACGCTACGATGCCTGTTTGGTGGTACATAAGCCTGCTCAAGCCAAAGGGGAGCTTGGCGTAAAGACCTTAGACGCTGGTAAATTTGCCATATTCCTCTACCAAGGGAGCTATGCCAATTTGGGAGAAGCATACGATTATATTTTTGGAACCTGGTTGTTGAACAGTGAATACGAATTGCGAGATGCACCTCCTATGGAAAGGTATATAAGCAACCCCAACAAAACAGCTCCCGAAAAATTAAAGACAGAAATATACATCCCTGTAGTATAGAAAACCTCCATACCATACATCTCCCACAATAAAAGATGCTTCGATATGGAGGTTGGGTTAGCTAGAATTAGAATTCAATTCAATGAGTACTCTAAACTAGAGGAACAAGGTTCCCTTCATTGGTGAACCCCATCTAACTTGGTTTCGTACTCCTCAATACAAACCCCAGTTAATTTTTTATAAACTTAAAAGATGCCTGTCTATTATTTATGGTTGCGGTAAGCATATATATACCAGTAGGTAAATGGGACAGAGACAGGGTGCCAGAGGTGTCATTCAATTCCTCTTTCACTAAGCTCTGACCCATTAAATTGTATATTTCTATAGTTTCTATGCTTATACTTGCAGTTACATTCAATAACTCATTTGTGGGGTTCGGATATAATTTAAATCCAGCAAATTCTTCATCTTCTACTCCCAATGGGGGCTTAATAACTCCGGTCCATCCAAATTGTAGAGTACCTCCACCGGGCACTGAAGAACCTATACCTCCAACAAAAGTAGTTCCACCTGTCGTAGTGTTTACCGTTCGTAATTCAGATTGAAATGCATCATTATTGAATGCAGACATATACAAATTCCCGTTGGCCCGATCAAAGCCCAACCCTTGTCCAAAACTAGAATTGAAGCCAATAGGGCCTAACTCAGTAGCATTTCCATTGCTAAGGTTAATACGGTACATAGCATCAGTATCAATATCAAAAGCATACCCCATTCCACTAAGATCTATAGCCAACGCGATTCCTAAAGTAAGACCCGTAGATCCTTTTAAGTCAACTTCTAAACTGGAAGTATTAATGGTAGAAATACTAGTACTTCCATCACCATCTGTAGAAATTGCATACATGTGATTGTCCATAGGATTAAATTCCAATCCTGTAAAATTCTCCCCATTAGGTGCATTTGTAACTCCCAAAAAGGTATACACGCCAGTATCGGGATCTAAATCATACGTATTCCCTGCATCATCCACTACAAAAAAGTGACCGTTTACTGGGTTAAAACTTCCAGCACCATCAAAAGCAGTGGTTCCTGAATTCCCTAACATATTAAATATGGTAGGGTCTCCAGAATTGTAATGGCCAAAATATCCGTTTACATTTTCAGGAGCAAAAAGCTCCACGCCTCCTCCAAGTGAAGCTGTGTTCTGGGTTCCTCCATTTTTAGCATCAAAGTGCTGTCGTAATACCGTAATTTCTTCTTGTGTAAATACATCAGTAACAGCTCCCCGATGGTTTTGGTTCAGTCTGGTAAGCAGTTCGTCTAAATTGTTTTGAGCTTGTGCACTGGTAAAAGTGCAAATTGTACATATAAAAGTAATGCACAAAAGTGTAAAATTTTTCATCCTATTTTAGTTTAGAGTTCAACCAAAACTATTCAAAATCAGGACTTTAAAAAGAAGAAAGGGACGAGTGACACAAAATTGTTGACGAGTTACGCATCACTGTTAAGCCTAGGCCTGTAGGTACGTGAGACAGGAATCTCTATATCAGGAAAAAGAACTACACGAGAACTCGATACGGTTTTGATAAAGTTCTTGTTGATTACATAAGAACGATGCACTTGAACAAAATTAGGAGGAAGAAACTCCAGTACCGAAGAAAGCACATTACGATCTACAAATCGTTTTTCTTCTGTATAAAATTCTACATAGTTTCTATCTGCTTTCATGTACTGAAGCGTGTCCAAATACACCCATTGTTTATTGTTCAGTTCTACATGTTTCTTTACAACGGTCTCTTCTATCCGTTCCTTCTCTTCCAAAACAGCAGCAGTTTTTTTTCTGGATCTTTTATACTTTCTGAATATAACAACCACAATCACAGTTAATAACAATACGATTCCTATAAGGGCCAGAAGGTTTTTTCTAACCATTGTATTGGTCTCTGATAGATTTGAGTTTTCAGCTTCTAATGCTGCCAATTCGGTTTTGTATTTTAAGATGGCAGAAAAGGCTTGTTTCTGATGCATCGATATAATACGATTGACCTCTGCTGAATTTGAAAGATATTGAAGCTCCTTATTGGCATCCTTTCCTTTATAATATTTTGCAAGAGTAGCATAGGTAATATCCAGAAAATCTAAATATTTAGTTGTGTCAACCTCAGCTAGGTTCTGTTCTAGGCGTTGTGCATAGTGTTTAGAAGAATCTTCATTACGAATGGCCATGGAATAATCCAATAGATAATTATTCGCATTTAAGGCTACAAAAGCACGTTTGGTTTTGTAAGCCCTGGATTTAAATGAAAGGGTGTACCTTCTGTACGCATCCAAGTCTTGTGTCTGCTTCGCAATTTCACAAAGGTGTTCGTATTTTGAAAAAGTAACTGGTAAGGGTTCACTATCTGATATAGAAAATAGAATTTCTTCGGCTTCCCCAAACGCTCCTTGTTTGATGTAGAATTTGGAGAGGTATAATTTTCCAAATGACAGAATTGAAAGCAAACCATACCTATCTGAATATTCAATAACGTATCTCCCTTTTGCTATAAGGTCATTGAGATCTTTAGGTTGTATGGGAGAAGGAAGTGAATTGTACGCTATATCAAGCTCTGTAATCAATGCCCTTCCCACTAAGAGGCTATCATTACTGAGTCGTGCCGCTTTAATCTCTTTCTGATTGGATTCAAATGCTTTCCCCAATTCGCGCTTACTACGATAAGCATTTGCCAAGAACCCCAAACTCTTGGTCTGTATTACATAATTGTCTTCCAACGTTGCATCATTATAAATATGTTGATACTGTGCAATAACAGAATCTACGGCCAACTTAGAGAAGCGAAACAGGTGTCGTGTTTCTTTTAGTCTAAATTCGAGATAATCATGCTCACTTTGCTGTAATCCTTGTGCAATAGCCCATGCAGTCCCTCTTTGAAAGGCTTCTGTAATTCCGGTAGTGTCATTTTGTTGGGATAATGCATCAATTTCTTTATTAAATACTCTAAAACGGTCTTGTGACTGGGCAACTAAACTAAAGGAAAACACCATCACTATACCGCAAAGAAAAGTCTTCGTTATGGGGAAACAACGGTTTTTATAGTGGGTCAACAAATGCATTTTTAAGCTACAGAATCTCTTCGCTTCTTAAAATTAGTGTTTATGTACCGATGTACAAAATGCAGGTTGTGTTTTCTGTTTCAGGTATTTTTAGTAACTATTTTAATCAGACCGAGACATATATTACAAAACAACATATTTATATGGAAAAAAGTCTTGGATTTTGGATCGCTATTGGAGTTGCCATTGGAGTTGGGTTGGGTACTGCACTTGACAATTACGGTTTAGGAATTGGAATGGGCATTGCCATTGGTGTCGCTATTGGTGTAGGGCAAAGCCAATCTAAAAAGAAAGACGAATAAATCCATTAAAAAAAAAGCAAAAAGAAACCCCGACCAAATGGCCGGGGTTTCTTTATTTAACTATCTGACTGTGTCAAGTTGAATATAATTACTTCACTTCTTCGAAATCTACATCTTCAACGTCAGCATCAGTATTGGCGTCTCCACCTTCAGAGCCTCCGGTAGGATCTCCTCCAGGAGCACCACCTTGTTGAGCTTCGGCTTGTGCTTTGTACATTTCCTCAGAAGCTACTTTCCAAGCTTCATTGATTTTCTCCAAAGCAGGCTCAATAGTTTCTACTTCTTTGGTTTCATAAGCTTTCTTCAAATCTTCCAAAGCAGCTTCAATTGGAGCTTTCTTATCATCAGATAACTTATCTCCAAATTCCTTCAATTGCTTTTCAGTTTGGAAAATCATCGCATCAGCTTCATTGATCTTGTCAGCTTTTTCCTTTGCCGCTTTATCAGCTTCAGCATTGGCTTCTGCTTCTGCCTTCATCTTTTCTATTTCCTCGTCAGTTAATCCAGAGGAAGCTTCAATTCGGATATCCTGAGATTTACCAGTTGCCTTATCAGTGGCACTTACCTTAATGATACCATTGGCATCGATATCGAAGGTTACTTCAATCTGAGGTACTCCTCTAGGTGATGGGGGAATGCCATCTAAGTGGAAACGACCAATGGTCTTATTGTCTCCAGCCATAGGGCGTTCTCCTTGTAATACATGGATCTCAACACTTGGTTGATTGTCTGCTGCGGTAGAGAATACCTGACTTTTCTTTGTAGGGATTGTCGTGTTTGCATCGATCAATTTGGTCATCACACTTCCCATAGTTTCAATACCTAAAGAAAGAGGTGTTACATCCAATAACAATACATCTTTTACATCTCCCGTTAATACCCCACCTTGGATTGCAGCTCCAACGGCTACTACCTCATCTGGGTTTACTCCTTTACTAGGGGATTTCCCGAAGAACTTCTCAACAGCTTCTTGTACTGCAGGAATACGGGTAGATCCTCCTACCAAAATAATCTCGTCTATATCACTGGTTTTAAGTCCAGCGTTTTTCAATGCGGTCTGACAAGGCTCGATGGTACGTTTTACCAAATCATCGATTAATTGTTCAAACTTTGCGCGACTCAAGGATTTTACCAAATGCTTTGGTCCACTAGCTGTGGCCGTAATATATGGTAGGTTAATCTCTGTTTGGGTAGAAGAAGACAATTCAATCTTTGCTTTTTCAGCAGCCTCCTTTAAACGTTGCAAGGCCATAGGATCTTTACGAAGGTCCATAGACTCTTCGCTTTCAAACTCATCTGCCAACCAGTTAATAATCTTTTGGTCTACATCATCACCTCCTAAGTGCGTATCTCCATCAGTGGATAATACTTCGAATACACCGTCTCCCAATTCAAGGATAGATACATCGTGGGTACCTCCTCCAAAGTCGAAAACAACGATCTTCTGGTCGCTATCTTTTTTATCCAGTCCATAAGCCAATGCTGCTGCAGTAGGCTCATTAATGATTCGTTCTACAGTTAAACCTGCAATTTCACCCGCTTCTTTAGTTGCTTGACGCTGACTATCGTTAAAATAAGCTGGAACTGTAATTACAGCTCGGGTTACATCTTGTCCTAGGTAATCTTCTGCGGTTTTCTTCATTTTTTGAAGAATCATCGCACTCAATTCTTGTGGTGTATACAAACGTCCGTCGATATCTACTCGAGGGGTGTTGTTATCTCCTTTTACCACTTTGTATGCGGCACGTTCCGCTTCTTTGGCAGATTCTGAAAATTTATTTCCCATGAATCGCTTAATAGAAGCTATGGTTTTGGTAGGATTGGTTACTGCCTGACGTTTGGCAGGATCTCCTACTTTAATTTCACCGTCTTCAACAAAAGCGATGACAGAAGGTGTTGTGCGTTTCCCTTCCGCGTTTGGGATCACGGTAGGTTCGCTACCTTCCATTACCGAAACGCAAGAGTTAGTAGTCCCTAAATCGATTCCAATAATCTTACTCATGTGTATAGTGTGTTTTAAGTGTTCAAAATAAATTAGTACGAACACACTATGGCAAGGAATGTGCCAATAGGGTTTGTATGACAGGCTGTCAGTTTTGACTGCTATAATATCTTGTTTTCCTGTATCCCCATTCACAAAGGAAGAGTCTATCATTATAAATATTGACCAACCTGCCAGTGGATTTATGGATATTTAATTATCCACAAAAATGAAATCGATATTACTGAAGGATCATGATCGTACCATAGCACTATCACTATCCTATCCCAGCGGGATTTACATTCTGGAAATTTTGTATGACGATGGAGTTAGAGTGGCTAAGAAGGTGCTTATACAATAGGCACAGAAAGGCGGCGATTCTCAAAAGGGAATCGCCGTTATTTCTTTATCTCGTTTTCAAAATACTTCTCAAAATATTGCTATCCCCTACTCCCAATTTCCAACAATTCTCTCCATTGGGTAGTATAACGCGGACTGCGCTCCCTTTTTATGAGTTCCCATTCTTCAATACGGGTCCCGATCATAGCTGATGCTACCGACGATTTCCCAAATTTATTATTCAACTTGTCAAATGCATCGACCAGCTTTTTCTTATTGGTATGAGGAGGTTGTTGAAACAGATTGCTTTGAATATATTTTTGAGGAACAATACCTGTAAGGTTTACTCCTACTTTCTTATACTTATAACCTGGCTTATAAATATAATGTAATGCCTTGCGTGCTTCCGTAATAAGGGCAAAAGTATCATTGGTAGGAATGGGCATCCTAACGGTCTTGCTTTTGGAATACTGCTTATCAATTTTACTATGAAAATTGGTGATGACAAACACTTGTACGTACGTAGCACATGATTTCTGAGCTCGAAGCACTTCTGCCACTTCACTGATATAATAAGCACAGGCCTCTTCTATGCGATCTAGATCGGGAAGTTTCTGCCCAAACGATTTTGCTGTTCCAATTGCTTTTTTTGACTTGGGGACGGTGGTAAACTCCAGACAAGGCTCTCCCCTAAGCTCTCTCCAGAGTCTCTCCCCTACCACCGTCATTTCTTTACGTACCCAAGCCAAGGGTAAATCCACAAAATCTATGGCTTTATACACCCCAATGGCATGCAATCGTTTTACATGATTTCTTCCTATTCCCCAGATATCCCCTACGTTCGCCCATCGTAAGGATTCCATGCGTTTATCATCAGTATCCATGACGTATACTTGATCGTAGCCCTCTTGTTTTTTTGCAATACGATTGGCTAATTTTGCTAAAACCTTGGTAGGTGCTATCCCCACTCCTACTGGCAAGCCCGTACACCTAAAAATCCGCTCCTTTATTTGAAATCCGTATGCCCTCAAGTCCAAATGATCCATTCCATTTACATCCAAAAAAGCTTCATCAATGCTATAGACTTCAACCCCTGGTGAAAAGGTGTTCAAAATGTTCATCACCCTTTGGGACATTTCACCATATAAAGTATAGTTAGAAGAAAACAATGTCACATCGTTCTTTTTCAAAACATGCTTTATTTTATAGACCGCTTCAAACATGGGTATATGAGCAAGCTGTTTAGCTTCCTTGTTGGCTGCTATTACACACCCGTCATTATTACTAAGTACCACAACGGGTTTTCCCCATAAATCTGGACGAAATACCTGCTCACAGGATGCATAAAAGCTATTGCAGTCAACCATCGCTATCATCTTGTACAATGTATTATATAGGTAATAACACCCCAAAGGATAAATTCATCTTCGCTGCTATGAAAAGGGATCCGCATTATTTTAAATTCCCCATCCTGAACTACAAGTGCCAAATCATCAAATCTAGATCTCAACGAACGATCTACAATCAATACATCATTATTTAGGATATGATACTGTTTCCAAAAATCTCCATCTATTCTAATGTAAAAAGTTGCGTCTTTATGGATGGACAATTCTTTGTGCAAATCGATGGGCATTTCCATATAATGTGTTGCTGCACTGGGAAACCCCGTTTGTTTTGAGACTTCTGGCTCATGTCTGCTGTTTAATTGTTCTATTTTTCCACAAGCGGCTATTTCCATGTTTCAAATATATGGAAATATTCCAACACTATATTGGAAATATTCCAAATAAATTTCAACAAGAATATTAAAAGAACGATTACATTTGTTCTGCTAAAATTCAACCTATGGAAAGCATCAGTGTTTTCGATATGCTAAAAATTGGGGTGGGACCATCTAGTTCCCATACCTTGGGCCCTTGGAGGGCTGCTTTACGCTGGATTGACCGATTGAAACGGAAAGGACAACTCCATCAAATCAAAGCAGTGCAAGTAGATCTATACGGCTCCCTTTCTTTAACAGGCAAAGGACATGCTACAGACATTGCCGTGGCACTTGGCCTGTGTGGCTTTGATCCTGTGACTTTCCCCATTGAAAACATCCAAAAAACTATTGATACTATACAGCAAACCGGGACGTTGAATTTTAACGGTGACATTGAACTCCCGTTTGATATTTCAAAAAATATCACCTTTCATCGTAAATTTTTAGATTACCATCCCAATGGAATGTCTTTTCGTGCAACGCTAAAAGATCAATCAACAGAAAGCAGGACGTACTACTCCATAGGGGGCGGATTTGTAGTACAAGAGGAGCGGCGTATTGCCAAAGAACAGCAAGAGAAGTTTTCGGAGTTCCCATTTCCCATCCAGACGGGAGCTGAATTATTGAAACATTGCGCACAGGAAGGGAAATCCATCAGTGCCATTGTTTTGGAAAACGAAAAATCCTTATGTAAAGAAAGTGAAGTTAACCAAAAGCTACGGGAAGTTTGGGACATCATGTTGGATTCTATGTACGTAGGATGTCATACAGAAGGTACACTTCCTGGAGGGTTAAACGTGAGAAGGCGCGCATATGATACGCATCAAAGTCTAAAGGGATCGACTCCATATATCGATAAATACGAATGGATTGAAGCCATCCGTAATACGGAGGTGAAATTTCGCCAAATTCTAAAATGGGTGTCTTGCTTTGCCTTGGCTGTAAACGAAGTAAATGCATCATTAGGGCGGGTCGTTACTGCCCCCACCAATGGAAGTGCCGGGGTAATCCCTTCGGTCCTTATGTATTATTTGGTGATAGAAAACCACGATGCGAACTTTGAAGATATCTCAAGGTTTCTTCTGGTAGCTGGAGAAATAGGGAGCTTATTTAAAAAAGGTGCTACCATTTCTGCTGCCATGGGAGGCTGTCAAGCAGAAATAGGTGTTTCATCTGCCATGGCAGCAGGAGCTTTGACAGAACTTATGGGAGGGTCTCCAGATCAGGTACTTATGGCTGCTGAAATTGCTATGGAACATCATTTGGGACTCACCTGTGATCCCATTGCAGGGTTGGTACAGATTCCCTGTATAGAACGAAATGCTATGGGAGCCATTAAGGCTATTAGTGCTTGTGAGATGGCTTTGGATGGGGATCCTTCTCAAGCAAAGGTTACCTTGGATAAGGTGATTGCTACCATGTGGGAAACAGCTCAGGATATGGGTGCTAAATACAAGGAAACCAGTGAGGGGGGGTTAGCAGTACAGGTAAACATCAGTGACTGTTAAAATATCATAAGGGTATACTTTTTAATTTATCGCACCGTTTTCTAACTATTACTAATGGCATATTACGCATAATCCGTTTTACTTAAAAGCATAGAACGTTTGATGAATTAGAATTCCAACCCTTTATCAAACACTATTGCTTCTTATTGTGCTTGCATGCTATTGGTATAAAATGTTTTACTCATAAAATAGCTAACAGCATGATGAAGTTTCCCCCACTTCTCTTTTGCCTACTTTTTGCGCTTCCTATATGTTCGCAAGACGTTAAAATTGATGGAAGGCTCCAACCCCTCCTCAATGATTTTTTTGCAAAATGTGATTTATATCAAATCCCTTACCACGATAAGTTGTTCGAATTAAAAAGTATTGATATTGTCAATACGCTTACTGTTTCTGAAGAAGGCTCTGTTTTAGGGATGCTTAGAAGAAATGAAAGCGGAGAGGTCACCGCCATTGATATCAATTGGATGGCACAATTAGATTCAGAAATTCTTAAAGTTGTTGCGTTCCACGAATTCGCACATTATTTTTTAGAATACAGTGAACATACCTGTCAAGACTGCGGACATATTATGTCTATTGTCAATTCCAGTTATTTCGAAATTGTCCAAGATTGGGAGGAACAGGTAAGAATTCTTTTTGAAGAATCTCCTGCCTATATAAAGAAGCATAGAGCTACACTGGTTTATGAAGGGTTCAAGAACCCTTAGCTACTTCCCACAGGTAGAACGGCGTCTGGAATCTATGAGGTGGATAATTTTCCACCCGTTGTCCGTCTTGACCAACGTAAAGGCATTGGCCCCACAGTGGCTAAATTCTCCATTTACCCAAAATTCATAGGGTGTCCACACATGGGCCAAGTTACCATCTATGGATACCTTATAATCCAACAAACGTTCATCCCATTTTTGCTCGTCTGGTCTGTTTGCAATGGCATCCAACAATTTGTCTAGGGAACCCGTATTTAGTTTTGCCTCTCCTTCCTTATTGCTGTAGGCTGTTTGCAATGTCACTTCCTTCATAAGGGTAGTACGCATTAGGGTAGTATCCCCTTTGTGAAATCCTTCAAAAAAAGTATCTATAAGTTGTTTCGCATTTGTTTCAGAAAAGTCATCTTGAGCTACCCCAGAAAAGGAAATGCCCAAACACAGTAAGAAAAGAATCCGCTTCATTTGATTTTAAATTAAGATTGCATTCAAAATTAGTACTTTTACGGCACAATTTGTTACACTATGTCCATAGCAAAAAAAGAATATAAAAGAATTACCACCAAGACGCTTGTTGATATGAAACAAAATGGAGAGAAAATCTCCATGCTTACCGCTTATGATTACACGATGGCAAAAATTGTTGACGGTGCGGGAATCGACGTGATTTTAGTGGGAGATTCTGCCTCCAACGTGATGGCAGGACACGAGACCACCTTACCCATTACATTAGATCAAATGATTTATCATGCTTCGTCTGTCATTCGAGGTATTGAAAGAAGTCTTATCGTAGTAGATATTCCTTTTGGAAGTTACCAGAGTGACCCAAAAGAAGCTTTAAGATCTGCCATTAGGATTATGAAAGAAAGTGGTGCCCATGCTGTTAAAGTAGAGGGTGGTAAGGAGATAAAGGAAAGCGTTAAGCGGATCCTAAATGCTGGGATTCCTGTTATGGGACATTTAGGCCTTACTCCACAATCCATTTATAAATTTGGAACCTACACGGTACGCGCCAAAGAGGAGCAGGAAGCTGAAAAACTTAAACAAGATGCGCTGCTTCTTGAAAAATGCGGCTGCTTTGCCATTGTATTAGAAAAAGTACCTGCTAAACTGGCTGAAGAAGTTGCCAAAAGCTTAACCATTCCTATCATTGGCATTGGAGCTGGCGGTGGTGTAGATGGTCAGGTATTGGTTACCCATGATATGATTGGGATGACACACGAGTTCAATCCAAGATTTTTACGGAGGTATTTGGATCTTTATACGGAGATGACCCATGCGTTTACAACGTATATAGAAGATGTGAAAAGTGGTGATTTTCCCAGCGAAAAAGAGCAATATTAGTTCATATATCTAACAATACAGTATTGCATAGTACCAGAGAGACACTTCAGGTCCTTTACGAGGACAATCATTTACTCATCGTTAATAAACGTCCCGGAGACATTGTTCAAGGTGACAAAACGGGGGATATACCATTGTCTGAAATTGCCAAGCAATACATTGCCCATAAATATGAAAAGCCTGGAGCCGTTTTTTTAGGGGTCGTACATAGATTGGACCGCCCTACCAGTGGGATTATCGTTTTTGCACGAACAAGCAAAGCACTTTCTAGGTTGAATGCCGTTTTTTCTGAAAGACAGGCCCAAAAAACCTATTGGGCGATTGTGAAACAATCTCCGCCAAAACAAGAAGACCACTTGGTTCATTTTTTAAAACGAAACCCAAAACAAAATAAATCATACGCCCACGAAAAAGAGGTTTCGGAAAGTAAACGAGCCGTTCTTAATTATAAAATTCTCAAAAAACTGGATCGGTATTACCTTCTCGAAATTGATTTGGAAACAGGAAGACATCACCAAATTCGATCACAATTGTCACATATAGGTTCTCCTATAAAAGGGGATTTAAAATATGGGTTTGATCGAAGTAATCGTGATGGAAGTATTCACCTTCATGCAAGGAAATTGGAGTTTATTCACCCTGTAAAAAAAGAAAAAATCACGATTGTAGCACCTCCCCCCAATGATGCCATTTGGAATGCCTGTAATTAGAGCTCTATTAAATGGTTCTTGAGAGCATACAACACCAGTCCTACTCTATTTTTGATTCCTAATTTGTTGAATAGTTCCTGTCGATACCCATCAATCGTTTTTGGGCTAAGATTCATGACATCCGCAACTTCTTTATAGGTCATTTCACTACAAGCCAATTGCAAAAATTTCAACTCGTTTTCCCGTAATTTGACCATGGGTTCTTTTCCGCCTGGTTGAAGTGCGTTGACCATGGTAGATGTAACTCTTTCCGAATAATAATAGCCTTTATCCATAACTTGCAGCAGGGCAAATTTAAGGTCGTCCGGGTGTATATCCTTCAGAAAATACCCTTTAGCACCACCTCTTATCATTTTGAGTATGATGTTTTCATTGTCCTCTACAGACAAAGCCAACACCTTAATACCTGGATGATTGGCCGTGAGCCACCCTACTGTTTCAAAACCATTCATGACCGGCATATTGATATCTAAAAGAATAAGATCTGGTACTTCCGTATGATTCTTCAGTTCGTTCTGCATTTCCTGTCCATGACGGGCTTTAAAAACAACATTGAATTCTGGGAATGTATTGATGAGCTTCTCCAGTGAGCTAGCAAAAAGCAAATGATCATCTACAATGGCAAGGGTATATTTTTTTGAATCACTCATACATTGGATATGGATAGGTAAGTTGTAATTGTGTGCCTTCACCAATTTTCGAGGAAAGGTTTAAATCTGCACCCAGTAAAGAAGCTCGGCTCTTCATATTCTGAAGCCCGGAATTGCCGCTTTTTTTGGTTTTGTATCGAAACCTTCTCCGTCGTCTTTGGCTATGATTTGTAGTTGGTTTTTATGGTAACATAAATGTACAAATAATTTATTAGCCTTTGCATGTTTTATCACGTTGGAAAAGAACTCCTGTAGAATTCGGAAAATGATGATTTCATCTTCTTTTTTTATGATGGTTTCTTCTCCATCAATCTTTAAATCGGCATGTAGGAAGTTCAATCTGTTAAAGCGTTCTAGTTCTGTTTTTACAGATTCTACCAATCCATTATTAAGGACAACCTCTGTATTAAGTGTTTTAGATAATGAACGTACTTCTTCAACCGTGGCAACAATGACATCTTTTGTTTCCGAAATTTGGTCCCGAATGGTTTCTACGGGAGCAGTGACAAGCATATTGAGCTGCAGGTTGGCTACGGAAAGTAACTGGCCAACATTATCGTGTAATTCCCAAGCAATGTTTTTGAAGGTTTGCTCCTGTATTTCCAATCGTGAACTGGCCAATTCCTGTTGAAACCGTTGCTGTGCTTCATACTTCTCTAACAACAACCTGTTTTTCCTTCGTTGGAATGCAACAAAGAATACTACTACAAATGCTGCTAAAATAAAGATGACAGCAATGAAATAGATTATTAAGAGTATTTCTTCTTTCTTGAGCATAGAATAAATCCAAGGGTAAAACAAGAATACATAAATATGTTGGAATACAAAATAACCTGTACTTGTAACTTAACAAATAAGTGATTCCCGGTACTAACTCTAAAATAATCTGAAAAAATAGACAAAGGAGTTACACACAATAAAAAGACAAAAGTTCCTAATGAAAAATAGAAGGGCAAAAACCTTTTTAATTGCATAACATACTCACTTCTCAAAAGCTCAAAATAAAAAGATATTATCACTATTAAAACCAATAAAGTACCCGAAATATTTACGTACGGAGAATAAGCGGTAAAAAACGTATTGGAAAAAAGAAATAAGCCTATTGAAAAAAGCAAAAAAAGCAATGACGCCCATTCAAATGTTTTTTTGAACAATTTGTTCTTTAAATAGGAACTGAAAAACAAGACCAAAAATGGATAACTCACCGAATTATATAGATTGTATAACCAAAGGTTTTTTTTCAAAATTTGTGTCTTTTACAAAAGCAAAATACTTATAGCTTGAAAAGTGACCTATAACAGCATAAGATGCTAGGGCTTCAATAAGAAATGTAAACCATAAAAAATATACAAAACGCTTTATCCAAATAGAGGCGGCAGGGACTTTTCTTATATAGAAAGTCCCTGCCAAAGCTGCAATCAATTCCAGCATTACTACTGGAAATGCGTAAATAAAATATTCTAATATCCCCACTTAATTAATATGCATTAGGTGGCCATCCCGTATTGCCACGGTTATATGGCTCTATGTTATAATTGTTATCAGAGTCTCCATCTTCTCCATCTGTTGGACAGAAAAATACGGTGGCTTTGTCAGACTTTTCATTATTGTACGCTGCAAAATATACACGAACACCTGGGCATTCAATTCTTTGCTCTCTAGATTGTTCTTTTACGTACTCTAAATAGTCCATTAAATCATCAATACTAAAAGTAACAGAACAAGCATCCCGTTGTCCTTCAGACCTTTCAATGTCTACCGCCCTGGTAGCCATCCAATTAGATTGTAAGTCCTTTGCATCCTGAACTGAAATACAATTATTAGGTTTCGACATAATTAAAAAATTTTAGGTTAATAAGTGCTTGAAAATAGGAAAAACAATGTGGTTTTAACACTTTATTTGTTAAAAAACAGGAAAAATCCTGTACCCCAATAGGGTTTTACCGCAAGCCGATTTCAATAATATTTTGTAAATGAGCCCTTTAAGGAATTTGATGAATTAGGCAGCAAAGTACCAACAGAGCAATAAAAAACATTGGAAATAAAAAAAGAGAGGCACATGCCTCTCTTTTTGCTTCTTATATATGAGCTTTACTGTTTCACATCTTCCATTTCTACCACTTCACCTTCTTTATCTACCAATAATACTTCATCAAACTCCATATCCCTAAACTGTGGAAATTGCGTAGTTGCATCTCCAACAATTAAATAAGCCATCTTAGACTCATCCAAATATTTGTTGGCAAGTGCTTTATGTTGTTCTAAAGTCATATTTCTAATAACTGCTTCTTCATCTTCAATATAGTTAGGGCTTAATCCATAACCGCTCATTTCCTGAAGCATTCCCAAAAGTGAGAATTGCGTTTCAAATCGTCTTGCATTGGACTTAATCAATGCATTCTTGGTGAAATCTAAATCCTCTTCGCTAATACCTTCTTTGTATTTTTTAATCTCATCTTTAAAGATAGAGACGGACTCACCCGTAGTATTGGTACGAACACTGGAGGAGGCTACAAAAGTCCCTGGAATTTTACTTCCATTAAAACGAGTCCTGGCTCCATAAGTGTATCCCTTTTCTTCTCGCAATATCAAGTTTACATTACCACTAAAGGACCCTCCTAGTTTATAGTTCATTACCTCAGCTGGATAAAATTCTTTATCTGTACGTGGAAGCGCAATGTATCCTATGTTAATAACCGACTGCTTCGCATTTGGAATGTCTACAAAATATAGCGAAGATTTATCACGGTTATTAGCAATGGGGTATTCTGGAATGGTTACATCTTTAGTTCCCCAGTTAGACTCAAGGCTTTTTAAGCTCTCCAATGTTTTTGTTTCATCTATTTTCCCTACAATATGGAATCTACTTATGGATGGAGAAAAATTAGAATCGTAGAATGCCTTGAGGTCATCAATACTAATAGCTGCTACAGATTCTTCTGTCCCTATCGTGGGATGGCTGAAGATATGATTTTCTCCGTACAGCAATTTATTAAACACCCTGTTCGCCACCGTATTTGGATCTGCATCTGAACGTTTTATCTGATTAATGGTTGAAGTCTTTATCAAATCAAATTCTTCTTCGTCCCATCGTGGCTCTAACAAAATCTCCTCTACCAATTTTAAAGTTTTATCGAAGTTTCTAACCAAAGTATTTCCCTGAATCACAATCGATTCCCGGGTGGTGTACATATTAATATTGGCACCTAGCATTTCTATTTCTTCTTCTAACTCCTGGGGAGTCTTATTGGCAGTACCTTCCATCATGATGTCCGTCATTAAATTGGCAACTCCATTCTTGTTCATGTCATCCAATAAATGCCCTCCATCTAAAATTAGACTGAAATTGACAGTAGGTATCTCTCCTTGTTGAATACCGTATACTTTCATACCGTTTGCCAACTCTGCATTCCAACTGGTTGGAATGTTAAGTGCTGGAGCTGGACCCTGTGTAGGCTCTAAAGATCTATCAAAATTGGATGGGGTTTTGGCAATTTCCTCTTCCGCATCTTCTATAACCTTTTCAACATTTTTCTTTAATTTCTTCTTCTACTACAGGAGCTTTTTCAGAATTCTCCGCAATCAATTCCAATTGGCCTTTAGGTACAAAACTCGTAACTACGTAAGGTTTGTCTTTAATGTACTTTTCATACACACGCATGACATCTTCCTTGGTTACTTTTTTAATATTTTCAATGTCTTTTTCTATAAACCCTGGATCTCCTGCAAATACATTGTACTGACATAATTGAAATGATTTTCCAAGAACGCTACTAATACCATTATAGAATTGAGTTTCAAGACCTGCTTTAATACGTTCTACATCACGGTCTGTTACTCCTTCTTCTTCAAATAGCTTAAATGCTTCAAAAACACTTTGCTCCACATCATTCAAATTCACTCCATTGTTTCCAGTTACCTGTAGGTGAAATTCACCCGCGATTTCTTGAGAATTATTATAGGCAAAGAAACGGGACGTAAGTTGTTTTTCCTTTTCAAGTACTTTATACAATGGTGCTTTTTTACCACTCGATACTATCTCTGCCAAGAAATCCAATGCGTAGGCATCATCAGTATATTGCTGCAATGTTGGCCATACCATATTCAATTGTGGTGCTGTAGCAAAGTTATCTTCATGATACAAACGCTTGGTCTCTGAAATAGTGACTGGCATTGGTTCTAACTTAGCCACTTCTTGTCGGCGTTTTATTTCTCCAAAATACTTCTCGATAAGGGTTTTAGCTTCTTCGGTTTCAAAATCACCTGCCAACACCAAGGTTGCATTATTGGGTCCATAAAATCGGTCGTAGGAATTCACGCACATCATCTACGGTAGCATTCTGAAGGTCTACCAACTCACCAATGACTTGCCAGTTATATGGATGCCCTTCTGGGTAAATGTTCTTATCCAACACCCAGTTTGTATGTCCGTAAGGATTGTTGTCTACTCGTTGACGTTTTTCGTTCTGAACTACTTCTTGCTGATTGTAAAAAGCAGATTCGGTTACTGTATTTATTAAATAACCCATACGGTCACTTTCCAACCACATGATCATTTCTAAGGCATTTTTAGGAACTACTTCGTAATAGATGGTTCCATCTTTCCAAGTTCCCCCATTAAGGGTTCCTCCTGCATCTTGTATTTTTTTGAAGAACTGGTCTTGCCCTACATTTTCAGATTCCTGAAAAAGCATATGTTCAAACAAATGAGCAAACCCTGTACGGCCAGTTTTCTCACGATTGGATCCAACTCCGTACTGAATGGCTAGTGAAACAATGGGATCACTCTTATCTTGATGTAAAACAATATCAAGTCCATTCTCGAGTTCGTATTTTTCAAATTCAATAGATAAATTGGATGACTCCTCGGGGGATGCCTCTTTAGTTCCGCAAGAAGCAAGGATCAGGGATATGGTCAAAGCAATGACCATCATAGCATTAAAACGGTTTTTGGAATACATGGTTTTTGATTGTTTTATGAGTTTTTTTAAATATACAATCAGTAGTTGTTCCAAATCCTTAAAATGATGTTAATTTAAGTTTCCTATAAACAAAAGAGCCTATCGACTAAATGCAATAGGCTCTTGTATATTTTACTTAAAATCAGTCCTATCTAGGAACATCTTCTCCATCATCTATAAGTCTGGCAAGTTCTTCAAAGACTTCTTGAGCAGGTCTGGGTTCTCCATTTTTTGGACCTTCTTCACCAATCTGTAAAGCGATTAGATGCAGTCCTTCTTCTAGATTTACTGCCGCGTAAGCAAGGTTCATTCCTGGAACACGAACAAGACTGGCATCTCTTCCGTATCCTGAGTTTCGTTGAAAATCTATAAATGCCCGGGAATAAAACTCCTGTCCTACTCCTGTAGATTGCCATTTTCCATCACGCTCATTGAGCATTACAAAAACATGATCAGAACCATCAACCTCTATTTCTACGCCAACAAACCCCATGCGTTGAATGATCTTATTGGGGTCCTGATCTGCTGTATATTGCCTGAGGCTATTTAAACCTACTGCATAATGTTCTACAGCTTGTCCAATTTCTACATCTTCCAATTTGCTGAATTTCTTCAATCCATAAAATTGGTAATTGAGCTCGGTAATGGAACAGCGAAAATACGCCAAGGTCTCCTCTACAATCTGTAGGTAGCCTCCGCCACTTTGTGCATTCATATATTGGTTCCTGCAAAGGTTAGGAAACAAATTACAACTATTATTACTTTTTTCATGACGTTGGTTTTAAGGCGTTTTTTTAATTTCATAATAATCATTCCAGTGAGATGATCCTGGACTTCCTGCCACATAAGCTTCATAAGTTATGGTATAGGTGCTCCCTACATTTACTGGTAAGGGATTGTTTACGTGTAAGAATCGCTGTCCGTTACATTCCCCGGTAGAATAACCTACGATGGCAACCATATGGCCGCTTCCTCCGGCCCAATGCCAAGTATAGGTAAAAGGGCGGTTTTTACAATCGATCTCACTTTTTATCTTTTCCCAAGATAAAGGGGCGTTTACAGTATTTAACGAAGAGAAACCATATTTGTTGAATTCTGGCCATCCACCCTTAATGCAAATTCCAGGGGTTGGGCTATTGCAACAGGTTGTTTCTCCAAAACGATTGTTGGCTTGGGTACATTGCGCAACATTGTTGCCCAAATAATCCATGCACATCTGTCCACTAGCTGCCCAACACCACCAACTGGTTTCTTGAGCGCGTAGGGTTACGGGTAATACTTTGGAATCGTCGGTAGGCGGACAACAACTTATTGCAATTGCCAGCAGTAAACCGAGTGCAAAAATCCTTTTAATAATCGGTTTTGTTTTCATAAGTATGAAGGTTTGATTATAAATTAGTTGATGATTTTGAATAAGATCTCAAAACCAAATCAAAACTAATTATTTGAAAAACAAATGCTTACAGCCAAAATCCCCTTTTTAAAGGGAGGATTTTCCTGTATAAAAAGAAATGAAATCCTTTGATGTAATTGCGCATAAAAAGAGCCCCTACAATAGGGGCTCTATAATTTGCTTTGTTTATTATCTATAATTAAACAGGACAATTTCTGATACAGCTAAACAGTGCATCAAAACAGCCGGAATATGGTGGTGAACCTTGTGTGCATGAATCAAAGGCCGAAAAACAATCGCCAAGGCAATCGGCCTCATAACGTTTCTTTAGGTTTAAGATGGCACTTTCAATGGAATCATGATTTGAAATCACTGCCATTTTAACCTTTCCGTAGTCATGGATTGTAGAAGTTCCTTTATAAGTAGAAAACGAACATAGGAATACACCCAATAAGCATAATAAAATTAACTTTTTCATAATAATGTAATTTAATTAAACAACTGATTTTAAATTGTTTAGGCTGCAGCCCATTGGATATACTAAAACTAATGAAAAAGCGGATTGCTGGTGTAGCAAACTTCTGGAAAAGCAAAAAAATGGTGTGAACCCTCAATTAAATGCTATGAAACTAAAAAGTGTATTAGCAACGGTTTGCATATGGCTCGTTCGCGGTAGCATTTTATTTATTCAATCAAGTCGTACTTTTTGAACTTATTTCTATTAAAATAAAGAATTGTTATTCTATTGATTTCATTTTGATCAATTGAAGCAACCGCATTTACTATTGAATTTTCCACTTGTTCAAATAAGCGGTTGTCAGTTGCTGCAACTATTAATAAAGGCTTATGATTGTCCGCTTCTTCTTTAGTTTCGGTTGAAAAAACCACAAGTTTGTCTATGTCGTCTTTAATTTCTGAGAACCTAAAATCAGGTTTAACAAATTTCAACATAACAGCAATAGAGTTGTCATTGTAATAATATCCTTTTCGTCTCATTGCTTGGTCTCTCATGCGTAGTTCAAAAATGGATTTCTTGAAGATCGTTAGATCAAAATAAAATTTAGGTCTATATCCCGGTGCGTCTTTATCATACCAGGGAACTTCGGGCTTCAGAAGCATATCACTTTCGGCTGTGGCTTTTTTCTCAATTTCCTGTCGAACTTTATATTTCAAGTCGTCTTCATTAATAATTGAGTTTTCATCTTTTGAATAAATCTCTTGTAGGTCTTTAACTGCATTCTCAATTATATTAGTCCAATCTTTTATCATCGTCTTTTTATATTACCGCCAACTATTGATTTAAAAGTAAAATTTCACAAAATCAAAGTTTAGGAAAAATCAATAAACGAATTGGAAACCCATTGTTCATCCAAACTAATCTTGGACCAATTGTTTTTTTGTGCATACACAAAAATCTCTTGATTTTTTACTACAGATCCTACACGGTTAAATGACACGGAAGGACCACTTCTTACGTTGAGAACATTGGCATTTACCACCGCGCGTTTCACTTCTTTTACAAAATTACCATATACCCATTCTTCTTTGGATTTGGATATTTTGCACCATCTATTTTCTACTTTATAAATCCTGAGCACAGACCCTAAACTTGTCTGTCCTATTTTGGAAAAAGTAGAACGGGGTCCTTTCCTTATGTTTAGTTTGTTTGCTGTAACATAAGCATATTTAATAGGTGGTGAAGTAATTGTCCCAGTAATTGGCATGTTAAGTACGCCCTTTATTAATGGTAAAAAATTTGCTTCGCAATCTGAAACTTTATTGCCTCCAAAGAAATCTGTGCCCGGGCAGGATTTGGTAACCCCACTACCGTTGGTACGGTTCCCATTACTAAGATCGAACCAATGGTGGTAAACAATCCTATCTGAAGTCACTGGTATATTGAAACGCTTACACAACGCGGCAGTGATACGCACAATAGCGTCTTTCTGTTCTTGGGTCATGGTATCTTCACCTGTATCAAAAAAACCTAAATTCTCAATACAAATAGAATGGTTGTTATTACCAAAAATACAAGCCGGTGATCTTTCCAAACCTCTTCCCGTAGCCACCTTTCCGTCTGGGAATATGGTAAAGTGCTGGCCAATATCGCTCCAACCATTATTGTTTACATGGTGGTTTTTCATCCCTCGTTGTAATTTGAAATGATTCGTACCATTAAAATGCTGATAGCTTGGAGAAAATGTGTGGTGCTCTTGGACAAACAAAACGGTCCTTGCGATATTCTGTTGGTCAATCCAAGTTTCAAATTCTGAAACCGTCATAAGTTTAAACCCAAATTTTGTTTCCATAATAAATAATATAAGTGAGACAGATAAATCATGAGACATGGGGGAAATTCGCCACAGATTGTCCAAAATAATACGATCTCTAAAATTAATTGAAAAAAAAGTATGGAACAAGAGGGAAAACCCTACTGTTTTATAGGAAAAAGACTTAAAAAAATCCTAGTTAGATAATTGTTTTAGAAACCTTTCTAGATTTTTATGAGAATAGGACAGTTCCCCATTTACAAGGATTATAGGAGTTCGGTACGATCCTCTAATTCCTTTTTCAGAAAGAATATGGTTTAATAATGCTTGGTTCTTTTTACTGGTACTTATATCTACTATCTTAAAGCTAACCCCATTTTCTATAAGATAGTCTGTTGTATAGGTACACCTACCACAGCTGTTGCGGTTAAAAACCACGATGCCTTCATTTATTTTGGAATGGTCATTGAGTTGCTCCCATTGTTCCTTTTTATAGGCTTCTGAAATAGCAATCTTCTTTTCGTAACGGTAGCTGTATTTACTACCTACTATAGGTACTTTCTTTAGGATTGCTTCTGAATTTGATGGTACTGTTTTGGTAATGGGGCGTTTGTTATCGCGTAATCCCTTGGATTCTGTAATACGTATGGTAACTTCTTGAGGGAAAACACTAGCATTCATTGCTTTGAAAACAAGTTGCTTTCCTTCTCGTTCTATTGTAATGGAAACTTTAGGGTTTTGTGCATTTAACACTCCCATAAAAAGAAATAGACAAAATGTAATTCGTTTCATTTTATTTGCTGTCTAACAATTCGTTTGGAATTAATTGCTTTAAAATTTTTATTTCTCCTTCATCATAATTCAGGAATTTCCATGTAGAATCTGAATCTTTCAATATCCCAAATGCTCTTTGGGATAGAGAAATTTCAAAGCTGTCTTTTGCTGGATTATAGGTAACATTATCCTCACCAAATATTATTTGCATAGCGGTTTTTGCTTTACGCTGGCTTTCTAAATACTCTTCATCGGTTTCACTCTCTTTTTTCATTCCCTTATAGATTATTTCTACAGTTCCAGTATACATTATTTCAGAATAGTAGGTGTCATCTATAAGAATTGGATTATTGATATGTGTTATTTTGAAGTTTCTAAAGTTTTTTTCACTTTTCTCATTAGACAAATAAACATGCTTCCATGTGGAAATGAGAGTTTCTTTCGGAACATGATCAAAATACGCTTCTAAGATTAGATCAGTACATGCCTCAAATTGTTTGGATTCGTACAACTTTAAATATTTGGTAAACTCCACATTTAAATGTGCTTTCCTATCTATAATAGCTTTCTTGGTAGGTGTGCAAGAAAAATTAAATATTAATACAAAAAGAATAACAAGCGTAAATTTCTTCTTCATTTAAGTAGTTTGTAAATGAAAATTGTAAAAACTAATCCGACAGTCTTAAATACAAGTATTTATCGCAAATCAATTTCCAATTCCCGTCGTCATTCATCTTAAAAATCAATATTTTCTCTTCTTCATTTCTGTGTAAATAAAGGATGGCTTTATCTGAGAAAAAAATAGGCTTAGTCATTTTAATAACATCTACCTTGTGTCGATTACCCACCAGCCTAATGTTTTTATGTAGTTTACTCTTTATAATTTTTTCAAAAGGCTGGAAATTTCGCGATTGCGAAAGAATCGAATTATAATCACTTTTGGAAATGATTTTATTAAGCTGTATAACTTTTTCTTTATCAAAATCTAAACATTGTCCATATATATTGTCAAAAAAATCGCTATCCGATAGTAATACCAACCAACCTCTGTTATTATAGAAATACTTATTCAGTAAAACCTGTTTAGAATGATTTCCAAAAACATGATTAACAACACTATAGACCTTATCTCCATGCTTAAGATCTCCTACTTGACCGATCGAATTATGGCTACTCAAAAAAGCTATGAAAATTAAAATAATAATTTGTTTCATTTCTATTGACAATTATTTGTGCCTAATGCTGCATTTGTAGAACCATTTCCAGGGCCTGCCTGTCCTTCTGCAATGTTTGCACTAATCACATTGCTTTTAAAAGCGGTTGGGAGTTGGTCAAAATCAGTTGTGTTCAACATGTCTCCAGACCAAGCCAAATATTTATAATAATCGATTGAGCCTAAACCATTGTTATCCCAATTTTGTAATGAATAGGCAACCGCATCTACATATTGAACCATAAATTCATGCTGTGCAGTATTTGTAGTTGCTCCATTTTGCGAAAGATGATGACGTAATATCACAGAAATTGATGAAAAAGGTTGGTCGTGGTAAATATAGGATAAATATGCATGAACAGATTCATGAATTACTGTTCGTGCAATGGCTAAATCTGTTGCATTGTTTATATAGGAAGAGTTTATAGTTGTTGTATATAGGAAATGCCCTCCTCCTTGGCTGCTTGGCACCGTTTCTGCATTAACCCCTGAGGAAAGTGACCCAACCTCTATTTTCAAATTGTGATTGGATGAATTACTAAAAAGGTCCAGTATTAACGAAGAAAGATTGGTATTGATAGGTACGTTGGGAACCAAACTTACAAAATCTGATTTCGTGATTAATGGATCAATTATGCTTTGGACGCAATCAGAAACTGAAGGGTCAATAATTAAGTTTTCATCAAAACTTACTTCCCCTCCATTCATCAAGCTATCCAATGCTTCCATAACAAAATCGATTGAACTTCCAGAATAATTCTGTTCTACCAAATAATACAACATTTCACTAGCTATGGGCTTGTTGTCACCTAACCATAGGGATTTATCCATATGAATGGTCCAAAAATCTGGGATATTATCACCTAAAATGACCAACAGTGAAAAATAATTTTCCAACAGCTGTTCATTGGTGAGTGGAATATCTGGATTCTCACAGTCTATAGGGTCACCATTGGGAAGAAAACACTCTTCTGGTAAATCTGGGATATCGTCATTACCCCCACCATTATCGCCACTGCCTCCTCCTGAAGGACCGCAAGGATCGGCTCCACGTAAAGGGTCTTTATTAACATCTCCTTCTACGGGTAACATGGTAGCAATCCAAACATCAGGAAGCGTACAAACACAATCTGGGTTGTCATTCCCTCCCAAGTGTCCGGGATTACAACCACAAATATAGTATCCACCTCCTCCATCACCACCATCGCCGTCTCCTGGATCGCCATCTCCCGGGTCATCCCCTCCACAAGGATCTGCACCTCGCATTTGGTTTATCACAATACCGCCTGAGTATTGAGTCTCGGCTACAAAGTATCCGTAAATATTATAAAAGCGTATGGCTCCTGTAAAGGTTTCGTCATTCCAATTAAGGGGATCTGCTTGGGAGGCAATCCAGTCTTGGTCGTATTCTCGTTCCAGTATAAAACTATATTCCGTTTCTCCATATTCTACAACAACAAGTTTATAGGTTGCAAACTTAAAATCACTATGGGTGTTTGTTGTTTCTGCTTTGGCGGATATCACATAATTAGATCTTCCGTTCTCATCGGTATTCTGCGTAGCGTTTTCTAGGTCGAGTATGAGGTTGGTAATACGTTCATGGTTTCGGGACTGAGGTATGTTTGGATTTGTTGAATGGTCTATTTGAACGCGAAAATCTTCTCTTGTAACGGATGCCACGTGGTCAAGAATTTCTGGAAATTCATTAATATTTATACGGTGTACAATTGCAATATCATGCTCGTGTGCTATTATGGTTTCTGTACTATCATCATCATTTTGGCAACCAGATGATACTATGTATACAATAAGATATGAGCAAAGAATAATATAGGTGTTAAATCTCCCCATGATTTATTTAGTTATTAGGTGAAAACTTCATTATGTTCTTGAAACCCAAATCATGATCAGCCTTAGATGGCAAGACTCATTATCATTAAGAAATAGATTTCATAAGGGTCTAACCAACTAGGTAGTTACCCAGTTTGGTATGACCATAGGAAAGAAGTGCACTATCTTATTCTGTGCTAATATACTATTTTTATGTAAATAATATTATCAATTTAATATGTTTTGACAATATATTATACAATATGTATTTGATTATGGATACTTTATTCACTGATTTTGAGGAAGGTCATTGAAGTAATAGAATAGTAATCTATTAATATATAAGCATTTAGAAGTGTTGAGCCATTTTCCATTTTACAATGCAGCTGTTAAATAGGTCTTCCAATATTTGCAAAACTTGCTCGTTGCTCAGTGTATTGGACCTTAGTGCATTTACCAAGCCTTCACACAAAGTAATGATCTTTCGTTTAATTAGTTCATATTCAGGAAAATCCATTACGTTACCTTCTCCTTCCAAAAGGTTGTAAGGAATAGAGACATCTTCATGTGGTTGTATGAAACTTTCGTCATGAGGCCAACTAATATCTCCCCAACACAGGTATTTTGCAGACATAAATAGAATGGGGTTTTTAAAAGATTCATAAATATGATAATGATCAAAATCTACCAATATTCCTCCGGGAGGATTGGATCTTATTTCACCCGTAAGTTGAACGTTGACACCATCAAAAGTTAAAGGACTTGAAATCTTTTTAGATATTTGGAGCAAGTAGTTTTTTTATATCACCCTCTTTTAGATTCCCCTTTTTGAATCTTCCATGCCATAGATCGAATCCATTTTCTTTTGAGCATAACTTGATACTAGAAGGAGTACTTGCCGAGGTCATACCGTATTTGCGCAACATCCATTCAATATCCTTGGTCAATTGATAATATTGGCTTCCGTATTTGGGCAAATCCACATTACCAACAACACGATTGTGTGCTCTTCTAAAAAGTAATCCTGCAGGTTGCTCTATTTTTTCAATATCATTGACAGATACACCTTTTGCTCTTTCCAATCGTGTTTTAAGTACCACTCTATCAAAGCCCAAATCAACTATGGCGTATATAGGGGTTGTCCTGTGGTTGGATTTTTCTCTTGCGAATATTTGATGGATTAACTGTTCAATAATCAATTCTTTATAACAACCCCTTAGCGGCATAAGACCACTAGAGTGTGTTTTATGACTAGGGGTTTTATCTGGTGCAACCCCTACCCCTTTTATATCCAGTAAACCTTGGTCTCCTTTCTGTTCTCCAATTTCTTTTAAGACACCTAGGGATTTAATGGTTTCCTGAATAGAAAAGACAAGTGCCCTGCCATAGTGAGTAGGACGATAAGCACGTGTTCGTTTTGATCCTTTATTGATTTTTGTGTTTACAACAGTACCTTTAGACTGGCTGGTTGAGACATAACCTCCATGTCTCAACAACCACTTGTCTATTAAACGGTGTATTCTTTTTGTTCTTTCTGAAACATCCAAATCTCTTAGATGTGGGTTTCTTTTCAATAATTCTTGTTCGCTTAATTGTGGGAAATCATGCATTAAAAGCGGATAGTTGGCAAACATGACTTTTGCACTTTTAACTTGAACTACGGTTTCCTTTTTCGCTTTTCTTTTGTTGATTTCAGAAATATCATAGAAAACGTCTTCGGTACCTTCAGCAAAATAGGGAAATGACTGATTCTTTTGAAAATCAAATTTCATTGAGTAATTGGACTATTCGTTAAGGGCTGGGGGAATACCACGAATATACCTAGATTATCAAAAATGACAATACACTCTAAGCTTATATATTAGCCAATTATTGGATTTAAAGGACTTACTGGGTTGTCTGTAGTTTCAATGACTCCCATAGCGCCTGGGATCTAGCATCAAAAAAGTTTAGTTGGAGGGCTTTGGCTATATAACCTCTTGATGTTTTATATGCTTTTATTCTGTAATGGGCTTCTCCTAAATCCCTAAACAACAACGGATTTTCACTAAAGACGTTTTCAAAAGGGGTTAGCAACTCAATAGCCCTATTTACAAGGCCTTCTTCCATAAGAACGTCAAAAACATCGTCCAATGTCTCAGGTCCAAAATTGAACGTATATTCCAAACTTGTACCGTATTTTAGTTCTAATTGCTCGTAAAGATTCAATGCTTCTTTAACAGATTGGTTTCGGATGGTGCTCAGCAATGTATCTTTAAGACTATAGACATAAGGAACGGGAGGTTTGAATTTTATGGGTTTATGAATTTGAAGGTTATCTTTTAACGAATCTTTCATAAAAGAAATGAGACCATCCATTACCTGATTATTCAATAATCTATTATGCCCTACATTTTCTATCGTGAGGCGTATGTGGTTTGGAAAACGAGCAGCAATTTCTTCGGTTTGACTCAATGGAGTCCTTCCGTCCAGTGTTCCATGAATAAAGAGTACTTGGGTAGAATCGTTAACAGGCGCATTCAACCCTTCAATCTGCGATGCTCCAAAAGCATCGTATATCTCTGGATAGCGTCCATAGGACAAGCCGAAGTGTGTAAAACCTAAAGGGTCTGATTGATTTTGTGAAGCTTGCCATCGTTCTTCTGAATAGCGCGAAGCTCCGTTTACCGTAAAGAATAATGCGTTGGGCATTCGCCTTCTTTTGAATTCCCTGAGACCTTTTGCCGTCTCACTATAGTTTTCATTAGCAATTTGGTAATAGACTGAAGGTAATTGCAAAATAGACCTGTCTATTCCCACTTTGTCTGCAATCATCATTTGAAAATGATCTTGGGTAAGGGTCATTTCCCAAGAGGACTTAAACGTGGCAGCCACTGCTACGGCACTTTTTTCTAAGGTACTCGCATCCTCATCTAATGCGTCTTTTACGTTCATGGTAATAAGACGGGGGCTTGAAGCGATATCTGAATGCACCGTATTTACCAACCCAAGAAAATCTGGAATCAATCTGTTAAGTTTTGGGTCTCTTTTTACCAGTGAATCCAACATTCGGTATTGTTGCATGACGTCTCCAGGGAGTTTTATTCCATGATCTGGCGCTATGGCTCCTGCAAAAATTGCCTTCTGTACATGCTGTCCAAAGCTTTTTATATAATGCTGAGCCAATTCTGTTCCATAACTGTAGCCATAGAGGGTCATTTTATCATATCCCAAAGCAATTCGTAATTCTTCAATATCCAATGCGCTTTCGTATGAATTATAGGATGGAAGGTGAATTCCCAAATCTTGGAATTCTTCGGCACATTCTTCGCATTTTTCAACGATGCTTTCTAAGATCTCACTTTGAACATTTTCAATGATATCTGTAGGTATGTCCAAAGAGTTTCTACAGTGTAAATTAGGAATGCTATTCCCGGTTCCCCGTTGATCTAAGAGAATGACATCGGCAAATTTGGAAAGTTCTTTAAACAAAAAGAAGTACTCAGTCCTTCCTATTGCGCTTCCCGAAGATCCGGGTCCTCCAGCCAGAAAGAGTATAGGAGGTAAAGGATGCTGTGCATCGGTTTTAAATCGATCAAAATATAATTCGATTAGGTTTGAATTGGCATCAGTTCGGTTTTCCTTAACCACAAATTTACCATGTTCTAATACTACTAATGTATTGTTTCGCTGGTCTTTTAAAGTATCCTTTCCCATCTCTAAGTGATGGAGTACTTTCCCATTTACATTGGGCTTTGTTATAGGTATGTCTGTTTCAAAAACGGTAAGATATATGGCATAGCCTGCAAGAGCAATAAACGCTATAATAACCATTGCAATAATACGCTTCCTTTTGTTTTTCATTTCCATTTCTAGATTAGATTAAACTGTGCAAGACCTAAAAAAGTGCTGGCTTTATCATTAGGCTAGAAAAGTACACAGGATGTTACAGCTTGACGCCGTATAGATTCATCAATTTATAAATTGTAGTGTTTTCGTAATCCCCGTAACATTATGCTCCTTTCTTAAATTGTGATGGAGTTTTGCCAGTATGCTGTTTAAAAACCCGTGAAAAGGAATTAGCGGAATTGAACCCGGATTGACTTGCAATACCCAAAAAGTTCAGATTATTATACGCTTCATCTTTAAGGATTCTTTTAGCATGATCTATACGGTACGAATTGATGAGATGGGTGAGATTGCATTTAAATTCGCTATTTACAATCTGGGATAGGTAATTGGTATTGATCCCTAAGTGTTGCGCAAATTTGTTGGAGGTTAAATGACTGTCTAAATAGATTTTCTCATGCTCCAATAATTTTATAATTTCTGCTTTCTTCTGTGGATAGAGACTCGCAATAGCATTACTAACTGCCTTTTCACTTCGATAAGAAATCATTACCAGCGACTCCTTAAGTGCCCAAAAGGTGAGAAAATAAACAAAAATGGAGGAGGAAAACACCACCGTAAGCATGACGTAAAACTGTTTGAAATCTGTAAATATAAAAACGAGTTGTGCAGACAGGTAAAGGAATACAAAAAACAGGAAAGCATATGAATAGTTCAATAACCATTTTAGCTTACCAATTCCCCAATGGTTTTTTCTGTTATCAGTAGCCTCACCCTCTTTCCTAATAAGCGAAATAGAGGCCAAACAATAAGCCAAAAGGGAAATGAGTAGCGGAACATAGTAGAACAGCATACTTCCGGAAATATCAAAACTCCCTGGTTGGGGTGAGGAATGAAGGACTAACTTTTCGGCTCCAGATTTTATATAGAATGGGAAGAGTATCAATAAAATTGCCATAAAAGGAAGATAGTGCAACCCGTTTGGCCACCTTGGTTTCTTTCTTTCCTCTTGAATGAGTGAGTTTTTAACGTATAAATAGAAAAAGGGACCTAATAAAAAATGGAAAGGTAGAAACAGCTTGATAAAATGAGGGAAACTGGAATAATACCCTTCCAAAACCACAATGGCTTTTGTTTGATAGCCCAATACTATAAGGGTTAATCCAAGCAGGTAAACATTTGAACGAAAGTTCTTTTTGCCGTTAAAAAGAATAACGGCTATCACAATAAACCCCACAAAGACATTGAGCACAAAAGGGATACTTTCCAGTTGCATGTTTTAACATTTAACTTTCTTGTAAGTATGTGAATTAAAGAAAGTGTTACGAAACCAGAACTAATTTTAAGGCTTACAGGGTTTTTGGCTATTTAAAGGCAATAAACAGCATTAAGAATACTATGGAAGTTACAGCAATAATTCCAGCTGCTCTGTAAAAATGCGATTTATTGAGCCTTAATTTTAAAGCATACACCTTTGGTGGTGGAAGAATGGTAATCTTGTACCCCCGTTTTCTAATGGTCTCAATTTTTGGTGATTTTACAAAATTACTGATCAATTGTTTTCTTAAGTCTGCTACGGCACGGGTTAGCGATTCTTCATTAACCACGGTATCCTGCCAAATGTTCTCTATTAAATAATCCCTTGATACTACCGAATTATCATTAACACATAGAAAATACATCAACTTAGATAAGCGTGGTTCAAGAATAAGGGCTTTCCCTTCCCCACTGGCAATAATTCCATACGTATTGGATATTTTCCACTTCCCCACTTCAACTTCCATATATCTAGATTCTTGTTCTATTTCCTTCATACTAATTGGAGAGTAGTTTCACGTTAATTTCAGGTTCACAGAAGTAAATATATCGACTTTAGCAACAGTAATAAAGTGGCTTAACACTAGTTAACGTTCATTAACACTGGACAAAATATAGATCCGCCTTTTTGTATAATCTAAAAACAAACAAATGAAAAAAACGCTACTCACACTTGTTATATGCTCTTTTTTCCTTCTGGGAATTAGCCAAATAACAACTCCCTCTAATCCTGAAATCATTATTCCCATAGACATGAGTTCTCATCGTCCCATCATGGATGTTATGATCAATGGTAAGGGACCCTATAAGTTTATATTCGATACGGGTTCAGCAACGAATGTGATTGATGAAAATTTAAACAAAACCTTTGGGTTTAAAGTAGTAGGAGAAGATCCTTTACAAACCCCTGGGTCTAAAAATAGATTGTTTTCAAAACGGGTAGCCGTTCCCAAAGTCAATTTTCCCGGTACATCGATTTCTGAAAATACCGAAATGAATGTCATTGCATTAAGGAAAATGTTGCCTGTAGATGGAATTATAGGCGGTTTTTTCTTTGAAGACTATTTGGTTACTATGGATTACCCCGGTTCAAAATTAATTCTAACGAAGGGCAAATTAAACAAAAACGATCCAGATGTGGTGTCTTTTATACAAGATGCCAGAACACTTAACTTAGCTATTGATGTGGCTGGTCATAGAGTTGAAGCTCATTTAGATTCCGGTAATCCCCTTACTATGACCCTGCCACATTCCTTAATGGATAAACTGACCTTTAAGGAGGTTCCGCAGAAAGGTCAGCCCATGCGAACCCCCGTTGCTTCTTTCAATACATGGGAAGCTCAATTATTAGGTACTGTAACCATAGGTAATGCTGTTATTGAAAATCCCAGGGTGCGACTGGCCGAAGGCTATAAGTATGTAAATATTGGGTATGGGGTTATCAATCAATTACAGACCACTATTGACCGAAAAAACAGTCTGATCAAATTTGAGAAAGCTACTCCGTCAACTTCAGGAAATAGAATGGTTATGAAGCAAGTGAGCTCTCAAACATCACCATTGGCTGGAACTTACGAAGGAGACCGAAAGATATGGGTAAACGAAGCTGGTAAATTGGTCTATAAACGTACGCCAGCACCCATCGCCTTGGAAATGGTTAAAGTGGGCAAAGACCTCTTTGAAATGAAAGTCCCGGATGGTGTTAGGGCACCACAGGAGATTCCCAAAGTACAATTTGTAAGGAATGAAGCACAGGAAATTATAGCCATCACGCTTGTGTACAAAGATGGAAGGAAGGATGGTCCTTATAAAAAATTGAATCCGTAATACTAAGGAATGGTAAAATATAAAACCCACAAATAAATCGGTGCGTTTGGTAAAGCACACCGATTTATTTATGCCAATTCAATATGGTACATGATTCCCATTATGGGGGGAATTGATTAATAATTTGAATCCATATAAACTTTCCAGTTTCCGTCTGGTTGCTTCTTCCAAATTATGATATAAGGAAGGTTGTAAGATCCGCTACATTTACCAATTTCAAAGGCAATATCATGAGTAACCATTTCAATGTGTTTGGGAGTAAGCACTAATGCATAGGATGGTTTTTGCATATAGCTATATTCTTTCGTGAGTTCGTCATGACCTCTCAACACCCTTCCCCTATTATAATAAATAGCATCATCTGTATAGAGCCCCGTAACCAAACCTCTCACATCATGCTCATTGCATAATTGCTCCCATTTTTTACGTGCTTCGGCAATTTCTTTTGGAATTTTAGGATTCCCTGTCATTTCATAAACCACCTCTGCAATCATTAGTTCCTTATCATTTTCCTTTGCCCAAATTGCTACATGAGCAAACCGACCTCCTTTTTCTGTTTGAAATGAAGCGATTTCATAATACAATGAACTAGTTACTGCTAGTTTATAATGTGATTGAAAATCCTTCGATATCCCATTATTATTCTGAAAATCGCGTAAATGTGTAGCCATAGCATCTCGACCCAAAATTACTCCTGCTTCTGAAACACCTAAGACATTGGAGTGGTAATACGTATCAATAACCTTTTGAACGGTATAGTCTCTAACCGAAACATCCTTTGCCTCTTGCCCAATACTACAACTGGGAACCAACATAACCATACTAAAAATAAGAGCCATACCAAAGACAAATACATTGGATATTTTAGGATTACCGTATTTTGAAGCATTCACTTTCCTGAGTTTCATATGAAATGGTTTTAGTTATTAATATGACTTAATACAATGTATTAAATAGCTCCTGAGAGCTCATTTCTTCATTAAACTGATGGGAGGTTTTCAACATTACTGCCAAAACCAACACTGAATGTAAGAAATATTGTTGCGCAAAACCTACTGGTTTTCTTATTTAATGTTAACGACTGTTAATTAACTCCTTACATCACATTAGCACTCATTAGATGACGAGGGAATATCACCTAAACCACCCTTCCCTATCGAGGCTGCGGTATTGAATGTTTTGAAAAAAAGTCGAGGTCAATTTCAAGCTCGAAGCAAAGGTTTTAAGGATAAAATTGAATACCTGTCTTCTTTACCTTTGCTACCTCTAATACCAATCAACATTCTATCCGAATGCATATCGGTTTTCTTCAATTGAAGTAACTCTCCAACCCGAAGGCTAGAACTATAGCATAATGTAATTATAGCCTTATGTTTTGGTTATATTTGTTTTAATAACTAGTTGGTAAAAATGCCTGACGGCACGGTTAAACAGAAAACTCAAGCTTACTTTAGAGAAAAACAAATTAATTACGATTGGAAGACAAAACGAAGATAATAACAAAAAACATTGAATTTAGTGATGGCTTATTGCCCATACATCCCTTTAGATGGGGATCTTTTCGTGGTGAAATCTCAGTTCCTATTAATGATAATGAGGAAATAGTTCAAAACACTTTACATTTAGACATAGGTTTTTTTGGACGTGCTTGGAATCTTCCGTTTTCGGTAGAAGAGTTTCTAATCACAATGAGCAAATTAACTGATGAAAAAGATAGGTTTCAAGTTAAATCATGGGATGATAATCGATTAAGTCTTACTGTGCATAATGCTACTGGCGAAAAATTTACTGAGTTTTCAGAAACTTTTGTTCCTTCACTACGCCAATTCTTTGAAAAAATATATTTCTCAACTTTACAGAAAATAAATAAAAATACTCTATTAAGTTTATTCTATTTTCCAAATGAAATTGAAAGCGCAGCTAGACAATATCTAATTTATTTTTCTACATTTCTCAAGGATTTGGGAATTGAAAACACATCTGAGATTGAAATAAATGCAACAACAACTTTATTCAAAATAAGTCCAAGAAACAAAAAACAAGCTTTATCCAAAATTCAGCAAGCCTTGTCAATATATCTTCAATTACCTCTGGTAAAAAATTTTGATGTCGTTAGCAATGATTATCCGGATTTAGCTGTGCAAGAACTCAATTTTACAATTGAAAAATTCAGAGCTCAATTATCATTACTGAATTCAGTAGTTCTTAAACAAAAAACACAAAACGAAACTTTGAGCCTATTGAATTATCAAAAGGAACTTGATAATTTAAATGCAGAAAATTCAAAAAATGAAGAAGAATTATTAGATGGTGTTTTAATCGTTCCAGAATTTGATGCAAAATTTATTAGGATTAATACTCCAAAACTACTTCGTTTATTAAAAAGAATATTTAAAAAAAGTAAATAGAGGGGAATAATTAACTGTGCCTAACAACGTATATAAAAAATAGCGGTTTTGGTGCTTAAACGAAAGGCAATTTAAAAAATAAAGGTCAGTTATAATCCGAAAAGTTAGTACCTAAAATCCGCTACTTTTCATATACAAGACCGTTGGTAAAAATGCCTGAAGGCACGGTTAAACCGCCACTTCATGTCTCGTTTTAATCCTATTTTTACCAATGATCACCCAGTACACTGCTATTTGTTGTTATTACATATCTTTATAACCAATACAGAGCAAGGTGCCTCGGCACATATACCAACTTGCGGCTAAAAACAAATAGCGTTAAAAAGCTGCCGTAGCTCACTATCGGGCAAGCCCGATAACGCTACTCGTTTTACCCGCGTGACCATTGGCAATTATTAAAAAATAAAATAAAATGACAAAAGCAATTTGGATTTCATACGATTTAGGTATCAAAGGTGATTACCCTCAACTTTACGCTTGGCTTGATGACCGCGATGCAAAAGAAGCTGGGAATAGTGTGGCTTTTTTAAACTATGAATTTCAAGGCAAATCTGATTCTGACTTTAAAAAAGCTCTAAAAAATGATTTAGAGTCTAATATTGATTTTAAACCTGGGGACAGAATTTATGTAATCAGAGGAAGAGTTGTAGAAGGGAAAACAAAATTTAGCGGGACTTTTATTCTTGGAAAAAGAAAATCTTCTCCCTGGGAAGGATATGGTCAGAATAATGACGAGATAACAGACGAAGATGTATAATATAATTATAGATACTGGGTTTTGGTTTGCGTTATTTGATTCTAGAGACCAATATCACAATGATGCTGTTAATCTTTTAGAATATTTAGAGTTAGGAAATATACTAATACCCTTTCCATCTTTATACGAATCCATCAATACAAGATTTACTAAAAGGAAAGTGTGGATGACAGAATTTGAAAGTATTCTTGGAAGACCAAATATAACACTAATAGAGGATGTGGACATTAAAGACAGTGCTTTAGATTTAACCTTCACAAGTACAATCGAACAAAAAAGACCAATAAGCTTGGTGGATACCATTATAAGGATTCTGTTGGACGATCCTGAATTAAAAATTGATTATTTGATGACTTTTAATGCTGGTGACTTTTTTGACATTTGCCAAAGGAGACAAATTGAAATAATCTCTGGATAAAAACTATTGCCAACAACGTGTATAAAACATAGCTAATAAGTGCTAAAAAGGTTTGTGTATATTTATGAAGTCCGCCAAATTTTTAATTTGGCTTTTAAAAACAGAAAAAATTAAAAAGAAAATATAAAAATTAGGCTCTGTGTTAATCCGAAAAGTTAGTGTCTTTTTACACGCTACGTTTCATACACAAGTCCGTTAGCAAACATTTGAGAAATGAGGATATTGACATTCATTATTTGTATTTTATTGATTAATATTTCATCTACCGAAAAAGTATTTGAGGGAGAATTGATATATCATCACGATATGAAAATGAACTCAAAAAATTATTCCGAATCAAGAAAGTTTTACGATACTCTAACAATAACTTATAAGGACAAGAATTACATAAAACTGACAAACAAAAAGAACTACGAAAAAATACTTTTCATTGATTCTCTGAGAAAAGTTTATGTAATCTATAAAGACAACTTGAGTAAATCTAAAAACCTCTCAATGAATGAGGATAACCTGAATTTTGGAAAACTTTATAATCGAGAAAATTCTCATTTTGGAAAAATAGTTTCGTTAACAAAATCAGATACAATTCTAAATTTTGACAAAGAAAATCGTGAATTAAAGAAGCTATTCGTGGAAAGAGAATATGGAAACGAAACTTATGTTTATTCCGATTCTAAAGAATTTAAGCTGACTGACAATCGTAACATATTAAGGAATATCGGAGAGCAAATACATCCTGAACAAATAGCATCTGAATTGAAAAACTCTATACTCTTCTATTATAAGTTGGATGTTAAAAATGCGGACTTATATGAGGAATATAAATTAGTTAAAATCAATAATAAGGCTATTAAAAATAGTGTCTTTCAAATTCCTGAACACAAAGATGCTAAAGGATATAAAAAAGAAAATAAAAAGAACGGTCGATTTAAATTTTACGAATTGACTAAATAAAAACGTTTGCTAACAATGTATAACCGCAATTACGGCGGATTCGACTACGTCCGAATCCACTCGGAATTGCTAACGTCCGTGCCAAACCGAAAATTAACGCATATAAACCCGTAACTGACGGTTATACGAGACCGTTGGTAAAAATGCCTGACGGCACGGTTAAACCGCCACTTCATGTCTCGTTTTAATCCTATTTTTACCAATGGTCACCCAGTACACTGCTATTTGTTGTTATTACATATATTAATAACCAATACAACGCAAGATGCCTCGGCACATATACCAACTTGCGGCTAAAAACAAATAGCGTTAAAAGCTGCCGTAGCTCACTATCGGGCAAGCCCGATAACGCTACTCGCTTTACCCGCGTGACCATTGGCATTCATTTTGACTCATCCTATAATAAGGCTATATCATGGAAATCGAACTAATCACCAAAAGTAGTACAAGAAAATTTTCAAACTTAATTGTAAGTATCATTATTATATTTATTTACTCTATCAACTTGGGATATGCTCAAGAAGCTGATTGTCCAAATCCAAATGATTGTTATTGTCCAATTATTCATAATTGTACTAGTAATAGTCCATGTAATATTTGTTTTACCTGTCCAATCTGTTGTGAATGGAAAATTGATAATGTTGAAGTCTCATCAGAATTTAATGAAATACCAGGCGTTAGTGGTTTTTCAAAAGCCAATGCTATAGACAATAATATAGCGACTAATTGGAGTAGTGTTGCATATACAACCCCTGCAGATATAGCATATATGTTTACAGGTGATTCTTTGAGAAAAGTAAACTATATTAAACTCAGACCCAGATATTATGAACCTAATAAGACTTCAATTTCTTTTCCTATAGATTTCAAAGTAAATTATCATGACGACAGTACCTGGGTTCCTATTCAAGAATATACAAACTTCCCAGTACCAAAGGAAAACGATTGGATAATTTTACCATTTGGAAAGACTATTAATGCTAAAGGAATTAAATTGGAATCATCAAGATTTGGCAAGGATGAACATGGCAATATAACGTATCTACAGTTCGCGGAAGTAAAGGCAGGGTATTGTCCTCCGTTTGAAAAATTAATCTTTAAAGAAAATAACAAAGACAGTATTTATAATGAAATTCAAAACGTTGGGTCGGGTTCATTTGATCCAAATAAAATTTCTAATTGGAATCATGATTATAGAAGGCCATTACTTGATGCTCACAACATTTATGCTCCAAATATTGTAAATAATGGAGCTTGGAACATATATTTTGGAGGATGGTTGGGTGAACAGGTGGAAGACAGAGTATACATTAGAACATCGTACGATGATTTTGAAACTTTTCAAGGACCGCAACAAATAATTTATAGTAATAGATATGAGCATGTAAACAATGAATCGGTTATTAAAGTATCGAACAATGATTGGAAAATGTTATTTACAACCTACGAAAATAATAATACCAACAAACCAGGTTATGCT
Source organism: Flavobacteriaceae bacterium (assembly GCA_963669405.2). Classification (GTDB taxonomy): domain Bacteria; phylum Bacteroidota; class Bacteroidia; order Flavobacteriales; family Flavobacteriaceae; genus Aureisphaera. Next base: position 165,455 of record CAXXHF010000002.1, read on the forward strand.
ACATCCAATGATGGGGTAACTTGGTTACCTAATCCGGTGGGTACATTGAATTTAATAAGTATGAAAGGGTATATTAATTGGAGTACTGCAGATGTCAATGGAAGCAACGTTTTATATAATGACAACGGAACATATAATCTATTTTTTACTGATTTCAAAAATCTAGTTGTACATCACGCGAGAGGTACTACAGTTTCTGCTTATAATTACGCAGGGGTTGCTTTGAATGAGACAAAAATTGCTAATGACCTAAAATCATTTTCATACAACCAAGAGATATATTACTTGATGGGTCTCCATTACAACAGTGATAAAACTTGGTATAGCTTGTCTAAGAACTTAAGTGTTTTTCCAAGTTCAAAGGTTTTATTTTTAAATCTAAATAATGAAGATAGATATATAACAAGTTTAGGATTTATTAGCCATAACAATAGATTGTATGGTGCACTTTATGGAGCTGGAAATCACTCATCATTAACAAAAAACAAAATCTTTGCAGCATGGCTACAAAAAAAAGTAATTTTCGTAAATGATAAAGTTCGATTTGGGGACTTAGAACAGGCAGACGGCCCAAATAAAATAAGGCTATTTATGTGTAATTCTGAAATAGAAACAGGTAATTTCTATATTTACGATACAGATGGCACAACATTACTTTACACTAGTCCATTGGTTACCATTAAAAGGGGAGATGTTTGGGAATATATAGATGAATAAAAAATAAGTGATAGATCAAAAAGGGAATGATATTGAAAACCGAATTGTGTGTTTTGGTAAAGAACATAGAAAATGTTTAATTCGTATAAATTTAAAATAACAGAACACCTCCACATAGAAAAAAGAAATGCCAACAACGTGTATAAAACATAGCTAAGATGCTTAAGAAAATTGAAATTCTTACTTTTAATAAACAAACGTAAATCCGAAAAATCCGTAGCTTTAAAAACGCTACATTTCATACACAAACCGTTGGTAAAAATGCCTGACGGCACGGTTAAATAGCCATTTCATGTCTCGTTTTAATCCTATTTTTACTAATGGTCAGCCAGTACACTGCTATTTCCCCTTATTCCATATCTTTATAACCAATACAAGGCAAGGTGCCTCGGCACATATACCAACATATTGAAGAAGCTATGAAACCATTAATCCTATTGACCATTATTTTGACTCTCAGTTGTAGTTCAACTAAAAATCAAATTCAAGTCTTTGAGGATACATTAGGTATAGAAGAGACTAAGGCCTTAAATCTCCTAGTATCTGACTTTGAAACCAACTTGTCAAATATCTATCCAAACTTATCGCGTCAAAATGCATACCTTCAGTACATAACTGATATTTTATCTCTAAAAACAACTAGTTATGAAAAATTCAGTTTTCAGTCTAAAAAAACAAAATCCATATTCAAAAAAAGTGGCTTATGGAATGAGGTTCACAGAATTGATACAACTAGGGCCGGTTATCAAGTAAACATGAATGGAAAATATATGCGTGCGCTAGAAAAAATAAAAGAATCTGATACATTGGTCAAGCGGTACTATGAGGCCCGAAAAATTGATGGCGCTCTTCAAGATCGAATAGATGCAATTTTAAATTCCAAACCTAATTTTGACAACTATTTCCATAAGCGTATTTTCGTGTTGGAGTTTGGATACTGATAAAAATACGTTTGCTAACAACGCATATAACACATTGCCAAAATTTGGCTAACTTTAAACTCTCTCCTACCATTAATTATGGCAACGTACCATATACAAGATCGTTAGCAATAATTTTAGACAGCATATGAAAAATAAAAACTTCAAGTTTTATCTTATGTTCTTCTTATTTATATGTAGCTACCTAAGTTACTCACAGATAAGTAATTCTTGGAGTCAAATAGAATTAAATAAGGCCAATACAGTCAATAATATTTCTTATTTAAATGATACTGAAAAAGAAGCAGTAATAATTCTAAACTTAGCGAGACTTTACCCAAAAAAGTTTGTTCAAATTGAGTTAATCGATTTTAATGGTACAAAAAAATATGGAGAGTACTTAAAAGACTCATATTATAAAAAATCACTTATTCGCACAATGAACAAAATGAAACCACTATCTGCTTTAGTACCAGATTCATTAATGACAATTAATGCAAAATGTTTTGCTGTTGAATCAGGTAAAAGAGGATATGAAGGTCATAAACGAATAAACTGTGAAAAGAAGAATTTTGCTGAATGTTGCTCATATGGAATGGAAACTGGTAAAGACATAATAATGCAATTATTGATTGATCACAATGTCCCATCTTTAGGACATCGGAAAGGTTGTTTTGATGAAACTCTAACAACAATTGGAGTTGGAGTTGCCTCTCACAAAAAATGGGATACATGTTGCGTAATTGAATTATATTAAACTATTGCCAACAACGTGTATAGTTCATTGCTACTGAATTTCATATCAAAATTCAACGTTTATTTATTATCTTTCGGTTACAGCGGAAAGAATCCTGCGGATGATTCCATAACGAAATCATAGCCGAGACCGTTGAGCTCCATATCAAAAACAAATAAAATGAATATTGAAATAAGACCTTTGACCAAAAATTTAAAGGATGATTACTTGTTTCTATTTGACAATATGATTCACAAAGAAAATCCAGATTGGTCAAAATGTTATTGTAATGATTATCATTTCCTTGGAGATGTGGAAACATGTACACGTGATACTAGCCGTTCTTTAATAATTAATCGTATCAATGAGAATGAGCTACAAGGTTACTTAGTTTTTGAAAATGATAACCCGATTGGATGGTGTAATGCAAACGACAGATCAAATTATCAAAGATTATTGAGAGACTATGATTTGATTGATAATCCTGATGATAAAGTTTGTTCAGTTGTTTGTTTTTTAATACATCCCGATTATAGAAAACAAGGGATATCTCAAAAGATTCTTGAAAAAATTATTGCGGATTATTCAAATACGGACTATGATTATATTGAATCATATCCGAAAAAAGGAGAATCGAATGCGAGTAACTTCAAAGGCCCCATGGAATTATATAAAAGAAACGATTTCAAGATACACAAGGAGCATGATGAGTATTATGTAATGAGAAAAAAACTAAAATAAATACAGTGCACAACAATGGCTATAAGTAATTGCTTGTTCTCGCCTACTCTTCGACGAGCTTAGGGCATCGCTTTTGAAAATTGCTGGCGCCAGTTTGCTTCGCTCGTGTCTCACGGATTTTCTATTCGATTTGTATTTGCTAAATTAGTTGCTTAACCACACAACTAACCATATACAAACACGTTAGCAACAAGCCAAAAACATTACGCCAAAAATGAACCAAATAACAAAATGCTTAATTTTATTTCTGATTTTAGTGAGCATTTCTTGCGATGAAAAGAAACCCGAAAAAACATATTTAGCAAACTATATTGACTCATTGAAAACGGAATATTCGCTAACCGAAAATCCACTTTTAGTTATTGATGGAGTTGCAGCTCATTATGAATCAATGAATGACGGATGGTTCCTAATAAAAGAAGAAGATATTTACAGCCTCAAGTATATTAAAAAAGGTGAAACTAAAATATATGGAAGTAAAGATATTAATGGTGTTGTTTTATTAACAACGATGCTAAGTGAAAGACAAAGAACAAATGCGAAATCGGAACAGCAATAATAACGAAACAGAGCGCAATAAAGGAATTTACGTCTGACAAAAATATGGTGAACTGATTACGCGACGACAAAAATGCCGACTGAATAAATAAAAGCCAATTACCAACACCGTATATAATTTATTGCTAGTACTCCCTTACCCTTCGACAAACTCAGGGCATCGCTTTTGAAAATTGCTGGCGCCAGTTCGCTTCGCTCGTGTCTCGCGGATTTTCTATTCGGTTTGTATTTGATAAATTAGTTGCTCAAACAACGCAACTAATCATATACATAACCCATAATACCTAAAAAACACTTTGAATAAATTGAATATGACTGCAAATAATACGCTTGTTGAAATCCAAAACTTTGACTTTTTAATAGGAAAATGGAATGTACTAAACAAAAAACTTAAAGAACGACTAAAAGATTGTAAAGAATGGATTGAATTTCCTGCGAAAATGGAGACAAAATCATTTCTTAATGGATTGGGCTTAATGGATGAAATGAAATCATCTCATTATGGAGATGATTTTATCGGGTTTAGTATCAGAATGGTTAACCCAAAAACAAATATTTGGACAATTTATTGGGCTGACACAGCAAGTCCCGAAAACTATTTAAAAGAGCAAGTGATTGGAGAATTTAAAAATGGGATTGGAGAGTTTTATGGTAAAGAACTATATCTAGGAAAAGAATACAAATTAAGGTTTACTTGGAAAAAACAATCTGAAAATACTGCTCTTTGGGAACAAGCCTATTTTGATGAAAAATCAAAAGAGTGGGAAACAAATTGGATAATGGAATTTACAAGAGAAAATTAAAAGATAAGTATACACACAATGGCTATAATTCATTGTGGTTTTGCGCCACACCAAAATAAAAGTATTAATCAAACGGCTGGATTTCTGCGGAATAATACTGCGGATGATTTAACAACGAAATCATAGCCGAGAACGTTGCCAACAAGCTGAAAAAATAAAATGGAACGACAAACGATTATCATAATTGGATTTCTATTCTGTATTCTCGGAATTTTTATTGCGCCACTTCTTTATGAAAATACGCAATACGGAGAAATATTCTTTCTGATTATAATGTATTTCATGCCAGCTCTGATTTTAGCAATTGCGAACGGATTTTTATTACGGTTGATTGAACAAAAGATGCGGGATCTGACTCTGAAAATTGGAATTGGATTTATTCCGCTTCTAATTTTGATATTACTTGCTATTGGAAAAGAATCGCCAATACAATTCATAGCGACTTTTGGAATTTTTGGAATTGGAATTACCAATCTGATTTGGACTATAAAATTGATAAATGAAAAGTCAGTTGCCAACAATGTATAACCGGAATTGCAAAGGTCTGTGCCAAACCAAAAATTAACGCATATTAACCCGTGACTGACGGTTATACAAGACCGTTGTATGCAATAAAAAAGAATCCCAATGAAAGACATCCCTGGAATCGATGAAAACGGCAATCCTAAAAATGGACCTTTTAAGCTGTTTTTCAAAAACGGCCTTATCTCTTGCCAAGGTGAGTTCGACAACGGAAAGAAATCAGGAAAGTGGAAGTACTTTCTCAACAATGGCCAGATGCAATCCTCCGGCAGCTTCAAGGACGGAAAGATCGTTGGACAGTGGGAATGGTTCTTCAAGACTGGCGAACCACGGGCAACGGGCGGCTTTGACGATGAAGGACAGAAGCACGGTGTATGGAAGCGATACCATGCCAATGGCCAACTCTGGGACGAAGGTAGCTTTGAACACGGCAAGAAGAAGGGCACTTGGAAGGTCTATAATGAGGCTGGTGAGCTCCTAAACACGCAAACTTTCAAGTAGCGGAACGGATGTCTCTGTCTATCCACGTGACTCCCCAGCAGGTAATTCAAGCAGTAGGCCAACGGCACTGCCCTAAAAAAAAATAAAAAGCTGATTTGAGGCTACGCTACAAATCATATACAATACCGTTACCTGCAAGCTGAAAAAGCATTTGTAACAATAAGCAAACTATCACATCTATAGTATGGACACTAACCTATAATAATGAGAATAGCAATTTTAACAACTTTAATACTTTTTCAAGTATGGTCTGTAAAAGGACAGACATCGTTAAAAGAAATAAACCTAAATGGCGGAAAGTATAAAGTAGGGTTCAAACACTATACAAGTATCGATAGTACGAGAATCTATCAAATCAAAAATGATTTTAACAATCAATTCATAAATAGACCCATTCCAATTAGTATTTGGTATCCTGCAACAATTAAAAATAGTGATTCTGAGCAGTTAACTGTTTTAGATTATTTGGAGGTTTTAAAAGAAGAGGAAGAATGGAAAAACTTACCAAATGAGTTTTTATTAGATTGGTTTCCTTACTTGTGGAACACACCACAAAACAAGGCTCATCTTTCTGAAAAAGCAACTGCTTTTTCAAATCCAACTTTTTTAGATGGAAATTTTCCAGTTATAGTATATGCACCAAGTTATCAAGCCTCTTCAATTGAAAATTTTGCACTATTCGAATATTTGGCTAGTAATGGTTTCGTAGTGATTTCAAGTCCTTCAAGAGGAACAGATACAAGGTGGTTGGAAGGAGGAACTACAAAAGATATGGAAACACAGTCTAGAGATTTAGAATTTCTCCTAAAAGAAATTCATAAATATGGGAATATAGACTTTGATAAAATCGCACTTATGGGCTTTAGTTTTGGTGGTCTATCAAATACTATAACGGCTATGAAAAATAAGAACGTAAGTGCAATAGTAAGTTTAGATGGAACTGAAAGGTACAATTACACTGTCTTGGAAAAATCACCTTATTTTAATTTAGATAGGCTTACTATTCCCTACATCCATTTTGCTCAAAAAGAAATTCCTAAAGACGTTCTTATTAGTGATAAAATACCAACTGAGTTGAACTATAAATTCCAATTGTACGATTCTTTGAAATACAGTAATGCCTTTAGTTATAGATTTCACAACTTAACACATTCTTATTTTAGTTCCTTTGGTGTTTTATTTGCAAATCGGGATAAAAGGCAAGACAAAAGTGATGCTGAAATTATGGCATCGTATAAACTACTTTCTCAATATACCTTACAATTTTTAAATGCTACTTTGAAAAATGATGAGAATGCAAAAACATATATAGAAAACAGCCCTGATAAAAATGGTTTTCCTGAAAGCTTGGTTTCAAAAACAATGAAAAAACCTAATGCAACAGAATTTGATTATAAAGATTTCAATGATTTAGCACTCAATCAGAATTATCAAGATTTGATTCCATTATACAAAAAAACAATAGCGAAACATCCAAAGCTTATGCTTGCAGAAGGTATGTTAAATACTCTAGGCTTGCACTTATCATTTAATCCCTCAAAGGTAGAGCAAGGTATTAATGTATTTTTATTGGCTTTGCACATCTATCCAAAATCTGCTAATTTGTATGATAGTTTAGCCGAAGCCTATCTTTACAAAAAGGATTTTCAAAATGCTATAACCAGCTTTGAAAAGTCTTTGGAATTGAATTCTGAAAACCAAAATGCAATTAATAGATTAAAACAGTTGAAAGAATAAAGCCCTTAGGTAACAACGTGTATAAAACATTTTGAAATATTAAATAATGAAAAATTACAACTTCATACTATTAATACTTATTTCACTATTAGTATCCTGTAAAAATGATAAAATGCAAAAAAAAGAAGATTCTAAAAAAACTATACCAATTACCACATCATCAAAAAGAGCAAAAGAACATTTTGAAAAAGCAAGGTTTTTAGTTCAAAATGGAATAAATAGTAATCCAATCGAACAATATGAAAAAGCCATTGAACTGGATAGTAGCTTCGTTAGAATCTACAACTTCATATCCATGTATTCTCGAGATGATTCAATAAAAAAACAGAATCATGAACTTGCAAAAAAATATAAACATTTAGTATCCAAAGAAGAACAAATATTAGTTGAGGCAACGGAATTTAGATTAAAAAACCCTGATGATATTTATGAAGCAAAATTATTTGAATTAGCAGAACTTTGTCCATCTGATAAATACCTTCATCATAGTATCTGTTTTTTGCTTTTTAGAAAAAATCCAAGTCTAGCCATTAAAGCAGGTAAGAAATCCATTGAATTAGATAAAAACTATGGCTCTGGTTATAACATTTTAGGATATGCTTACATAAATAACAACGAGTTAGACAAAGCAAATGAGGCATTTGATAACTTTATAAGATGTGAGCCAGAAAATGCAAATCCATATGACTCAAAAGCAGATTTAATGCTTCAATTAGGAAGTTATGAAGAAGCTTTAAAACTGAAACAAAAAGCATATGAACTGGATAAATCTTTCGATTGGATTCCTGAAGAAATAATTGATATAAAAGCTAAGATAGACTCATTGTCTAATAAATAAATTACTGGTAACAACACCATATATAATTTATTGCTAGTACTCGCCTACCCTTAGACGAGCTCAGGGCATCGCTTTTTGAAAATTGCTGGCGCCAGTTCGCTTCGCTCATGTCTTGCGGATTTTCTATTAGGTTTGTATTTGCTAAATTAGTTGCTGAAACACGCAAAGAAATCATACACAAACACGTTAGCCACCATTATGACAAGCCAACAAACCAATGATTAAATTTTTTCGGAACATACGTCAAAACCTTCTCAACGAAGGAAAAACAACCAAATACTTTAAATACGCCATAGGTGAAATTGTACTAGTCGTTATTGGTATTCTAATTGCATTGAGTATTAATAATTGGAATGAATCACGTCAACAAAAGAAAGTTTTAAATAATATTTATGAAATTGTAGCTGAGGATCTAAAGAAAGATTCTTCAGAAGTGGAAATGGTATTGAATTTCATGCTCGACAGAAAAAAGGTATTCGAAAAAATTTTAAATGACTCATTAAATTTAAAAGAAGTTGAAGGAAATGCGATTATCCTCTCAATATTAACTGATGTCAGAGTATTGAACATAGAAAAGAGAGGGTATAATTTGCTGCGTAATTTTGAAGACAACATGATAAGCAAAAATGACTCTTTGGCTTTTAGAATTATCAATTTCTACGCAAGTTCTATTTTCTTTTCTGAAAAGGTGGAAAATATAATTATTGATGATTTAATAAAAACCAATGATCTATGGAAGAATCAGGAATGGTATACCAATATTATGCAAAATAAAAAAGATGAAAAATTTATTGACTATATACTAACAAATAGAGAATTCAAAAATTTATGTGCTTTTCGATATAGCATGTATTATGAAAATTACGCCCCAACAATCAAGCAATTTCAGCAAGGAAGTGAGCGAATCTTGGAAGCTATAAAAACCAGACTCGATAAAAAATAATTAAAAATAGAACAATGTCTAACAAGGTTTATAAAACATAGCTTGTAAGTGCAAAACCAAAAGGTTATTTCTTATTTGCAAAGACCGTTACTCACTCTGGGATATAATGGAAATAATAAGAACAAATTCTCAAAATACCGAGTTTAAAAAACTTGTACAATTACTGAATTCAGATCTTGCAAAAAGGGATGGAGAAACTCATCCTTTATCAAAATTCAATGACATCTCGAATTTAAAATTTGTCGTCCTTGCGTTGAAAAATGGCGCAGCAATTGGTTGTGGAGCGATTTCTCAATATGATGCTAATTCAATGGAAATTAAACGAATGTATGTATCACAAGAAGCTAGAGGACAAAGAATTGGAGAAAAAATATTGACCGAGCTAGAAAACTGGTCTAAACAGTTGGGAAATACTAAATGTATACTCTTCATGGGATCAAGGCAACCTGAAGCAAGTAAATTGTACAAAAGAAACAATTATAACCTGATTGAAAAATACGGGAAACTAAAGGATATTACAGACAGTATATGCCTTGCAAAAGATTTATGATTTAAACAAGAATGTGCAACAAGGTACTATCTTGATATCTTAATCGAAAAATCATGCTGATTTTCCCAACGAGACATACACAAAATCGCTATGCTCAATTATAAAACCAATGAAAAATAAGCAAAAGAGTGAACCGTGAAATTATAGACATAAACGATTGTACCATTTTATTGGAAGAAGCATCTACCGATAACAATTTAATCGATTCATGTTTTTTTGACGAACCCGTTATTGCTATTGCTTTTTACGGTGCAGGAGATGTTGGCCTAAAAGTTAAATTTGAAGGAAAAACCAAAGAATTCCATCATACCAAAGGTATGGTACTGTCCTTTTATGCCGATAATAAAGTGGAATTTGAACACCATGTTTCTGCCCAAAAACCACTACAATGCTTAGTAATAGCAACAACGATTAGAAACTTAGACAAGCTACCCAATGGTGAAGGTCAGTTTTTGGAAAAGTTTTTACATCAATTAGTACACCCAAAAGACCATTATGTTGAAGGCCCCGTGTTTAATATGAGCCCAGAAATGTTTCTATTAGTAGAACAATTCTTTAGCAATACTTACGAAGGAGAAATTAAGATGATGTTCTATAAAAGTCATATGGCTGCTTTGCTTTCTCATTATTTTGGACAATTAGCATCCGAGGAATCAAGCAAAATTGACACTTCGCAACTTGAGAAAATCAACTTAGCTCAAGAAATTTTATTGTCAGATATGGAAAACCCTCCTTCGCTCACCGAACTGGCATACAAAATAGGTACTAACACCAACAAACTAAAAAAAGGATTTAAAGCACAATTTGGTGTTCCAGTTTTTAAATACTTACATAACGAACGTTTAAAAAAAGCTTACAACTTAATTAAAAACGATCAAAAAACTATTCAAGAAGCCGCTTGGGCTGTGGGTTATGATAGTTTAGGATCCTTCTCAAATGCCTTTGAAAAAAAGTTTGGCTTCAGACCCAGTCAAGCATAAAATTCTTTTCGAATAAATCATAATTCTTTTTGAATAAGTCGCTGATTTACAGCTGCTATAGATTTGCGTCATAATTAAAAATCAAAAATTATGATCAGCAAAACATTATTTAGCATTGTATGCGCCATTTTAGTTTGGATTTTAGGTGTTTCCTTTTACCTCTTATCTTTTTATGTACCCATTTTAGAAAACCCCGAACTACAATCTAATATTGTACTGGTAATAGCCATAATACCAAGTGCTTGTTTAGGAACATATCTGTTCTATAAAAAGAGCTACATGAAACCATCTGCATTGGCTCTTACCTTCATAATTGTGGCTACCATATTGGATGCATTGATAACGGTTCCTGTATTTGTAATTCCAAATGGCGGCAGTTATTCAGAATTTTTCGGAGACCCTATGTTTTACACCATTGTGGTTGAGCTTTACTTCATTGTATTGTATTACGGAAATCATTTAACCAAAAATTAGAAGCATTTCAAGTATGATTTCATTTACCCTATTACTTATAGCAACATTTATTCAAAAAACATTTTAAAACAATTCATTATGAAAACAAACATTTTAGTTATCGGAGGAACCGGAAAAACTGGTCGCCGCGTAGTAGAACAATTACAAAAGAAAGGTATTGAACCAAGAGTTGGTTCGAGAAGCGCAACACCAAGTTTTGATTGGGACAACAAAGACACCTGGGTAGAAGCCCTTAACGGTATTGAAAAAATGTACGTTACCTATTATCCAGACTTGGCTGTTCCGGGAGCCAAAGAAGCCATACAAAGTTTGACCTATTTAGCTAAAGAATTAGGAGTTAAAAAAATGGTTTTGCTTTCTGGTAAAGGTGAAACCGAAGCAGAAGCTTGTGAAAAAATTGTGATAGATTCTGGCATGAATTATACCATAGTTAGAGCTTCTTGGTTTAACCAAAACTGGAGCGAAAGTTTCTTTTTAGAGCCTATTCTATCGGGAGAAGTGGCATTACCCATGTCTGATGTTTTAATTCCATTTGTAGACGCCAATGATATTGCCGAAGTTGCTGCTACCGTATTACTTGATGATTCTTATAATGGTGAAATCATTGAGGTAACTGGTCCAGAATTAATTACTTTTAAGGATATTGTTGACATCATTTCAAAGACTAGTAACAGAGGTTTAAACTTTTACGACATCACATTAGAGCAGTATGTTGATGGCATGAAACAAATGCAAATACCTAACGATGTCGTTTGGTTAATTGAGTATTTATTTAGTCATGTATTAACCAATCCAAAAAATCAGCTGGTAGTTAATGATATTGAACGCGTTTTAGGTAGAAAAGCCAAGACATTCTTAGAATATGCCCAAGAAACTGCTAAAACTGGGATTTGGAGTCAGGTAAGCGTTACATAACTATGACCTACAATCTGTATAGCTCATTGCAATGAATTCCAATTAAAGAATTCATTGCAATTTGCTATCTTTCGGTTATGGCGGGAAAGTCCGTTAGACATTTTTCCCAACAAGGCATACACAAGACCGTTATGCTCAATTATAAAACCAACAAGATGTTCAAAAATTTAATTTGTCTATTTACTATACTATTAATTGGTTTGAGTTCATCTGCGCAAGATGATAGTTTACCTGTCAAAAATCTAAAGAGTCTTTATGAGAATAACAAAGATTTTAAAAAGACCGTTGACTTAATGCTTGAAAATGTACATGAACTTCCAAATGGAAACCCTAATCCGTGGAAAGACAAAAGCGTTGATGATTTATATGGTTTTTTAAACGAATGGTTTTATTTTCTGCCAAACACACATAACGGACTGGATAGAATTCTAAAGTTCACTTTTCTCTATTATAAGAATCCTAATGGCATGAAGTTCGTTCTTTCAGAACCTGGTCTTAGTTGGGCTAATTCATTCATAGACAAACGCGGAAAGTTTATGGATAGTCCAGAGTCAGCAAAAATCATTGAGGAATGGTTATCTGATAACACACTCAAAAATGAAGACTTTATTTTACCAGAAGAGGGTTTCAAGTCATTCAATGAGTTTTTCATACGAGACTTAAAACCAGGAACTCGACCAATTGATGATGCTACTGATGATTCCATTCTTGTATCACCAGCTGATGGAATTATAAATATGATAGCAAATGAACTTGAATTAGATACCGAAATACCTACAAAAGGCAGAATGACAATGAGTTTGAATTCGCTACTTGACAATTCAAAATATGCAGAAAAATTTGTTGGTGGCTCGGCAATGGCCGTTTTTCTAATGCCAGACAATTATCATCACTACCATTCACCAACAACCGGGAAAATAATTGAATCTAATGAAAATGTTGGAAATAGATTATTTGGTATGCCAGATATGCTAGATATGATAAACAATGGTAATCCAGGCTATAACAAAGATTATAGTGTCTTTGAAGATTTTAAACACGGATATTTCATTATTGAAACGAGTAATTATGGTCTCATTGCAATGATTCCTATAGGGTTACAGACTGTTGGTTCTGTAGTATTTGAAGATGGTTACCAAAAAATTAATAGTGATAATCCAAAACACGTTTATAAAGGAGAAAAGCTTGGACATTTTAAATACGGAGGCTCTACGGTCCTATTAATTTTCGAAAAAGGCAAATTGAATTCCTTGAATGTTGAACAAGGGCAAAGAATTGGAAAATTAAAAAACTAAGCATAACAACGGCTATAAGTAATTGCTTGTTCTCCCCTACTTCTGAAAATTGCTGGCGTCAATTCGTTTCGCTAGTGTCTCGTAGATTTTCTTTTTGATTTGTATTTGCTAATTTAGTTTCTGAAACACGCAACTAATCATACGCGAACACGTATTGACAAGAGTCAAAAAACCTAAATTGATGAGTAAATACAAGGGAATATTGGATCACATAGCCAGATATGTTGAATTATCAGACAGTGAAATAGAGGAGTTTATTTCAATATTAAAAACCACTAGAGTAAAGAAAAGGCAATTTATTGTTCAACCAGGATTTGTGTCTGAATATCGAAACTATATTGTAGAAGGAGCTGTTAGAGTTTTCTATTTAGATGACTTAGGAAAAGAACATACTGTAATTATTGCAATAGAAGATTGGTTTTTTACAGACTTTTACAGTTATATACATAGAACTCCTGCAGAATATTATGCTGAAGCGCTTGAGGACTCTCTAATCCTACAAATGAAATATGAAGATGTTGAAGAACTTTGCAGTAGAATACATTCTTTATCTCAATACTTTAGATTATTTACAGAAAGATCCATGGCTCATTCTTATAAAAGAACCATTTCTAATATTAGCAAAACTACAGAAGAGCGATATTGGGAGTACGTTAATAAATATCCTCAAATAGCAAACAGGGTACCACAGTACGTCTTAGCATCTTACTTAGGGATTTCTCCAGAATCCATAAGTAGAATTCGCTCACGGTCATAAATAAAAATTGATTTAAATCAATTTTACTCCTTGATAAAGGTCAAGCTTATTTCTTAATACATATCATATTTGCTTTTTCAATTATGGCGCAACTTTGTCATGTCAATAATTGATAAATACTGGTTTACATTTTATTCAACCATTAGCTATAAAGTCAAACCGTATTCTTTTTAAAAATAAAAAAAGTAAATAATTTATTATGAAAGCAGTAGTGTATAAAGGCCGAGCAAAAATTGAGGTCGTAGACATACCAAAACCTCAGCTATTAAAAGATGATGATGTAATTGTACGTATTACACTTGCAGGTATTTGCGGTGCAGATTTAGAATTTACCCAAAACGGACCAGAAATGGGTTTATTTAAAGGGATGCGAATAGGCCACGAATTTGTGGGTGTCGTAGACCAAGTAGGTAAAGATATTCATTCGTTAAAGGTTGGAGACCGTGTTATAGCCTCTGCTATGTTTGTTGATGGAGATTGTTACTATTGCAAACGCGATTTACCTTCAGCATGTGATCATGGAGGTTTATTCGGAACTCCGCTTTTTGCTCAACATGGAGGTGATGATATTCAGGGAGGTCAGGCAGAATTTATTCGTGTTCCTTACGGTAATTCTTCACTATTCAAACTTCCAGAAGGTTTAACTGGAGATGAGCATGACACAAAAGTTCTTCCATTGGGAGATAATTTTGCTACGGGTTATCATGGTGCATTAAATGCGAATATCAAAACAGGAGAAACCGTAGTAGTTATTGGTGATGGTGCTGTAGGTTTAAGTGCTGTAATGGCCGCTACATTATTTGGCCCATCTACTATTATTTTGGTAGGGCGTCATGATAGTCGATTAGCACTCGCAAAAACTACTGGAGCAACACATGTCGTGAACTCTAAAAATGAAGATCCTGTAGCATTTGTGAAGTCACTTACGGAAGGACGAGGCGCAAATTCTGTGATCGATTCTGTGGGTAATAAAACAGCAATTACACAAGGTATGGAAATGACTCAAGCTGGTGCATCCATAAGTGTTCTAGGATTTGGACACCTTTATGAACCTGTTGAGCAACCCTATTCATCAGCTTTGTTTAGAAATATAACCATTCATACGGGTGTTGTAAATGTAGCCGCATATATGGAAAAATTACTTCCTATAGTAGAAAGAGGTGTGATTGATCCTAGCAAGATTTTTACTGATATTTTACCATTATCAGAGGCAGAAAAAGGGTATGATTTGATGCGTGATCGTTCTTCAGGAACGCTTAAAGTTGCATTACGCCCTTAACATTTTCGAATCAAGAATTTAAAATAAATAATCATGAAAAAAATATTTTTCGTATTCACCTTAATCACAATTTTTATGGCACAAGTACAAGCACAAAATAACGACCTACAATTAATTGAAACAACGATTAATCATTACCTCAATGGAATGACTACGCACAATGCAAAGTCTTTTGAAGAGGCATTTCATCCCAATGCCACTATGAAGTGGATAGACAAAAAATATGAGGAAGTAAATGCAATTGAAGCGTTAAGTGCGTATGTTAAGGCCAATGATCCCGTAAAAACAAAAACCAGTATTATGGCTATCAATATAGCAGGAGATGCAGCCAGTGCTCAGTTAGAGCTGGAATATGACACCTTTTCTTACATTGATTTTATGCATCTACTAAAAATTGATGGGAAGTGGAAAATTGTTAGTAAAACGTATGCTACAAGAACGAAGAGTAATAAGTAATAGAAAAAATAAGAATAGACCCAGGTGTAATTTTTACAGATATAATCATGAATACGTATTTACTTCCGGTTTTTGCCATTGTTATTGGTGTTCTTATTGCTTTTGTAACTAAAAAGCAAAAATCAATAGGCACTAAACTGTTATTATCATTTAGTGGCGCATTTCTGTTAGCATTAACACTTTTTGATTTATTGCCAGAAGTGTATCATGATTTAAGAGCCAAGCAAACCGGACTTTTTATAATGTGCGGTATCTTATTGCAAATTATTTTAGAGTTTTTATCTAAAGGTGTAGAACATGGACATGTACAAACACATAAAGAAGATAAAGAATTTCCCTGGGTACTATTTATAAGCCTTTGTATTCACAGTTTTTTAGAAGGGTTTCCAATTCATCAGCACAATGATATGGTATATGGTGTATTAATTCATAAAATCCCTATAGCGACATTAATAGCTACCTTTTTATTACAATCTAGCTATAGCAAAGCACAAATTATTGGTTTCTTGATCGTATTTACGGCAATGACCCCTCTAGGCACCTACATATCTAATAATACGGTCTTAGCAATTGAATATATAGATATTGTTAATGCTATAGTAATCGGTATCTTTTTGCATATTGCCACAACTATTCTATTTGAAACTAGCGAAGGCCATAAGTTTAATTTATCTAAACTGATAATGATATGTTTGGGTATTTCAATTGCTCATTTTATCTAAATATTCTCAAAAGAAAAATCAATACTTACCAAAAATGAGGGGATTTTTTTAAAACAATCTTATATTTTTTTTTAAATGAATATTTCATTAGATGCCTTCACTAACTACGTTTAAATTCGCGTAACTCGTCCAAAAACAGCACGCCGTTATGGGCTAAGGAAATTTCACCGGGTTGTGGATACTGACCTCCTCCTACCAATGCTACATCACTTGTTGCTGGAAGAGGACTTATGAAGGGCTATATCCTCATTATGTGAGCAACCTCTGAAATTGATATTTCCAACAATAAACCTCTTATTGTTTTTAACATCATTAGCCTTTTTCAATATACATAGAGAATTTAGTATCAAAAAATACCACAGAACCATGATTTATCTTAAGTAAAAATATATTTGGAATCCAACAAAATTTCTTCCTTGTTATTAATTTTGAGGTAATTTGATAATAGTATCCCAAGTTTGACGCCATCCATTATAACCTTTAACTTGCTGACCAATTTTACCATCATTTTTTATTCGGTATATTTCACTTTGCCCATTATCATTCTCATAAAATATGATATAACTATTACCTGCAATTTTATAAGGAATAATAACATCCCAAGTTCGACGCCACACTGCATGCCAATCAATCAGTTGACCTATTTTTCCGTCATTGTTTATTTTATAACTTTCTCCTTGCCCATTATCATTTTCATAGAATAAAACATAATCATTTCCTTCAATATTATATGGAAAAACAATATCCCATGTTTGACGCCAATTAGTATAGCTATCAACTCTTGCCCCTCTTTTTCCGTCATTATTTATTCTGTAAGTTTCACCTAGTCCATTACTACGGTCATAAAATAAAATATAATTATTTCCTTCAGTTTTATACGGAAAAACAATATCCCAAGTTCGACTCCATCCACTATTACCATCTACTAGTTGACCAATTTTACCATCGTTGTTTATTTTATATATTTCACTTTGCCCATTATTACGATCATAAAATAAAACATAATCATCATCTCCAATCTTATATTGAAAAATGGTATCCCATGTTTGACGCCAATTATTGTAAGTATCAATTCGTTGGTCTATTCTACCATCTCTACTTATTCTATAAATTTCGCCTTGTCCATTACTACGATCATAAAATAAAACATACCCTAATCCACTGATTTTATATGAAAAAATAATATCCCAAGTTTGATTCCATCCTGAATATCCAACAATTTGTTGACCAATTTTACCATCTATATTTATCCTATAGATTTCACCTTGTCCATTCTCTCTCTCGTAAAAAAGTAAATTTTGATTTCCAATTGGAGGTAGCGGAATTCTTCTGCTAAAAAAAGCAATGTTAGGGTTATTGCGTCCTAAAGATAAAGCAAATCCCATGAAACTATCATCCGGATTGTCTGGAATGAAAGCATATGTACGTATTCTATGTACGGTTTGGCCAGGTAAAATGGATTCAATTCTATTGTCTGGCAAACCATAATCTGTATAACTAACTCTATTATGGCTTCTCCACTTAAGAGTCCATGGTAGGTTGGATACTGTTACATCTGCTGTATTTGTAAAGCTGATTTTAAGTGTTACATTATATGAGTTTGCGGTTCTGTTTTCATAAGATATTAATTCAATATTGGCATTTACCTCATCTACTTGTGCCATTGCCGTGTGAAGGTTCATAAATATAAAAGTTAACAAAACCATTATTCTAAAAAGAGCTGTAAAGCAACTTGAAATTTTTTCTTTTTTTTTCATGATAAATGTTTTTTGTTTCGACATAAAGCTAAAGACATAGCTTGATAATATAATTGACAACCTAGTATTCAGTAGATAATTAGGTTATTTTAGTGAAGTTGGCTTAGTATTCAGTTATTCTCGATTTAAGAGGCTAAAAAAAGCTCCTCTTTTTATCGATTTTCCTTAAAAACATATCAAATAGCTCCCACCGAATACTCAATGAGACTGTTTAAACATGTTGTCATTTACTGTATTTACTAAAGAGCTGAATCTTTATGGTTAAATAGCCTTATTTTCATACAATCAATACAGTACCCAATATCAAAACAATATTGTATCATATTGTTCCAATCCTCTTTTCTCCATTAATGTGTTGGGGGCAACAGCCAATGATTCAAAATTTAGAAGATATTCGATTCGAATTAGTAACTATTGAATCTGACGATGGCCTCCAATCTTGGGAAAATATAGATATTATCTATGAAGACCGTGAAGGTATTATTTGGACCGTAATTAATGATGGTTTATACAGATATAATGGGCGTACTGCAGTAAATGTGAGTAGTTATCTATCCAAAGCCCATAATCTAGACACAGGCAGTCAATCTGGTATTTGTTTTTTAAAGGATGATGAAAACAATATTATTTGGTATGGAGGGCGAAAAGGGCTTTATAAAATAGACATGAATACTCTGTCTTCAACCAAAGTATTTTTAGACAAACCATTATACCCGGCCAACTGGAGAAATTTTATTTTGAAACTCGAACAAGAAAACGATACGATTTATGTTGGAACGGCCAATGGTCTTTATCTTATTGATAAACATTCAAATGAGGTATTGACAAAGTACATTACAAGTGGGTACGATTTTGGTCATCGTGAAAGTTCCAATGCTGTGCAATCTATTTATCCGGACATTGAAAGTGGGTTTACCTGGGTAGCCGCATATTCAGGTCTTTATAGGGTAAACAAAGTCAGTGGTGCTCTTGAGCAATACACTCTTAAAAATGCACCTTATATATTACCCCATAATTTTTATAAGGGTCATCTGTATAACAACGTTTTGTTATTGCCTTCCTGGGGCTTGGGCTTGGTCGAATTCGATCTAGGTACGAAGAAATTCTCTAATTATGTAACTCAGCCTGATCTAGAGTGGAACCGCGCAGATAATATTACTCGTTCCGTTATTTCATTAAATGATAGTATTTCTTTAACCAATGTGACCGACTTTGGAAATGCACTTTTTAATAGACACACACATAAATATAAGTGGCTGGACACGCCAACAGAAATGAAACAAGGGGTGTTCTTGAATGTTGATAGAAGTGGTTACATATGGAGTTCAAAACGTGGACGAATATTTCGATCAACAAACCCCGTTGTTCAGAATTCATTACCATTTAGACATATACTGGATGTTTCAAGTTTTAGAGCAAATGATGTTCTAAAAAGAATGCCTTCAATTGAAGGGTATTCCCCCATTAACTTGCGTGAAGAAGAACGAAATATTGATTTAGAGTTTACTATCTCTAAATCTTTTGTGCTGGATACGGTAAGTTATCAATACCAAATCAATTCAGAAGAATGGCTGCCAATTTCTTCGTCAAATAGTTTGAAATTATTTGATTTAAGATCTGGCGACCATGAATTAATTATTAGAGCTGTTAACAGGGACGGATTAGCGTTGGCAGAACGAACTATTTCCTTTAATATTTATTTATCTTTCTATAAATCACAGTATTTTATTGGTATTTGTTTGCTGGTCCTTATGATCGCTATTTATCTATTTGGCAGGTACAGGAATAATCAAAAAATGAAAACTGAAAATTTGCAGAATAGTTATGAAATGCAATTATCCAAATTAGAATCAGACGCTTTACGATCTCAAATAAACCCTCATTTTATATTTAATACTTTGAACAGTATTAAGTTTTACACCCTAAAAAAGTCTAAGCAGGAAACCATGGATTTTATTTCCAAATTTTCCACCCTGATTAGACAAGTACTGGAAAACTCAAGGCAAAATTTAATATCTGCAGAAGATGAACTAGGAGCTATAAAATCCTATTTAGAAATCGAAAAACTCAGATTCGATAATTCTTTTGATTTTTCTATTGAAGTCGACCCGAATGTTGACCTCAACTTTTTAATTACTCCAATGATTATACAGCCCTTCATAGAGAATGCCATTTGGCATGGACTTATGCATAAAGACGGAATAAGAAATTTACACATACGATATAAACAGGAACAGAAGACACTTATCTGTGAGGTAGAAGATAATGGCATAGGAAGAATAGCGGCGCAAGAAATTTCAAAAAATAAATCTCATAAGTCCAGTTTAGGAATCAAAATTACTGAAGATAGACTTAAACAATTAGAAGCATTGTATGAAATACAGTGTACCTTTGAGATAATAGATTTATACTCAGATGATAACAAGGCTCTGGGAACCAAGGTTATTATACGATTTAAAAAAGGAGGTTAATGTCTAAGCCAAGAGTTATACTTATAGACGACGAAGCTAATAGCTTAGCAATACTGGAGTATGAAATTAAATCCACAAGTCCAGATATTGAAATTGTTGCCAAGATTACTGATGCGCGTAAGGCAGCTGCCCTCATAGACGATCTAAAGCCAAATATTGTTTTTCTGGATATAGAAATGCCGTGGTTAAGTGGTTTTGAAGTGTTGGACCAACTAACTTTTTTAGATTTTAATCTTGTATTTGTTACAGCATACGATCAATATGCTATTAAAGCATTCAAATATTTAGCTTTTGATTATTTACTAAAACCCGTAAGTAGTATTGAACTAGATAATACACTTAAGAGAATTCAGAATAAGAATGATGTCCAACAAAGTTCTGAGTTGAAAGATATTATTGGTTTTTTAAAAGACGGAGGATCAAAATCCGGAAGAATTCCATTTCCCACCCTAAAAGGAATCGAATTTTATCATGCCGACGAAATTATTAGCTGTAAAGCAGATTCTAACTACACTGAAATTTATACCACTAATGGTAAAAAGGTAGTTATTTCCAAGACACTTAAAAGCATTGAAGGGATATTGAATAATGATCAATTTCTTAGGGTACATCAATCACATTTAATCAATTTAGACTTTTTGATAGCCTATGTAAAGGAAGATGGAGGCTATTTAAAAATGTCTGACAATCGTATAGTTCCTCTGTCTCGTTCTAGAAGGTCTCTTTTCTTTGAATTAATTAATAAGAGAGCCAATAAATAGTAAGGTTTCTAATTAAAATTTAATGATAAACGCTTAATACTACTGAATAAGATTTAGCTGATGAACTTTTCAATATCTCTTAGCAATCTTATTGAAACATGTTCTACCTTCTTTTCAATCCGTTCAAGGGTACGTCCAGCCACACTATGTATCTTGGTTGTTTCCAGAGCTTCGGTTAATGAAAGTGGTGCAATATGTTATAAAGGCGCTTCCCTAGCACTCAACCACATTTAACCCAACCACCCCTCTCTATCCAAACTCCGATACTGAATTGCTTCCGAAATATGATGTCCTTGTATTTCATTAGACACCTCCAAATCCGCTATGGTGCGTGCCACTTTCAGGATACGATCATAGGCCCTTGCCGAAAGGTTTAACCGTTCCATGGCGTTTTTTAATAATCCAAGCGAGGCTTTATCCAATTTACAAAACTTCCGAATCTGTTGCACGCCCATCTGGGCATTGTAATGAATATGATGCATTTCCTGAAATCGTGCTGTCTGTAGCATCCTAGCCTGAGTTACCCGCTGCCGAATCACCACACTGGATTCTCCTTTTCGTTCGTCGCTCAATTTTTCAAAAGGTACCGGTGTCACTTCAATATGGATATCGATACGATCCAACAATGGCCCCGAGATCTTACTCAAATACCGTTGCATTTCGGAAGGTGATGACATTACGGGTGCATTGGGATCGTTAAAATAACCTCCTGGACTGGGATTCATACTGGCCACCAACATAAAACTGGCGGGATAGGTGACTGTAAACCGAGCTCGGGAAATGGTCACATCCCGGTCTTCCAAGGGTTGACGCATTACCTCCAGTACACTTCGTTTAAATTCGGGTAACTCATCCAAAAACAGCACCCCGTTATGAGCTAAAGAAATTTCACCAGGTTGTGGGTACTGCCCTCCTCCTACCAATGCCACATCACTAATAGTATGATGTGGACTTCGGAATGGGCGTGAAGTCATCACCCCTCCTTTTTCAAGGGTACGTCCCGCCACACTATGTATCTTGGTTGTTTCCAAAGCTTCGGTTAAAGAAAGCGGAGGCAATATAGAAGGCAATCGTTTTGCCAACATCGTCTTTCCCGAACCCGGTGGGCCAATCAAAATGATATTGTGACCACCTGCCGCTGCAATTTCCATGCAACGCTTAATCCCCTCCTGCCCCTTTACATCAGCAAAATCGAATTCGGGATGTTCCAAATGTTCGTAGAACTCTGCTTTCATATCTATTTGAACAGGTTCCAGCAATTGCCCCTCATCAAAAAAAGAAATCACTTCACTTATAGAAGTAACCCCATATACCTCCAACCCTTCTACGATTGCAGCTTCCTTGGCATTCTGTTCGGGTAGAATAAATCCCTTAAACCCTGCTTCTTTAGCTTTAATAGCAATGGGCAAGGCTCCCTTTATAGGTTGAAGGGAACCATCTAAGGACAATTCACCCATAATAACAAAGTCTTCCAAAGAAATGACTTCGTTTATTTGGCTTGAAGAAACCAAAATACCCATGGCCAATGTAAGATCATAGGCAGAACCCTCCTTCCGAAGGTCGGCCGGAGCCATGTTCAATGTTATTTTCTTTCCTGGAATTTTGTAGCCATTGTTTTGTAAAGCAGCAGCAATACGATAGTTGCTTTCTTTAATGGCGTTGTCGGGCAATCCGACCAAATGGTAACCGATTCCTACATCGGTGTTTACTTCTACAGTAATGGTTTGGGCTTCTACACCAAACACAGCACTCCCATACACTTTGGTAAGCATATACAATTATTCATAAAGTTAAGGGAGTAATACGAAGGTAGGGATTTGAGTGGAAAATCTATTTAGAAAATCAATATTATTCAACCCGTATTGTCTTCTGAAGGGAAACTGGCTTGCCTGACTTTGTAAACCCTTCTAATGAAATTTCATAGACTCCTATATTATCAGAAGTATAGAATTCCCATGCTTGATCTAAAGTTGAAACTTCAAGATTTGGTTTCCACAATAATTGACTCCTGAAATCTGGAATCCTATTCGTTTTCCCTGCCGTAGCATAATTTTGTGCGAAATACGTTTTTTGGGGTTGGGCCGAGAAGAGATCTATTTTAGATACATAATTTTCGGTAAGTGATTCGTAAAAATCGCCTGCCATAGTTTCCACAATGATTACTCCTTGGAAGACATCGGCCCCCAAATAGTACTTATCCCTCACAATACTAATGGTCTTAATACGTCTAGCTGGATAATTCAATAGCTTTTGTTGATCCTGCAATATGATACCATCTACAATGATTAAAGGAGGGAAATTAGAGGACAATGTATTTTCATAAGCACGTACCGAAAAGACCGTCTCCCCTGCTACATTTTTGGTCCAAGCATCGTCTATAAATTCTAAAAATGTTTCTTTAACGGTATTAAAGCGTTTGTAATCATCTAAATTATATGCTCTTCCTCGTTTTCCATAGAACGGCGGACTGGGCAACGGAACTTTTATGGTATCTGGTTTTAACTCATAATATCCATTTTCAATCTGGTTGTAAACACTCCGTTGTAAAATTGCCTCCTCTAAGTCAGGACTTATGGAAAATTTTTCGAATTCAATACTCGTATAGTCCATTGGTGTTTGTGGCGACACCTCAATGTTATAGTTTACCTCCGTATCACCAAGTACTTGAAAAGTAGCATTGGTATCATTAAATTCTTCTTGTAGGATAAAGTAAAAAACACCCGCTGCATTGGTATTGGCAATTTTACTAACAAAATCCTGACCCGGAATAGATAAAGCTACCTTGGTATTGCTTATAGGGCTTCCATTGGATTTGGAGGTAACCTTTCCCCAAACTACTTCTCCTCGCAATTCAGGTAAAAATAGACGGCTTCCCAATGTAGGGGAACCGGTACTTTTATAAATTTCTTTATAGTTCTTGCTAGTTTTCTTTGAAAAGGGAA
The DNA here is from genome assembly GCA_963669405.2 of Flavobacteriaceae bacterium. Lineage (GTDB taxonomy): Bacteria > Bacteroidota > Bacteroidia > Flavobacteriales > Flavobacteriaceae > Aureisphaera. The sequence continues at coordinate 189,830 of CAXXHF010000002.1, forward strand.
TTTCAAAATCCTTTTTCCTAACTGACAATGAATAACTGCCTCCCCATAAATCAGTTCCCAAAGAGTTTAGGGTAACTAGTACTTTTTCACGTTTTCCAAATAATGTGTTATTGGTTTCTAGAGTTACTCCTGAAGTATTTAAAATATCAGTTCCATTATTTTGACCGTTAAACACTTCTACCCTACTATTCTCATTATCATTAGAAGCCAATATTGATTCCTGAGCATTTTGATAGGGATTGATTACACCAATGTTATCTTTAAAAAAATGATGATCTCCTCCATTACGCATCCATTGTGTGTAAGCAATTAATTTATAGCTCCCAGATGGTGTCCCAACAGGAAGGAAAAAATCTCCTTGTCCAACACCATTATTGAGACGTACTTTATGAGTGAAAATTGGTTTTTTATCAGAACCCACCAAAGAGACATAAGCTACTTTGCTCAACGTACTTAAGACGTCTGTTTCATTATTCTTGCAATACACTTTGTAATAAAGGTATTCACCTGTAAATAGCAAATTAGCGTTATAATGAACAAATATTTTTTCCTGTGGTATATTTTCATAACCCTTTAAGGCTTCTTGGGATGCAGTGACTGTTTGTGCATACGATTGAAACACGCACAGTAAAACCAAACCAAAAATTGACAACCATTTTTTCATGTCATACATTTTATTCCTCCCAGAAATCTGGAACGATGTTAGAACCTAATGCCGTACAATCTCCACAGGCCCTTGCTACTACAAAGTAGGGCCCCGGAAATACATCATTGGGCATATCATTCAATCTTACATATCTAAATTCGTTTCTGCGTATTCCTACCACCAATGGACCACATACCCCAAAAACCAAAGTAGTGGGTTCTGGAGCTACCTCAGTACATCCAGAAGCGTATGGTGGCAAAGGTTCATTAGGATAAAAATCTTCATAATTGAAATACAATCTTTTTTCGGATACACTGGAAACTTCAAAAAAACCAACAACTTTCTCTTCCGAATTGGTTTCGGACTGGATATTACCATCAAAAAAGCCCGGCTGATTTTGGGAAAACAGACTTTCACTTCCCGAAAATTCATTCAAGAGTCTGTAGTAGGTATTTGCTTCTAAAGACTGTACATATTGCCGCACCAAAATACTATAGCGATGCGAAATGATATAATTATTACCATTTAGAAAGCGAACGAGGTGACGTTGTACCCTACTTTCAGAAAGCCCACTGGTACTTAGGACATTTACAGCGGTTGAGAGTTCAGTGTTATAGCAAACACGTTCTTCTTGTTCCCGGATTCCTAACTCAACACCACAAGGAGGATCTTCTAATTCTATCATAGAAGTAGTGTTCCATAGGGGTGCAATAATCTTGTAGGTTTCCTCATATTCGTACCGAAAATAATTGGCCGTGCCCGTAGGATCAAAACTATCTACAAAAATAGAGACTCCATCATCCCCAAAATCGGTCGTTTCACGAACGGCGTAAACTTCATCAATCGGTACATTTGTAGCCATCTGGGTGGGTGTGCTTCTATAGGTTCTTGAGTCACTAGTTGTGATGCTCAATTCATAATCAATACCTTCTCTTGCTCCAAACTCCACATTGGAAAGGTAAAGGCCTGCTTCTGTAGATTCTTCAAAAGCAATCATACCATCATCACTTTGAATCCATACAGTGGCTCCACCCTCTGCAGTAGGACCATCTTCCTCAAATTTATAGGTCCTGCTTAACCTAATCTGTTGTTGTTTCACTTCATTGGTAAGGGTCGCTTCAATCACCAAAGCACTTTCCAATGATTCCGTGTTAAATGAAATTTCTTCTACACAACCAAACAGGAGAAGTAATCCCGTCCATGTGAAAATATGCAATTGTGATGTATACAATTCCTTAATCATTCTTCTTTCTTAATTATTCTTCCCAAAATTCTGGAACTACATTACTTCCTACGAGTGTGCAATCTCCGCATACAGCATCTGCCACAAAATAGGGACCTACTTCAGTTGTTTCAGGAACGGGGTTGTCCCTAGTATACACTACCTCTTCATTTAAAAGTGCAAAGATGAGACTACCACATTGATCTGTTGGGTGCCCCAAATCCCTTGGTGGGGCAAACTCCGTACAAGCCGAAATATAGGGTGGCAAAGGGCCGTCTGGGATTAAATCCCTAAAATTGAAAAAGACCCGCTTGGTAGCTACATGTGATACTTCGAAAAAGCCAACAACCTTCTCTTCACTATTAGTTTCTGAAACAATATTACCTTCAAAAAAGCCTGGTTGGCTTTGTGAAAAAATACTACCCTGACCTGAAAATTCTTGCAAAGTTGTGTAATAGGTATGTGCTTCTCTAGATTGAACAAATTGTTTTACCAAAGCACTATATCTGTGGGATATTCTATAATCGCTTCTAGGGATACGACGCACTTGAAAGCGTTCCAATCGGTCTTCGTTTAAACTTGTTGTGTTTCCCAGTACAATTTCTGTAGAAAATTCAGTTCGGAAACAAACCCGTTTCTCTTCTGTTTTATTTACCTTTTCTACAGAACATGCTGGCCAAGAGGGATCTATAACAACCAAATCTTCCAAACGCCAAAGAGGGGCAATTACTTTAAAGGTTTCTACATAGGTAAATCGATAAAACTGAGATTCTCCTTCAGGGTCAAAACTGTCTACAAAAATGGAAACTCCATCATTCCCCAAGTCATCTACAACACGTTCTGCATATAATTCATCTATATCTGTAATTTTGGTCAATTGTGTGTTTGAAGAGCTATATAGTCTTCCGTCACTCGTTCTTATATTTAACTTATAATCTACATTGGGTACAGCACTAAAGTTGGATTCGGCAACATACCTTCCATTTTCAACTTCCTGAAATTGAACAATTCCAGCACTACTTTCTACACTCACCGTAGCATTTTGCTCTGGTATAGGCCCATCAGCATCAAAAGCATAAGTTCTACTCAATAAAATTTCATGTTGTTTGTCTTCATCTGTAATGATGGCTTCTATTACGAGAGCACTTTCCAATTCTTCAGTTTGGAATGCAATTTCTTCGGTACAGGAAGATACTATTGCCAAGAACAGGCTTAATAAAAACAGGTTATATATAACTTTCTTTTTCATAGCAATTAAAATTTGAAGTTATATGTTATCGTGGGTATCGGTATAGAAAAAATGGAGCTTTGTAACGCTTTTACATTTCCTTCTTCCGTTACAAAAAATACAGAATACGGGTTGTTTCTTCCCAAGACATTGTAAATGGAGATATTCCAGAAACTGTGTGCCAATTTCTTATTCTTATGATTGCCTTCTACATTGAAACTAATGTCGAAACGGTAATAATCTGGTATCCTGAACTTATTCCGCTCACTATATAGTACAAATTCCGAATTATTGATGAAGAAATTACCAACTGGGACTGTGACAGGTCTTCCGGTCTGGTATACAAAATTGGCGGATAGACTGAACCTTTTAGTCAGTTTATAATTAGTGACCAAACTAATATCATGTGGTTTATCAAAATTACTAGGGAAATAATCTCCGTTATTGATGGTTTCTTCTGAAAAGGAACTATCGTATTTCAGTTCGGATTTGGAATAGGTATATCCTAACCAACCATTAAAGTTTCCTTTCCGTTTTCTAATTAAAAGCTCAACGCCATAAGCCCTTCCTTCTCCTTGAAGCACTTCTCGCTCTATCGTTTCATTGAGTAAAAGATCTGCTCCTGTTTTAAAATCCAATACATTTTCGGAAGTTTTGTAGTACCCCTCCAAACTTATTTCGAATGTGTTGTCTTTTAAATTTTTATAAAAGCCCAATGCATATTGATTGGCTTCCTGTGGTTTGATATTTAAATCAGACAGTTTCCAGGTATCGGTTGGAGAAACCGTCGTGTTATTGGTTAAGGTGTGAATGTACTGATAGGTATTATTGAAGCTCGCCTTTACAGAAAAATCCGAAGTCAGGAAATATCGAGACGACACCCTGAATTCGGGTCCACCGTAGGTTTCTATGGACTCATTATTGGTAAATTCTTGGGTTTCTACAAAAGTAGATTCATTTCTCGGTAATCCATCGGCATAAATATTTTGAGATGACGGCCCTAATGCACTGTAAAATGAATAGCGTACTCCAGCGCTTAAAAGCCATTTATCGGTTAGGTTCCAATCATCTGAAATAAACAGTGCAGATTCCCAACCTTTTTCTTCAGGAATGGTTACTGGAATCACACTAGATCCATTAATGGGATCAATTTCACCGGGATTTACGTTATAAATTTTTGAGGAGAGTCCATATTTCAACGTATGGTCTTCTCCCATATTGGATTCCATTTTCAGCTTCACTTTGGTCTCTGTTATATCATATCCCAAATCGAAATCCGTATTGGATTCTCCATCAAACTCAATCCCAAAGTCATACTTACTATTGGAAACTCCAATACTTCCTCTGTGATTGTCATTAAATTCATGATCCCAACGCAAGGATACCATACGATTGGAATAGTTATAAAGTGAATCTGAAGTAATACTAAAAGCATCTCGGCTGTAATATCCTGTGACCCTTATGTCATCTTTTTCGCCAATTTTATGATTGTATTTGGCAATGACATCGAAAAAATTAGCTTCACTATTTTGAAGGGATTCATCATCTAAAGAACGTAGAATCCAATTGGAATAAGTGGTCCTCCCTCCTACTAGAAATGCTCCTTTCCCCTTTTCCACAGGTACCTCAACCGACACACTGCCTGTTACAGGACCTATAGAGCCTTCAGCTGTTAAATTATCTACATTGGCATCTTTGGATATAATATCTACTACCGAAGATAAACGACCTCCATATTCAGCCGGAATGTTTCCTTTATATATTTTGGCATCTTCTGTGGTAAAAGGATTGATTCCTGAGAAGATTCCGAAAAAGTGGGTAGGATTGTATACCACACCATCATCTAATAGAATTAGGTTTTGGTCTTCTTTCCCACCCCGTACATTAAATCCAGCACTTCCTTCTCCTGCTGTTGTAATTCCGGGTAAGGTAGTTGCTACTTTTAAAATATCGCGTTCACCCAGTACCAAAGGGATGTTTTTAATTTCTTTCACATCAATCTCGGTAACCCCAGTAGATACTTCTGCTACATTTTGCTTCGCCTTCCCTTCAATCACAACAGTGCCTAATTGTTCAAGGCCTTCCTGTAATTGTATGTTTAACTCGCCATTGTTATAGATAATAACCCGCTTCTGAAGGCTTTGAAAACCCAGAGAACGTGCTTCTATCATATTAACCCCAGCCTGTAATGTCATTCTATATTCTCCTTTGTCATTTGTGGTGGTACCCGTTCCCGAATCCCTTAATACCAAAGTCACATTGGGTAAAGGCCTTCCATCATCACCAGTGATGATCCCTGAGAGCACGAAATTAGTTGCATTGTCTTGCTTGGATTCTTTTCCAATTCGCACTGTTTGAATGGGAATATTACCTACAGCTTCTGTGTTGGTATTAAAAATAGGGGAAATTCGTTTGGTTACTTGTGGATTTGTTTCTTGTTGATTTTCGGATTCTTTTTTCCCAAAAAACTCCTGAGGTAACTGATCATATATAATATTGTTTTGAGTTAATATGACCTTATTAGAATCCATGATGTAGTAGTTTATCGTGGTTTCTTTGAAAAGATCATTCAGCACATCTTCCAATGATGCATTGGAATAGTTACCACTTATGGTTTTATCACTTAACCAATCTTCCACAAAAAAGAATTGAACCGAAGTCTTAGATTCTATTTCAATTAAGGCTTCTTGTAAGGTTAGCTCCTGAAATGAAGTGGATATTGTAGTTTCCTCTTGCGCAGAAATTACCATAGAAATCAATAGAAAAACAAAAATGAACAGCTTCTTCATTATTAGGGAGTGTTTTGTGAATTCAACAATAGGTTAGCCTGATTAAATAAGGCTTTTAGCTGTTGTTCTTTTTGGGAGCGTCGTAATGCGTCATTCGTATTAAGAAAGCTTTTTAATTCTTTCTTTATCCCAGGAAATAGATCGTAGAAGTCATTTTTGTTATTCAACCAATAATAATTTCCATCTATGAGGGCCACGTAATCGCTTTTGATATCCAAGAATTCAAAATACAGAATGCGCTTGTCCTCTTTTTTAATTCGTTTTTTACGATGTTTCTTATATAGTGTGCCCAATTCGTTTTTAACCAACGTTTCATGAAACCCAATAATACCAAGTTTTGAAGCATCTGTATTGATAATATTTACAAAGGAATGCTGCTCAATAGTAAACGAATGTACCTTGCTCTTAATAAGCTGTAATAGTGATTTTTGTGCCGTGCTTTCCAAATTAGCAATCAACTCATCTTCATAGATATCGTACTTGAGACTGATATCGTAATAGGTTTGTCCATTGTAATGAACAGCACCTTGATAAAAAGACTGATTGATAAAAAACTTGTGATTTTCTCTAGTCGTTTTGTATCCTTCTATATACTCTACACCATTAAAGAGCGGTGTATTTTCAATCCCTACAATTTCATCATACCATTTGTAATAGGAACTTTCGGAATCGGAACCTTGAGCATATGCAATGGAGGCAAAAAGAATAAAAAATGCATATAAAACATGGGTTGGTTTCATTGGCAGCTTTTTTTAGTTGAATTACAGTCACATCTGTAACTGTTTTTCTGATCTTAAAGTTATTTCAAATATGACGAATTTTCCTTTGCGTATTGAATTTATTTACACAAGGTGCCTATATTTTATAAATTAAGAGTGAGAAAAAGGGCCTGGAAAAGGATTAATCGATATCGGATAATAGTACCAAATCGTTCTGAATGGCAAAAATGACAAGTCCTGCAATGTTTTTTACATTGGCTTTTTCAAGTAAATTCTTTCTATGAACCTCTACAGTGCGTTTACTGATGAACAGTTTCTCTGCAATTTCCTGAGAAGTGTACTGATGACAAATCAATTCTAAGACATCCTTTTCCCTGGGTGTGATCAGTTCATCATCAAAAAAGGTCTTCGCATCATTTTTATTGGAAAGATTGGTAATCCCCTTAATCGCTTTCATTACCTCAGTATCGTAATAAAACCCATTGTAGTATACCTGCTTTATCGTATGAAGCACTTTACTTGGAGGGGTATTCTTTACCAAATACCCACTGGCTCCAACATGGATCATATTTCGGATAAATGGTTTGGTATTGTATGTAGTGAGCGCAATAATACTTATTTCCGGATACGTCTTATGAATAGTTTTGGTTGCTTCTACCCCATTAAGTTCCGGCATTTTAATATCCATTATGATGATATCTGGAAGCAATTCTGCACTTGCCAAATAATCCAATAGTTCTTTTCCATTACAAGCTTGGTGAATAATGTTGATATCCTCATCCCTAGAAAGGATATGCGCCATTCCAACACGGAAAAGTTCTTCGTCGTCTGCTAATACTAGATTTATTTTCACAAGATAGGTCTCTTAGTATATCGTAAAGTTATAAAATTGAATATATACTACGCGTTACTATGTAAAGGTTTTTCTATTTTGACCTCAATTCCTTTGTTGGGAGCAGATGTCATGTATAGTGCTGCCTTTAAAATTGATGCTCTGTTTTTTATACCACTCATTCCTAATCCCTTTGCTTTATCGGCATCATTCATATCAAATCCCTTACCATTGTCACTATATTTCAATAGAATTCCTGTTTCATTGCTTTGCTGTAACAATAGGTCTATTTGAGTTGCTTCACTGTATTTTATAGAGTTGCTGAAAAGCTCTTGAACTACACGGAACAAATGCAATTCTTCATCTGAAGGGAGTGTTCCCATAGGGTACTCTGCATTATAACTTATCTGAAACTTGCCAGATTCTGACACTTCATCGCATAATTCTTCCAAAGCGGCTTCCAGTCCAAATTTACTGAGTGTTGGAGGCAATAAGTCATGAGCAATTCTACGTGAGTTTTCTAACACCATAGAGGTGACACTAAGAATACTTTCTCCAAATTTATTGGCATCGGTTGTTGTGATGTCCTTTTCGGTCAGGAAATTAGCATTTAGGGAAACCACATTTAATTTGGAGCTTATTGCATCATGAAGGTCCTGGGCAATTCGGCTACGTTCTTCTTCTTGGGTAATAATCGTGGCTTGTAATAATTCTTTTTGATGGTCAATTTCCAACCGAGCCTTTTCCAATTCTGCCTTGATAATTTTTTTTCGGGAAAAATAGAAGAAAAGTACAATTCCAATAGACATCAATAACAAGAGTCCTATAGCAATTAGGATGATATATGTAATCTGATTTTCGGGGTTTAGTACTTCTTCCACAAAGCGAAGATACCTCAACAAAAGAAAAAAACGAAGTTTCCAATGGAAACTTCGTTTTCATCAGCTAATTGTCATCGTTGTCACAGGGTGGTTGGGCAATACAACACATCCAAAATGGATCGTCACACCATTGAGCACACCCCCCACAATCCATATCACATGCAGATGGGCAAGGCTCTGTAAAGTCAAATGCACGTCCTCCTGTGTTTATATCTCCTTTATTTATAAGTAGGTTGCCATTTTTATCCTTTCCAATTAAAACGGTAGTTATTTTTTCTTTTTTATTTACCCCTAAGAATAGAGCCATAGAATGGATATATCTAGTCATTAGAATACGTTTTATAACAACCTTTTGCAAGCCAAAACGTTCAACTCTTTGATCTTCATACATTAAATATTCTTCAAAGTTGTCGTACCATTTTTCAACATTCATTAGATAGGCATATGCATCTTGATTGGGTAAGATATGGGTGAGTTCCGACGGTGCATCGAGTTCAATATCCTTTACCCTCCGGAAAACAGAGAAATCGGCCTGATAGTCGTGCACTAAAATCGCTTTTGAGGATACTTGGCCTACTATCTCATCTCTTTGATTTACCCCAGTAGCCGTAAACACTATGCTGTTTTTTGTATCAAGGCCCAAATCAAACCAAATATAAGTCACTTTTTCATTAGAAATTAATTTGTTCAATTCTTGAATATCAAATTCGTAATGCGAAATAGTTCTTTGGCTATCAACTATTTCATTTGCAAGTACGGCCGTTTTCCAATCACTTTTTTGAATTATTAGATTTGCTAATTTTGTTTCCTCCTGCTCCTCCTCTTGGGAACAAGAAAAAAACATTACACATATTGCCAGCGATAAGAATATTATTTTTTTCATGGTGATTTTTTAGATTAGTAGGAAGAACTTTTCCATCATAAAAGTATCATATCTTCAAACGATACGATACCATTACGGTTTTGACGCATTCTTTAATCATTTATACTAAATGGTTGTATAATACAGAAAATATACTTTGATTTATAAATCACCCTAACGGGGCTTAAATCTATAGTTCTTAAACCATTCGAGGAATATCAATACCTGATAAGCAAAAAACAGAATTTTATTAATATCGAAAAGAAGTGAATAAACAGCTTTATCAATCGATAAAACTGTATTGCTCGATGCGAAAATTAAAGAACTTGAGAGTAAATAGGTTAAGATCCCAATAGTAACCAATACAAATTCACCTCTAAAGGATAGACACTTGTATAGGTATATAATCGCATAGAAAATTAATACAAGATAACTCACCAACATCCCAGTTTGATTGAATTTATGATACATATCATGATCAATCGCATATTGCGTAATAAAGAAAAGCATTGACGCCCCTGATATTAGATAGATCCACTTTCCTTTTAGCAATTGCATGTAAAAAAAAGAGAGGAATATAAATTGAAGTAGAAAATAATAATGGGATAGGAAGATATTAGGTAAGTGGAATACCTTTCCTACAATTGTAGAATTTACCTGTACTAAGGTCACAAAGAATAGATTCAATGTAAAAACCTTAAAGGCTTTATTAAACTTCATAAAGCCCTTAAGGTATATTATTGCATTAATAACAGCTGCGAGAACTGTTACGTAACTGAGTAAATTAAATACGTCTATTTTCAATTTAATGGGCTACTAGGATCACATTCTGTAGGACAAGGTGTTGTAAAATCATAGATAGCATTAGAAGCCGTAGCAGGGTCTTCTCCCACTGCAGGTAAAAGATCACGATATATTACAGATCCGTCTTTTTGTGTTTCTTGAGAAGTACCTACGATAACTAATTTTTCTTCCCCTCCATCCATTGCTAAATAAGCTCTGGCACAAGGACTTCCCCCTTGGCCACTAATTTCATTGATAACACCCTGCATATCCTCAATAGGGATTAAGAAGGCCCTTGCGGAAGTTGTTGGGGAACTTCTCCAGGCTGTTGTCCATGAAATAGCTTCTGCTAGGGTAATTTTCTTGTCTGTTGCACTCATATTTAAAGTTTATTGGTTACTAGTTAATAAAACATTTTTGCAGGGAAATTATCTACTAAAAATAGTAAAACCCTCGTAACTTTGCGAAGGTTTTGAAAACTTAAATCCAATTTTTCGATGAATGGTACTAAGACAGGCGATTGATAAGATTTTGGCTGGAAGGGTTTGTAATGTGAGAAATATCCTCGTTCTCAATAGCTTGCAGTGTTCCCTTAGCCAATTTTTTACCTAATTCCACACCCCATTGGTCATAACTGAAAATATTCCAAATAACACCCTGTACAAACAGTTTATGTTCATACATGGCAATTAAACTCCCTAAAGAAGTGGGAGATAGTTCATCAATGAGTAAGGTATTGGTTGGTTTGTTTCCTTCAAAAACCTTGAAATTATTTTCCACAGTAGTTCCATAAGTGCCCTGCATTAATGCTTCCGTTTGGGCAATCATGTTTGCCATCAATTTGTTATGATGATCTTCATTTCCATGCAATGGTTGAGAGAAACCAATAAAATCTGTTGGTATGATTTTGGTTCCTTGATGGATTAACTGAAAAAAAGCATGCTGCGCATTGGTTCCCGTACTACCCCAAACAATGGTTCCGGTTTGATAGTCTATAGGATTTCCATTTCTATCGGTGCTTTTTCCATTACTCTCCATAATTCCTTGCTGGAGATAGGCTACCAATTTATTCAGATATTGGGAATAAGGAACTATACATTCACTTTCTGCTCCATAAAAATTATTGTACCATACGGATAGCAAGCCCATAATCACGGGAATATTTTTATCGAATTCGGTATTCTTGAAATGCAAGTCCATTTCATGAGCTCCCTTCAGCAACTTTTCAAAATTCTCATATCCAACAGCACAGGCAATGGAAAGCCCTACAGCGCTCCAAAGTGAAAAACGCCCTCCTACCCAATCCCACATAGGGAATATGTTCTCTGGTGCAATTCCAAAACCAGAAACTGCTTCCAAATTGGTAGAAACTGCTGCAAAATGCTTTGCTATATCTTCAGGGTTTCCAGATTGCAAGAACCAGTCACGTATTGTCTGCGCATTGGTAAGTGTCTCTTGAGTGGTAAATGTTTTGGATACAATTATAAATAGGGTCGTCTCAGGATTCAATCCCTTGAGTGACTCCATGACGTGGTCGCCATCTACATTGGAAACGAACCGAATTTCAAGATCATTATGGTAATATCGCAATGCTTCACAAACCATATCTGGTCCTAAATCACTTCCACCAATTCCAATATTTACAACAGCTTCAATCCTTTTCCCTGTATACCCTTTCCAATCTCCCCCAATTACAGATTCAGTAAAAGACTTTATCTTATGTAGGGTTTCCTTTACTTCTGGTTTCATAGCATTGAAATCACGCAATGATGTATGCCCTACCGCTCTGTCTTCTGTTTCATTGATATAAACTCCAGAAAATTGAGCTGAAATAGCTTCTTTCAATTGTACTTCGTTAGCCAAATGAAGCAATAAATCCATTGTCTTTTGTGTAACCCTATTCTTGGAGTAATCCACAAAAAAACCATTCCAGTCTATTTGAAATTTCTCGGCTCGTGAAGGGTTATTGGCAAAGTATTCCTGAATCTTGTCATCTTTCATTTCAGAAAAATGCACCGTTAACGCCTCCCATGCTTTTGTTTTGGTGGGATTTATTTTAGGGAAACTCATAAGTTACAGAGTATTAAGAATTTTGAGTAGCTACGTTCAATTTATGAATACGGTAATAATCGATAAGTCCATCAATAGGTCTTCGGATTACATTCCCCAATTCTAATTGGTATCGTTTCATACAGTCCTCAATGATATCTTTAGAGAAATGAGCAATGGAACCTACGAAATGAATGGGAACACTTTGTGCTTCCTTATAACACATAATGCGGTAATCGATAAATCGAATCATTCCTTCACTAATAAGTTTATAAAAATACCCATTTACTTCTTCACTGGTAAAAATAAATTCGGCGAAGCTAGCTAAGTAGGTGTTGGGATTGGGTCTCTGGTACAAATTCTGTTTAATCACATCTGGATCCAAATCGAACCGCTTTTCAAATTCTGTGGCTAATGCCAAAGGCATTCGTTTGTAAAAATAATCGCGGATAAGGCGTTTTCCGAAATAGTTTCCGCTTGCTTCATCCATTAAAGAGAAGCCCAAAGAAGCTACTGGTGTGTGGATCTCTTTACCATCATAGTAACAGCTATTGGATCCTGTACCAAGAATACAGACAATACCCGGTTTTGTAGTAGCAGCGTATACGGCAGCGGCAATATCTTCTTGTACCGTTATTTTTGCTCCTTGAAATAAATTTTCAAGTACCAAATGCAAAACATTCTTTGGTGTTTCAGTACCGCATCCAGCACCATAAAAATCTACATCGGACACTTTCCCAAACAATGCAGGAAGATCGTTGTTTTCTCGAATTCTTCTATACAAATCTTCTTGCGGTACAACCGCAGGATTTAATCCAAGTGTTCGAGTCTTTAGGATCTGATTCCCAGAATCGTCTAACAATATCCAGTCACATTTCGTGGAACCGCCGTCAGCAATAATCGTCATATATTAAATACTTGCAATATGTACCGCTAAATCAATCAATTTAGCAGAGTATCCATATTCATTATCATACCAAGCTACTAATTTAAAGAAATTGCGATTAAGAGCAATCCCTGCATTGGCATCAAAATTACAGGTGTTGGAATCACTTACAAAATCCTGCGAAACCACAGGGTCTTCTACATAATCTACAATTCCCCTTAAGTCTCCCGTAGAAGCCTCTTTAAAAAGCTGCTTCACTTCTTCATAGGTAGCAGATTTTTCGGTACGTACTGTTAAATCTACCACAGAAACATCTGTTGTTGGTACTCGAAATGCCATTCCGGTAAGTTTCCCATCTAAAGCAGGAATTACCTTGGTTACAGCTACTGCTGCACCTGTTGAGGTAGGAATGATATTTGCTAATGCACTTCTTCCCAATCTATAGTTCTTTCTAGAAGGTCCATCTACCGTAAGTTGTGTAGCAGTAGATGCATGAACGGTAGTCATCAATCCTTCTACAATCCCTAAGTTATCGTGTATTACCTTAGCCATGGGGGCTAAACAATTGGTAGTACAGGAAGCATTGGATACAATGGTGTCTTCTGGTTTTACATCCTTGTGGTTTACTCCCATTACAAACATAGGTGCATCTTTAGATGGTGCAGAAATCACCACTTTTTTGGCACCAGCTTTAATGTGGGCATTGGCCTTTTCTTTGGTTGTAAAAATCCCGGTGCAATCTATAATTATTTCTGCGCCTACCTCATCCCATTTTAAAGCCTCAGGATTCCTTTCTGCTGTAACCCGAATGGTTTTTCCATTAACAACCAAGTTTCCATCTTGCACCACTACCGAACCATCAAACTTTCCATGAACAGAGTCGTACTTGAGCAAATACGCCAAATGTTCTACATCTAACAAATCATTTACGGCTACTATTTCTACATGATCATTTTGAGCTGCTATCCTAAAGGCAATTCTTCCTATGCGGCCAAAACCGTTTATACCAATTTTTGTCATATTTTTTATTTGAAATTAAACAGAGGTAATATCTGCTACACGTATTAATTCTAAATCTATTTTGTTATCTCCTTTTATGGCTTCTGAAAAGGGTATCGAAACCAATTTATTATGGGAAACGCCAATCATAACATCCCTTTCTCCCTTGAGCAATGCATCTATAGCACCAACTCCTAATCTACTACCTAGAACCCTGTCATAACAACTGGGGGTTCCTCCACGCTGGATGTGTCCTAGTACCGTGACTTTCACTTCGTATTCATCCAGGTTCTCACGTATATAATCGGCCAATTCCATGATGTTTTTCCCTATCTGGTCTCCTTCTGCAACAACAACTATACTAGAGGACTTTCCAGATTTTTTACTTCGCTTTAGAGAAGTAATAAGCCGATCTTTCCCCATATCCTGTTCCGGAATCAGGATTTCTTCCGCTCCTGCACCTATACCAGCGTTTAAGGCTATATCTCCAGCATCTCTTCCCATGACTTCCACCAAAAAGAGGCGATTATGAGAATTAGCAGTGTCCCTGATTTTATCGATTGCCTCTACCACCGTATTTAAAGCAGTATCATAACCAATAGTATAATCGGTACCATTAATATCGTTGTCTATGGTTCCTGGGATTCCTACAATGGGAAAATTAAATTCTTCATTGAATATGTTAGCACCCGTAAAGGTTCCATCACCACCAATAGCTACTAAGGCGTCAATATTAGATTCTTTTAAGTTGTCATAAGCTTCCTGCCTACCTGCCTTTGTTCTGAACTCTTGTGAACGAGCTGATTTTAAGAAAGTTCCTCCCCTATTAATAATATTCTTAACAGAACGGGGACCCAGTTCTTTAAAATCACCTTCTATCAAACCTTGCAATCCTCTAAAAACTCCTACACATTCCAAATCATGGTAGGCACAAGAACGGACTACAGCACGTATTGCTGCATTCATTCCAGGGGCATCTCCTCCACTGGTAAGCACTGCAATTCTTTTAATTTTTTCACTCATTTATGTAAAATTATAGCAAAGTTTTTATTGAACAAAGCAAAAAATTGACGATAACGTTTTCGAAAAGGGTATTTTATGAAAAAGCCCCAAATTTTGGGGCTAAAAATTACTTTTTAATCAAAATATGATATTCCCACGGAGCCAATTCAATGGGTGTTTTTTCGTCTACTTCCCATTCTCTATTCAAAACCACATCCCAAATAGGGCCGTTTGGTTCAAAATTATCAATCATTACTTTTTGTGAAACATCACTTAAATTGGCAATATATCTTAATTGACTATCTCCTTGGTTCCTTTTAAATGCCAGCACCTTGGCATTATCTGTATTCAATCGCGTATAGGAAGCAGGGTTTTTTCCTCCTGATAATGCTGGATAGGTATTTTTAAGATTTCCCAGTCTGGCTAAAGTCTCCCAGGTCATTCCTTTGTCTTTTGGGATCTGATCTTTTTCAAAAAACTTGAGCCTGTGGTTTAGATCGTATTCCTGTCCGCTATACACCAAAGGCATTCCAGGAAGACAATAGGTAAGCCCTAAGAGTGCATTAGAGGCTTCTCCCATACGTTCTTTCACTGGGCCAGCCCAAGAGTTTTCATCATGATTGGTTATAAAACGCATTAGGATATCATTGGCTTCCCACTTGTTGATTTCTTCTGTCATATAATTATCGAAATCAGAAACAGACTTTTCTCCTTTTGCAATGGAATTCAGTAAATGATGGAATTCCCACGCATAGGACATTTCGAAAAGGTCATCCTTCATTATTTCAGGTATTTCTGCCTCTGCCAACATAAAAATATCTTTCTCCGCTCGTAAAGCAGGAATTGTTTTTTCCCAAAAACTTGCAGGTACGCCATGGGCTACATCACAACGGAAACCATCTATTCCTTCTTGTACAATCCAAAACTTCATGGCATCAATCATGGCATCCTGCATTTCTATATTGTCATAATTAAGATCGGCCACATCAGTCCAGCCCCAAGGTTCTCCCTGATCATTTAGTGGGTCTGTAATTTCCCCTTTTTCATTTTTGGTATAGTATTCTGGATGTTCTGTAATCCATGGATGGTCCCAACCCGTGTGGTTAGGAACCCAATCTATAATGACATACATCCCGTTGTTGTGAGCCACCCTAACCAATTCCCTGAAATCTTCCATGGTACCGTGCTCTGGGTTTACTGCTTTATAATCTGCTACAGAGTAATAACTTCCTAAGTATTTTTTTCGTTCTTCAGGATCTTGTATATCTTCTATGGAAGAGTTATTGGTAGCTTTTCTTTTTACCATAGAAATAGGGTGAATGGGCATTAACCAAATGATTTTTACCCCCAAATCTTTTAATTGTGGAATATCCTTGGTAAAAGCACTGAAGGTGCCTTCTGGTGAATACTGCCTGATATTGGCTTCATAAATCACAGCATTTTCCAAGTCGCTATTGGAAATACGCATTCGTTCTGGTTTTCTTTGCATTACTTCTGCATTCGTAGTACTATCTTGATCATTCTCTTCGGCTTCCTTTTCCGCTCCTTGTTTACAGGAAAACAGGACTAAGAGCATTAATAGCAAGAGGGGTATCTTTTTCATGGTGTTTTATTTTATAGGTTCCAATAGGACAACATCGAAATCTGAACGGAAAGATGCTTTTCCTTCTTTAACTTCAACTTCTTGATTACTGTATGCATCGCGTAATCGGGTGCCGTCGCTAAAGATACTGGAAACTTCTATTTGCTTCTCTGTTGGAGCTTCCAAACTAACCACTACTTTATCTGAAAAGTCTCCATGCGTATAGGTTCTGGAAAACGTATAAGGAAATTCAGAAATCATTTGATGAACTCCAGCTCCTATAGCCATATGGTTGTTTCTGAATTTTCCCAACTTTTGCCAATGGGTCAATAGTTTTTTAGTTTCTTCATCACTAGCTATGCTATCCCAGTCCATATTAGAACGCAAGGTAGCATCACCGTTGGTTCCTTCTATGATTAGGGATCTACCAATTTCATCACCATAATATATCTGAGAAGCGCCTGGAGCCATTAACAATCGGATGGCGCTTTCAAAAGTCTTCTCCCTAGCCTTATCATAGGGATTCCCATCATCATGGGAAGAAATATAGTTTAAGGTACTAAACCCTTCCAATTCTCCATTCAAAATATTTGAATAGTTGCTGAATACGCTTTCTAAGGATTGATCTGAGGTTCCACGTAAATCAAAATTAATCATTGCACTAAAGCTATCATTAAAGTAATCAACTTTACGATCTCCAAAATCATATTCTTTGCCAGAATTGATGTTGTAGAAATAAATCTCACCTACCAAATAAAAAGGATTGTCGTCCATTACCAAGGTTGGATTTGCTGATTTCCAATCGGCAAAAGCAGTTTCACATACGTCTTCAAACTCTTCCCAAACATATTCTTCGGTATGTTTTACGGTATCAACTCGATATCCATCAATGCCGAAATCTGTAATATAGTCTGCAAGCCATTTCATGATATAGAATCTGGGAGCTCTGGGATGGCCTGTTTTTTCAAAAAAGGTATCCAGCTCGGCCATTTCTTCGTCATACCGTCCTTCTGCCTTCCATTTTTCTTCTAATTGTGGGGGTAAAGAGACCTCTTTATTACTCTCTGTCAATACATCTGGAAGATTCTCAACCAAAGTACACTTTATGGTAGATTCATAGGTTTGAAAGTCACACTTTGGTGAGGTCCGTACCCACTCACTGGGCCAAACTCCATCTAGCTCTGTTTGTGGGCCATGGTGATTGATCACTGCATCTAACAAAATCCGAATGCCGTGGTTATGTGCAGTTGTCACTAGTTCCAAAAGATCTTCTTTTGTTCCAAAGTTTGGATCTAATGCTGTCCAATCTTTAGTCCAATAACCATGATACCCATATGTGTAACCTGTTCCTTCATCAACTCCATCATGTATTTGTTCTACAATGGGAGTCATCCAGATGGCATTTACACCCAAATCATTAAAATACCCTTCTTTAATTTTCTTAGTAACCCCTTTTATATCACCTCCTTCAAAGCCCCGTAAAAGTGCTGTCTCTTGAGTTCTGTTGAAATTGATATCATTTGTAGGGTCTCCATTATGAAATCGATCAGTTAACAGAAAATAGACATTAGCCCCTTCCCAAGTGAAATGGGGTTTTTGTGATACTGATGATTCTTCTTGAGCTACTTCCGAAGTTTTGTCTGCCTTTTTGCTATCACCACAACCCATCCAAACTAGGGCAATAAGGGAAATGAAAAGATTTATTCGTAATGACATGATCTTTTAGTTTATGGTTATACTTTCAGAATTTAGAACGAGTGTTGTCTCTGGACCACTTTCTAACGTAAAATGGGTACGATCGTCTTCTACTTGTACTTTTATAATACTTCCTCTAAAATTGATTTTAAACGAATAATGGCTCCACTGCTCTGGAATTTTGGGTTCAAAATGAAGTTGTCCATTCTTAATCCTCATACCTCCAAAACCTTCTACAATACTCATCCAAGTGCCCGCCATACTGGTAATATGACAGCCTTCTTCCACTTCTTTATTGTAATCGTCCAAATCCAGACGGGAAGTTCGTAAATAGAAGGCATAGGCCTGTTCCATCCTTCCTAATTTTGCTGCTTGTATACTGTGAACACAGGGAGAAAGCGAAGATTCATGTACCGTAAAGGGTTCATAAAAATCAAAATGACGTTCCAGTTCTTCTTCCGTAAAATGATCCTCAAATAGATAAAAACCCTGTAACGTATCTGCTTGTTTTATGTACGGAGATCTTAAAATACGATCCCAAGACCATTTCTGATTGATAGGACGGTTTTCTTTTCCAAGGTTTGCAACGGTAATCAATTCCTTATCCAAAAACCCGTCTTGTTGTAAATATATATTGTGTTCTTCTGAAAATGGAAAATACATTTGATTGGCTACTTTCATCCAATTTGAAATCTCATCTTGGGTAAGTTGTGTCTTCTCTATGATTCGATCGTAATCCACCTCTGAGGTGTTTTTAACACGATTTATCATTTCATGGGCATAGTTAATAGACCATTGTGCAATGTAATTGGTATACCAGTTATTATTCACATTGTTTTCGTACTCATTGGGCCCTGTAACTCCAAGGATGACATATTGGTTCTTTGCTTTACTGAAACCGGCCCTCTGATGCCAGAAACGAGCAATACCTATGAGTACTTCCAAGCCCATTTCTGGTATATAGGTAGTATCTCCTGTATAGCGTTCATAATTAAAGATGGCAAAGGCAATAGCTCCGTTTCTATGGATTTCTTCAAAGGTAATTTCCCATTCGTTATGGCATTCCTCCCCATTCATAGTAACCATAGGATACAGCGCAGCACCATTAGAAAATCCTAGTTTTTCAGCATTTTCAATAGCTTTATCTAGTTGATCATACCTATATTTCAACAAATTCCTTGCTACCTGTCTATCTTTGGTTGCCATATAGAAAGGGATACAATAAGCTTCCGTATCCCAATAGGTACTACCTCCATATTTCTCTCCTGTAAATCCTTTGGGTCCAATATTAAGCCGGGCATCTTTACCGGAATAGGTCTGATTTAATTGAAAAATATTGAACCGTATCCCTTGCTGTGCTTTTACATCGCCTCCAATCGTGATATCGGCCATCTCCCAAACCTGAGCCCATACCTTTGCCTGTGCTTGTTTTAATGCATCATATCCTAAAGAGGTTCCTTCCTTAAGCACCTCTTTTGCAGCTGAAATCAAACTTGAAGGTTCGTGGTTTAAGGATACTACATATCCTGCAAATTTTTGAAGTACCGCTGTATCTCCTTTTGTTAATGAAACAGCATACGCTGCATGAATGCTTTTGTCGTTTTTCTCAATTTTTGGAAGTACATCAATTTCATTTCCATTTACCGTTAATTTGGATTGCATGAAGGTGCATACATCAAAATGGGTCTTCATGGTTCTTGTTCTGATGAAAGCTTGGTCCTGTGTTTCGGAAATTTCTAAAACTTCCCAGAACTCATCATCCCAGTTACTATCTTCATTTTTAATGTCTGCATCCAAATATGAGCTGAAAACAATTTCTGCTGTACCGTTTAATAATGTTACGGAGTAGTTTATTACACCCAATTCATCATGGTCTGCATGGAGGATTCTAGTACTCTCCACTTCTATTTCAATACCATTTTGAAGGGTAGCCGTAAAGGATCGAAGGTAGTATCCATCCTTCATGTTTAATTCTCTACGAAATTTACCTATTTGGCATTGATGTAAATCTAGATTTTCGCCATTGATTGAAATTCTAATGCCAATCCAATTGGGAGCATTTAAAACTTTGGCAAAATATTCTGGGTATCCATTTTTCCACCAACCAACACGGGTTTTATCGGGATAATAAATTCCTCCTATATAGCTTCCCTGAAAAGTGGGTCCGCTATAATCTTCTTCAAAATTGGCTCGTTGGCCCATGGCTCCGTTTCCAATGCTGAAAAGGCTTTCGGATGATTTCACCAAGGTTGCATCAAATCCTTCTTCAATAATACGCCACGGATCTGCAATGATATATTCTTGATTCATATATTGATTTTTTTTGCAGTTCTTTATTGATCTATTAGGTTATTTAGGAATTCGTTGGACATTTCCGTGAAATCTGAAAAGACATAATTGGCTTCTTTCAATATTTCCGGTTTACCTATGCCTACGCTTACCATTCCAGCTGTATTTGCTGCTTGAATTCCAGCTAAGGAATCTTCAAAAACGATAGCATCCTCAGGGGCCACTCCCAGTTCTCTAGCAGCTTTTAAAAAAACTTCTGGATTTGGTTTGGCCATAGAAACATCATTACCATCTACAATAGCTTGAAATGCATTGTATAATTTGACTTCTTTTAAGATTTTTCGGGCATTTTTACTTGCAGATCCAAGTGCAATAGCTTGATCCCTTTCCAAAAAAAATGTAAGAACTCTTTTTACATCTGGTAGAATCTCATCTTCATTCATGGTAGCAATATATTCCAGATAGTCATTGTTTTTTAGGGCGAGGAGCTCCATGAATTTATCTTCGTGTAACTCCTTATTTCCCCATGTTAATATTTTTTTAAGTGATTGTACACGGCTTACTCCCTTAAGTTGCTCATTATCTTCTTCTGAAAAAGAAATCCCTAAGCTTTCTGCTAGTTTTTTCCAAGCGAGGTAGTGGTATTTGGCTGTATCTACAATGACACCATCCAAATCAAAAATAAATGCTTTTTTTGTCATGTATTCTTATCCTATAAACGTCAAATAGTAATTCAATTTATTAATAAACGGTCTCGGCTATAAGCAGTTGTGCGGTTTAGCAATTAACTTAGCAAGTACACACCTAACTAAAAATCCTCATAGATTTTTCAGAAGTTGGCAAGAACAAGCAATTACTTATGGCCATTGTTGTACGTAGTTTTTTAATCTTCTTTAGTTTCAATGGAAAAATCGTAATAGTCATAATCGAATTTCCCTATCCAACAGCTTACTATTCCGCTTTTGAATTTCAATCCGTTTTTCTTTACTACTTCCATTTGTTTTTTAGTTTCTTGGTCCATATTATATCCATCTTTTTCTGCTCTTTCCAATGCAGAATATGCATAAATTCTAGACACAGGGTTTACTCCAAAAATGAGCTTTTTTATTATGTCATATTCTTTGTTTTTCAAAAGTGTTTTGAAAAAGTTGTTTGCAAAATGCACAAAATTACCATCAACGTGATAAGTGTCTAAATTCCATTCAACTTGATTAAGATTGTAATAAGCATTTAGTGCATCAGTGCTGTTTTCGTCAGTATCAATTTCCAATGTGAAATTCGGGTGCTTTTTTTGATATTCAGATAAGTTTTTACTGAATAACTTATAATACTCCATATTTGCTCCACTACAAGTTAAAGGAACAGTTATCTCTTTGAGATAAATATTCTCAAATACGTTTTCCTTAACTTCAGTATCCAATCTTGAATAAATTATTAGGTCATTATAAGTCAGTATTTTTAGATTGAAACTTGTATACCCACCATGAAAATCGTGTGTTACTAATTTTAATTCATCTAATAATTCTATTGTCTTACTTGATGTATTTCCTTTTCCAGTTAAAAGCGAAGGATAAACAGTCAAATAATCAGTTACAGTTGGTTTTAAATTTGCAATTGGATTTACCATTTCTCTGAAACGAGTTAAGTCAGTTTCTACCCAATCAGAATTTGGATTTGGGTTTTTGTCTTTTGGTTTGCAGGTATGACAATGTTCTAATTCCGCTTTATTTAATTCATAAACGGTTTGTCCGTAACACGAATAAAAAAGAAAAAAGAAAAATGTTGAAATTAGAATTTTCATTGTTTGGTTTAAATTACGTACAACAAGTGGTTAATCAATGGAAATCATCACCATTATTACCCTAAAACTGCTAATTTGGTTTTAAAGATATGTATTTTTTGAAGCGTAGAAATGGAATAAATTATCGAAAACGTTTTAGTTGTAATGTTGTATTAAATTCTAATGAACATTCACGGAGTATCAATGTATATCTAGAGCGAACCATATCCTATTTTCCTATAGGATAATATGTTTTTAACATTTGTTAAGGGAAAAATACGTGTAAGCACGTATATGTAGATAAAATTAGTAGTCTATCTTTGATGTATTAGTGAATTCGTATTGAAAAAATTTTTTGTGGGGATAAAAAATTGATTTTCGGTACAAAAATAAAATTTACTAAGTTAGGTTTGTTATAAGCGCTGTTATCACTAAACAGCGCTTTCTTTTTTGCCCTATTTCAGTATCAAAAACTCTATAGAAGAATCGTTATAAACTCGGTGAGTTTGCTTCTTAAAATCACTCTCTTTTGCTTCGAAAATGTTAGGAACAAAAGTCTGTGGATTCAAGTCTATAAGCGGGAACCAAGTACTTTGTACTTGTATTTGAATCTTATGCCCTTTCTTAAAAGTGTGGCAAATATCTTGAAGTTTTATGTCCACTTTTGTTTTCTCATTGGGTACAAATGGCTCGGGTTTGCTAAAATCATTTCTAAAACGACCACGCATTACTTCACTCCTAACCATGAGGTGGTAGTTGGCCATCTTTAAATACTTCTGGGTTTCCTCATAATCTTCGGCATCATTAGGATATACGTCAATTAATTTTACTGCCCAATCGGCATCTGTTCCAGTTGTAGAAACATTCAGTTTCGCCAAAATTTCCCCAGTCATGGTTACATCTTCTGTTAGCACCGGGGTTTCAAAAACCAAGACATCTGGCCTTCTGGCTGCAAATCGCTGATCATCTGCCATGTATTTTCTCGGGGTGAAAACCATTTTTATATCTTCAGAATAAGGAACAGGCTTTTTAGGATCGCTGATAAATTCTTCAAAGGTGTAACTCTTTTCTGCTACTGAATTCAATCGTTGGTTATTTTGTAACCAAAAGGTCTTCTTTTCGGTATTCTTGGGAGGCCATTCGGTGAAGTTTTTCCATTCACGAGTCCCTGTATCAAACATATGAGCTTCTGGTAGATCTATAGCTCCTTTTCCATTGTTCTTTAGGAAATGATTAAAAAAACGTGTTTCTACATCTCGTTGATAGTCTCTAGAAAGGTTAGAACCAAAATACACGTTCCCGATAGCTTGACGCTCTTTGGTACGTGCCCAGTCACCATGACTCCATGGACCAAAAACAACTGTATTATAGTTGTTGCTGTTTTGCTCAATTTTTTCATAGGTTTCAAAAGGCCCATATAAATCTTCAGCATCAAACAATCCCCCCACGACCATCACTGCGGGTTTTATGTCCTTAAGATGTTGTATGATACCTCTTGATCTCCAAAACTCATCATAATTGGGGTGTTCTTTTAACTGCTGCCAAAAAACATTGTCCTTTCCATAATAGGTGTCTAAATTGGATAAGGGACCTACATCCAAGAAAAATTGATACTGATCTTTAGAGTTTAACTTAGGAAAGGTATACCACGATTCTGATGTAGGTTTGGTCTTTTCATAGCCAAACACTGCCGTGGCCCTCCAATAACTCAGCAAATACGCTCCATTGTGATGAAAATCATCGAAAAAGAAATCACCAATACAGGCTTGTGGTGAAACAGCTTTCAAAGCTGGGTGGGAATCCAGCAAGGAATAGGTGGCATAGAATCCTGGGTAGGATATTCCCCAAACCCCTACATTTCCATTGTTATTGGGTACATTTTTAACCAACCAGTCAATTGTATCGTATGTATCACTAGCTTCATCTACTTGCTTTCCTTTTTTATTTGGTATATAGGCGCGCATGTTATCGTAGACACCTTCACTCATCCAACGTCCTCGTACATCTTGATACACAATGATGTTTCCTTCTTTCATCATAAATTCGTTGGGCCCAACTTTAGACCTAAACTGGTCTTCTCCATAAGGTCTACAGCTGTAAGGGGTGCGCTGCAAAAGCATAGGATATTTCCTTGAGGTATCTTTAGGAGAATAGATGGTTGTATGCAACTTTATACCATCACGCATGGTAATGGTAGTTTCAGTTTTGTTATAATGATTTTGGACATAATTGTCCTGTGCCCAAAGCGATGTAAACACAAAGAGGGCAAAAACAAATAGGAACTGTTTCATAATGGGTTATTTTTTTGCTGAAAAATTGGAGACTCCTTCTTTCAGCCATTGTAAGTACTCGTCAGAATCAGGGGTGTATCCTACTGGTTTATTCAGTAAGTTGAGATCTGAGTCCATTAATACATAATAGGGTTGGGAATTGTTTTGGAAATTCACTGTTTGAAACGTAGCCCATTTATCACCAACCGTTTTTATCTTTTTTGTTCCACCTGATGGCCTAACATAATTGAATTTTTCTTCATCGTCTAACTCTTTTCTATCATCAACATATAAAGAAATCAATATATAATCTTCACTTATGGATTCAAAAATTTCAGAATTACTCCAAACCTGTTCTTCCATTTTACGACAATTTACACAGGCCCATCCCGTAAAATCCAGCATAATGGGTTTACCTTCTTTCTTTGCAACACTTAAACCTTCTTCAAAGTCTTTATATGCATTCAACCCTAATGGTGCGCTGGTTCCCTTGTCATATAGACTATAGAATAATGGTGGTGGGAAACCACTCAGTAATTTTAAATTGGCATACTTGGTATTGGTGAGTCCAGGTAATAGATACAACAGAAAAGCAACACTTAAAGTCCCTACCAAGATATTTCCCTTAGCGAGTTTCTTTTTGGGTCCATCGTGTGGAAAACGAATGAATCCAAATAAATACAAGGCTAGTCCTAGTGCACAAACAATCCATATTGCAAAGAACACCTCTCTTTTAAGAAGCCCCCAATGCTCTACCAAGTCTGCATTTGACAAGAACTTGAATGCCAATGCAATTTCTATGAAACCCAATACTACTTTAACTGTATTTAACCACCCTCCACTTTTTGGAAGGGAATTAAGCATATTTGGAAACAGGGCAAACAAAGCAAAAGGCAGTGCCAATGCAAGGCCAAATCCACCCATTCCCATACTCAATTGCATAGCACCCCCATCAGTAGTTAAAGAACTACCCAATAAGGTACCTAAAATTGGCCCTGTACAAGAAAAGGAAACAATGGCCAGCGTAAGTGCCATAAAGAATATTCCAATCACCCCACCTATACTAGAGGCTTTACTGTCCATTTTTGCACTCCAGGATTGTGGAAGTGTAAGTTCAAAATACCCAAAAAATGAAAATGCGAAAACAATGAAAATAACGAAGAAGATAATATTGAGGGTAACATTGGTTGAAATGTTATTCAGTATCTCTGGATTTAACGAATCTAATACATGGAAAGGAATGCTCAATAATACATAGATTAGGAAAATAAACAATCCGTACAGTATGGCATTAACCAAGCCTTTTTTCTTGTTCTGTGCACTTTTGGTAAAGAAACTAACTGTTAAGGGTATCATTGGAAACACACAAGGAGTCAATAATGCTATAAGTCCCCCCAAGAAACCCAATAAAAAGATTGTAAACAGTCCTTTCTTTTCTTGGGCTACATCTTCGTATTTATCTTTACCTTTAATTGTAAGTGCTAAAGCTTCTGTTTTGGCTCTATCTTCTGCAGATATCTCAACATCTACAGTGCTTACCGAAGCACCATCCAGCGTAACTTCGAAGGTTTTGGTTTCTGGTGCTAAGCATTTTTCGTCATCACAAACCGAATAAAACACTTCTAAAACAGCCTTAAAATCATTTTCATTAATAACCTCAATGATTTGGGAAAACTTGGCTTCGTCTTCAAAATACACCACATCCAAATTGAAAACCTTGTCGAAAATTGGCTTTAGTTGAGGTTCTTTGGTTTCACCAACCAATCGATATGTTGAATCTGTTGCGTTATAGGAAAACTCTGTTGCAATTGGTCCTTCAAACTCTTCTCCAAATTGCTTTTGGCTATACAAATGCCATCCAGGATCTATTTCAGCATTGATTAAGATTTCATACTGCTTACCTCCTTTTTGTTGTAGAGACACATCCCATTTTACAGGGTCTAACAGACCTTGCCCAAATGAAAATTGAGCACAAAGGGTAAGAATACAAATAACTAAAAAGCGTTTCATATACTAGTTTGGGGTATAATCGATTCGTACTATTTTTTTGGTTTCCTTGGTTACTTTAAAGCGATCGTCCATGCGGTATCCTATGACCCAAACGATCTGATCTCCACTACAAAGGAGCCAAGAATTTTCTTTAGCCACCAAAGATAACTTTTCATCTTTAAAAAACTTACTCAATTTCTTTTTTCCTTTCATCCCAAACGGGTGGAAAACATCGCCTTCCTTCATCTTACGTATGATTAACGGAAAAATCAGTTTATCCGTATCTACAAAAATGGTTAATGCGTTGGTGATTTGGAAACGTTCTGCTTCTGAAAATTGAAGTGAAACAGGTTCTTTTAACTCAAGCTCACCTGATTCAATTTGAAATTCTATCCCTTTTATATTATCAGAAATCCTACTTATCAATAGCAGCTCTCTATTTTTTATGATTCTGTAACTTTTAGAGACTATTTGCTTGCCCGTTTGTGCATCCAACAAATTCTCAATCGCATCAAAATCTGTAAAACCAAAGGGGCGTAATAACTCATATAGTAAGGCGCCAGTATTTGGAAGGTCTTTTATTTTCTTAATGTTTATTACAATGCCTTCATCGTCTTCCGAAACCACAAGATTGTAAATCAATTGTATGTAGTCGTCAATTAACCCTTGTCCTTGTTTTAAATATTTTTGGGAAGAATAGAAGCCTTTTAGTGCATTTTCTCCTAATTCTTTAAAAGATGGAATTAGGGTGTGTCGTAATTGGTTTCTAAGGTATTTTGTGTCCTGATTGCTACTATCTTCACGCCAGTACAGTTCATTTTCTTTTGCAAAGGCTAAAATTTCGTTTCTTGAAAAGGCCAACAATGGACGTATCAATTTTGTGTTTTCTCTAGGAATTCCGGTAAGTCCCCTTAATCCCGTACCTCTCGAAAGATTGATGAAAAATGTCTCCAAATCGTCATCAGCATGATGCCCTGTAGCCAAATAATCATACCCTTTCTCTTTTAAAAGTTCTTCAAACCATTGATACCGCAACTCTCTAGCTGCCATTTGTATAGATAGTTTTTCCAGTTCAGCATAGGAGGTCGTGTCAAACTGTTTCGTATAGCATGGAATTCCCCAATCCTTCGCAGTCTTAGTCACAAAAATCTCATCTTCATCACTTTCTTCTCCACGAAGCTTAAAGTTGCAATGAGCCAAAGCTATATCAAATTTGAGCAACAAAAGTAGCTTAGACAATGCCATACTATCTACCCCGCCACTACAGGCAATAAGAATCTTCTTCCCTTTCACATTTGGGAATACAGTTGCTATATGTTTTTCAAAATTTTGACGCATGGTTAAAATGCCCACTAAAATACTGAAAGATGTTATATGCTATACCAAAGAATACGTTAACCTTCCAAAACCTTTCGCATGGCCTTTGCTTTCAAAAGGCATTCCTCGTATTCATTTTCTGGCTTGGATTTGGCGGTGATGGCTCCTCCAACAGAAAAACTCACATATTCTCGTTCTGAATTATAAAGAATACTACGAATGACCACATTAAAATCAAAATCCCCATTGGGCATAAAATATCCTATCGCACCACTGTAAAGCCCTCTTTTAGCATCCTCCAAATCCTCAATGATTTTCATAGCAGAAACTTTGGGAGCTCCAGTCATACTTCCCATAGGAAAGGTATTGCGAATTAGAGTGACGGAAGAAGTGTTTTCAGGAACTTGGCACCGAATGGTAGAAATCATTTGATGGACCTGATCAAAGCTGTATATCTTACATAACTCTTCTACCTCAACCGATCCTTTGATGGCAAAGCGAGATAAGTCATTTCTAACCAAATCAGTGATCATGATGTTTTCACTTCGTTCTTTAGGGTCATTTGCCAAGGCCTCTGCCATACGTTCGTCGGCTTCTGGATCTTCTAAGCGTTTGGCCGTTCCTTTTATAGGCTGCGAAATTACCGTTGTGCCTTCTCTTCGTAAATATCTTTCAGGGGATGCTGAAAGCGCATATAGCTTCTCCAATTTTAAAAAAGTGGCAAAGGGAGGGTTGGACAACGTATTAAGCTGCTGAAACGAGCGTACCGGGGCTATTGTAGTATTTTCTGAAAAAAACTCCTGACAAAAATTTGCCTCATAAATATCTCCCCTATCAATATGTTGCATCATGCTATTCACTTTCGCAAAATAACTGTCCTTAGAAGTTCTCAAACGCACCTTTACGGTTTCTTCATCTAAACCAACATCTTCAAGGGATTGTTGTAAAATTTCTTCCCAATCACTTTCCAACTCATCATCTACCAAATTCAAATAATGCAATTCTACTGTGTCCTCTGTAAACAGGAATACTTTTTTAGGCTGAAAAAAATATAAGTCCGGAAAATGAAGTCCATCGAAGTTATCTGATTGTAAATTTTCTACATCATTTTTTAAATCATAGGAAAAGTATCCAAAAATCCAATCCTGTGTGATCGTTTGGTATTCTTCCAGATTATCGAAAGCATCTTGTGTGTCTGTTTTAATGGCCGTGAAAGCATCTACGGCCAATAATGCATGATAACTCCCATGGTTTTGAACATGGCCGTTAGAATCCAACCAAATCACTTCAGCATACTGTTGTGCCCAATACAGCAGTTTCTGTTTCAAGGTTTCCGTCAAAGAAATGGTATACTTCCTTGTAATTCTTTTCACTAGAGACTTGCTAAAAATGTAGTTAGAGCTTTGGAAACCGTTTCAGAAAGTTCTCCATCTACAATCTTGGATTCCTCTACCGAATAATTTTTATAAAAAGAAGGGAATGTCACCGACCCCATTACCTCAGCTCCTGTTCTGGGCAACGCCCCAGAAATATACTGGTTGGCAGATAACCCACCTCTACCACCAGGAGACGCACTAAAAATCAACGCCTTTTTACCTTCACCATAATTACGGTCTATACGTGACAACCAATCTGTTATGTTTTTGAAAAAGGCAGAAATTCCTGAGTTATGTTCACCCACTGAAATCAGAAGTCCATCTGCCTCTTTAATCTTTTCCAATAAGCTAGAGAGTTCTGAAGGAAATCCTTTTTCTTTTTCCCAATCTTCGCTATAGATAGGCAATGGATAGTCTGTTAATTTTATGACAGAAACGTCATGATCTTTTATGGTTGATGCTACGTATGAAACCAACTGATGGTTTATAGAAGTACTGCTGTTACTTCCAGCAAAGGCAAGAATTTTTTTCATGCGGTAAAGATATTGAAAACAAAAAAACCACCCGACAACTCGAGTGGTTCTATTTTAATGTCATGTGATCAATTGATCATTCTTTGATTAACTTCTGTATGCTTCTTCCTTCTGCTGCAGTTACCGCAACAAAATAGATTCCTGTATGTAGAGCTGTAATGTCTATGGATTCTTGGCTATCACTTTCAAGCGCTAACTTACCATCTAGACTAAATACCTGAATAGATTCAATTGTTTGATGACTCGAAATTGAAAGATGATTGGAAGCAGGATTGGGAGACATGGAGAACGAAAATTTAGTAAAATCCTCAGTCCCAATAATTAGATCACTAAAAGCCATATCATCTATCCAATATTCACCTTCCGGACTTGGAGAAGTGAATATTACACCTCCAAGAGAGGAAGGAATATCTCCATCAGAATTTGTAAATGGAGTGCCCGCGGGAACAACCTCTGTATTGTCAATTGAGGCAACCCATGTAGATAGTGAAATTCCAGCTGAAATATCAAATCCTATATTAACAAAAAACCACTCGTCGTGTGGAAATGTAAAACTAACATCACCCATTGAAGTATCTGTTATACGTCCGATCCCAGAATTAGAACCATCTTCATTGAAAATAAAATTCCCCATTAACAAACCATCTGAAGCAAGAGGACCTCCTTCATGAATAGCAAAAGAAGCTTCTTTGCCTGATGGAATATAGATGAAATAACCCAAATGCCAAACCCCAAAAATTTTGTTTCCTAAATTTAAAATAGATGTTGCAGAGCCATTTGGATGCATATAGCCCGATTTATCATCAGAATGGACATAAGTATCGTCAATTGCAATAGGTCCATATGACCACCATTCATTACTAGCCAAAGGGGTATCGTATTCCATATCATCAAAAAAGGAATCTATTCCAGGGCCTGGAGATACATCTGTATATACAATTTGATCAATCATAAATTCATTATCTGTAGAAATGGAATAGAAATTAACCCCTCCTAAACTGGTAGGGATATTACCATCGCCATCAGTAAAAGCCGTACCGGCAGGAATAACTACACCTCCATCTACTATAAATTCCCAGGTAGCATTGGAGATACCTCCCAAAATATTAAAGTTCATTTCCACATCGAACCACTGATCATGAGGAAAATCGAACGTTACAATTCCAAGGGCACTATTGTCTATAGCTCCCAATCCAGGATTCACCAAGCTTTGATTAAAAAAGATATTACCCACAATCCATTCACCCCCTCCAGGAGGAACTTCTCCTTGTAGGTTAAAGTAGGCTTCTTTTCCCGAAGGCACGTACATGCAAAAATCCAAGTACCATTCCCCAGATGTTTTATTCCCTAAATCCAAGATTGAATCAAATATTCCATCTCCAGGAATATAGCCGCCATAAGGAGGGTTACAACCACCCAAAGCCCCAATAAGCGGGCAACCTCCTGGCCAAGTGGTCCACCAAGAAGGACAATTGTCATCATCATCTACCCAGTTAAAGTCATCTGTAAATTGTGCTTGCGCTTCAAAAAAGAAGAAGAAACACAGCACCGTCGCCAAAAAGTACTGTTTTATCATAATAAGGTTTTTTAGTTGTCCCTTAATTTACAAAAAAAATGCTTGATTATAAACGACTTCAAGTCGGAATACTTGAATTGTATGCATATAAAAACCGCTTCCCAAAATTGAAAAGCGGTTTAACTATATTGTTGTGAAATAATTCTTATATATGAAGCGGACGGTTCTCCGTAGCTGCTAATGCTGCTTCCTTTACAGCTTCTGCATAGGTTGGATGTGCATGGCTCATACGAGCTATATCCTCTGCGCTGGCACGGAACTCCATCGCAGTTACCGCTTCAGATATTAAATCTGCTACCCTAGCCCCTACCATATGGACTCCTAATACTTCATCTGTAGTAGCATCACTTAAAATCTTTACAAAACCATCGGTATCTCCACTGGCGCGACTTCTTCCTAAAGCACGCATGGGAAACTGACCAGATTTGTAAGAAATTCCTGCTTCTTTCAATTGTTCTTCCGTTTTTCCAACACTAGCTACTTCCGGCCAAGTATACACTACCCCTGGAATCAGGTTATAATCAATATGGGGTTTCTGTCCAGCTATCGTTTCGGCTACCAACACACCTTCCTCTTCTGCTTTGTGAGCTAACATAGCTCCACGAATTACATCTCCTATAGCATAAATATTGGCTACATTGGTTTGTAGATGATCGTTTACTTCTACCTGTCCACGTTCATTCGCCTTAACACCAGCATTTTCTAATTTCAGTCCGTCAGTATAGGGTCTACGACCTACGGATACCAAACAATAATCTCCTGTAAAGCTTACCTCTTCATCCTTCTTATTGGTTGCTGTTACAGTTACTTCGTCCCCTTTTCTTTCTACTGCCGAGACACGATGTGAAACATAAAACTTCACCCCTTGCTTCTTCATCACTTTGGTTAATTCTTTACTTTGAGCGCCATCCATGGTAGGAATGATACGATCCATATATTCTACTACAGAAACATTAGCTCCTAAACGACGATATACCTGTCCTAACTCTAAACCAATGACACCACCACCAATCACAATCATATGCTTGGGTATTTCGGTTAAGCTTAAGGCTTCCGTAGAGGTAATTACCCGTTCTTTATCTATGGTAATAAATGGCAATGTAGAAGGCTTACTTCCTGTTGCTATAATAGTATTAGTAGCCTCGATGGTTTCTTTTTTCTCTCCATTGATCTCAATATGTGTCGCATCTTTAAAAGAACCAAATCCATGATAGACATCGACCTTGTTTTTACCCATCAAGAAATCGATCCCTTTAGTTGTCATATCTACGACTCCTTGTTTGCGTTCGATCATTTTTTTGAAATTGACCTTTACTTCTCCAGGAATCTCAATGCCATGTTCTTCAAAATGTTTTACAGCATCTTCGTAGTGATGCGAAGAATCTAACAATGCCTTACTAGGTATACAGCCCACATTAAGACAAGTACCCCCTAGAGTACTGTATTTCTCAATAATTGCAGTTTTCATTCCCAATTGGGCACAACGAATAGCGGCTACATAGCCTCCAGGACCAGAACCAATGATGGCAACATCATATTTTGACATATCTATTTTTTTAAATGCGAATGCAAAGTTACGAAGCAACTTTGTAGTTTAAAAGCATATTACTTTATTCCTTGGTCGTAGAAAAACACATTCCTTAATCATGGGGTTTCCATTCCAGGGAATGCCAACATTTGCCCCATACCAACAGTGAAGAGCCAATTACCATAAAGTGCATGCTCTATACTCACCAAAGTTGTACTTCGGAATTTAAAATACGTTAACGCAAACAGCAATCCTCCAATAAAAGTAAGCACCATAACCAATGTATTCTTAAAGAATATATGAGCCAAGCTAAACACAATAGCATTTACAAAAATGAACAGATACTTGTGCTCAAAAAGTGCTTCATATCTTTTGAAAAAGAAGGTTCTATAAATAATCTCCTGTTGCCAAACCGAAAGAAAGGTGTAAATAAAAAGTATGATAACAAAAAGCCCGGGGTTGGTTCTAGGGACAAAAAATAAGTTGTCCGGAGCAACAAAGTATACAAAAACAGTAGTGATAAGGGCTATTACTAAAAAAGTGATCCCTATGCGTTTCCAGAAAGTCTTCCAATTGATCCCTCTTTTTATCCGAAACTTGATTTTTTCAATACGAAACAATACATAAACAATATACCCTAAGCCCAATAGTGCAATAGCACCTTTTATCCATACAGGATATGTGAATGCAAAACTTACAGGGACTAGAATGAAGATGAGGAAAAACTCAAGTAAAAGATATCTAGGATGCTTCATCAATCAAATTTAATTCGGTGGTATTTTTCACTTCATTTATGGTAAACGAACTTTGGGTACTTCCAATATGCTCTATGGTAGTCAATTTGTTAACCATAAAATTACGAAAGTGGTCCATATCTTTCACAACAACTTTCAAAAGATAATCGTATTCTCCACTTACGTGAAAGCATTCCAAGACTTCATTTAACTTTTTCACTTCCTTTTCAAAATAACTAATGGTGTTTTTGGCGTGTTTTTCTAACCGTATATGACAGAACACCACAAAACCAAGCCCTACCGCTTCTTTATTGATTTGAGCCGAATAACCCTCTACAATACCAATCCTTTCCAGCTTCTTGATTCTTTCGTAAACGGCAGTTACAGAAAGGTTGAGTTTTGCAGATAATTCCTTATTGGTTTGTTTGCAGTCTTTTTGCAACTGTACAATCAATTGTCTATCAATTTTATCTAAAACCATCACTGAAAGAAATTCTAAAAATTTGATTTAAAATGTAAATTTAATAAATAATATTCTAAATTATTAATATATAGTAGATTATTAAACCATATTTATTCAATACTATTGAAAAATAATCTACTCTGTCTTATTTTTGAAGTATAGATTAATAAAAACCCTTAGTACCATGAAAAAGTTCGAACCTGCCAATCAAATTCAAGACCTACAATATTTTGGAGAATTTGGAGGCGTAAATCCTTCCATTTCAGATTCTTCTACATATACGTTCCTTTCTGCCAAAACCATGTTCGATACTTTCGAGGGGAATGCAGACGGTTGTTATCTTTATTCCAGACATACTTCTCCTTCCAATCTATATCTTGGTGAAGCCCTAGCTGCTATGGAAGGAACCGAAACTGCCAATGTTGCTGCCACAGGGATGGGAGCCATTACTGCGGCTATACTTCAGTTGTGCAAAACGGGTGATCATATTGTTTCTAGTAGAACCATCTATGGAGGTACTTATGCCTTTCTGAAAAACTTCACCCCGCAACTTAAAATAGAAACTGACTTTGTGGATATTACGAAACTGGACAAAGTAGAAGCAGCTATTACACCTAACACCAAAATTATTTATTGCGAAAGTGTGAGTAATCCGCTTTTGGAAGTTGCTGATATTGAAGGCTTATCACAACTAGCCAAGAAATACAATCTTATGTTATTGGTAGACAATACTTTTTCTCCTTTAACTATTTCGCCAGTTAGCTTAGGGGCAGATATCGTTTTACACAGCCTTACCAAATTCATTAACGGTAGTAGTGATACCATGGGTGGTGTTATTTGTGGTAGTCAAGAGTTTATAGATGCCGTTAGAAACGTTAATGACGGAGCCAGTATGTTATTAGGAGCTTCTATGGATAGCCTGAGAGCATCGTCTATACTTAAAAACATGCGCACTTTGCATATTCGAATAAAGCAGCATAGCAAAAACGCCCTTTATTTGGCTCAGCAATTTGAATCCGACGGCCTTAAAACAGTATATCCCGGGCTAGCATCACACCCCAGTCATGAGCTTTTCAAAAAAATGATGAATCCAGAATATGGCTTTGGAGGTATGCTCACTATCGATGTGGGAAGTTTAGACAAAGCCAACGAATTAATGGAACTCATGCAAAAACGTAATTTGGGTTATTTGGCAGTGAGTTTAGGTTTCTACAAAACCCTTTTCAGTGCTCCAGGAACTTCTACTTCGTCTGAAATACCAGAGGAGGAACAGGCAGAAATGGGCTTGACCGATGGACTTATTCGTTTTTCGATTGGATTGGACAATGATATTCAACGAACCTATCAGCTTATGAAGGAATGCATGATAGATGTTGGTATTTTACAACTTGAAGCAGTATTCTAAAATCAAACCTGTATTTGCATAGGATATTACAAAATCGTAACATTACATTTCATTTTAAAATTCCAAAATGCAGCAACAGGATAATCTCTCAGAAATTGATATTGATAAACAAAAGATCATTGAAAACAAAGAGCTCAACATTTGGGAAGCATTAATCCCTGTAGTTGTCTTAATGGGTTTATTGGCCTACAATATTTTTTTTGCTGATGGGGCTTGGTTAGGTGATTACTCTAACCAATATATCCTGCTTATGGGAGGTGCTATTGCCGCCATTGTTGGTTTTAGGAACAAAGTTGGTGTAGGAACCATGCTTGCCGAAATTTGGGAAAACCTAAAAAGTATTTTTGTCCCAGTAATGATTTTATTGTTGGTAGGTGCCCTAGCGGGAACCTGGTTGGTTAGTGGTATTATTCCAGCAATGGTGTATTATGGACTAAAAGTACTGAGTCCAGAGATTTTTCTACCGGCTTCTGTCATTATTGCTGCTATTATATCTATTGCTACAGGTAGTTCGTGGACTACTTCTGCTACCGTAGGTATTGCGTTAATAGGTATTGGAAGTGCCTTGGGTATTTCTGGCGGAATGATAGCTGGAGCAGTCATCTCTGGCGCTTACTTTGGTGATAAGATGTCTCCATTAAGCGATACTACAAATCTGGCTCCTGCCATGGCGGGAACCGATCTTTTTACCCACATTAGGTATATGGCCTATACCACGGTTCCAACAATCATTGTAACATTGATCGTTTTTTCAATTTTAAGCACCACCATAGACACTACGGGTGATGCGGACTTAAGTGGCCTTTTGGGTACTATAGATACAACATTTACAGTTACCCCATGGTTATTCTTGGTCCCTGCTATTGTTATTGCGCTTATTTTATTGAAAACCAAACCTCTTATTGCCTTGGCAGCAGGGGTTGTTTCTGCTGGGGTTTTTGCTTTTATATTTCAGCCAGAAATTTTAAACACACTAGGGTCCTCAAAACTTGGGGCTGTGATTACTTCTATTTTTACAGACACTTCAATCACCACAGACAATGAAACCTTAAATGAGTTGTTTTCGGCTGGAGGTATGAAAGGTATGTTGTGGACCATTGCGTTAATTATATGTGCTATGGTATTTGGAGGGGTTATGGACGCCATAGGTGCGCTAGCAAGAATTACCAAGGAATTATTAAAACTAGCAACGACCATTTTTGGTTTGTTTGCCAGTACAGTATTAAGTTGCTTAGGATTAAACACCATTGCAAGTGACCAATATTTGGCCATTGTAATTCCCGGAAAAATGTTCAAAAAAGCATTTGATGATAGAGGATTGGCTCCTCAAAACCTTTCCAGAACCTTAGAGGATAGTGGAACCGTTACTTCGGTTCTAATCCCCTGGAATACCTGTGGTGCCTATCAGAGTGGTGTTTTAGGTGTTGGAGTTGCCGAGTATTTCTTCTACGCTATCTTTAATTGGTTGAGTCCATTTATGACATTACTATTTGCTGCATTCCGAATCAAAATTAAAATGATTGCTTCCCCAAAAACAGCACAGGCCTAATCATAGATTTTAATTAAAAAAGTCACGCCATTTCAAATTTAAAATCAGTAATTCACTGATACTGTTTTCTTTGTAAAAAAGAGTGTGGTTTTCTGAAAAGAATAGTCCAATTTTCTTTTTAGCTGAAGCTCTGTTTCGTAATTTTGCACCCTCAAAAATCGATACTCACAATTAAAAAGAAAAATTATGGCTTTTGTCGGTAAAAAATTTCCAAATCTCACAGTTGATGCCATCAGTAAAACTGGGGTTTCAGAAAAAATCAATGTTTTAGAAAAAGCACAAAAAGAAGGCAAGAAAATTCTTCTTTTTTGGTACCCAAAGGATTTTACATTTGTTTGCCCTACCGAATTACACGCTTTTCAAGCAGCTATAGAGGAATTCGATAAAAGAAACACCATTGTAATTGGTGCTTCATGTGACACCCCAGAAGTTCATTTTGCATGGTTAAACACTCCTAAAAATATGGGTGGTATTGAAGGTGTAAACTATTCCATTATTGCCGATAGTAACCGAAACCTTTCTTCACAACTTGGAATCTTGGACATTACTGATGAACGTTATGATGAAGAAACCGGAACTGTTCTTGTAGAAGGAGATAACGTTACTTACCGTGCCACTTACCTTATAGATGAGCAGGGAACAGTTTTCCACGAAAGTGTAAACCACATGCCATTAGGAAGAAATGTTCAGGAATTTATCCGTTTAATAGATGCATATACCCACGTTCAGAAAAATGGTGAAGTATGTCCAGCCAATTGGCAGGAAGGTGCTACCGCCATGAACGCTGACCGTGAAGGTGTTGCTACTTATTTATCACAACATTTAAACTAATTACGTCATAAATTAGTTTATTTTTTAAGTTAGGTTAAGCACACCCCCTCCTGTTCAAGAGGGGGTGTTTTTTTTCAGAAAACCTTTGCAATTAAACAAATACTTAATCGTAATTTTAGATTCCAAAAATCAAATCTTACAATCATGGCAGATATTACATTAGGAGGAAATCCAGCAAAAACAATAGGAAACTTACCAGCAATAGGGGTTAAAGCTCCCGGTTTTATCTTAACCGCAACAGATTTATCTTCCAAATCCCTTTCAGATTATGATGGAATGCGAAAGGTGCTAAACATTTTCCCTAGTGTTGACACAGGGGTTTGTGCAGCGTCTTCAAGAAAATTTAATGAAGCTGCTGCTGGTTTAGAAAACACTCAGGTACTTTGCATCTCTAGGGACCTCCCATTTGCACAGGCGCGTTTTTGTGCTGCTGAAGGAATTGAAAATTTAGAAATGCTGAGCGATTTCAATAATGGAAGCTTCGGGAAAGATTATGGATTGGAAATCACTAAAAGTGCTTTTACAGGATTGCATTCCAGAGTGGTCATTGTATTAGACGAAAACAACAAGGTCCTTTATACCGAACAAGTTCCCGAAATTGGTCAAGAACCTAATTATGAGGCAGCCTTAAGTGCCTTATCATAAGTTTACCAATAGACCCGTACTAAAAAGTTGGGGGTGAATCCCAAAGAAAATTTATCAACCACTGTAATAGGGTTGTTTAAGTTGTTATTACCAAAATATTCCCGACTCAAATAGTTTTTCTTATCGTACAGGTTACGGATGGAAAAACCAATCTTGCCCATTAATTGGTTCTTTTTCGAAAACCGAAACTCATAGGTAGAAGAAAGGTCCAATCGATGGTAAATTGGTAAACGCTCCGTATTGATTCTTTGAAAGAACAAATCACCACTTTGTGGTTCTATCAATGCTTCGGTAAAAGGTCTTCCTGTATGCCAATTCCAGCCCAGTGCAACCTGAAATCCCTTATATTTGTAAGAAGTAGAAGCTGTAATATTGTGCCGAATACTGTTGCTTGCAGTAAAGTAATCTTCGTCATTAAGTCCTCTGTATTTGCTTTTTACTTTGTTAATGGAATAACTTAACCAAGTATTTAAACGACCAAACCCCTTTTTTAGATAAAAATCGGCCCCAATTATTTTTTGCTTCCCTATATGAAACTGACTATCCAAAGGATTCAGAAAACCCAATGCCAAAGCGGTAAGGCCATCAATCCTCTTGTAATAAGTATCCATATCAAAACTCCAGCCTTTGTTATTGTACACAAAACCAGCTGAGATTTGATGGCTGTTAATAATTGGGAAGGTTCCTCCATCTGCCAAACGCCAAAGTCGGTTTTCCAAAGAAAGATCACTCAAAACGGTTTCATCAATCTCACTAATAATCTGATTTTTAATTTCTGCAGAAACCTGAAGTCTTACATTTTTAAATAGATCTTTATAGATAAAAATACGCGGTTCTACACGGAAAGTATCCAAGTTCTGAAAATAACTCACCCTAGCCCCCAAGGCAATATCAAAAAGACCTGGATTTCGGTATTGATAATTTCCAAAAACCGAATGGGTGTTCTCTATGGTTTTATCACTATCCAACACAAAAGAGAGCTGTGCAGTTTCCAAAAAAGCATAGCTCACATCTTTTAAAGAGTATTGATATCCTACCGAAAAGAGTTGATCATCTTTGGTTTCAATGAAAAATTCTGTAGAAACTCCAGAATCGAAGATGACATTTTTCTTTTCAAAATCTGACACTTGCTCTGTAGCGTTGGCTTCTAAGAAATTATACGTAAATCGATATTTTGATAATGTTGCCGATACTTCCTGCCACATTTTTTTGCTCCATAGTGCTTTCCAAGACATTCCATATCCCTCATTACTAATCTTCAACACATCATTTAAAGTAGTCCCGTCTTCTGTATCCTGAACCAAATAATCTAAGTTATTATCAATCTGAATAGTGCTGAAATGAAAACTATGTTTGTCATTAAGCTTGTAATTGACCTTTACATTATAATCCAAAAAGAAGAAATCATTATTGGTGTTCTCTGTATTGGTGATTTTTGTGCTTTGAAACACTTTATCAGCCATTTTATCAAACGTAAACGATTGGAGTACCTCATCATAACTTCTGCGTACTCCAGCCTGTATGTCCAATTTGTCTTTTATAACAGGAATACCCATGTAGGCATCTGCCCCTAGCCCATTAACCCCAATGCCAGCCGTAAGCTTTTTTGCAATTGTATTCTGAGAACTTATAGATACCACACTGGACAAACGTTCTCCATAGCGGGGGTGGGTTCCTTTATTATGAAATACCACACCGTCAATACGATTGGGATTAAAGGCAGAAATCATTCCGAACAAATGTCCTTTATGGTATACATTAATACCATCCCATAGAATTCGATTCTGATCGGCCCTACCCCCTCTTACATTGAAGCCAGTTGCGGTCTCATTAGGACTAATTACCCCTGGCAACTGCTGAATACTCTCTAAGACATCAGCTTCTGTAAGTCCAGAGAGTACACCGAGTTCTTTAGGGCGAATGGAAAACGTTCCGTCTCTGCTTTTATTAATCCCTTTGGTAAGGTATCCAGTTACAATGACATCTTCCAATTGTTGAATTTCCTCCAAAGAAGAGTCATCAGTATACACCGAAATATAGCGTTCATCAATCATTTTGAAACGAATACCCAGTTCGGTTTCTAGAGAATTCAAGACGTCTTCCAGTGTTCTTTCTTTGGGTAAAAGGGTAATTACTTTGTCCGTGACAAGGTCGTCCTGATAGGAAAAACGAACCTCGTATATTTCCTCAAGTTTTAATAATGCTTCAGAAACAGGGACTTCATTAAATTGAACCTGAAAAGCAACCTCTTCCTGAGAAAAGGTTGCTATGAAGGGAAAAAACAGGATTACAATCCAAATGAACGTATTTCTTTTATTCATAGGGTCGAAGTACAATAACTTTTTGGTCATTGTAACTGTACTCCATTCGCATGGCGTTAAATACGGTTGATAGGGCTACATTTTTATTGTCATGGCCAAAACTTCCAGTAAAACTCAAGTTATCATCAATAGCCGTTGTATCAAAAGTAAGGGAATATTGATTTTCCAATTCAGCAATAACATACTTCAGGGGTACACTCTTAAAAGTACTTTCTCCATAAATCCAACTGGGTTGTTTCTGTAATGAGGTACCCTCTTCCACCGGATCTCCATTAATCCTTCTAAGGGTCATCCCCGGTAAAAGTATTTGAGAGCTATCATCATTGCTTACTTCTACTTTTCCCTCGTAGCAAGTTACTTCAAAATAATCCAATGTGGTCTTTACATTGAATTCTGTTCCTAAAACTTCTACGGTACCATTGGAGGTAACCACTGCAAACGTATTCCCTTTTTTCACTTTAAAGTAGGCTTCACCATCCAACTGCAATTCCCTGTTTTCAATCCATTCCTTTTCATTGTAACTCACTTGAGTCTTTGCATTTAGCATGACTTCTGAGCCATCCAATAACTGAATGGTTTTTTGCTCAGAAAAGGAAGTGTCTATCGTAACCATATGATCTTGCAAAAAGAAGTAACTGGTAACAAAAAGAACTAGAGAAGCAGCAACAGCAATACTCCTCTGCAAATTTCTTTTGCGGGAAGACTTGGACTTCTTATTTGCAACTATCTTGTTTTGAATGGACGTAAATGTAGTGTCCTCAAGAGGACGCAATACTTCGGTCCCCAATCGAAGTTTCTTATAAAAGGTGATATCTTCCTCTGGAACATACTTTGCCAGTTCCGCATCACTTAGATCACCTTCCATCCACTGAGCCAAATAGGTCTCTTGTTCGGTATTTAAATTAGACTTTTCCATACAATATCTTTAATACGACACTTCAGGTTTAAAAAACCCTACCGTTTATTAATTTTTATATGCTCACAGCTCATATAATTATACCCTACCAATTTTCTCTCGCATGGTTTTAAGTGCCTGATGCATTCTCTTTTCCACAGCTTTTACAGATATTCCCAGCATTTCACTTATTTCTGCATACTTTTTCTTTTCTATTCTATTCAGCAAAAAAACTTCTTTCTGGGTTTCGGGTAAGTTTTCAATGGTTCGCTCAATCTTTTCCAGAAACTCTTTCTCCAATAGTATAAATTCCGGTGATTCTGAATTGCTTTTCGCTATGGAAGATTTTTGGTAATTCCTAACTACTTTTTTATGCTTTGTATGATTAAGAAATTGGTTGTTGGCTGTGGTAAACAAATATCCTTTTACCTTACTGTAGGTAACTCGATTGCAGTTTTCCCACAATTTCACGAACGTCTCCTGTAAGATGTCTTGGGCAAGATCTAAATCTTGAGTTTTAAAAAACAGAAATTGTTTCAGGTCATTGGAGTAAGCCCTGAAAATGTTTTCAAAAACGGTTGGTTTACATATTTTTTCCAGTTCTTTGAGCATAAGTACACTAGTCGCTTTTCAAAAAAAGGTATGGCCAAAGCTATGTAAAAAATAAATTTATTTCCGGGTAGGGTTTTTTAAACCTGAAGTGTCGTATGGTAGATTAATCGCAAAGAATGTGCACCCACTATTAACCTTAAACCTATGAAAATGAAGCATTTTAAAATATTTCTTGCCGCTTGCCTGCTCTCACTAGCCTTTGTGGCCTGTACCAATGATGAATCTATTACACCCCCTCAAAATGTTCAGGAAAGTGAATCTGTGCAAAATGCAATTTCACAATTAGAAACACATTTTAACGACAATGGTGTTTTTACAGACGATGCAAATCCTACAGGAAATCTCGTCATCGATTTTTGTTTCGATTTCGTTTATCCCATCACCTTAATCTATAATAACGGAGCCACTGTAACGGTCAATAATTTGGGTGAATTGGTAACGGTTATCATCAATTCTACACCCGAACTGTATATTGTGGGTATAGAATTCCCGTTCGATGTTATATGGTACAACCCGCAAACCAATGGAACCGAAATAATCACTATAAATAATGAAGCAGAGTTTATTGCCCTACTAGAAACATGTAATTTCGACCCTTGTGTATGTACCGATGAATACGATCCAGTTTGTGTAGAAATAGAAACTCCACAGGGTACGGTTGTTCTTACCTTCCCAAATGCTTGTCATGCCGAATGTGAAGGGTTTACAGAAGAAGACTTTATAGATTGTGAAAATGATTGTGATTGTCCAGCCGAAATAGATCCTGTGTGTGT
The DNA here is from genome assembly GCA_963669405.2 of Flavobacteriaceae bacterium. Taxonomy (GTDB): domain Bacteria; phylum Bacteroidota; class Bacteroidia; order Flavobacteriales; family Flavobacteriaceae; genus Aureisphaera. The sequence continues at coordinate 232,891 of CAXXHF010000002.1, forward strand.
AATGAGTGGAAATGGAACCATCATTCAATTCGATAATGAATGTCTGGCTCTATGTGAAGGATTTACACCAAACGATTTTGTAGACTGTCCAAGTGACTGCGACTGTCCTTCAGAAATAGATCCTGTATGTGTGGAAACGCCAGCTGGAAATATTATTGAGTTTGATAACGAATGTTTGGCCCTTTGTGAAGGATATACGCCAAATGACTTTGTAGATTGTCCTGTAGATGTTTGCGAAATTACTAACGTTGTTGTAGAAGTAGGTGATTGTAACCCAGCTGGAAATACATATACAGTTACTATAAACTTCGAAACTGTTAATGCTACCAATGATACGTTCGATGTATTCGCCTTGAACGGGGATCTCCTTGGAAACTATCCATTATCCAGTTTACCACTTACACTAGAATTTGAAACCAATGGAACTGGTTTTGATGGTGTAACCGTATGTATTAATGACAATCCAAACTGCTGTACTACTATAGATTGGGAAACTCCAGATTGTGGAGGCGGAGAATGTGCCATCACCAATTTAACGGTAGATGTAGGTGAATGTAATCCTGCTGGTGGTTATGTGATCACGATCGATTTTGAATATGTAAATCCAGGCAATGACTTCTTCGATCTGTATGTTAGGGATGATGTTTTTATCGGATTCTTTCAGTTGGCAGAGACTTCCATTAACAATCGCTTTCGAGCCTAGTGGATTTGATTACGACTATCTTCGAGTATGCATCAATGACAACCCAGATTGTTGCAATGAAATAGAATGGATGCACACCCAACTGCCAGAACGAATGTGATTGTTCAGATGTGTTCGATCCTGTTTGTGTAGAAGTTGGTAGTACCATCCTTACTTATTACAATGCATGTTATGCAGAATGTGATGGTTTTACAGAGGCTGATTTTGTAGACTGTGTTGAAGAATGTGCTGATTGTGCGAATTCACCTTATGAGCCAATTTGTGTGGAATTTGCCGGGTACTGTGCTGACCATGTATAATGAGTGTTTCTTATTCTGTAACGGATTTACACCCAATGACATTGTCGACTGTAATTAATGCAAAAACTTTAGGTTAAGTTATTTGTTAAGTTTCAAATCGATGAGGCTGCTCCTAGGAGCAGCCTCTTTTGTTTTGTTAGGATGTTATCACTACAATACACTACCTTTGCGGCTTAATTTGATTTCCATTGGATTGTGAAGAAGAAATCCTTCCTTGTTAAAAGACTACTTGGCTTTAAATATGCCACCAAAGGAGCTTGGATGCTTTTAAAGAATGAGGCCAGCATTCAAGTTCAAGCTGCCATTGCTATCTTAATGACCATTGCAGGTTTTTATTTCGAAATTTCAACTTCTGAATGGATTTTTCAAACCCTGGCCATTGGTTTGGTCATGAGTATTGAAGGGCTAAATACCGCTGCCGAAGAAATTGCCAATTTTGTGCATCCAGATTTTCATAATAAAATAGGATATATCAAGGATGTAGCAGCAGGAGCGGTGTTCTATGCAGCTATAGCTGCTGTTATTGTGGGTTGTCTAATTTACATTCCAAAATTCTAGCGTCGAAAACTGCAAAATTTTATGTAGATTCAAACGTTTACAATTTGTACTTTTGTGTAACGACAACCAACTATGGCTAAAAAAAAGACGGCAAGAAAAAAAACATCCAAAACTCCTAGAAAAAAATTATCTCTTAGCCTATCTAGGCAGCAAAAAATCATTTTGGGGTGCGCGCTTTTCTTTTTTGGACTCGCCCTACTCTTTTCATTTATCTCTTACTTCTTTACTTGGCAGGCAGACCAAAGTATGGTGGGTGAACTAGGAAGAGAGGAGAGATGCCCAAAATTGGTTATCCTCTGTAGGTAGAGATCTTTCAGAGTTTTTTATTGGCAATGGATTTGGGATTTCGGCCTTTATCATTGCTTTTCTAATTGGGATTACGGGTATTTACTTTTTCTTCGATTTTGCGAAGAAACAGCTTCTTAAATTCTGGTTTTGGGGATTATTGACTACTGTATGGCTATCGGTCTTTTTTGGCTTTTTTGGAGTGGAAAAAACCATTTTCAGTGGTGTCATAGGATACGAAATTAATGACTTACTACAAGATTATATAGGCCTTGTTGGCGCTATTCTTCTAATGGCCTTCCTAGCAATTATTTATATGGTGGTCCGTCTTAAAATGACACCAGAAAAAGTTTCAGCTGCACTTAAAAAGACCAAAAAGGAAATACAAGATGATTTTAATTCAGAAAGCACCGCTGCTGAAGAAAGTACTGTAGAACCCACCGATTATGAAAAAGACGTGATTGACACCTTAGCAACACCTACCCAAGGAGTGGAGATGGACCTGTCTCCCATTGTTGAGGAAGAAATCATACCAGAACCTACCTTAAAGACAATTTCTGAAGAACCCAAAAAGAGCAACCCAGAGGTAGATGTTGCTATGGAAGTAGAGGCAGCTCCTCAAGAAGAAGAAATTACTGAAAATCTTTCCAAAAAATTAGTAGATGATTTTGGGGAGTTTGACCCCACTTTAGAGTTGGGAAATTTCAAATTTCCAACCCTCAAATTACTCAAAGATTATAGCGGTGGACAGGGCATCACCATTAATCAGGAAGAGCTGGAAGCAAATAAAAATCGTATTGTAGAAACTCTGAATAACTACAAAATTGGTATTTCCAATATAAAAGCAACCGTAGGTCCTACGGTGACCCTCTATGAAATTGTTCCTGAAGCTGGTGTTCGTATTTCAAAAATTAAAAACCTAGAAGATGATATTGCTTTATCGCTATCAGCATTAGGAATTAGGATTATTGCACCTATCCCGGGTAGAGGGACCATTGGGATTGAAGTTCCTAATAAAAACCCTCAGATTGTATCAATGCGATCTGCCATTGCATCCCCTAAATTTCAGAATGCCGAAATGGAGCTTCCTCTAACCCTGGGAAAAACCATTAGTAATGAGACTTTTGTAGTAGACCTAGCCAAAATGCCACACTTGTTAATGGCGGGAGCTACTGGGCAAGGAAAATCTGTTGGGTTGAATGCTATCCTTACTTCCCTATTGTATAAAAAGCACCCAGCCGAAGTTAAGTTCGTTTTGGTAGATCCTAAAAAAGTAGAGCTTACACTATTCAACAAGATTGAAAGACATTATTTGGCTAAACTTCCTGATACCGATGAAGCCATTATTACCGATACCAATAAGGTAATTAATACACTCAATTCCCTTTGTATTGAAATGGATGCCCGTTACGACTTGCTTAAAGATGCCATGTGTCGGAATATCAAAGAATACAATACAAAGTTCAAGGCCCGAAAACTGAATCCTCATGATGGACATAAGTTCCTTCCCTATATTGTTTTGGTTATAGACGAGTTTGCTGATCTTATCATGACAGCAGGAAAAGAAGTAGAAACACCTATAGCCCGTCTAGCCCAATTGGCTAGAGCTATTGGGATTCACTTAATCATTGCAACACAGCGTCCATCTGTAAATGTAATTACAGGTATTATTAAAGCTAACTTCCCTGCCCGTATTGCCTTTAGGGTAACTAGTAAGATTGATTCCAGAACCATTTTGGACGCCTCTGGTGCCGATCAACTTATTGGGCGTGGAGATATGCTGTACACCCAAGGAAATGATTTAACAAGAATTCAGTGTGCTTTTGTGGATACCCCAGAAGTTGCTGACATAACTGAATATATTGGCTCTCAGAAGGCCTATCCCGATGCACATCTATTACCAGAATATGTAAGCGAAGAAGGTGGCACAACTATTGATATAAGTGTGGAAGAACGCGATAGTTTGTTCCGTCAAGCCGCCGAAGTGCTGGTTATTGCCCAGCAGGGTTCTGCCTCACTTTTGCAGCGTAAATTAAAACTGGGATACAACCGTGCAGGAAGATTGATTGATCAATTAGAAGCTGCAGGTATTGTGGGCCCTTTTGAGGGGAGTAAAGCTAGACAAGTACTCGTTCCAACTATTGAGGCATTAAACCAACTTTTAGACAACGAAAACAACGATTTGTAAGATGAAAAAAGTAATTTTTTTAGTAATGATTCTAGGCTGCGTTTCTTTGGCACAAGCGCAAAATGCTAAGACATTGCTTAATGAGGTTTCGACAAAAGTAAAGAGCTACGACAACATTGTCATCGATTTTAAATGGAATCTGAACAATGAGAAAGAAGGGGTAAACCAAGATACCCGTGGCAATGTAACCATTAAAGGAGAACAATATCTTTTAAATATGCTAGGTACTACCCGTATGTTTGATGGTCGTAATATTTATACCATTGTTCCTGAAGATGAAGAGGTAACCATATCAGCATTTAATGCTCAAGAAGATAAGGAAATTACACCTTCTAAACTGCTTACTTTCTACCAGAAAGGATATACTTCCAAAATGGACATTGTACAAAATGTAAAAGGACGAAAAATTCAGTATGTGAAATTAGTTCCTATTGATTCTAAAGCTGAAATCAAGGATATATTGCTGGGTGTAGATGTACAAACAAAGCACATTTATAGACTGATCCAAACCGATGCCAACGGCACAAAATATACCCTTACTGTTAATTCTTTTAAAACCAATCAGCCATTGTCGGAAACACTTTTTACCTTTGACCAAGGAAAGTTCGAAAAAGATGGATATTATATCAATCGTTTGGACTAACAAAGAGTCTTTTTGAAAATACTAGATCGGTACATATTAGTGGCCTTTTTGAAGACGTTTCTTAGCGTCTTCATTATTTTAATGTTCATTTTTGTCCTTCAGACCATATGGTTGTATATATCTGAATTAGCGGGCAAAGATTTAGATATATGGATTGTTCTTAAGTTCCTCTGGTATGTTTCGCCAAGGCTTATTCCTTTGGTGTTACCTTTAACCATATTGGTAACTTCTCTCATGGTGTTTGGTAGTTTTTCTGAAAAGTATGAATTCGCAGCCATGAAGTCCACAGGAATTTCTTTGCAACGGGCTATGCGAAGTCTCACCTATTTCATTTTGGGATTGGCAATTTTGGCCTTTTTCTTTGCAAACAACGTAATTCCATACTCAGAATACAAATGGCAGAATCTTCGTAGAAACATTGCTCAAGTAAGTCCATCCATGGCCATTGTAGAAGGTCAGTTCAGTAGTATTGGAGATGACTTTAATATCAAGGTGTCTGAAAAATATGGCGATAATGAACAATATTTAAGGAATGTTGTTATTCATCAGAAAAATCCAAAACGGCGATCTAAGAATTCTACAGTAATCATTGCCAAGGAAGGGGAACTTGCCAGTAAAAAAGGCAGTAATACCCTATCGCTCATTTTGAAGGATGGAAACTATTATGAAGATATTCAGCTAAACAATGTGATTAAGCAGCGTAATCATCCTTTTGCAAAAAGCTATTTTGAGCAATATACCATCAATATCGATCTTACCAAACTCAATGATGCAGATATTAACAAGGATAATCAATTGAGTAATCACAATATGTACAAAGCAAGTGAGCTAGTTACTGAGATTGATAAATTATCTGATGAGTTTTCGAAGAATATCGATCAGTTTTCGGTAGACATGTATTACCGCATGGGGCTACCCAAGAAAAAAGATTCGACCATACGCAAGTACCAAAAAGACAGTTCGGTCGTAGAAGTCTTGGATATTTTCAACAATCAACGACAAGCCAAAATACTAAGTACTGCCATTGACAATGTTCGTGGTTCATTGAAATCTGTCGATGCCAAAAAATCACAGTTCAAACAAAAAATAAAGCGTCTCAACAAGCATGAGATTGCCTTTCATGAAAAGTTTGCGTTAGCCATTGCCTGTATTATATTATTCTTTGTAGGGGCTCCGTTAGGTGCTATTATTAGAAAAGGAGGAATGGGACTTCCCATGGTAGTAGCCGTGCTCTTGTTTCTTACCTATCACTTTATTGGAATTTTTGCTAAAAACAGTGCTGAAGATGGCACCATGCATCCATTTATTGCAAGTTGGCTAAGTACTGCCATCATGCTTCCCTTGGGTGTTTGGCTAACGTATCGCGCTACTACCGATCAAGGGATTTTTGATATGGATTCCTTTTTACAGCGTTTCAATGTTTTCAAAAAGAAAAAAGATGAAACGGCTATTGATGAAGAAGAACTCATCATTCTTACCCAGCACGAAAAAGCATTGGTATTGTCCAAAAGTGAAGAACAGCTTAAGGATATGCTGCGTAATCCTGAGAAATACAATTATTCTGAAGATGTACGGAAGGCAATTATCCGGGAATTAAAATTGAAAGGATATCACAAAGAAGAATTGGAAGCACTTTTATAAAACATATATTCTTAGCCCATAAATCAATTAGCTCAATACCATACATTCCCTATCTTTGCACCATCTAAAAAGTGATTATGATTTCTACCGAAAATAGCACCTCCATTCAATTGAATACCATTGAAGAAGCCATTGAAGACATTAAACTAGGCAAGGTGGTCATTGTTGTAGACGATGAAAACCGTGAAAACGAAGGTGATTTCATTGCAGCAGCCGAGAAGGTAACTCCAGAAATGATTAATTTCATGGCAACTCATGGACGTGGTTTAATCTGTGCTCCGCTTACCGAGCAGCGTTGCGACGAATTGCAATTGAACATGATGGTAGAAAACAATACCGTGTTACACCATACCCAATTCACTGTATCTGTAGATCTTATTGGCCATGGCTGTACCACAGGGATATCTGTACATGACCGTGCCAAAACCATACAAGCATTGGTACATGGTGATACCCGTGCAGAAGATTTGGGCCGTCCTGGCCATATTTTTCCTCTAAAAGCTAAAGAAGGTGGCGTACTACGTAGAACTGGGCATACAGAGGCTGCAATAGATTTGGCACGATTAGCTGGTTTACAGCCCGCAGGAATTTTAGTGGAAATTCTGAATGAGGATGGAACCATGGCACGACTTCCGCAATTGGTAGGTGTTGCCAAAAAATTTGATCTCAAATTAATTTCCATCGAGGACCTTGTGGCTTACCGTATGGAACACGATTCCTTGATCGAGAAAAAAGAGGATTTTGATATTAATACCAAATTTGGAGCTTTTCGCTTACGAGCATACAAACAAACTACCAACGACCAAGTTCACATTGCCCTGACCAAAGGAAGTTGGTCACGGGACGAAGCTGTTCCGGTACGTGTAAATTCAACTTTGGTGAATAATGACATTCTTGGGACCCTTACCAATAATGCCGATAAAAAACTGGACGACATGTTCCGTGCCATCAATGCTGAAGGAAAAGGAGCTATTGTGTTTATCAATCAGCAAAGTCAATCCCTTAATTTATTAAATCGATTATCACAACTTAGGGAACTGCAGGATGGCGATGCTGTAGTAAAAGCACCCAGAATTGAAATGGACACCAAAGACTTTGGAATTGGGGCACAGATTCTTCATGACCTAAATATCCACAAAATTCGATTGGTTTCGAATAAAGAACAAGGTAAGCGGGTAGGAATGATTGGTTACGGACTGGAGATTACAGACTATATTCCTTTTTAAGTACTTCTGAAATGACATGGGCCATGGTTGCTGCCCGTTGACGAACCTCATCTTCAGACCAACCTATTTTCACCAACGAAGAGATGGTGCGTCCTATCCATACATCACTGGCCGAAAAGTCTGCCTCATTTAAATCTTGGATTTGGTTTTGGATCTCCACAGGAAGTCTCCCCAAAGAATTTAGATTCTTGAGGTGTCCCCATCCATTTATATAGTGCCAATTATTATTGAACCAATAAAAACAGGCCTCTACCCCTGCTTCTCCTAAAGCTTTATGAGCTTTTTGGGTTAACTCTACCGTAGGTAAAAAGAAATTTAGAAAAGAATAATTCTCCTCTCCTCCTTCGGGTACACGTCTAAATGTAACTCCGTTTACTTTAGACAAAGCCTCTCTAACAATGGTAAAGTGTTCTTTTTGCTTGGCCAGTATAGCATCTAATTTCCCCAATTGGGCCAATCCTACAGCGGCATTCAATTCAGAAATACGAAAATTGTACCCTAAGGTAGGATGGGTTTCGGCACCACGATCATTACCAACATGGTCGTGTCCATGATCTTGGTATTGGTCTGCATTAATAGCAAATTGCTGGTTATTGGTAATGATTCCCCCACCTTCTCCACAGGTAATGGTTTTTACATAATCAAAAGAAAAGCACCCTAAATCTCCGTAGCTCCCCAAAGGTTGTCCTTTGTAGGTTCCGCCAATGGCTTGGCAGGCATCTTCTAAAAGAATCAAATTGTGTTCATCACAAATAGCTTTTAATGCTTCTAAATCTGCCATGGAACCACACATATGTACTGGCATGACACATTTGGTTTTAGGGGTAATCGCTGCAACTACTGCTGCAGGATCTAAAGTTAATGTATCATCTACATCTACCAATACGGGAACAGCACCCAACATCATGATGGACTCAAAGCTAGCCACAAAGGTAAACGTAGGCATAATCACCTCATCTCCAGCTCCTATTCCTGCTGATGCCAATGCTACTGTCAATGCCGAAGTACCACTGGATACCAATTGGCAATATTCACTTTGCATGCGGGCTGCAAAAGCTGTTTCAAATTCTTTAGCTTTCCAATGGCCATTTCGCATACCATCAAAACCGTAGCGCATGAGTACGCCACTTTCCAGTACATCGTTTACTTGTTTTCTTTCTTCTTCTCCAAAGGCTTCAAATCCGGGCATAGCAATTTCTTACGTTACGGGGTTCTTTTACGCCATTAAGACGTTAGGCAAAGATAAGGGTTGCGTGAGTAGGGTGCAATGTATTTTTAATTGAACCTTCTAGGTATTCATCATCCAGTATTTATTGATAAATATTTGTGTAATTTTAAAAAAACAATAATACTCAACTATGAATCTAACCAAAACCAAAAGGTTTGCTTTGCTTCTTTCTATAGGACTATTTGTAGTTGCCCTTACGCAAAAATGCTACTGTACTGGTAATTCCTGTGGCGATTCCATGGCAGTTTTTATTTCGGGAATTATTGGGATATATGCGGGTGGAGCTGTTCTGTGTTGGTTAGCCAATCCTTTTTTATTTTTCTCATGGCTTTTTATTGGAAAGAATAAAACATCTTTGGCGCTAAGCTCAATTGCATTTTTAATTGCTATTTCATTTTTATTGTTCAATAAAATCATAACCACCGAAGCTGGGCACTATGGTGAAATTACCGAATATCGACTCGGTTATTGGTTATGGGTATGTAGTAGTCTTGTCATGGTAATTGGTAATGTAATGATTAGAGTAAAAGCTAAAAAAGCATCGAAATCATAATTTTATAAATTGCAGTGCATTATTTATTGACGTACATTCACAATCAAGATTATTTCCAGTATAAAACCATAGGTGAATCGGTCTAAATTCATACTTCCCATCATTGTCTTTTCGCAGTTTTGCTGTACCTCACTTTGGTTTGCCGGCAACGGGGTCATGGATGATCTAGCAACTCATTTTAATCTTAGTCAGGATTCTTTAGGACATTTAACAGCCGCTGTTCAGTTTGGTTTCATAACCGGAACCCTCATTTTTGCTATGCTTACCATAGCAGATCGGTATTCGCCGTCTAAAGTCTTTATGGTAAGTGCATTGCTGGGAGCTATTTTTAATCTTGGTATTGTTTGGGAGGGAAATACGTTAACTAGCTTGCTCTTACTTCGTTTTTTTACAGGTTTTTTTCTAGCTGGGATTTATCCCGTGGGTATGAAAATAGCAACTGACTATTACGAAAAGGGATTGGGGAAATCTCTCGGTTTCTTAGTTGGGGCTTTGGTTATTGGGACTGCATTTCCGCATTTTCTAAAAGGAATCATTGGGTCTTCCCTTCCCTGGAAGTCTGTGCTGTTTGCTACTTCTGTGTTAGCGGTATTAGGCGGCATTCTCATGATAAGCCTAGTTCCCAATGGTCCCTACCGAAAAGAAGGGTTGACCCTACAATTTTCAGCTTTTTTTAAGGTGTTTCAAAATAAAGGATTCCGTAGTGCCGCTTTTGGGTATTTTGGACATATGTGGGAACTGTATGCCTTTTGGGCTTTTGTTCCTGTCATGCTAAAGGCATATACTAGTTTTCATCCTCAAATTACATTGAATATTCCAATATGGTCGTTCCTTATTATCGCTATTGGAGGATTGGCCTGTGTTCTTGGTGGTTTTCTATCAGAAAGATTCGGGACAAAAAGAACTGCATTTACAGCACTGCTACTATCTGGCATCTGTTGCCTCCTGTTTCCATTGCTTTTCATTATAAATTCAGAAATATTGTTTATTGGCTATCTTCTATTTTGGGGAATGGTAGTGATTGCAGATTCCCCCCTTTTCTCAACCCTCGTAGCACATAATGCCTCTCCTGAAGTAAAAGGTACTGCACTCACGATTGTAAATTGTATTGGGTTTGCCATAACCATCGTTAGCATTCAACTCATGAATAATTTGGTAGCAATGACAGATTCCAGCACTATTTATTTAATTTTAGTTCTGGGACCTATTTTTGGTTTGATTTCGTTAAAAACAATGTCAGATACCCATGAAAATTAATGTTCGAGAAATAGAAATAGCAGACATTTCCCGTATTGCAGATTATTGGCTCTTATCTGATCCAGATTTTATGGTTGGCATGGGTGTGGACCTGGACAAACTCCCAACAAGGAAAAGTATTACCGAAATGCTCACCCAACAGATCGCCTTCAATTATAAAACCAAAGAGAATTATGCCCTTATTTGGGAGATCAATGGAAAAGCCGTGGGGCATTGCAATATCAACCAAATTGAATTCGGAAAAAAAGCCCATATGCACCTTCACCTTTGGAAAGCTGTGAACCGCAAAAAAGGGATGGGTATAGAACTAGTGAAAAAGTCCCTTCCCTTCTTCTTTCAGAATTTTGAACTGGAAGTATTGTATTGTGAACCCTATGCCCTAAATCCAGCACCCAATAGGACATTACCGAAAACTGGCTTTGAATTTATAAAGACTCATAGAACCATCCCTGGAGCATCTTGTTTTGAACAGGATGTCAATCAATGGAAACTAACAAAATATAGGTTTGAAAGGCTTTAAAACCCAAAAGACAGGGGTTTTTCGTATCTTATAGCTTCAGACACCATATAATGAAAGCATCTTTTATATTTTTTCTATGCATTGTTTTGGGGGTTGTTATTTCATGTAAGGACTCCAAAGAAAAGACCGTTACTGAACTGGTAAGCGAATCTCCATCAGCCTGTATGGAACGTATCTTAAAAGAGGATGAAGCTTATGGTACGGAACGAAACCACGCGTCTGAAACCATTTCATTGGGTAAAATCATTACCAACTATACCCAACGACTGCGAGGGATGGATTTTGGTAACTGCCCAGAAACCTTTGAACTAGCTTTTTATGCGCATTCACAAGCTTGGGACAGCCTGGTTCCTATAGTAAATAAATATCCCGATTTACGTGGGGAGCTTCACTCGATATTCGATACGCTGGAACAAAGCCAAGATTCTACAGAATTTAAACGATTGCTTGCTTTGGTTTGGAGTACTTGGGAAAATGTAGAAGCTACCCAAAAATAATGTAAATAGCTTTTAGTTCATTTCAATAACAACCTCAGCTACCCCACGACGTACTTTTTTTAATTCAGAAAAAAGATCATCATTAGCACGATATCCTACAGGAAGAACCAATACTGAGGCCAATCCTCTAGCATCTAATCCAAGAAGTTCATCGTATTCTTTAGGTTCAAAACCTTCCATGGGGCAAGCATCAATTCCTTCTAAAGCACAAACAGTCAGCAAGTTCCCAAGTGCCAAATAGGCCTGTTTAGACACCCAAAGTGTAATCTCTTCAGGTTGTTTGTCTGCAAAGGAAGAAAGTAAATAATCCTGAAAAGGGTCCAATATCTCACGAGGGGTGTTTCGTATGTCCTCTACCCTATTGAAATGACCTTTTATATAATCTGAAGAAATAGAAGTTTCCCTACAAATCACCAATACATGGGAAGCATCTTTTACTTGCTCCTGATTCATAGACATAGGCACTAATTCTTTTTTGATTTCCGAATTGGAAATCACCAACATTTTTAATGGTTGCAACCCGTACGAAGTAGCTGTAAGATTGAACGCATCTTTTAATACCTGTACTTGATCTTCAGATAGTTTTCTGGATGAATCAAACTTTTTACAAGCATATCGCCATTTTAACTTTTCTATGATTTCTGATGCCATGGTAATTCCCTTAACTTTACCCTGCAAAAATACATATCCCTAGTGATGGTTTTCAGAAAAAACCATCGAATATTTTAATAGTGCCAAAAAGAAACATTATGCTTACTATAGATGCGCAAATTGAAAAAAGTGAAACTCGAATTTTTAAAGCGGTTTTCCCTAACACAACCAACCATTACGACACTCTGTTTGGAGGGACTACCCTACATATGATGGACGAAGCATCATTTATTTGTGCTACGCGTTTCAGTAGAAAAAAAGTAGTGACGGTTTCTACCGAAAAGATAGATTTCACCAAACCCATCCCACAAGGAACCATTGTAGAATTAGTAGCCCGTGTAGACAAAGTGGGAAGAACCAGTTGTGTTGTGAAAGTGGACATTTTTATGGAGGATATGTACAGTAATAAGCGTGAAAATGTAGTTACGGGCTATTTTACATTTGTAGCTATTGGGGATGATAAAAAACCCATCCCTATATTGGGTTAGTATTTTTAAAAAATTCTTTTCAGAAAACAAAAAAGCCTTGTATATTTGCATCCGCTAAAGGAGAAATGGCAGAGTGGTCGAATGCGGCAGTCTTGAAAACTGTTGAGGGTCACACCTCCGGGGGTTCGAATCCCTCTTTCTCCGCAAGCAAAACGCTTCACCGAAAGGTGAGGCGTTTTTTTATTTACTGAAATGACGGAAGCTTGCTTTCCATAATGAAGGTGAATAAAAAAGTATCGCGAAGTGGTGCGTTTTGCTTGTAGGCTTCTCCCCTTTGGGATCAAGAGTGAAACGAGTAATCCCTCTTTCTCCGCAAAAAGCCTTATAAGCAAACAACTTATAAGGCTTTTGTTTTTTAGTGGACACTACCATCCTTTTTATCAAAGACATATGAAAATTAATGATCATGACCCGAATGATCATCACCTTTAGCTTCACCAGACTGATTCATTGCCATTTCGTGGTCGTATTGACAACAACCCGGTAAACCCTTGTAAGCCTCTTCGCTACCCGCTATTTTTTCGGTATCATAACCAGATGCCGCTATGGCCTTATGAATTGCCATTGCATCCGTTTTTGTATCATCAAAAGAAACATCAATCTTCTTTTTATCTACATCCCAATTGGCACTTGCTACACCATCAACACCATTGGCTGCTTTTTCAATGGTATTTTTACACATACCACAATTACCCCTAACGCCAAAAGACAGATCTGTCATAGCCATGTCTTTGGACATTTCAGTAGTAGTTGCCTCCGTTTCTTTTTTGGTTTCGTTTTTACAACCAGTTAAACCCAATGCTGCTAGTACAGCTACACATAAAATTACTTTCTTCATTGTTTTAAAATTTAATTAATCTATTACTTGTTTTACTTCTCCACAGGTAAGCATTGCATCACCAAAATATGGATTGATTACTTTTTCCTCTTTGCTCAACCAATACGCACCGTTGTTGTTATCTGCCATTGGGCAAAATTCTACATACACTTTTTCGTTAACACCAAACAGTTGTACCGCATTTATTAAATGAGATGAAAGGTGCTTAAAATGACCCCTTTGTACTTTTATATCAGACGTTTTAAAAATAGAGGTTGCAGAAGATTTTATGTCGCCTGTCAATGCCATCCAATGCGTATGAGCGTTCGTGTCTGATAATAATTTCATGTCTATTTCACTCAATTTGTTCAGTAAACTTGTTGCGCTCATTGAAGTGTTTTTTGAATCCTCTTTTACCAAAGCATCCTTTAAACGGATGTATTCATTAAAAACAACCCTTAATTGCTCTCGAAATTCCTCTGGCACTTCCAATCGTTCATTCCTATGCGTATGGCCGCTTTCTTCATTTGAAACATTAGTATCCATTCCTAAATGCCCTTCATGACCCGTCATGGTTTTACCACCATCCTTATTCATCATAGACTTTTTACCCTGCAATTGTGCCGCTGCATCTACCGTAAAAGTTCCGTTAGTTACTACTTCATTACCAGCAGATAAACCTTCCAAAACTTCATATTCATTACCCATTTGGTTGCCCAAAACAACTTCACGCATTTCAAAAACGGTTTGGTTGGGGTTGGTTTTTAAATAGACTACAGAGCGTTCACCCGTCCAAAGTACAGCAGAAGCGGGGATGGTCAATACCTCTTTATTTTCATTCTTCATATCATCCATATTTGCAGTAACAAACATGCCTGGTTTAAATATATCTTCCCTGTTATTGAGTACCACACGCAAGGTTACCGTTCTTGTTTTGGTATTTAATACAGGATCAATAAAATCTACTTTCCCTTTAAATTGTTTGTTGGCATAAGCATTTGTAGTTACCAAAACCTCTTGTCCCTTTTTAAATACCTCTATTTGGTTTTCGTACACATCAAAATTAGCCCAAACCGTGTTTAGATTGGCTATTTTTAGCAGGGGTTGGCCTTGCTTTATATAATCGCCTTGTTCAACCAATTTTTCGGTAACCGTTCCAGAAACGGTTGCATACACTGGGAAATTCTCTTTCACCTTTTGGGTTTTTTCAATCTGATTGATTTGATTATCAGAAAGTTTCCACAATTTCAATTTATTACGAACCGCTTTGTATAATGCTGGTTGCGATTCCTTTAAAGCTGCAGCTGTAATCAATTCTTGCTGTGCAGCATACAATTCTGGCGAATAAATATTTGCTAATAGCTGTCCTTTACGAACGGCTTCTCCTGTAAAGCTGACATTTAAACGTTCAATTCTTCCCGAAAAGTAACTTACCTGTACCGCATTGGCTTCTTCATTTACGGCAATTTTACCAGATAGTTTAATGGTATTTTCAGCATTTCCTTTGCCTACTACGGTTGTTTGAATGTTGGCCAGCGCCATCGCGTTTTCAGTGAGTTTAAACTGATCTGCCAATAAGCCATCACTACCACTTGCAGCAGGAATTAAATCCATACCACAAATAGGGCAATCACCTGGTTCTGGCTGCATAATTTGCGGATGCATGGAGCACGTCCACATCTGATTGGTTTCTGTAACCACATCATGATTGTGGCCAGATTCTGCCTTTGATGAGCCACCAAAGAGCAACCACCCCAATAGTAGCCCTACTACTAATATGCCTGTATAAATTATATATTTTTTCATTTTATTATATTTTAATATTTCTTAACCTCAATGCATTTACTATTACAGAAACAGAGCTAAAACTCATTGCCAACGCAGCAATCATTGGCGATAATAAAATGCCAAAGAATGGGAATAATACGCCTGCTGCAATAGGTACTCCTAACGTGTTATAAATAAGTGCAAAAAATAAATTCTGCTTTATATTCTTCATTACGGAATGACTTAAATTTTTAGCCTTTACCATACCGTGCAAATCGCCTTTAACCAAAGTTATCATGGCGCTTTCTATGGCCACATCCGTTCCAGTTCCCATGGCAATCCCTATATCGCTTTTTGCCAGTGCCGGTGCATCATTAATACCATCGCCAGCCATAGCAACCACTTTTCCGTTTTCTTGCAATTTTTCTACTTCTTTAAGCTTGTCCTCTGGCAACATACTGGCTTTAAAGTCTGCCAGATTTAGTGCAGATGCTACTGCTTGCGCCGTATCGTGATTATCGCCCGTAAGCATAATAACATCAATCCCTTTATCCTGTAGCGCTTTAATGGCCTTGGCACTTGTTTCTTTTATTTTGTCACCAATAACCACATAACCAACAACGGTATTATCAATTGCTAAATACGAAACGGTTTTACCTTGTTGTTGGTAGGTTTTGGCTTCCTCCTTCATTATAGATGTAATGTCTGCTTTGGCATATTCCATCATTTTAGGATTGCCCAATGCCACTTTTTTGCCATTTATTTTGGCTTCAACACCTTTTCCTGTCACAGCACTAAAGTTTTCAGACTTTATTATTTCAGCATTTTGCGCTTTGCCGTATGCAACAGTGGCTTCTGCTAATGGATGCTCGCTATGGGTGTTTAATGAAACAATGTATTGTAGCAGCTCCCTGTTGCTTAAAGCATCAGTAAAAGCCCCTATGGTTTCAACTGTAGGCCTTCCTTCTGTAATGGTTCCTGTTTTGTCTACAACAAGTGTGTTTATGGTGTCCATTTTTTCAAGAGCTTCGGCATTTTTAATCAATACCCCATTTTGAGCACCTTTACCCACACCAACCATTACTGACATGGGTGTTGCTAAACCTAAGGCACACGGACACGCAATGATAAGAACTGCAATAGCATTGACCAATGCATATACGTAAGCAGGCTCTGGCCCCCAAATAGCCCAAACAGTGTATGTAATGATGGAAATGAAAACTACAACTGGCACAAAATACCCCGATACCTTATCAGCTAAATTTTGAATGGGTGCGCGACTTCTGCTGGCATCATTTACCATATGTATGATTTGTGAAAGCAGCGTATCACTGCCTACCTTTTCTGCTTTCATCAAGAAAGATTGATTGCCATTGATGGTTCCGCTACTTACTTTATCATCTACAGCTTTATTTACAGGAATAGGTTCCCCAGTAATCATAGATTCATCAATAGTTGTTTCGCCTTCAGTTATCACACCATCTACAGGAATTTTATCGCCTGGTTTCACTTTCAGAATATCATTTAATTCTATTTCATCTATACTGACTTCAACTTCCTCACCATCCACTATTTTTATGGCTTTATTGGGTGCTAATTTCAGTAATTCTTTGACTGCCGAATTGGTTTTGCTATGTGCACGGGCTTCTAGCAACTGTCCTAAAAGCACCAAGGTTAAAATAACGGTTGCGGCTTCAAAATAGACATGTACTGCGCCAGATTCTGTTTTAAATTGTGCAGGAAACACCTCTGGAAACAGCATACCAACTACACTAAACAACCACGCCACACCTGCACCTATGCCAATAAGCGTAAACATATTGAGGTTCCATGTTTTTATGCTTTTATAGGCCCGTTCAAAGAACATCCAAGTGGCATAAAAAACAACTGGAATAGATAATGCAAACTGAATCCAATTCCAATATTTCTGTTCCATTATATCGTACAATGGATTGTTATTGAGCATTTCACTCATAGCCATTAAGAAAATGGGTAAGGTAAATGCGGTTGCTATCCAAAACTTCTTTAAAAGCTTTTTATAAGCCTTTTCTTCTGCTGAAAGATCGGGTTGCATGGGTACCAAATCCATCCCGCAAATAGGGCACGAACCTGCTTCATCTTGTACAACTTCTGGGTGCATTGGACACGTCCATTGTTCAGTCAAAGCTGTTGTTAGATTTTGTTCTTCGACCAAATCCATTCCGCAAACAGGACAATCTCCTGCTTTGTCATAGGTTTTATCTCCTTCGCAATGCATAGGACAATAAAATGTACCTGTGCCTTTTGCTTTTGGTTGTTTTTCCTTTTTATCTTCTAATTGGTGATGATGTTCACTTTCTTTATGAATACTGTATCTTCCACCATCATTTTTTAAGGCTTCTTGAAATGTTTCTATAGGAATATGGGATTCCATTTCGATTGTAGCTTCTGCCTTTTCCAAATTCACAGTTGCTCTTGAAACTCCCTTAACTTTAGATAGTGTTTCTTCTACATGACTGCGACAACCGTTGCAAGTCATTCCGTGTATATGATAAGTGTGTTTCATTGCTTTGGCAGTTTTAATGTTACCGTTTCATTTAATAATAAATCATCAATATGGCCGGCAATAGCATTGTCATCTGTTTTAAAATGCATGTGCATATTGGTGGTATGATGCGTAAAAATTGCTTTGTGTTTTGTAGAAAAGAATCCTATAATTTGAACTTGTATATCTTGTAAAGTGCCATGTAAACCCGATTCTTTGTGCTTTTTATGATTATGTATGGTGTCGCCATCCTTCCAGTTTATAACGTGCCAATCTAAAGAAGCGATAGGGCCTTCTACCAAGAAAGGAAATGGCTTTTCTACATCAATTCCATTATTGGTGGCGATTTCAAAAATTTGCTTTTCTACATCGCTTTTGGTGGTAGCCTTTTCAATTTTAAAAACATCCCACGCCTCAACTTCTGCATATACTAATAGAGATGCTTTTAAATTGTAAGAATCTTTAATCTGTAAACTACTATCAACTACAAAGCTGTTGCTTGGTTTACTATTGAATATTTGAATTTCGCCTTTAAGATTGCCTACAGCGCCAAGGGCATATAGGTGTTTTATGTTTGAAAGCGAATCTAAACTGATTACGGGTTGTATGTTACCAGACATTATTGTTTTTAAAGCACCAGAATGTGTTACTTCTGCTGAAAGAACTTTAGGGGCTTTATCCCGACAAGATGCGAAGGCTATTGCCAAAAGTGCTAATACGGTTATATGGGTTAATTTATACATTGCTTAATTGGTTAGGTAATTAATAATTGTGGTCTGTACATAGTAGGTTTTTACAGACTCTATTTGGTTTATTTGAAATTTGAGTTGCAGTTCCTGAATATCTAAAACGTCATTAAAATCAATCATTCCAGTTTCATAGCTTTTTATTAAGATGCTCTCTGCATCTTTGGCTTGCTTTAAGTTTTTAGATTGTGTGCTATAACTTATCCTGGAAGAGATACGCTCATTAATGGCTTTATTTAAAAGTGTTTTCAATGCATTAAGCCGCTCTTGTTTTTGGTAATTAATTTCTTGTTGTTGCAGTTTGTTTTGTTTGGTAACGGATTTGTGTTTTTTATTGAAAATGGGAATGGATACCGAAACCATTGGCATTACAATATCTTTACCGTTGTCAGAAAAGCTCATATTGGGACGCTCGTCAACATTAATATAGTCCAAACCAAAGCCAATCATAGGGCTGCTTTCTTTTTGGTTCAATAATTCAGATTGTGCTATGGATTGGTAGAGTTTATCATATTTCAGCAATTCTGGATGCAATGCCAAACTTTCAGTTTTTATTTCAAAGTCTTCTGAAGGCATCATTAAACTATCTACCACGGTAACAGCAACATCATTTTCCCTGTTTAAAAGATTGTTAAGATTGGTTTGTTGAGCCAAAAACTGTTGGCTTAAAACATCTTTTAGTTGTTGCATTTCATTTTGACGCATTTGCAGGCGCAATACATCTACCGCAGATGCTTTACCCACCTCAACAGAGGTTAGTGCCAGGGTTTCATAGGTTTTAAGCAGTTCTATATTTTGGGCGAGTACTTCTTGCTTCGCTTTGTTGGCATATAAATTATAATAGGATTGCGATACCGATGCCATTAATTTTCGTTTGGCAATTACAATGTCTTCATATTTTGCATCTGCCAATGAACCTATGTAATTTTCCCGCGAAGTAATGGTGCCAAACCACGGCAGCATTTGTTTTGCCGATACTTTAAAACGTTGTGCTCCCGTGCGTGTTTCTGGCTCGCTCACAAAATAACCTACGCCAAATTCGGTATTGGGAATGGTATTGACTTCGTTTACTTTTTCGGAAGCTCTTTTATATTGCAACTCGAATTTCTGAATTTCGGGATTGTTTGCTAAGGCTTCCTCAATAAGCGTTTCCAACTCTTGACTTTGTGCTGAAAACACAAAGCATAAAGCACAAAGCACAAAGCCTGTTTTTATATTGATTTTCTTGTATTTCATGTTGTTGCTCTTTTAAGTTGAATTTCGGCTTTCCAGCTATACAATACCGGAACTACAAACAGGGTTATTAGGGCTATAAGCATTCCGCCAAAACTTGGTATTGCCATGGGTATCATAATATCGCTTCCACGCCCTGTAGAGGTGAGTACGGGTAATAATGCCAAAATGGTGGTTGCTGTGGTCATTAGGCAGGGTCTTATTCGTTTTTCTCCTGCTTCTATAATTGAAGCTCTAATTTCTTTACTGTTTTCTGGTGTGTTTCTTTTAAAGGTTTGTGTTAAGTAGGTTGCCATAACTACACCATCATCTGTTGCAATTCCGAAAAGGGCAATAAACCCAACCCAAACGGCTACACTTAAATTTATGGGGTGCATCTGGAATAGGTCTCGTACATTTTCGCCAAAGAGGTTGAAGTTTAAAAACCACCCTTGACCATACAACCAAATCATAATAAAACCGCCTGCAAAAGCTACGGCAATGCCCGTAAACACCATTAATGAGGTGGCCACAGAACGGAATTGGAAATACAGGATTAAAAAGATGATTACCAATGCTAATGGCACAACCACAGAGAGTGTTTTTTCGGCTCGTAATTGATTTTCATAGGTTCCTGTAAAGGCGTAATTTATTCCTTTAGGTGCAATCAACTCACCAGAGTCTATTTTTTCTTGAATTAGTGCTTGTGCGTTTTCTACAACGCTTACTTCTGCAAATCCGTCCAGTTTATCGAACAGTACATAACCTACTAAAAAGGTGTCTTCGCTTTTAATGACTTGTGGTCCTTGTTGGTAACGAATGCTTGCCAATTCGCTTAATGGTACTGGGCTTCCTGATGAAGCGGGTACATAAATTTGTTGCAAATCGGTTGGGTTTGCTCGCAGTTCTCTTGGGTAGCGTACACGTACGCCATAGCGCTCCCGACCTTCTACGGTTTGTGTTAATACCATACCACCAACTGCGACTTTTAATACATCCTGAACATCTTGTATAGAAATGCCATAACGTGCAATTTTTTCTCTATCTATATCTATTAGCAAATAGGGTTTGCCTACAATGCGGTCTGCAAAAACGGCTTCTTTTTTTACACCTTCGGCTTGTTTAATGATGTTTTCCAACTCTACGCCAAAGGCTTCGATTTGTTTTAAGTCTTGTCCTTTTACTTTAATTCCCATAGGTGCCCGCATGCCTGTTTGCAGCATGACCAAACGGGTTTCAATGGGTTGCAATTTTGGTGCTGATGTAACGCCTGGTAGTTTGGTGACGTTTACAATGGCATTCCAAATATCGTCTGGAGATTGTATTTCCGGTCGCCAGTTTCGGTAAAACTCACCATCATTGTCTTCTATTAATTGGGCGCTTTTAATTGTACTTAGAGTGGCACTTTCAGTCATATTGGGGTTTGCTATAAAACGCCCATCCTTCAACTCAAACAAACCCTCTTCATTTACTTTGTAGCGTTGTCTTTCTCCATCTGCATTCAGCATATATTCTGGTTTGTACTGAATGATGTTTTCATACATGGATAGTGGTGCTGGGTCTAAGGCAGATTCTGTACGTCCTGCTTTACCAACTACGGTTTTAATTTCTGGAATACTGGCTACGGCCATATCCAATTGCTGTAAAACCCTTTTGTTTTCTTCTACACCAGCATGTGGCATTGAGGTTGGCATCAATAGAAAAGAGCCTTCATTTAAGGATGGCATAAACTCTTTGCCTGTATGTTTCATAATAAAAAACCCTGCTATAACAATGGCTGTTGGTACTGATAAAAACAATAGTTTATGGTCTAAACACCATCTTAAAATGCGGGTGTAATATTTTATGAATAATGAAAAAACACCCAATAAACCAAAGCAGATGAGGCTTACAAAAATGAGGTTCCAGAAAATACTTTTATCTACGCCTAACGGCCTCCAATATTGGGCTAACAGGAATACTATGGCTGTTGCCGAAATAATGATATTGATAAGATTGGCTTGTTTGTCTGTTATCTTATTTTGTAGATTGAGAAGCGCTGTAATTCCGAAAGCCATCACTATGAACCCTAACCAATACCCGTAAACCACAGCGGCAAGACCTACTGCTATTAAAACGCCGTTTAAAACATATTTAAAATGGGTTTTAATGCTTTTCTTTCTGAATAAAAATGCCGCAAACGGGGGTATTAAAAATAGGGCTACAATAATGGATGCTGTTAGTGCAAAGGTTTTTGTAAAGGCTAATGGCCTAAATAGTTTTCCTTCTGCACCAATCATGGTAAATACAGGAATGAAACTGATAATGGTGGTCATTACTGCGGTTACAATGGCGCCAGAGACTTCGGCTGTGGCGTTATAAACTACGGTGTTTATTGGGATGAGGCTTCCGCTGGAACGATTCTCGTCCAAGTGCCTTATAATGTTTTCTGAAAGTATGACTCCTACGTCTACCATGGTGCCAATGGCAATGGCAATACCAGATAGTGCGACAATGTTTGCGTCTACACCAAAGAGTTTCATGGCTATAAATACCATTAATACGGCTACTGGTAATAATCCTGAAATTAATACTGAAGCCCGTAAATTGAATACCATAATGATGATGACCAAAATGGTAATTAGTATTTCTAATGTTAATGCTTCATTGAGCGTGCCTAATGTTTCTTGTATGAGTTCTGTTCTATCATAAAACGGCACTATGGTTACTTGTGAGGTTCTTCCATCACTTAATACTTTTGAGGGTAATCCTGCGCTTAATTCGTTAATTTTCTCTTTTACGTTATTAATAACTTCCATTGGGTTTGCTCCGTAGCGTGCTACTACAACGGCTCCAACAACTTCGGCGCCTTCTTTGTCTAATAGCCCTCTTCGGGTTGCCGGACCTAATGAAACTTTACCTATGTCTTTAATTCGTATGGCTGTATAGTTTTCTGAAGTAACGACTGCATTTTCTATGTCTGAAATGGATTTTACATAGCCTAAACCGCGTACTAAATATTCTGCATTGTTTATTTCAATGGTTTGCGCACCAATGTCTTTATTACTTTCCTTAACTGCTTTTACAATATGATGCAATCCAATATTGTATTGGCGCATCAATTCTGGATTGACATCTACTTGGTATTCTTGAACGTAACCGCCTATGGATGCGACTTCTGATACGCCACTTGCCGAGGATAGGGCATATTTTACATAGTAGTCTTGTATGCTGCGCAATTCTTGTAAATCCCAACCTCCTGTTACGTTTCCGTTTTCATCACGTCCTTCTAGTGTATACCAAAATATTTGCCCTAGTCCTGTGGCATCTGGTCCCAAGGCAGGATTAACGCCTTCTGGTAACAATCCGCTTGGTAATGAGTTTAGTTTTTCGAGAATACGGCTTCTGCTCCAGTAAAATTCTATGTCTTCTTCAAAAATGATATAGATGCTTGAAAAGCCGAACATAGATGAACTGCGTATGGTTTTTACTCCCGGAATGCCAAGCAAAGATGTGGTTAAAGGGTAGGTGATTTGGTCTTCTATGTCTTGTGGCGAACGGCCATCCCATTTGGTAAATACAATTTGTTGGTTTTCACCTATATCTGGTATGGCATCTACAGCTACAGGATTGCTTGGTAAAAATCCTGTATCCCAATTGAAAGGTGCATTTACCGTTCCCCATCCTACAAAAAGGACGAGTAGCAGCACGGCAACGAGTTTGTTTTCTATTAAAAATTTGATGCTTTTATTTAGCATTGGCTTTGATTATTAAACAGTTAGACATTGATGTTTTAAAACACCGAATACAGCAAATTATCCGTATAGCATGAAGCCATAGGATAACACAGTCTAAAGTTTAAAAATCAAATTAAATAGGTCTCGTCAATCTTGTAGATACGCCTTATGACGAGCGGCGGTTTATACTCTTCGTAAGTGGATACGTTTTTATTTAATCCTTCAAAAAGGTTGATATAGGTGTAAACAAATGAGGCTATGAATACTTGTTGCTCAAACGTAATTTTGTCTACATGTAATTGTAATTCGTCTTGGCCGGCAACAACTAATTGTTTATCGTCGCAACAATTCTTTTTTGTGATAGCGCAACCTTGGGTTGAGGGGTTGTCCATTTCCATGCCACACCCTTTGGCTTTGTGAAACAGGGAGGTTTCTACTAAAGTATCGCCACAATAATGCATATTAATAGTGAATGACATTGTAGAGAACAATACTACAAAGGCCATTATAAAAGATGCTATTTTATGAAAAGCGCTTTTCATTAATGCAAAATTATTAAATATTTAAACATTTAAATGCTTTTTAACGTATTGTTTGTGCTGTTATAAGTTTTCAATTATAGTATATCTACTCAAATGCTTTACTCCTGAACCTAGAATGGAACACTCGAACCTTCGAAGTTTTTAGTTTAAAATGTTAAATTTTAAACTAAAATTAAAAAAATTGAGTCACTTCTGAATTCTTAAATTTAAAGCATCAGTTTTAATAGATGATCATGAATTTCAATGTATTAAAATTTGCTATGTAAATTGAAAATATTTTACCATAATACTCTGTAAATCAGTTTAAGGGCAGTCCTTTTTTCTCTGCAAAAAGCCCCGTAATCATAATGATTACGGGGCTTTGTTTTTAATACTTCTTTATAACTTTTGATGTAATAGGCTTTTTTGTAGCATATTGATATGCGTCAACACTCAAAGTTAAGCCACCTGCCACCGTAGCTGCTCTTCCTATTCTTCCTGCCCATTTCGCTAATTTCTTACCTGTTTCATAAAGTAATGCAGCAGTACCAATAGCAGTAGAAAGTATATGGGTTTGCTCCTGTCGGCCACTAGCTCCACATAGCGCTAGGGGTGCAGGAAGAACTGCAAGGCATTATCTTCATAAATAAAGTTCCCAATATCATCCTTAGTTTCTGTGTTTCCACCCCTTTCATTAGTTTCTTGAGTTTAACACCTGTCACATTATAAGAGTATCATTCAAAAAAAAACCGTCACTCCTTATGAATGACGGTTTGTTATAATTCACTTGAATTATTTCTTTTTCTTCTTCTTCTTTTTCTTCTTCTTTTTATTCTTATTCTTCTTCTTTTTCTTTTTCTTTTTCTTCTTTTTCTTCTTTTTCTTACCGTCTTTGCCCCCCCCGAACATTTTTTCAAATGCTTCAGTATCATATGAACTGAAAAAATTTCCATAATAAAGCTTTCCCCAGAGATCCCAATCAAACAAGTCTTCTAAATCCACCTCACCACCATTGTTCCTTGCAGTCTTCCCAATTTGATCATATAAATATGCATTCATCCCTTCATTTTCATGCATGTCCAATGACTCTGCCATAGATTCCATTTCACCATTACCTGTTATCAAAATTCCTGAAAGATGTATAATGAACCCTTGATTGTCGATGTTTCCTTCCGCAGCATCTTGGAAATTAGTAGTTTCTTCATCTAGAGTTATTCTACCATTATTATCTTTATCTCTAGGATCATTCATGACGTTCATTGTACCTTTTTTTGTAGTTTTTAAAACGACTTCCTCCAAAACAATGATAGGCATTGTGTCTGTAGAATTTACTGAAGTCCTACTAGTATCTCCAGTATTTGTTTCATCTATTGGTAAGGGTCTATGATCGTTTGGTCCGTTACCTCCATTTTCATCTGGGCAGTCTCCTGTAGGGCAAGGCATCATTCCATCTGGATCTTGGAAAAAGATGGGATTGTCAAATGCATAATTATATGGGCTATGACGTCTCATTACTTCAGCCAGAGGGTCAATATTCATCCAACGTCCTAGAGCGGGGTCATAATTCCTCGCTCCGAAGTCATACCATTCAAGGCCCATTTCCGAGTTGAGTTCCTTTCCGTTGTATTTATATTGCTGAGCCAGTAGGTTCGCCATGGAGGACACGTTGCGGTTGTACCCCCAGTGCTGCAGCCCGAAAGGGTAATAGTTATCTTCTTCAATAATTTCGGTAGATGGGTCAATGGCTCCATTAAGGTCTGAATCTGAGTAACTAAGCCGTACATTACCTAAATGATCCTTATATTGATATACATATTCAAAATTAGAGTATACTGTCGTTCCCGTAGATGGATCTCCACCTACCTCTGTATTTGTTAGAGGGACTGTATAGCCTTCTGGGTGGTTGTTAAATTGTAGCTCAATTTCAGAACTTATAGGGTTAAGCTGGTATATAAAAGAATTAGCATATTGTGTAGTAAAAGCCTGTTGAGATCCATTTAAAACCTTTTTCTCCAATTTTATACCCGTTGCATCATATACATATTCAATTTTATGTAATGGGCTACTAAAAACAATTTCTTTGGGTAAATTGAGATGATTATAATCTATACTAGTTATTCCTTTATTTACATCAGTTTTAATGTTGCCGTTTAGGTCATACGAGTATTGTATGGAAGAATTATTAACAGGTGTATTGAATCCTTTATTTCCAAAAGCAGGTGATGTTGTGATTGCATGGTCAATCACATTTATCAGTTTGTTTCCAGAATATGTATAATTTAAATCGTCCCAATTACCAGCGCTTGTATTACTATCATTCATACCTCTTCGCCTTAAGGTTTTAATGTTTCCATTTTGATCATACGTGATATTATCAACATTATAATCTGTTAAAGAACTCATACTTCCTAAATCTGCACCTATACGCCCTCGGGCTAATGTAATTCTGTTTAAATCATCATAGGCATAGTTATATCCTCTAACATTTTTATCTTCACTATCTGTTTGCCAAAAAGTTTGAGAGATATTACCATTATATAATTTTGTTCCTCCTGTACCAGAGGTCTGATTATAATTAATCTTAAAGTTGAATAAATCAACCGTATTATCAGAAAGTGGAGAGCTTTTAACTTTGTTTATATCTGTGAGCCAACCCCGTATGTTATAATCATAATCAACATTTTGCAAGGGAGTATTTATTTCTGTAGGGTAAAAATTTAAATTCTCAATACTTGCATTTGGATCATACATAGAGATATCACCCACAAGTTCTGGGTGAGACAGAACTATTGTATAAGTAGCTACTTCCAATCCATTATGAATAAACCTTAATGTGTTGCCACTTCTAATAATATCAAAATCATCACCTACTTCATAGGTAATAGCATCGGTTATATAGTCATCATTGACTCCATCTCTAATTCTTACTTTATAGGTGTGTGTGCTATTCCATAAAAAAGCAAATGCATAATCAATTTCAAAATGACTTCCGTTATTTTGATTGTCATTTAAACCGACAAAGGTTTTTTTGTCATTTGTTAGCATTGTAAATGATAAGCCCCCATCACCAGATAAAACACCCTTTGTTGCAACTCCTTTCCATCCAAAAGTAGAAGCGGTTTTGGTAATAACACCAGTAGATGAGACAGTAATTTCAGGATCAGGAACGGTGTATCCTGTCTCCCAGAGTTCTCCACCAACTTTCTTTCGTTTTAACTGACCTATTTCATCATAGTTATTATTTACAATCAATTTTAAAGACTCATCATTTACCTGTTGCATATGGGTTTTTAACCTATTTTGTTGGTCATATGTGAAATAATCCTTGGTTACAATACTCGCTTGACCTGACTTTGAATGAGTTAAGCTAGACTCAATAGTCTTACCTGTGAAATCAAGTTTGCTTCCTGTTATATCTCTTGTTCCTAGATAATCATTATTAGAATCTATGTATATAGTTTGTCCTTTATTATTGTATGCAATTAAAGTTGTAATCCAGTCACTAGTATCAAGTATTCTTACTTTAGTAACTGTAGGGAAACCCTTTGTTGTTGTTGAAACTGAACTATGCTCTGTAGTATATTGATCTAATACAACAGTGGGTTTACTAACCCCTGTATAGTCAATATAATCATCATAATAGTTAACTGTTAATACTTCAAGAGGATTTTTGGGGTATGCATCATTGGTATAATATACTTGGGTATCTCCAATAGTTGTTGGCGATGAAGTTATTGTTTCATAATTAGTAATATAAGTAGATACAAAATTTTGGATATTTTCTCTTGTTCCTACACCACCAAATAAACCTGTATATGCTACTCTGCCTAGTTTATCATATTTGGTAAACAGCCATTTATTT
The DNA here is from genome assembly GCA_963669405.2 of Flavobacteriaceae bacterium. Lineage (GTDB taxonomy): Bacteria > Bacteroidota > Bacteroidia > Flavobacteriales > Flavobacteriaceae > Aureisphaera. The sequence goes on from CAXXHF010000002.1 coordinate 260,793, forward strand.
TGAGCTTTTAAATTTTGATCTTGTATTAATATTTGCCTATCTAATTTGTCATACACAATATACTCCCAACCTTTTCCAGGAATCTTTTTTTCAATAAGTCTGTTCCTTTTATCATATTTGTATTGGTAACAAAACTCTTGTAAAATGGTAGTATCTATTGTACCATTAGAAATTAGTTGTTTTGATCCTTCTGGAGATAATACATAGGTCAAATTTCCGAAATCATCATATACATAATAAGTGTCATGATAGTTTGGATCTATAGGAGTATTAGGATCACTAACAACATTTCGTTTTAAAACAACCTGACCATTTTTGTTTTTATATTCAATAGTCTGTCCATGTATACCATCTGCTGGTTTCCAATTTTCATCTTTAGTAATTATTTTATTTAGCGTTCCTTCATCATAAAAACCCCCATTATAACTAAGTTCAGGATTTGAAGTATCATTGTTAAGAAAAGAAATGGTAAATAATTTTACTTCGTCTGTTTGATTTTTTGTGTATTCATATTTGATAGTGTGGTCTAAATCACTCCTAGCTCTAACCCTCCAATCTTTTCCTGGTGCACCAGACTCTAAAACTCTATTAAGAGGAGAAGGTTCATACCTATTTTCTGAATATGCATTTATTGTGCTGGAATACTGGTCATCGGGAAATTTAGTATAGTAGTAATTTGTTGTGTTTAACTCAGCATCTGTTTCAATAGTTCCCATATTAGTTGCCTCTGGGTAACTTAGATAAGTTTTATTTTCCCTTCCATAGCTATCATATGAATAATGCGTAATTACATTTTCTAAATCTCCTCCGGCGTCAACATTAATGGTTTGCTTTGATCTTCCTAGTCCATCAAAATAGTTAATTACTTCAATCTTAGGATCAGAAGTTAGACTTCCATCTTCTGTTGGAACTTGATAGGTTACTGACTTTATAAAATTTTCGGAAGTAGACTGGGCATTAATAAATAAAGAACAAATAAGAAGTAAACCTAATGTTGTATATTTTGAAATAAATGAGTTCATAAATATATAGTGTTAAATATTGAGGTTAATTTTGAAAATTATTGAGGGGTATCGTTACAATCGACATACTTAGAAAACGGACTGTTAAAATTAAACACCTGACTCGTATTTATGTCTGTTATGGTGCAAATGAAATCCACATCCATATTACATATTGAAGACATTCCACTGTAATTTTCGCTTACAAATAACTCACTGTCATTTGTATTGATAAAAGTGCTGTAATTGGTTCCGTCGAGACTATATTGCCAATGAAAATCAAAATTTCCAGAGCCTCCAGTTACATCATTAATAGTAAGCATGATGCCTATAAAATCTTCATTGGGCTCACCTTGTCTTACCTCCGTAACATACATGCTAGAGGCAGAAACTAATTCTGGGCAGGCAGAAATGTGGTCATTCCTTGATAATGTTATCGTATTACTAGGGTCATTAACATCTGTAATAATACATTCTATTTCAACTCGGTCACTAATTTGAAAACAATCATAACTAATGGTATAAGAACTATCTGTATCATTATTAAAGCTGAATGCTCCCGAAATTATATTCCAATCGTAAGAAACAGCTCCAGAACCACCTGTTACATATGGAATGCTATAGGTTAACGTATTATTGTTTTCGTCAATTGAAGGTATCCCTAAATATGCAGAAATTGGATTATTCGGTATTGGATCGTTTGAGCCATACATATTTACCAAGTTATAATCATACTCTTCAATAATTTTGTTATCACTATCTCTAATTCGTATTAATCTATTAAAGGTATCATACTCATAATTTGTTTTATACCCTCTAGGATCTATTATTGATACAATACCAATAAGAGGTTTACGAATGTAGTTTGTGATTTCTGAGTTTTCTAAAGACAATAATGCTCGTAGTTGGTCTATATAATTAATGACATCTGCTTCGGTTCCATATGTTGATGCATGTTTTAAATCCGCAATAAGAGTTGGTGATATTGAGCTATATGTTGTATTTGTAATCTTTGCTATTGGAAATAAATCACTATAACCCCAAATAATAACATTAGATACATTGTATTGGTCTTTGTATTCCAAGATATTATTTAGAGCATCTCTTTTGGTGACAATAATATCTTCTTCAAACCCTAATAATCCTTTTGCAAAAGACCTGTTTTTAATTGCTATTTGTGAACCTAAAAAATTATCATAGTTGTTTTTTTCTCTAGAAATGAGATTGTTGTTTTTATACGTTTTTTTCATTATTAACTCAGATAGTCTATTTTGACTTTGTAAGGATACTGTTTGTCCAACAGTAGCTCCTACATAGGGTTCATTTGCTACTTCTGGAGAAAAGGAATAATAAAAATCGGTCTTGTATTCATCCATGCCATTATCAGAAATTACCTGATCTAATAAAGGTAAGTTTTGATCGTATTGATAGTTAGTAATAACCTCACTTGTTATTCCACCGGTATAATCTTTTATAGATTCTGCTACCAATACATTTCTTTCAATATTTAGATTTGATGAGAAATAAAAATTCCATTGTCCAGCTGGGCCGCTGCCATTGGGTTCAATATAATCAGAAAGTGTAACCCTGTAGTTAAGTGGTATAGAGCTGAAGGTATTTTTTGTATAAGTGAACGTTCCTTCAGTTAATAATTCATCATTTTCATTGAACGTTTTAACGTTTTTGGTTTTTCCTCTCAATATATCGTTGTCAATATAATAGGTTGAGGGGTATGCACTATTATCTAGTAAAAAATTGACTGCTTGCGTTTGAGTAGGATTATTTTGTGTTTCCGTTTTTTCATAACTCACAAAAGTTTCTTTTGTATTGGGAGCTGTCTCTGGTGAAACAAATTCGTGTACGGTATATCCATTTCCAACTTCTTTTTCTATGACCCTGGAATACCCTACAAAACTACCATTGGTAAGTTCTAAAGCACTTTTGTTTTTATCATACACAATAAAAGAAACATTGTTGCTATTTAAGTTTCGATTTCTCATCCATGGAAAACCAAAAACAGGGAGTTTATTGATATACCCAGATGACTCATCTTGACTATCCACATATTCATATTCAATCTTTTTTTGGGTGCCATTTTCATCTGTGAGTAATTGTTTTTTAATTCTCATTCCGCCAGAATTATAGGTTGCACCTAAAAGATTGAATTGGTGTAATTCATACTCAAATTCACTTTTTCCGCCAGAAGAATACTCTATGCTTTTTAAAAGTCCTGATCGAGAATAGTTGTTGGGTTCTAAACTATAATCTCCAGGGATTGTGAGCGAACTATAGTTTGATAATGGAAATGGCGTGATTGAATTCTCAGATTTGCTTTTTTGAAAATAGAGGGTTGGTTTCTTTCTTTCAAAAGAATCAAAAGGAGGAGTTGTTACTCCATTATTATTATAAAACCCTAAAAAGTCTTGTTGTAGTGAATGTCTTTTTGGTAAAGGATTCGCATACTCATAATCAAAAGAATACAAATCAATGGTTAGCGATGAATTAGAATCAACCTCTCTTATTTTATCTAATCGTAATCTTTTACATTCTGCTTCACTGCAACCTTCTTTAGAATTAAAATAACTATACTCTAAAATAAATCGTTTTATAATATTATTGCTAATATTTTTAACCCATATTTCTGTTAGCGCTTCTTCATCAGGATCATCAATACGGGGTAATCCATATATAAATTCTACAATACCCCCTTGGTAGGTTATTTTTTTAATTCTATTTACTTTTCCAGATTTCTGTAATGTTACAGAAGACTTCATGTACTTTTCATCTGTATCATCATTGGGATCATGAATATCAAAATCTGGTATATGCCCAAATACATCTAAAGGTAATGAAGGAACAAAGTCAGGATTAGCATGATCTTTCAAAGAAATGTCAGTAATCGCTCTTGAGAATTGAGTAGTTGGTTTTTGATAGGCTTCATAAAAAAAACGAATTGGATTTCCACCATTTCCAACATCTTCAATTTTTGAAAGATGCCATGTGTTTGTGTTTACTCTATATCCTATTTTACCCTGTAAAATATCAACTTTACTTCGAGGAATAAACTCATGGGTGTCTTTTACATCAAAAGTATATTCAAAACCATTTATATCTTTTATTCTGAATCTGTCAAAGGCAGAATGTCCTAGATTTAAGAGCTCTGGAAAAAAAACAGGGGCCATAGGTTCATTTAAAAAACCTATCCTACTATAAAATTGTGGTTTTTTTTCTACAATCTGAGAGTTGGTAATTCCTGACCCGTCAATAGGGGTAATATTATACTCTGCTAGAGAAACTTTATCTAAAATAAATTTAGAGCTTAGGTTTGGAGCATTGGCAATAAATAAATCTGGAGAAGGGTCTTCAGCATATAGTCCATGATTTCCTGGACCTAGATGTTCAGGATCAGTATCTCTCCATTCCTGATATGTTAAATGATACCCTTTTTTTGTTAAATACCTCCATGGGATAGCCCCATGATCCCAATCTATTTCTGCATATACAGCACTATCGTGTTCTAAATCATCAAAGCCTTTTACCACTTTTACGATATTCCCTGAGGCATTCAAATTCCAGCCTAATCCTACATTAGACGCAATATTATCAACTTTTACCCCATCTGGATTATAAGAAAGACTTATAGGGAATGAAATATTACCACTTGTTACTTGAAATAAAACAAGGTTTGTTTTTATTTTCCCCGAATATAAATCTACTGGTAATGTATTGAACTTCTGAAAAGCCATTACGTCTGGTGTAGCATAAAATTTATCTTCAGGAAGTAAATCACTAAAATCTGGACTTTCTATTTGTTGTGCGTTAACAATTAGAAAAGATTGTACTAAAAGAAGTACAAAAAGAAAATTGCATTTCATAAATGATAAGTTTGTATATATTAATCGAAAATTAATATTGGCCTCAGGCACTTTAGAATAAATACCAGAAGCTATAAATTAAGGGAAGTGCTCAAATGTAATATTTAAGAACTATATAAAGCTATCTACAAACTCATTAGTAGTCTGCTTTCTTTAATTTTTTTATGTTCTAAGCGAAGTTTAGATAAATGGAATGAAGTGACTCATAATCTCACTTTTGGTCAGAAACCAGAGATAGAAAGTTTAAAAATATTTTTGATGAAGACTCTTATCAGGTATTTATTATTACAATTAATATTAATTTTAATCCATGCTATGTTGCTTGTACATCAACATGTAAATTGTTCCTTGTAACACTCACACTATTTATAGGAATACTGAGAATAACCTTTGTTCCCATAGGTTTTTCACCCTCAAATAAATCAATTGTTTTCATTGAAAGTTTTAACTCGTTAATGGTATTGGATATATCAAAACGCTCTTTCATGATTCTTGTGGCCATTGATTTATGCGTGACTACTTGATTTGCTTTTATTCTTGAAGCTTCCAATCTACCAATACCATTATCTGTAACAATACCTTTTAGGTAATTGCCCTCTAGCACCATATCTATCGTTAGTTTTTTCGCTCCAGATTTAGGCATAAGCCCATGAATTATGGCATTTTCAATGATGGGCTGGAAAAGCATACAGGGTATTCTAACACTATCTTTATCAATAGTGTCATCAATAGTTATGGAGCTTTTAAAATCATCTCCTATACGAATGCTTTCAAGAGCTAGGTACGATTCAAGATATCTTATTTCATCATCAAGCGAAATGGTATCAGAACTACCCATTTCAAGTGTCATGCGCAATAGTTTCGAAAACGTATTGATATACTTATTGGCTTCCAATTCACTATGTAAAAAAACATAGCTTTGAATGCTATTTATGACATTGAATATAAAGTGCGGATTCATTTGGGCCCGCAATGCTTTAGATTCCAGTAAGAATATTTTGCTCTGAAAGCTTTCTTCTTTTCTAATCTTCTTTTTAATGCTTTTAATTCTTAATTGCACCAATCCAGATATAAGTCCAATTGCAATTAGCACCCACATGGTCTTAGCCCACTGCGTGAGCCACCATGGCGGGTTTATTGTAAAGGGATATTCCATAATAGGACTCCAATTACCGGATTGATTCACCGCTTTTACTTTAAGAGTATGATCACCGTAAGGGATGTTTCGGTAATCTGCCAAAGGCGTATTAGACAACTCACTCCATGCTTCATCCATACCTTCCACTTTATATTGGTATTGTATGTTTTGTGGGGCATTCCAGTTTATGGCTGAAAAATGAAATGTAAGGTGATTCATGGTGTGCGGAACTGATAGAAATTCCGGATAATTATTGAACGCCCCCACAGGACTGGAATAACTTGCCAACTTATCATGATGTTTTAAATTTGTAGTATAGCTGGTATCGTTGAGCCGTTTAAAGTCTATAAACTGTTGGTTTATATTTATATCCTTTAACAAAACAGTAGGGATGTTTGCTTCCTTTTCTTCTTCTTGAAGGTTGTCAAGATTCAATTTTGCTATATTCTTTACATTGGTCCACCATAAAGTGTTTTCATTATTAATGGTGGAAAATTTAATATTTTCAACACTACCCGCAGCAAAACCATTTTTTTTTGAAAAACGGTTTACCCTATATTGGTGTTTGTTTTTAGAGCTTGGGGTTAATCGGTATGTTCCTTCCCTTGTACCCAGCCAAATATTTCCTTGATGATCACTTGTGCTGTTGTATGCATAATGAAATATCAGACTTTCTACAGCTGTGTAAGAAATTAATTTATCTGGTCCTTCAAAATCACCTTCAGCATCAAATGTTAACTTAAACATGGTGTTTCTGGGAGTGCTGATGACTAGATTGTCATCTTTATCAAATATGAGATCTTTTATTTCTATGTCTTGTATTTCTTCTATAGTATTGAGCCAATGTAGTTGATCATTATCAAGCATTAGCAACCCTTGGTCACCTCCCATCCAAATTCTGCCCCATTTATCCTTTTTACATGAAAAAACGCGCATATTCCTATAAACCCCTAGTTTTTCATATAGATTGTATGACCAAAATCTACCATCTTTAATTCTATACAATTGACCAAAAGTATTTGCAAGAAGACCATCTTCACCGTAATCAATCATGTTCTGGAAACCATAAGTATTGATAGAATGATCACTTAGTTCGAAAAATTCTAGCCCGTCTTTATGGTATTTATAGATACCTTTTCTCCCCCCAATCCAGAGTTCTCCCTCGCTACCTTTTGTTATACGGCTTATTACATCATCTGCTTCTAAGTGATGAACATTAAATTGAGTTCCATCATATTTCATGATTTTTTTATGGAAAGCCATCCATAGATTATCCTCATTGTCTTCTGCCATAAAAATTTCAGGGGCTATTGATGTGGGATCATAAAAGACATCTTTATCAAAGGGTATAAATTTGAAAGAGTTTAATTTTAGTTTATACAATCCCTTACCATTACTCATCCATACATGATCGTTAACACTGGCGGCAATGGGTTCTACCCATTTTGGGTCTTTAACTGAATCGAACCATATAAAGCTTGAGCCTTGTATGACAAATGCACCTTTTTCAAAAGTATTTCCCCAAAGTCTGTTTTTAGAATCTACAATAAGATCTTTTAAGGTTTCATATGACCTATTGGCCAGAATTACTTGCGTCAGCGTATTTGAATCAATATTATACTTGAATATTTTAGTGTATTTCGTTATCCAGAGGTTGTTGTTACGATCTAAAACAAGGTCTCGTGTGTAATCACTTGTAGTTTCTTTTATGGGAACTAGATTGGTAAGTTTGTTTTTGTTTAACATAACAGTGCAGTTCCTTCCAGATCCAAGCCAAATATCGCCCGATTTGGCAATACTGATATTCGTGATCATCTCTGAACATAATCCATGAGATGACGTGTATTGTTCAATCTTTTCTTGATTTGAATCATTATTTGATGACATTTTAAGCAAACCATGCTTTAACGTTCCAATCCAAATATTTTTTTGTGGATCTGCTTTAATGTCCATAATAACATCATTAAAAAGACCTTGGTTATAATACCTAAACGTATAGCCATCAAAACGTATCATGCCTTCCCTGGTACCCATCCATATGGTATCATCTTCGTCTATAAATAAGTTTTTAACATACAATGGAATAGTACAGCCTTCTTCTTTTCCGTATTCCCATGCATAAACCCCGTCATATTTAATAAGGGTGCCTTTTGGGGTGGTCATCCAAACAGCTCCCTTAGAGTCTTCACAAATAGATCTTACGTAGGTATCTGGCAGTCCTTGTTCAAATGTTAGGTATTGGAGGTCATACCTCTTCTCATCTATCATTGTAACAAATGATGTTGTATTCCTAAGCTTAGGCTGTTTGGCTATGACTTCCTTGTAGGTAACTATGGAGTCGGTTATATTCTCTATATCAACATCTTTATATACAGCATAGGTATACGGATTTGGAGTGCCATTTTTTCCAATTTCAGTACGAATGAATTTTGTGGTATCAAGTACGGTAGCATTACTGAATTTTAACGACTCTGGAGTGTGTGGGTCTTTAAAAGTGGATTGAACCTTAAAAGGGATTTGTTTTGGCGTTAATTTTACATTTTCTACCGAATCTAGATGAAAGGGAATAACGGTAGGTGTTAGTACATCTATAAAGCCCGTAGGGTTTAGAATATTGACTTCTGAAGTATCCGTGCTATTGATTAAACGGTTATTTTTTTGGTTGCAGCCTGAAATTAGTAGAAGTACAGCTATGGTAGATACATAAAAATTTAAACGACAACGTACTTTACTTAGGTACGTTAACTTATTAAGTTTTTGCTTCATGGAGGACTGATTTCTTAGTAAAAATCTAAATTGGGAGAGTCTTACACTTTACAAAATAAGAAAAAAAGTGTAGTTCATTTAAAAACAAAAATATAAGACGTACTTCACAAAAGGATTACCGTTATATTTACTTGTATTTAATTCAAAATACAACTGTATCATATGGTTTGAAGGAACACCATGGATAATCCCTATTTCTATTCGAATAAGGCTCCGATCTCTCGTGCTTCCTCCATTGCCATTAGCAAGCATAATCTTCTTGGCCGTTACTTCCACCATCATTGCCTTGTAAATTGACAGGCACCATACCATCATAGTCTATAAATTAATCGAATTATCAAAAGCATAATTGTACGGGTTGTGCCACCTTATCTTTTCGGTTAATGGGTCGATGTTCATCCATCGGCCCAACGCTGGGTCATAGTTCCTTGCCGAGATATCGTACCACTGCAACCCAAGTTCTTCCTGTATTTGTTTCCCACCAAACTTCCATTTCTGTGCCAGTGCGTTTGCGGTGGAGGACGTGTTGACGTTGTACCCTGAGTGGCGCAGGCCGAAGGGAGAACAAGTCCCCAAGGTGTTTTTAGGGCTTTTAATCATTTTCCCATGTCCTATTTTGGAACACTACTAATCTGTACCATTACCCGATGTCTAATTAAATTTTCACTCAATCTTTCTGATTTTTTTCCTCTGCTCAATATGAACCTTTTTTGCTCCACCTTTCACATCGATATATCTTCCGTCCTTAGCATAAATTATAGTATCGAACTTTAAAGCTCTAGCAATATTAAATTCAGGGTCTATAACAGCATTATATTTCCCCTTTAGCCTAAATTTATTACCAATTAATGAAACAGTAGAGTTTTTAGAAATGCCTAAGCTCCATGCCATATCTATTTTATGATTATTGAAAACAAGTGAATCATTTACTTTAAGATCAAGATGATCATTTTCATAAATTGTGGTAAATGAAAGTGAAGTTTCCCCTTCTTTCAAATCTTTATAGGTATTACACGATATGAGTAGCAATACACATAGAATATATCCAAAAAAATTAATTTGATTTTTGCTGCCCTTTGTTTGTGTTTCCATTTATAGATTATTCAGACCTCTTTTATCTATTGTTACTTCACGAAATTTGTTTTTTAAATCGGTATTTGAATAAATTTCAGAGATAATCTCATCATAAGAACTAAATTCTGCAAACTCTTCAAATAATCCTGGGCCTTTGATACCATACAGGTCAGTAATTCCAACAAACTTTAATCTTTGCAACTGTATAAAATCAACTGAAAAGTGAACTATTTGTTCTTTAAATGATCTACTCTTAGCAAGTTTAGTTATTTGTTCTAGATTTTCATTCTTAGTAACTTGAGAATATACAATAAGTGAAAAATTATTTTCATCATCTACTTCATCCTTGTAGAAATACCCAAATCCTATATTAATCTTTTCCATTTCTTGTGATTTCTTTAAAGCATTGATAACTTCTAAACCATTTAGAACATGTTCTTCTGCATCTTGAATAGTTTTGTTATCAAAAAATGAGGTGCGACCAAGAAACCGTCCATTTCCTTCTTTATCAGAAATAAACAAATCATTGACACCTAAGAACGTATAATTTAGATAATAAGTATCAACAACTTCAGATGAAAATATTTGAATATCTTTCAACAATTTTTCATAATTGGAACAGTTAAATATTTTTGAAAATCTTGATGCTTTAAAAACACAATTTTCTTCTTTTATGAATAACAATGTTGCTGAAATATATTTGCTTGCATTTATCCTCTTGGTTTCCATTTTTTTCCTCTTTTTCTTCCTGATTGTCTTTTCTTTTCTCTATTTACTTGTTGCTTTCTAGTTTGCCCTTTAGTATGCTTATTTTTCTTGGCTTTACTTTTGTTTGATGTATGTTCTGCTCCTTTTATCTCTCCAGCTTTCCCTTTTTTAGCCTTAGCAAATTCTACATTATAATAGCCCTGCTCTTCAACTGGGGTAAATAAATTTGCAACAGCCTTTAATAGCATCATACCAGCCAAAACATCTGCAGGCCCAGGTGCGGGAGAATCTTCCTGAGATACAGCAAGTGCAACCCACGTTTGAGCAATAAATTCTCCCGTTTTGCTTTCGGTAAGGTCAATAGTTAAATCTCCTTTAGTTGACTCGACAGCCACAACAGTATCCCCTTCTTCTATTTCATCCTGACTAGAATTACTAATTGTCCCATCCTCATTAAACTTGGTCACCGATTGATTCTCGTCTATTCCTACAAAGGAATCATCAATGTATTCCCCTTCAATTCCTGCATTATCAAGATCTTCTTGACTATTTATGTTTTCATCGTAGACAATATCCCCTTCACTATTTTTATACCAATCTTCAGGAGCCATTCCGTCAGGATCAACAAAGAATATTAGGTTGTTAAATGCATAGTTATACGGGCTGTACTTTCTCATCTCTTCCGCCAGCGGGTCAAGGTTCATCCATCTCCCCAGTACGGGGTCGTAGTTCCTAGCCGATACATCGTACCATTTCAGTCCAAGCTCCTCCTGCAACTGCTTCCCCCCCGAACTTCCACTGCTGTGCCAATGCGTTTGCGGAGGAGGATGTATTGACGTTGTACCCCGAGTGCCTCAGCCGAAGGGATAATACCGAGGCTTAAAAATTTAGGCCTATCACACATTTTTAAAGTGTCATATTGTTTTTCAAAGAACATGGAAATACAGCAAGCAAAAAAGATATTACTTGCTGTATTTCAGTCACCTATAACTCGTTAAAAGGTCATGTCCTATTTTGGAACACTACCCTATTAGTAACATGAAAATGAAAACGAAATTTTCATATCAACTATATGTTGCAATTGTTGAATATTAAATTCCCAATTACACTGTTTTTCGAAGTTTATGTTTAGAGTTAAAAGTATTTCTTCAACACCCATTTGGGTTATATTATAATAATTGTCTGAAAGAACTTCAAGCATCGCAGTTAATTCATCATCCAAATGAATTTTATTCCCATATGCTAATGTCAAATTTACGCTACCGTATTTTAATTTTTGATTCTTAAATCTACCTATAGTACCAATATCACCTTTCTTTTGGAGAGTTGACTGGATAATTTCTGGGATTTTAAGATTATAGGGATTGAAATTTTCTCCTATTAAAATACAATTTACAAAACCTTTCATATTAATCCTTATATATTATATTTATCAAGACGGTTGCCTATGTTTATTAAAGAAGGGGGGCCACCTCCTTGTAACTCACTCTCTAAATAAACCAACTCCCAATAACGGTTATCTTCTGGGTCTTGGTAAAGTATGTTCCAGCCAGATTCGTCTGCCCCTATTTTTTGCAAATGGTGCTTAATAAGGGAATTGATTCTTTTACAGTTCTCATTAGGTGTGACTTTATCTTTTTCAAAAACCCATTTACCAATTATTTCTGTTTCGTTTCTATCTATTTTCATAACAGTTATGACCTAGTTTGATGCATTATCTCTTCTAATAGGATTAATTAATAAAAGAAATACTGATCCAATAACTTCAAATAATCATTATTTTTTAGTGACCAATGTTAAATACGCTCTTTAACCTTCTACAACATCTAACAAGGTGAGATCCTCCCATACATCTACATAATTTCCATTTTCTGCAATTAAAAACCTATATCCAGGCTCAAGCCCGAGAAAAGGAATTATTAGTTGGTTCCAATCACTTAGGTGTTCTATGTTAAGGGGCTTGAAAAAGTCAGGGTCATCTGAATATTCACCAGCCCATATATACCATCCAGAAGTACCATCAGTTGGAAAGTGTCTCAAACCATGAATAGGTTGAAGGCCTTCTTTAACACTTGGAGATATACCTACTTTCAAATTATTAGGAGATTCTAAGAACGCTGCCTCATATTTTTCGCAGATAATTTTCTGTTGTTTAATAATATCGTCCATCTTGAATTTTTGTTTTCTATCTACTATTAGAGTTGAAAATTTCCAATGTAATCTTCTGGGAGAAAATTTCAAAGATCAAGAACAGGCCTTGGTGTCAAAGCCTGTCTATTTAATTGTTAGCAACCAATACTCCATACATTAAGCTTTGTATAAGTGCCAGTTTGGAATATAGCTCGTCATATTAAAGCTTTTCAATTTTTGGTTCACAGGTTGCCAATACTTCAACAATATCATTAGGTGTAGCTACAAAATAATGTGTGACTTCCTTTTTATCAAAACTAGCTTCGAAACTTTCTGAAACTAACCATTCGATAAAACTTGAATTGTTTGATTTGAAAAGACACCATTCTTGAGCATTACACGGAAAATCGGTTAAAGACTTAAGCCTTTCGGATTCATCAAAGTTTCTATATCCTAAATGACAATCAAAACTAATTCTGTATACTTTTGAAGGCTTTCCTCCCTTAACCAAAATCCTAAATCCCTCATAATCATCATGCAATCCTTCTATATAAAGAGTAGAAGGGAAATCATGTAAATAATCTATATTCCATTTTTCAATATTATTCTTCTTCATCTTGTCCTAGGTTAAATCTAAATTTAATATGTGTTCTTCTTCCATTTTCACTTGTACGTGTAATCTGAACTGTAGGTCTTCCATCAGTACTTCTCAATCTAACATTTATCTTTGAACCATCGAGTAAGGTCCCCGACCTCCCCCCTAAAAATTCTTTTACATCTTCAGGGAGCAAACTGTCAAATAGTTCATTAGCTGCATCAAATCCACCTTCTCTGTCAAAATTAGTAGTTTTTCCTCCAGTTTCTTCCCCTTTTTCTGAGCTTTCTTTTAAACCATCTAATTTATCATGAAGTCTTTGAATAGGACTATTACTTTCTCCTTCCGTATCTATATACTTGTCATCAACCTGAAATTGTTCGTCAATCTTATAATTTCCAGTTTCCTTGTCATATCCGTTCAATCCAAATATAGCATTTTCAGAAGTTTCATTTCCAAAATTCGGGCTCATATAATCATATAGTAGTGCGGCACCTGTAGTAAAAACTTTACCCAATGCAGCACCTGCAGTTCTTTTTCCTGAATTTTTTGCGGCCTCTTTAGCTACTTCTTTAACGGTTTCTTCTATTACTTTTATTTCGACTAGACCACCACCAATATAAGCTGCAGAAGGTGTGTTTTCCGTTTTAATAGGTTCGTGGTTTTTAACATCTTCTCCCGCTGTAGGATCTCCCTCAAGGCCTTCAATCTCAATTTTCCAAATAGGACTGTTATGCGCAAACTGATAATTGCTAATCGAATAATATTGCTCAGTAATTGGATCACTACCAAAAAACCTGCCAATATCCGGCATGTAGTTGCGGTACCTGAAGGTAAGCCAGTTTAGGCCCAACTCATCCTGCCTTTCCTGTCCGAGGAAGCTCCATTTCTGTGCCAGTGCGTTTGCGGAGGAGGACGTGTTGACGTTGTAGCCTGAGTGCCTCAGGCCGAAGGGGTAGTAGTTGGATTCCTCGATGATCTCGCTGCTGGGGTCCACCGAGCCGTTGCCGTCACTGTCCGAGTAGGTGAGCCGTACGTTGCCCAGGTGGTCCCTGTACCGGTACACGTACTTATAGCCACTGTAGGAGGTCTGCCCCGTGGTGGCGGTGAAGGCCTTCACGGACCCCGCGGTCCCCGCCACGGGTTCTGTATAGCCCTCCGGTTGGTTGAAGAACTGCAGTTTCAGGCTGCCGGACTCGTTGCTGTAGATGTAGTTGCCCACGTATTCGGTGATTTCGGTCGTGCCGTTTATGGCCACGCTCTTCTTCAGTTTGGTGCCCACGGCATCGTAAAGGTACGTAATTGCCCCGGAGGTTGCCCCATTGTTCACGGGGACCGTTACGGGGAGGTTGAGGTGGTTGTAGGCAATCTGGGTGGAGATGCCCTTGTTGCGGTCCATGACCATGTTCCCGTTGGCATCGTAGCCGTAGTCGTCCAGCTGGGTGTTGCTGGCCACGTTCCCGTCCACGAAGCCAAAACCCATATAGGTGCTGCTGTTGCTTTTTTCCAGCACGTTGTCCAGTTGGTTGCCCGTGTATTCATAGGCCAGGGAGTCCCACAGCCCCGGGGTGTCATGGTTCACGTTGGTTCCCATACGGTCCAGCGATAGGATGTTCCCGTTGGGGTCATAGGCAATGTTGCCCACGTCGTGGAAGCTGTAGGGGGCCAGGTTGGCAAGCTTGTCCCCCTTGTGCCCCACAGCACCCAGGATGCGGTTCAGGTCGTCGTAGCTGTACACGTAGGCCCTCAGGTCCTTGTCTTCGTTATCCGTCTTCCAGAGGGTCTGTGCGATGTTGCCGTTGTAGAGGGGTGTCCCCGTGGCACCCTCCACGCGGTTGTAGTTTATCCTGAAGCTGAACAGGTCGTTGTAGGATTCGGTCTGTGGCCCGAACTCCCCCTTCTTGGCCTCGTAGGCAATGTCGTTGATGTCGGTGAGCCACCCCCGTATGTTGTAGGCGTAGTCCACGGTCTGCAGGCGGTTGTTGGTCTGGGTGGCAAAGAAGCCGAGGTTCTCCACGCTCCCCCCGGATGGTCCGCTGAAGTTCACCTTGCCCACAAAGGCCAGGTCCAGGAGCTCGCCCTCAAAGGCCTCCGTCACGGTCTTGAACTTGGTGTTGTTGTGCCAGAACCCTATCTCGCTGCCGTCCCTCTTTACACGGAACAGGTCCCCGGCGGCATAGGTGCGTCCCGAGTCCACCCCCGTGGTCCCCTTGACCACGGTCCATACCCGTACCAGGGGGTTGGCAGGGTCTGTGTCGTCATAGTGGAGCTGTATGCCGTAGTCAAAATACCCACCCGTTTGGTTGGCGTTGGCTGGGGTTACCAACCCGCCCCGTATGTGGCGGTCGGTCTGGGGTACCGTGAAATCGATCCCGCCATCGCTCGCCGGGGGGATCTCCCCACGGGTTTTGAGGTAGGAGGCCCAAGCGGGGTTCCACCCGTTGGTGTTGGTACTGGTGATGGCCCCGGTGGGTGAGATATCCACCTCGGTGAGGTCCGTATACCCGTCCAGGAGGGCCGTGCCGCCCACCCCCTTCCGTACCAGTTGCCCAAGGGCGTCGTAGGTGTTGTGTGCTATGAGTTCCGGTGCCTCGTCGCCTATCTGTTGTTTGTGGGTCAGGATCCTGCCCTGTGGGTCATAGGTGAAGTAATCATGCGCAATGATGTTGGGGTTGCCGCTTTTGAGGTGCTGGGTCTCGGTCTCCAGTGTTTTCCCCACAAAATCCAACAGGCTTTTTGAGATATCGCGGCTCTGTAGGGTGGTGTTGTAGGAGTCTGCATAAATACCCCTTCCCTTACCGTCGTAGGCCGTGAGCGAGGTGGCCCAGTCACCGGTTCCCAAAGTGCGTACCCTGGTCACGGTGGGCAAGCCGTTTACTGCCGTGGCCACCGCCTGTCCGTAGACCGTGGTTGGCAGTACCGTGGGGCTGTGGTCCACATAGCGGTCGTAGTAGTTTATGGTAAGTACCTCCATACCCGTCAGCGGATAGGCCTGGCTGGTATAGTACAGGGCCACATCGCCCACCTGCGTTGGGGTGGTGGTGGGTTCTTCGTTCCAGTACTGTGGTATGAGCAGGTCGTTCTCCATCTGTGTTTTTGAGGAACCGGCAGGGGGCGTATAGATGCCCGTATAGGCCACCCGCCCCAGGGCATCGTATTTGGTGAAGAGCCATTTGTTGCTGTCGGCCCGCATGTTGGCATCTTGGGTAAGCACGGGGCGGTCCAGTTTGTCGTAGAGGATGTATTCCACGCCCTTGCCCGGTATTTTCTTTTCCACAAGGCGGTTTCGGTAATCGTAGCGGTACTGGTAGCCAAGGCCGTCCAGTACGCTGGTTGCAATGGCATTGTTGTTCTGGGTGTCCAGTATGCCTTCGGAAGCTTTGGGCGGGAGTACATAGGTCAGGTTCCCAAAATCGTCATAGATATAGTAGGTATCGTGGTTGTTGGGCAGGGCGGGGGACTTGCCGGGGTCTGCCACCGTGTTGCGCTTCAGGATGGTCTGCCCGGATCTGTTGGTGTATTCCTTGGTGCGCCCGTGTATCCCGTCTGCGGTTTCCCAGTTCTCGTCCCTGGTCTCGGTCACGAACAGCGAACCACTGGGGTAGTGTCCCAGATAATTGAGCTGTGGTGCGCCCGGGGTACCGTTGGGGAAGGTAACCCTGAAGTTGTGGATGCCCCCCCCGTTGGTGAGGTAACTGTACCGTATGGTATGGTCACCGTTGCCAAGGGTGTCCACTTTCCAGTCCATCCCGGGGGCGGCCTGTTTCTGTACCCGGTTAAGGGGGGAGTTTTCGTAAACGGTCTGCGAATAGGCATTGATGGCCCCGTTTCCGTCACTGTCGTCCGCATGGTTGCTGAGGTAATATTGGTGCTGCGGCACCAGTGGGTCCAGCTCGTAGCCCCCCTGGTTGCCCAAGGCGGGATAGGGCAGGTGCTGCAGGGCCTGCCTGCCCAGGGCGTCGTACTGGCTAGGGGTGATGATGTCCTGGCCACTGCCGCCTGCCCGTACGCCCACCTGTTGCAGGGGGCGCCCCAAGCCATCGTAATAGACGATGGATTCTATTTTGAGGTCGTTGGTACTGGCGTCATTGGCCAGGTTCTCCACGGCAGCCCGGTCCATTCCATGGGGATAGGAGGTCTGCTGCACGTAGTTCTGGTTCGCGGTGGGCTGGGTCTGCCCGAAACCGGCCACGGATAAAAGAAGGGTGGTATATAGTATGTTTTTCATCGGTGTTTTTTTTATTGTGGAGTACAGGTGTTTCCTTTGAACAAAGAAATGTCTCATATGTGAATACCATTAATAATATTATTCAATAACGTTTTAGTTGTCATAAAGACAATCAATGTATTGACACCTTCCCGCGAAGGGAGGGTTTATGTTAGAGGGGAGATTATGTGTTCTAATGAAGGAACAATTAAAAATAATAAAAAACATGCTGGCTATTAAATAAGTATGCAGCTTGATCTGACGATTTAAGAATTTCGTGTTCTTCGTTCTCCTTAAGGTATTGACAATAAAATATTTATCCCATAAATAAAAAATTCAATTTTTAAGCATCATACTCTTTGAAATGAGATTTTTATTATGAAACGGTCTATCAAAAAGAGGATTTCTTATTTTGTTACACTAAACTTGTTTTCTAAACTCACCTTAGTGCTTACCATATCAAATGGAAATCAATTTAATTCAACCTACATTAAGCTTTTAGGAATCATGAAGACGTATCAATATTACGAGTCAAAAGATACTTGTTTGTGTCGTCTGTCAATATGATTAGATTGTTCTTGGCTCTAGATATGGCAACATAGAGTTCTTTATCCATATCAAACGATTTATTTCTAACAATTAAAATAATTGAATCAGACTCTAGCCCTTTAAATAGGGAAGATTGAATAACGGGTATGTAGTTTTCTGATAGTTTATAAGGTGAATTTCCTATTTCATAATCCTTAAAATCATACATCCCCTCATCCCAATCTTCATTTTGAAAGAATGAAATTATTTCAATAGTAGCAATTGAAAAGTCATTTCTATTACTGAAAAGCCTAATTTTCCCGTCTTTGTTTTTCCAATATAGCTTGCTTCTTAGTTTTATATTATTATTGAACTTTTGATGTTCTTTTGGTGAAACATAAAAACTATTGGCTAAATCAAAGACAATCTTTTTGTCTTCTTCAGTAGGTAGTGGATTATCGGTCAAGCTTTCTAAAAGGCTTAAGGTTTCTTTTTTCGTGTACTTGGTCCTGCTTTTTTTAACCCTGGTTATGGCTTTTAAAAAAAGTAACTGTATTTCTGATTTCCAATGAGTTCCTATTGGGTATTTAATGGAAAACTCTTTTAGGTTTAAATTATCAAAAGTGATATCGCCAGCCAAAAGGGTAACTATGTTTTTACAGTTGGTATTGATACCCAACCATTGGATCGCTAACTTAATTTTTGAATTTAAATCTACCGTTGCGTATTCAAAGACCTTTAATCTCCCAGTACCTATTAACTCTTTGGAAGGAGAAGGTGCCGAATGATGAAGGTTAGCTCTTAGATATTCATAAATAGCACCTGAATTTCTACAGTTTTTAGATAGATCTATAATGGTTTCTTTTATAGGATAATTAGCCCTATGTGGCAAAAGGGCCTGATTATCATCATGGAATATGTATAAAATTCCGTGGTCATTATCTTTCAAAACAATCTGTATTATTTCCCACCATTCATTTCTAAAATCTTGTGCTTCATCAACAATTACTGCATCAAAGGTGATTTCGTCTCTTTTTAAATTGTCAATTGCACTTTTAAGTTCAGTTTTTGTAGGTTCACTGAATTTGGACCATTTATACGTATTGCTCAATTGTTTGTTGATCAATTTATAGATCCATTCTTCAAAAGAAACCACATATATTGGTTTTCCTTTGGTAAATGATTTTATGTAGTTTGATAAAAAAGGATTGTGACATATGATTATTGTAGACAGACCGGCTTCTGACAGACGAATTGCTTTTTCTATTGCAATCAATGTCTTACCAGATCCTGCACAACCAGAAATACGGACTCTCTTAAAATGCCTTAACATCTTTAAGACATTAAACTGTTCTGAGGTTAGTTTTTCATATTTAGAATCTAGAGATTCTTTATCTTTTGTAAAGTCAAAAGAAAACGTGTCTTCATTTTCAATATAATCAGAAACTATAAGGTTTTCCTTTTCCAGATAATCATATAGCTGAACTTTTAAATCATCAATATTTTTATATATCGATGTAAAATGTTCCATCTCCTTTAGTTTTTCTTTGAAGGAAAACAACTCTTTCTTTTGTTCACCATCAAAATCATTAACATTGATAGGGATTCTTTTATGGTATGTTAATATTTTCGGCTTTCCTTTTAGTAAGAAATAGGAATGTGCAATTTCAAATTCCTCTAAAGTGTACTTTCCAATCTTATCATCGAATAACATTAAAAAAACATCACAATTTACTATGGCTTGATTGTATTCATCTTGCAATCTTGTTTCAGATACAGAATTATTGAAATCTTCCCAAATCACCAACTCAACAAAGTAATTTCGTTTAATAAGCTCTTTGTTTTTCCTATTAAAAAAAACTTCAAGTTCTGTCCTATCTGCAATGAAATCTAAAGAAGATGCAATGAAAATTTTAATTCTATTCATAAATGAATTACAATCAAATTTTTAAGTGATTAAAAAATAAAGCTTTGCTAAATTAATTTAATTCAACTATTATTCTTGATTCTTACCAAGAACATAAATTATAATTAAACTTTCAACAAGAAATATTTATAGGAAATTATAAGACAAGAAGGGTTTTTTAATAACAAAAAAGTACCTAATTGATGTTGGCAATGAACAGTTTGCCAACCACTTGCAGGTATTATAAATATAAGATATTAAGAAAATTCCTACAAAATTATTGAACGATAGTAGTGCCAAATAATTCCCTAGAGGTGTTAAGTTTTAACATAAAATTGATTTTTAATCGATGTTATTTGCATTTTATCGGATTTAATTGTAGAATTGGACTGTGAAGGCCTATTGCCCCCAAACCTATAAATCTAGTTGTCATGAAATTAAAATTACTTACAGTTGTTCTATTACTATTCACAACCCTTTCTATTGCGCAAAAAACTGTGAGACAGCCATCTATCATCGCAGATGATGTTTCCATTAGCAAGTATCATGATCGAGAAGATCTTCAAAAAATGAGAAAAGGTCAACTATTGCAATTATACAATAAGCGTATAGAAGTAATCATCAAGATTTTACCAAACATTGCATTCGCAACCAAACCTGGTGTCACCATGTCATCCTTGGGTATTCCAGATACCAAAGAAAATCGCGCTGCACTTTTGGCTAACACAGCGGCTACAACCACTTACTTTCAAAATACAGTACAGTTTCAAAAAATTGTACTCCCCTATTCTGATAAAAGTAACCTGATTGCTGCTATACTGTTTTATGAAGAAACCTTGAAGGCATTGCACACCTATGAGGACTTTAATTAAGGAATAGAGCGCTTTTTCCAAATTTAACATTTCTTACGCAATTTAAAATAGTGATTATCGTTATGTTAAATTTTGTGCATTTCATCGTATTTTTTTGCACTTAATGGAATTAATGTTATCTTTAACCATATATTTATGAAGTATTTAACATAACTGGTTGTTTATGAAAAAAAACTACTCCCCCCTAATATTTTTATTGCTATTACCCTTTTTCAGCTTGTTTTCTCAACAAGAAAAAGGAATATATGGTAATGAAAATTGGTTAAGCATCTGGACAGAATTCAATCCGGGTGCCCAAGAATATCCCGAACCCACACAAATACTATCAGGAACCATTACAACGGACATTAAATTGTCTAAAAAAGAAACATATCTCTTACTTGGTGATGTATTTGTTACCGATAGCACAACACTTTCTATTGAAGCAGGAACAGTCATTCTTGCAGATTACAAGTCTAAAGCTTCACTTATCATTAGTGATGGCTCAAAAATTATGGCCGAAGGAACTCAAACAGATCCCATTATATTTTCATCTAACAGAAGTGTTAGGAAAAAAGGAGATTGGGGCGGCATTTTTATTTTAGGAAATGCTCCCGTAAATAAAGTTGGAGAAAATTGGGGGCTGGATTATGGTCTTAGACCTCCATCTCCTGAAATAATGCGTTATGGCGGAGATGATACGGCAAGTGATTCTGGTATTTTAAGATATGTAAGAATTGAATATGCTGGAAAAAGAACGAAGGAATTTGGAAACTTTAATGGTCTTACACTAGCTGGAGTTGGTGATGGCACATTAATAGAAAATGTAATGGTCTCCTATAGCGAAGGGAGTTCTTTCTACGTTCTTGGTGGAAATACAATACTATTTCAACTGGTATCATTTAGATCGAAAAAGAATGATTATATATTTAATTACGGCGCACAATCTTTATTCACAAATTCTCTAGCAGTTAAATCTCCTTACTTTAATGCATCTAGGGGATCTAGTAGTATTTATGTGGCGTCATACGAAAATAAAGCAGAGGTAGACCCAACCAAAAAAGGCACCTATCTATATGCCGAAAATTTAACATTGCTTGTTTTAAGCAAGGATTTGGCAGCAGACATTAAAGTAGGTCTGGTTCATGAAGGAATGTACGTTAAAAACGGAGCATCATTTTTCTTGAACAAAAGTATCTTTTCGGGCTTCAATCCTGCAGTAGTTCTGGAAAACAAAATTGCAATCAACAATGAAAATCTCGGAAATATGCGATTTACCGATATGTATTTCAATAATTGCAAAGGAAATATTTTCACTGAAAATGTGCCAAATAACGAAGACTTAGAGAATTGGTATGGTAATGCCGCTTTTGGAAACGTGTATTCTCGAGGTTCGGATTCCGAAACTTTTATCGACGCGAAAAATTTGGACAAACCAGATTTTAGATTAAGAATCAACAAAATTATAGCCAGCAGCCTTCCTGAAGAATAATAGGAACATACATTATAGTATACACTGACTTACATCTTGTGAATCTTTCTGGATGTAAGGATATAACTAATTCAATTGGGTTATAAACAATAAAAACATCTGGATGGCAAAAACTACTTTTCTAAAATTTCTATCTTTCACAGTTGCCTTTTTTATGGTTTCTCAGATCATAAAAATGGAGGCTCAGATCGTTATAGGAACTCCAGATCTGCAGTTCACACAAGCGTGTGCCAATGAGTCTTTCAATACATTTACGGCCAACTTTGTATTTACACCAGAGTCTGGTATAACATCATCCAATCAATTCATGGTTGAAATGTCAGATGCTGAAGGAGATTTTTCAGACCCTACTATTGTATTCACCTCAAATCCAGGGGAAATCAATACTTCTCCTGCCTCTGTAGACTTTTCTTTGCCCACCACCACCGCTGGAGAAGGGTACAAAATTAGAATAAAAAGTACCCAGCCTGCTACAACAAGTACTCCATCTGATGCTTTTTCAGCTTATTACAAGCTACAAGACAGCCCATTTTCCATAAATAACCTTAATGCAACAGCAAGCTTTTGTCCCGGAGGAAGCTATCTTCTTACCATAGATAACCCCGGAGCGAATGGAAATGATTCTCCCTTAAACTACCCTTCCCTAACCTTTAAATGGTATAAGGAAATTAATCCTACAACCTCCGTGTTTGTGTCAGAAGGTCAAACCCTTTCAGTGACTCAAGTAGGTGTATACTTTGTGGAAACCAACTACGGTACCTGTACATCAGACTCATTTTCAAATCGTGTAACAGTATCAGAAGCCACTTCTCAGGATGAAGTATCAGCAACCATCATATCAAGTTTAGGAAACCCATTTTGTGCTGCAGATGGACCAACAACATTAAGCACTGTTCCAGGAAGTAGCTATCAATGGTATAAAGACGGAAACGCAATAGCTGGAGCAACCAGTCAAAGTTACGAGACATCTATTTCTGGTGCTTATTCGGTAGTTGTAAATTTTGGAAGCTGCGAAGCAACGGGAAATATCGATTTAGAATCAGGGAGTTTTACCAGTAGTATTGATGTACCCGCTTTCAATATGCTTGAAGCTGGGGACACACTTAGCGTTACAGTTACAACAGACGCAGTAAACCCTGAGTTTCAATGGCTATTCAATGGGGAAATAATCACCAGTGCCACACAAAGTACATTTAATGTGACTGACTTCGGCTTTTATGGTGTCATCATATCACAAAACAGTGAATGTAATACTACCAATGAACTGTTCTTTGAAGTAGACGAGTTTATAAACCCATTTCCCGAAGTGGCAAATATCCCGAACCTGATAAGCCCAAATGGAGACGGTATTAATGACAAATGGGTGATTCCTGCCTCTTATGTAAGTGGAAGCAACACAGAGGTCATTATTTATTCCAGTCAAGGAGATGTCGTGTTTAGCACCAAAGATTACTTAAATAATTGGCCCGAAGACCAGCTTAGTTCTAGTAGTGTCAACCAAATCTATTATTACATGATCATACCCCAAGAGCTAGAACCTCAAAAGGGTACCATAACCATTGTAAAATAAAGTGAAAACAATAACCATCCATACCATCCTTTTCATCTGTTTCTTGCAGATTGCCTTTTCACAGGCACAAGATGGTGTGGTTGCATTTGATCTCCCTGCTAGAAACTCACTGATGTTTAACAGGTTTGTGGCACATCCTACTTTTAGTTTTGTTCGGGAGCAAAACAAGTACATCACTGTAACCAATAAAAGAGAATTGGTAGCAGTACAAGATGCGCCCCTCACCTACTTTGTCAACTATTCTGGACGTATTAAAGAAAACATAGGAGCAGGTATTGGAGTGTATCAACAAAATTATGGAGTCCTCACCACCTTTGGAGGAATTTTGAACTTTGCATATAACATTCGTGCTCAAGAAGACAGTAATTTTACTTTCGGAATAAACATTGGTGCCTACAAGAGTGGTTTAGATAGTGGAAAAGTAGTGACTAACTATGATGATCCTGCACTTAATAACATTCCTTCCAATTTTCTGCTTGCCATAAATCCTGGATTTAATTACGGAACAGGCTTTATGGATTTTGGAATTTCCCTAAATAATATTGTGACTTACAATTTTAACGCTTCTGGCTTAGTTGAAGATAATCCAAAGCAGGGTATTCAGGGTCATATGATGTATACCGGTTATTTTGGTGGTTACGGATTTTTTGGAGGAAGTAGGTTCTCAGCCTTAGCCAAATCAGAATTTCAAAAAGATGCTACAATCGTTTCTGGAGTAACAATGCTAACAGTTCCCAAAGGTATTTGGGCCCAAGTAGGATATAATACCATGTATGGTGCATCTGGGGGAATTGGTGTTAACCTGACCAATCAAATTGCTATAGAATATAATTATGAGAAATCATTTGTGGGGCTGACCAATTTTGGTGCTTCACATGAGATAACATTGGCTTACAGATTTAAGAACAATAATTATTTCAAGTATAGTAGAAATGATGATACAGCAAGCTTATTTACCCCTCAAAGGAAACGTAAGAAGAGTAAGTCTGCAAAGACCGAAGTTGCCAAAGTACCTGAAAAATCAGATGCAGAAGAACAAGCTAGAATTGCTGCGGAAGAGGAAAAAGCCCGATTAGCAGCTGAAGAACAGGCAAGAATCGATGCGGAAGAAGAGAAAGCACGATTAGCAGCCGAGGAACAGGCTAGAATCGATGCGGAAGAAAAAGCACGTTTAGCTGCTGAGGAACAAGCTAGAATCGATGCGGAAGAAGAAAAAGCACGTTTGGCTGCTGAGGAACAGGCTAGAATCGATGCGGAAGAAGAAAAAGCACGTCTAGCTGCTGAAGAACAGGCTAGAATTGATGCCGAGGAAGAAAAGGCTCGTTTGGCTGCTGAGGAACAGGCTAGAATCGATGCGGAGAAAGAAAAAGCACGTTTGGCTGCCGAGGAACAAGCTAGAATCGCTGCGGAAGAAGAACAGGCACGTTTGGCTGCCGAGGAACAGGCTAGAATCGCTGCAGAAGAAGAACAGGCAAGAATCGATGCGGAAGAAGAGAAAGCACGATTAGCAGCCGAGGAACAGGCTAGAATCGATGCGGAAGAAGAACAGGCACGTCTAGCTGCTGAGGAGGAACAAGCACGATTGGCTCAGGAAGAACAAGCACGATTGGCCGCAGAAGAGGAAGCAAGATTAGAAGCTGAAAAAAAGGCCAAAGAAAGTTTAATTATAAATCCAACAGATAATATTGGTAGGTCAATTAGTGAATTGGCTGAAGAAACAGACGAATCTAGTAAAACACAAGCCCAACTATTGGGTGAGTTGGAAGCTGCTGTTGCAGTTAAAGAGAAAGATTTGAAAGATTTAAAAGAAGAAAATGACCTTAGTGAACAAAACATCTATGTAGCTCCTAAACCTTTCAAGAGTATTAGTGAAGAAAACGAGAAAATTGAACTTCTAAAAATAAATCTAGATGCGGTAATACTTAGAAATAAGAAGAAAATTGTACAACTAGAATCTTTACTTCAGGATCGAGTAAATACGTTTAACGATCCTAATGATGAAACAAACTTGTACTATCAAAATAAGATAGCCCAGTTAAAATCTGAACAGGAACAGGCTGTTAGGCTTCGAGAGTCGTTAGTGTCTTCTTTAGAACAAATCTCTATTGCTACAGACTTTGAACGCAAACGACGTATCAAACGAGCTGCCTATGACAATGATCAGGATAGGTATAGACAAGACAGGAACATGCTAAATAGTTTGAAGCAAAATGTTACGTTAAGTGAGACGCCATTAGCTATAGATGATTTAGACTTTGGCCGAGAACGAAATAACAATATTCAAATCCTTAAAAATGTAAAAAATGCTGAAGAGGGGTATTATCTAGTGCTCGCTGTGCATAATGATGTTTCCAAACGAGATAAATTTTTGGTGCAGGTAATTTCATCTGGATATAATGAAGTGGATTTCTTCTATGATGTCAATACCAGCGAGTATTATATCTACTCCAAAAAATTCAATAATATCAAAGAAGCAGAAAATGCATTAAAGACAAAATTGAACAGACCTTATAATCAAAAGATAACCATTATTAAAATCGAAAATTAACTATGACATAAGAAGCAACATAAAGCCCCCGACCTCCTAAATTTTGATTTGGGAGATATTACAACCAAAAACTATAGTCGCCATGAACAAACCTACTATTAAAAGAATCCCCACACTTCTTATAGTCATATTTTTCGGAATACAATGCTATGCCCAAAATTTCGTCCCCTTTACCCCTAGATTCGACCAAGATCTTAAGGGTGATATCGTTCTGATAGGGAATAACATTTTGGGGCCTGATAACAACCCTTTCAATGATAACACTGCCTATAATCACAATGTGGATATGCAGTATATTGATATTGATGGGGATCCTTCAACCTTTAGTTCATCAAGCGCAGATTTAGAAATACCAAATCCAAACTGTTATGTAATACGGCACGCTAGTTTGTATTGGGGAGCGGTAACCAAAGGCGATGAACCATTTACGAATGTAAAGTTTAAAGGTCCTTCGGGCGGATACGTTGATATTACGGGAACCGTAATATTTGATGCAAATGGAACTTCTGTAGATGGTGGCGATAGTTTTCCTTATGCTTGTTATGCAGATGTCACAGACATTGTAATCAATTTAGCAGATAATTTGGGAACGTACACATTGGCGAATGTGTCAAGTTCTTTGGGTGAAACGGGTACTTTTGATCCTCGTAATGGTACTGGGTATTCTGCTGGTTGGTCCCTTTTTGTGGTGTATGAAGATCCTACATTACCTGGAAAATCAATTACTAGTTTTGATGGCTTTAGTGCTATTAGTGTTCCTGGAAATAACCCAAACTTAGACATCCCAGTTGATGGTTTCAGAACTGTTCCAGCACCAGCTCCTGTAAGAGCAAATTTTGCATTCGCTACCTTAGAAGGAGATAAGCCAATTACAGGGGATCGTTTGTTATTAAATGGTACTACCCTCTCAACAGTAGATAGACCTGCCACTAACTTTTTCAACAGTTCGGTAACCCAATTAAGTGCAACACCAGTTGATAATAGGAATCCAAATAGTACCAATACCCTTGGGTTTGATACAGGGGTGATGCGTGTTCCAAATCCAGGAAACACCGTGATAGCCAATGATGCAACTTCGGCTACAGTACGATTGGAGACTAGTGGGGACACCTATTTTCAATATTTTTTAGCTTTTGCCGTAGAAATTATTGAACCCAATATTGTACTTACCAAAATTGTTGAAGATGAGTTTGGTAATAACATTGGAGGCCAAACTGTTGCACTGGGTCAAGAGTTAAATTATGTAATAGGTTTTCAAAATACCGGAAACGATAATGCCACCAATTTCACAATACGGGATATCCTGCCTATCAATATCATTTATAACCATCCCACTGATTTGGTGTTACCGCCAGGTGTAACAGTATTAAGTTATGATGCTGCTACTCGTGAAATAATTTTTGCTATCGAGGATTATTTGGTAGAAGAGGATGATCCTGTCTACGAAATCCGAATTGAAGTACAAGTAGTAGATACCTGTCAACAATTGGCAGAAGCTTGTTCTGATATTATTAACAACCAAGCATTTGCAACCTATCAAGGAACTCTTAACCCTACTTTTATTATTACAGATGATCCTAGTCACAGTTCAAATACAGGATGTCTTATCTCACCTCAAGCCACAAATTTTTTAGCAGATCTTGACGATTGTGTATTTACACAAAATGAGATTCTTTGTGGGGATAGTATGGAGTTAACCGCTGCAGATGGATACGATTCTTACTCTTGGTCTACAAGTCCATCTGGAACTCCAGTTATTGGTACTACGCAAACAATAACCGTAACACAAACAGGTACTTATTATTCGTTCAATACAGCACTCGCTCCCTGTCGATCAATCGTTCAAGAATATATCGTAACACTCTATGGTGGTAGTATTCCAAATCCTGTAATACCTTTTGCAGATGAAGTTGTAACCTGCCCGAATGATGGTAAGTTATTACCCAATATATTTTTATGTGGTGAAGACGATTTCAGGGAAATAACAACAGATATTGCAAGTGCAGTCACAATTATTTGGGAACGGTTGGATGAAACTAGCTGTCCTCCAGTAGGAAATAGTGATTGTGCAAATGAAAACAGTGCTTGTACTTGGAATCAAGTGGGTACTGGTCCTGATTATATTGCTGATACAGCAGGTCAATATCGATTAACCATTAATTATGATGGTGGGTGTTTCAATCAATTTTATTTTAATGTCTATCAAAATTTACTCGATCCCGTAGTAACAGCAACAGATATTATTTGTACAACCCCAGGAACAATCACTGTAAGTAATGTTCCAAGTAATTATGAATATAGTCTTGATGGTGTAAACTATCAAACCAGTAATATTTTCACAGTAAACACACCCGGTTTATACACTGTTTATATCCGTCAAATTGGTGTTCCGTCTGGTGCATGTGTATTCACGGTTCCCGATGTTTTAGTGAGAGCGCGTGACTTTACGGTTTCATCTATAATTAAACACCCCCTTTGTAATGGTGACAAGGGTAGCATCCAATTGGCGGCAAATGATGCAGAACCGCAATATTTCTTTTACCTCTACTCTGGAGGAACTTTAGTGAATTCCTCAGGTCCTATTGTAGAGAACAACTATATTTTTGAAAATCTGAACCCAGGAAACTATACTGCCGTTGTAGAAACTGAAGATGGATGTACTTATACAGAAGACATCACACTTATTGAACCAGATTTGATGACCGTTACTGCAGCAATTACGATTCCGTTAACCTGTACAGACGGTGAAATTACGGTATATCCTGTAGGTGGAACACCACCCTATTTTTACTTTGTAAATAGCACAACGATCTTTCAAACCGTTCCAGAAATTGTAGTCACAGCTCCTGGAGTTTATAATATAACGGTTGTTGATTCTAATAACTGTAGCGCAGACACCTCAATTACCATTGAGGCCACTCCTCCACCGGAGTTCAATGTATTAACAACAGATATTTTATGTTCTGATTCAGGCGATACAGGAATTATTACTATTGATGTAACCAACCCGAATGGAAACACGCTTCAATTTAGTATTGACGGAGGTACTACTTTCTCTAGTTCACCTGTATTTACAGGACTTGCCGTTGGTAGTTATGATGTGGTAGTAGAGTATACCTTTGGTCCTTCGGTATGTTTATCAGATCCACAAACAGTTACCATTAACACTAATGACCCGATATCTGGTGTAGCAGAACTGACCGCGCCATATACATGTATATCAACTGGTACTATTACGGTTACCAATGTAACTGGTGGTACTCCTCCATATTTGTATAGTATTGACGGCATAACATTTCAATCAAGCCCTATTTTCACAGGCTTGACTGCAGGCACTTACACCATTACTATTATGGATGCCAACGATTGTACTTTTATCACCAATGAAATTACAATACCCCCATTAGATCCGCCTACAGATTTAATGTTTAGCAATTCACCCCTAACCTGTCCAACCAATCTAACTACCGTAACCATAACAGGGACAACCGGAGGTGTAGCTCCATTAGAATATAGAATTACCGCTCCTGCAACAGCAGTTACCCCCTATCAATCATCAAATGTCTTTCCTGGATTAGCACCAGACGTTTATACTTTCCAAGTGAAAGATGTCAATGAATGTACTTATAGTGAATCCTATGCTATTGAGCCATTACCTACTATCTCTATTTTTAGCGAAACTATCAGTGATGTTAGTTGTGTAGGTGCTGCAGATGGATCCGTTCAATTTACTGTTTCAGGAACAACATCTTTTGAATACCAAATCAACGGGGGTGCTCCTACACCAGGTGTGTCTCCCATTACTTTAACAGGACTAACTGCAGGTACTTATACAATACTGGTAACAGATCTAATAACAAATTGTGAAGCTACCGCTACTGCAATTGTTAATGAACCATCCAATCCATTGGCAGTTTCATTAGATATATCACCAATTACCTGTATAGCAAGTGGTAGTGCTATTATTAATGCTTCTGGTGGCTGGGGAGGTTATATTTATACACTTACATTACCAGATACAACAACATTGCCTCCTCAATCTAGTAATACATTTATAAACTTAACTCAAGCTGGAATTTATACTATTTCCGTTGAAGATGCCAATGGATGTATCATTACGGATACCTTTAGTCTAACAATTCCAGATCCACCGATAGCAACTATTAGTACAACATCTGACATTTGCTATGATACAGGTGATAATGCAACAATAATAGTTGATGTTACTTCAGGTGAAGCTCCATTTGAATACAGTATCAATGGAGGTACCTTTCAATCAAGCAATGTGTTTTCAGATTTAGGACCGGGAATTTATACCATAACGGTGAGAGATGCTTTCGGTTGTGAAACCACATTACCTGCTGAAATTATTGCGACTCAATTATTAGTTGATGCCGTTTTATCAGGTGGTATAGATTGTACCGTTACACCAGATGCTGAAATAACTGGTACAATTGCAGGGGGCACTCCCCCTTATACCCATGCGGTTTCCATAAACGGTGGTGCTTTTAACCCATTAGGAGCTACAGGATCGCCATTTATTTACAGCACCTCAACGGCAGGGACATATCAATTTGAAATAACAGATGCCAATGGATGTACTGCTACATCACCAATCATCAACGTTAATCCAATTTCACCACCAGTATTAGATGTTATAACACAAACCCACCCTATTTTATGTAACGGTGATGAAAATGGAGCTATCAATGTTACATTCGACCCTACGGTAGGAACTCCTCCATTTCTAATTAATGTGTTTAACGATACTACGGGTACTGACTACGGAACCCAAACTTCGGGATTACCAGCTGGAGATTATACCATAACCCTTACCGATGCAAATTCTTGTACAGATTCTGATACAATTACAATCAGTGAACCAGATCCAATTGTAGTCGATTTTTCTACTGTTGACATCACCTGTGTTCCTGGTGGAACTTCATTAGGATCTATCATAATCAATAGTACCACAGGAGGTGTAGGACCTTACGATTATTTTGTAACAGGTACTAACGGATATTCAAATTCTGCCTTAGATGTTACTGGATCAACTCCGGTCAATTTTGATGTAGTTGATTTCGGTTTATATGAAATCAATGTGGTTGATGACAACGGATGTTCTGTACTCTTCCAGAATGTATTGATTGCTTCTCCTCCAGATGATCTAGATATTACTGTTTCCAGTACTGTTGATTGTACAACGGGAGGACAAGCTGTCGTAGCGGTGAGTTCAATTTTAGGAAGTACTGGACCTTTCTGGTTCACAATCTATCAAGGTCCCATATCAAGCTATCCTAATCCTCCTGGGTCATGGATACCAGAAGATTTTCCAGGAAGTCAATTTGCTACATTTACAGGTTTAACCCCAGGTCTAACCTATACCTTCATTGTATATGACGAATCAACCAACTGTAGCTATTTTGAACCCGCTACAACACCTATTCCTACCAATTCAACATTAACGGCAACTGCTGTTAGTTCTGATAATATTACTTGTACGGGTAGTGACGATGGAGATGTGTCTTTCACTATAAATAGTGTATATGCAGGAGCTGTAGATGTAAACTATGAAATTTTTGACTCACTCACATTAATCACAACAGGAATCTCAGGAACTGGTACAGTACCAGCTGGAGGATCATTGAGTGTTGCAGATTTGGGTCCGCTCCCATTCGGAACCTATTATGTGCTGATAGAAGAAACCACAGGGCCTAATGCAGGCTGTGGTGTTGTAACTGCTCCTTTTACAATAACGGAGTCTGCCATTTTATTAAGTTTAACAGCCTCAGTAGATCAGAATGCAAATTGTAATCCAAGTTCTGGAGTTGTAAGTGCCGTAGCACAAAATGGAACGGCTCCCTATTTATACCAAATAACAACCACTCCAGGAGCACCTTTACCAACCGACCCTTCTTGGGGTACACCAAGCACCTTCAATGTAGATGCTGGTAATTATTATGTTCATGTAATGGATGCTTATGAATGTATTATTACAAGCCCTGTACAGGTTGTTGGTACGGATCCTGAACCCGTAATTGATGCATTAACAACAAATCAATGCTCCACTGCACAAGGTCAATTTGAGATTGATGTTACATTAACAACAGCAGGAATTCCTCCTTATAGTTTTAGTATTGATGGAGGTATATTTCAGACACAATCTACCCCATTCACAATAACTGGTTTATCATCAGGATCTCATACTATAGAGGTAAATGATGCTAATGGATGTGGAAATCTGGTAACCGTTGTGATTGAGCCACCATTAGGCTTAACATCTTCTGTAACGGCTTTGCCTAGTTGTGACGACGACGATGGAGAAATCACCATAACGGCTGATGGAGGTACGGGTAACTATACGTACGCAATAAGTCCTAATCCACCTACCATTGTGTTGACTGGAAATGTATTCTCAGGAGTTCCTTCAGGAACCTATATAGTGACAGTTACCGATACAGTTACATTATGTACTGAAGATGTTTCAGTTACTTTAGAAAATGCTACACCAGTAACCTTCAATACAGAAGTAACAGATATAAGTTGTAATGGAGGAAGTGATGGTCAAATCATCGTTGAATTACCTCCTAGCAATGACAATCCAATTTATACGTACGAAATTACCGCCCCTATTGTGGTACCGCCCCAAACCAGTAATATTTTTACAGGGTTACCAGCGGGAACATATACCGTACAAGTTATTTCGGGAAGAGGATGTATTGCTACAGCAGATGTACCAATTACTGAACCAATACTATTGGAAGCAACAGCAAGTGCTACATCGTTTGCCTGTACACCAGACAATACACCAACAACATCTATCATAACTATTACCGAAGTTGGAGGCACAGCTTCTTATACATATAGCATCAATGGTACAAACTATTTTGACACCAATGTTTTTGAAGTACTTGATACTGGAGTACCTCAACTAATTACCGTATATGTTAGGGATGCCAATAATTGTATTGCTACAAATACGGTGACTATAGACCCATTACCCACCATTACCGCTGCTGCATTTACTATAGTTACACCTATTGACTGTAACCAAACGGGATCTGTATCCATAAACGTTACGGGTGGCTCTGGCAATTTTGAGTACCAACTATTACCAGATGGAATTCCACAAACTTCCAACATTTTTGATATACCAGGTCCTGGCACCTATTATTATCAAGTAAATGACTTGGATACTAATTGTTACTTTTTAACAGATCCATTTGAAGTTCCTCCATTTGATGAAATTGATGCTGTATTAACCGCAACCGTACAAAACGATTGTTTTGGAGACTCCAATGGCGAATTAGCACTAACTCTTACCGGATATAGTGGCGCATATACATACCAACTATTGGATGGAACCGGTGCACCCATTGGAGGCCCGGTTGCGGCCAATACATCAACAAACCCTGAAATTATTACTGGATTACCTTCTGGTAATTATTCTGTGGAAATAGTTGAAACCGAAACACCCTTTTGTACTACAACCACTAACGTTGTAACCATTGGGTCCCCACCTACTCCAGTTACATTAGATGTGGCAGAAACGTCCAACGTAACTTGTAATAATAACCAAGGTGTAATTACTGCCATGGCAAATGGCGGGACAAGTCCATATGAATATGAGCTAACAGGTGATGCCACAGTTCCTTATTCATCCAACAATGTGTTTACAGACCTAAGTGCTGGAACTTACACAGTAAATACAAGAGATGCTAATGGTTGTATAGAAACGGACACGATCATACTTGCAGAACCAGACCCAATTGATGCTGATTTTGTTCCAAGTACTACCCTATTAGACTGTTTTAACGATCATGATGCAACTATAACGGTGCTTAATATCACAGGAGGACAAAATGGTAATTATAGCTATACGCTGAACACTATTTCTCCAGGACCATCAAGTTCTGGACCTCAATCTTCAAATGTATTTGAAGGAGTAGGAGCCGGTATCTATTCTGTAACTATTACAGACGGGTATGATTGTATATTCACATCACTACCGGTTACCATAAATGAACCAGACCCAATTGTTTCAAGCTTGGTTGTTAGCACGACACAAACTTGTTTAGCAGAAGCAGAACTAACGCTAAGCGCTGTAGGTGGAACAGGTGCTTATGAGTATAGTGATTCTGAAGATTTCATTTCGGTTTTAGGATCATTTACAACTTCGGTTACATTCCCTGTTTCTCCAGGCACCTACAATTATTATGTTAGGGATGAGAATGGGTGTGTTGACAATGTATCCAATGATATTACTATAGACCCCGTACCAGATTTAGAGATTGAATTGCTTTCTACCAATCCAGAGATAAACTGTACGGGTGATAACACTGGAGTTATAGTAGCTACCGCACAAGGAGGGTTGGGTAACTACGTCTATATTTTACAAGATACCGCTGGAAATACGATACCAGCCGACCAAAACAGTCCTGGAGTGTTTTCAGGATTAACAGTAGGTAGCTATATCGTTTATGTTGAAAGTGGCGATTGTCAAGCAACTTCAGAACTAATTACCATTACCGAACCTGAGACCGCACTAGCTGCAACTTTTGAAGTTACCGATGTGCTTTGTCATGGCGAAAATAACGGTAGATTGGAAATTATTACTGAAGGTGGCTCAGGTGTTATTTTATACGCCATTTCACCAAACTTAGATCAGTATTTTGAAACCAATATCTTCGAAAACCTTGAACCAGGTGCTTATGACGCAATAGTTCAAGATGAATTGGGATGCTTTTTAACATTCAATTTTGAAGTAGATGAACCACCCGTAGTTTTACTTTCAATTGTTCCAGACTCCACGATTCCAGAAATATGTGAAGGTGATCAAGACGGATTCTTCAGTATTGATATAGGAGGAGGAACACTTCCATACAGTGTGAGTTTAGATGATTATGATGGAGAATATATCACAGGAGGCCCCACCCAAACAATATTCGATTTTGACAACCTAGGTGGTGGAGATCATATTGTCTATGTGCGTGATAGTTTAGGATGTGAGTCTGAATGGAACATCGCCTTTCCAGAATCCGTATTTATTGATCCTGATGTTGATGTAGAAATCATATGTGTAGATAATCAATCAATCAATTCAGTTACTGTTAACGTAGATGAGAACCTTGTGGACATTTCGCAATTAGAGTATTCATTAAATGATGGTCCTTTCCAAGACAGTAATATCTTCATGAACTTACCGGGTAGTACAGACAATTACATTACGGTTAGACATACCAATGGTTGTACCAAAACAACAGAGTTTTTTGATATTAATGTTATCGCACCAGTATGGTTATTCCTTGAAGAAGGTGAATTAAACGAAATTGTTGCCGTAGTAAATGGAGGTACAGGAGATTATACCTATACCTTTAATGGTGTTGACTTTGGAGATACAAATGTATTTACCATCACCGAATCTGGAACCTTTGAAGTTATCGTAACCGATAGCAGTGGTTGTATGGCTGTTGCTATCATTGAACGAGAATTTATAGATTTATGTATCCCCGGTTATTTTACACCAAACGGAGATGGTGTAAACGATGGCTGGACTATAGGATGTGCCCCAAACTATCCCAATCTTGTATTTTCCATTTATGATCGTTATGGTCGTAAAGTCGCCACCTTACGTGCAGGCCAGGAATGGGATGGTACTTACAACAACAATGAGCTTCCTAGCGGCGACTATTGGTATGTTGTTGAAACTAATCTGCAAGGAGATGAACGTGACTTTGTAGGTCATTTTACACTATACAGGTAAACTAGTCCCCATGAACTTAACCGTCACTCAAAACTTATACTTATGAAAAACCTAATAAAATACCTGCTCTTTATCATAGTAGCTCAGTGCTACGGACAAGAACTCAACCTACCTGTATTTACACAATATTTGGCCGACAATGATTTTGTAGTATCCCCTACTTTTGCTGGAATTGGTGATAATTTCAGAATCAGGGCCAATGGACTAACACAATGGGTGGGAATTAAAAATGCCCCACAAAACGTAGCGGTCTATGCAGACATTAGAATGGGAAATCGTTCTGGTGCTGGAATCTCTGCCTATGGTGACAGAAATGGTAACACACGCCAACAAGGAATGAAATTTTCTTTTGCTCATCACCTTATCTTAGATTTAAAGACCGAACAATATCTATCTTTTGGTATATCCTATAACATTAATAGCTTTAGGATAGCTATTGAAGATTTTAGTACTACCTATGAAAATCCAACCGTAGATCCTTATGTTACGGATGACCGCTCCACAACAAATCATAACTTTGATGTGGGTGCCCTTTATAGAATTGGTGAATTTTGGTTGAGTGCCAATGCAAACAATATCTTACAAAAGGATATAGATTCTTTTGCAGACATAGAACCACAATCACTTCTTAATCTTCAATTATACTCTGGGTATACGATAAAAAAATCCAACTATTCTGAATTTGAGCCTTCTGCGTATTTCCAATTATTTGCCAGTGATGGGAGATCTAGTACCGACCTGAATTTTAAGTATAGAAGGTACAATGGGAATAATGATTTCTATTGGGTAGGAGCCTCCGTTCGCTTTCTGAATGACCAGTTCATGCAACCTTTGAATATTGGGCCTATGGCCGGTCTTAAAAAATCTGTATTTTATATCTCCTATGCTTACCAATTAACTCTTAACGATTTAACAACTTATAATACAGGTACGCATGCCATCACTATTGGATTTGATTTATTACAATCATTAAGTGATTGTCCGTGTACTAAAGGAAGATATAGAGCAGGTAA
Organism: Flavobacteriaceae bacterium; assembly: GCA_963669405.2. GTDB lineage: Bacteria > Bacteroidota > Bacteroidia > Flavobacteriales > Flavobacteriaceae > Aureisphaera. The sequence continues at coordinate 297,958 of CAXXHF010000002.1, forward strand.
CAAATTGTATCAATAACATTAAGAGCCTATTAGTTTAATACAGCCAATAAAGTAAAAGCAGGAAGAGCGTGGAATAAAACTACTTAATTAAATTACTCTAAATTAGTTAACCTCCATATATAGTGTGTTTTCCAGTTGTGCTAATTTTTGTGATACGGGTTTCGTTTCTTTCAGAAAACTCCATGATCCATTGTGTTCCGTCAGAAGCAATCATTCCGCCACAGGGAGACCACCCTTTTTGCGATTCGAAAACAACAGTTATTTCTCCATTTATACCTATTTTCTTTACCTTACTCGCACCATAAACTGCTACATATAAACCCTCCCCCTCTTTGGTCCAAATTCCATATATATAATGACGATCTGCTACACCGCCAAACGGACCACCAGCTTCTTTTAGATCATCTGCAATTACGCTTACTTTTCCCAAAGAAGTTATCTTTTTAATTTTAAGATGATCCACTACATAAAGGTTACCATCATGTTTTGAAAAATACTTCCAGCGGATATCATTGAAACGGTGTTGTGTAAAGAAATCATTCTCACCGCTCTCTGTTTGCTTTTTCAACATTTCATAATCACCAGACTTTTCTACCCAGTAAGTACTATTTTCAAGATCTCTTACTAAGGTATTATTGTCCAGAAAACCTTCAACATCATCTATGGTTTTTTGAAATACACCATCACTACTTAAACACCAAACATAATTTCCCCATGTATCAGTAGCTTCTCCATTATACCATTCGTGTTCTCCATAGAGATTATCCTCTTCGTCCATGTACAGTTCATGCGTATGTACGTTCCTAACAGCTATGGAATGTTCTCCGCTAGCAGATATTTTCCAAACATGGGTTAGGTCTGTATAAAACACACTGCCCTCACTATTCATAACAATACCTACTCCTGGATGAGCATTAATCGTCATTAAACCCATGAAATAGAAGAAAAAAAGCGTGTAAAATTTTTTCATTTTTAGGTTTTTATTTTAATCATTTCTTTTTCAATTACTATTCCATCAGACTTCGTTCTACATATTATTTTATTGTTATCTATTTTGATAATTTCAATAATATATTTCATTCCAATCAATGATTCCATTTTGGAATCATTAACTTCAATATATTCAATTTCATACTTGCAATCTGATAACCAAGTAACTTTACTTGTCATTTCCAATCCTATTTCGTGAAAAGAATCAGTTTGTATTGAATCATTTCGTGTGGTAACTAATTCGGCATAATCAGGGTCAGAATATGTGAATTTTCCAACTTTGAATTCCTCACATTGTTTTTCCTGCGCGTAGGAATTAAAGCAAAACAAAAATATTATTATGTAAAATATAGCTCTCATAGTCTTGTAATAGATTTATAAAAATAACATTTTAAAAAACACCTCTGACATCTTCTGACACAACCCCAAATACCTTTGCCCCAGTATTAACCAATAAATATTCTACAATGAAAAATGCAATTAACTGGTTTGAGATTCCAGTAAACGATTACGAAAGAGCCAAAAAATTCTACTCAGCAGTATTGGGGGAAGAAATTATCGATCACCACATGGAGGACAAGAACATGAAGTATGGAATTTTTCCGTACGATATGGAAAATCATAAAGTAGGCGGAGCCCTTTTGCAAATGGATGGCATAAGTCCTTCCCAAGACGGTGCAACCGTGTATCTTAATGGAGGTGATGATTTAAATATTCCTTTAGCAAAAGTAGAAAGTGCTGGAGGAAAGGTAATCATGCCCAAAACAGATATTCAGGAAAACGGTTTCATAGCTCAATTTATGGATACCGAAGGAAATCGTGTGGCATTCCATTCTATGGGGTAAATCTAAGATAGCGAATCCTTATTAGGGTTCGCTATCTTTGTCTTCTATGTCACAATTATCCAGACTCATATCACTTCTTACCCTGTTAAAGTCCAAACGATTATTAACTGCTACCGAATTGGCCAAAAAGTATGAGGTAAGCGTGAGGACCATTTATAGAGATATCAGAAAACTGGAAGATGCTGGCATTCCTGTTTACAGCATTGAAGGCAGAGGGTATAGTTTGGTAGACAATTATACGGTGGCTCCTGTTCAATTTACCGAAAAACAGGCCAATGCCTTGGTAACTGCTCAACATATTGTAAATCAATCCAAGGACGTTTCATTTGTAACTGATTTTAACGAAGCCTTAATCAAAATAAAATCGGTTTTTAAGACTTCTGTTCAGGAAAAAAGTGAACTATTAAGTGATAAAATACATGTTTTCAATTGGGAATACGAAGAATTTACAAGCGATGCACTATCCGAAATACAACTGGCCATCACCCATTTTAATTACATAGAAATCAACTATCAAAAAGCGAACGATCCCAACATTTCTTTTCGGAAAATTGAGCCTTGTGCCATGTATTCCACAAATCATAAATGGATCCTCATTGCCTGGTGTCACTTACGTAAGGACATGAGAGCCTTTAGGATTGATAGGATTCAACATTTCAAAATCTTACCAGAACAATTTGAAGATCGAAAATTCAGTATTCAGGATTATTTTGCTGCTTATACCTACGATCATAAATAAAAAACGTGTTTTTTTAAACCGCTCACAAAGCATCGTATTCTTCTCTTATTCAGTAAAACCCGCAATAATTATTGCGGGTTTTCCGTTTTTTGATAGGCAGAAAAGAAAATTTATTCGCTACCACCTGTAACGAATTAAAATTTCTCAAGTCTTTACATCAACATCATCAATCAACTACCACTAAATGAAAACTCACCTATTTGCTGTATTAGCCCTTTTTCTTTTTTCCGGCCTTACAGCACAAGAAACACAAGAGGAGATAGAAAAGAAAACCCTCCAGATTACTAGAACCGAAACAGCTCCCAAGATAGACGGAGTCTTAGACGAGGAAATATGGAAGACTGCTCAAGAAGCAGTAGATTTCACCCAATTTAGACCAGATATGGGTGTTAAGGACACAGACGCTAACAGAACGGTTGTGAAAATGACATATGATGACCAAGCTATTTATGTAGCAGCCTATCTTTATGACGATCCGTCACTAATAGCAAAACAACTCTCCAGTAGGGACAATTTTGGACAGTCAGATTTTTTTGGATTCATTCTGAATCCCAATAACGATGCGCAGAACGATACGGAATTTTTCGTCTTTGCTTCTGGTACACAGGCCGATGCCATTGCTAACCCCAATATTGGTGAAGACTTTGGATGGAATGCCGTTTGGAGCAGTGCCGTTAAAATAAATGATGATGGCTGGGCTGTGGAAATGAAAATTCCATACCGCTGTCTACGTTTCGATAATAAGAACCTTGATACTTGGGGTGTTCAGTTTCATAGACGATTTAGAAGGGATGATTCTCAATACACTTGGAACCCCATAGATATTTCTAAGGGGAATATAGGGCTATATCATGGAGAGTTAAAGGGGTTATCCAATCTGGAACCACCCGTTCGTTTGGCTTTTTATCCTTTCGTTTCTACAGTTCAAACTAGTTTCGATGGCGATCATGAGTCCAATTTTAATGCTGGTCTAGATGTGAAATATGGAATCACCGAGAACTTTACTTTAGATGCTACGCTAATACCAGATTTTAGTCAGGCACGTTTTGATAATGTTTCCTTGAATTTAGGTCCCTTTGAACAAACTTTTTCTGAACAACGCCAATTTTTTACAGAAGGTGTTGATTTATTTAATAAAGGAAACTTATTCTTTTCCCGAAGAATTGGTAATGCCCCCAGTACAAGTCCAGAGTTAGGAGATGACGAGGAGGTTGTTGATATGCCACAGACCGTTAAGGTACTTAATGCTGTAAAAGTATCTGGACGTACCAAAAATGGACTTGGTTTGGGGGTTTTTAATTCCATAACCGAAAGCACCGATGCTACCATTGAAAACACGGTAACTGGAGAAACACGAAAAGAAGAGGTAGAACCTTTTACCAATTATAACATATTAGTGGCAGATCAACAGTTTAACGGGAACTCTTCTATTGGTATTATCAATACAAACGTACTTAGAAGTGGCTCTTTTAGAGATGCTAATGTTACTGGGATTGTTTCCAATATTTCCAATAAACGTAACACGTATAATATTAGAGCCGATGTTAAAATGAGTAATGTTCGTGAAGCTGTTGAAAATAGTACGGGTTATAGTTCTTTCTTTTTTATTAGGAAATCACATGGAAATCTTCGTTATAGTTTTGACCATAGATATGCAGATACCAAGTACGATATTAATGATTTAGGTCTTCAATTTCGGAACAATTTCAACAATTTTGGAGTAGATGCCAGTTACCGAATCTTTGAACCTACAGAAAAATGGAATAGATATAGTTTGGGGACCTATGTAAATTATACACGATTGGCAAGCCCTAGTACATTTACGGGTTTTGGATTAGGTTTTTGGGGTAATGGTACAACCAAAACATTGCATAGAGGTGGCTTCAACATAAATCTGCAACCAGGGAAACAATATGACTATTTTGAACCACGTAAGGATGGAAGTTTTTTCATTACCAAAAATGGAGCTAATGTTAATGGATGGTATCTTTCCAATACCAACAAAAGACTTTCTGTTAATGCCTGGACCGGAGTAGAAACTTTTATAGATAAGGATAGGGATTATGGAAATTGGTGGGTCGGTTTCAGCCCGAGATTTAGGATGAATGATAAATTTCAACTTTCCTATACCGCATCTTGGGATTACTATACGGGAGATCGTGGATATGTAACCCAAGTGGATGATGATGTAATTATTGGGGATCGTAAGAGGTTGGAGGTTGAACAAACCTTTAATACCAGTTTCAACTTTAATCCCAACAACACATTGGCCCTGACCTTACGAAATTACTGGGGAATCGTAGAGTACGACCGTCAATTATTCTCCCTTCAGGACGATGGATATGTTACAGACACAACGGGGTATACTACGACCAGTATTCCAGACAATCCAGATATTAATTTCACTACCTGGAACTTTGACTTAAGTTACTCTTGGCAGTTTGCACCGGGAAGTTTCCTTACGGCTTTATATAGGAATCAATTGTTCAATTTTGACAATGCCGCTAGGGATTCGTATGTAGAAAGTATAGACACCCTTTTCAAACAGCCAATCACTCATACCGTTTCGGTTAAATTACAGTACTTTTTAGATTACAATCAAATTCCATCTTTGTTTAAGAATAGAAAGAAGGACAGAGGGCCGCAAGACATACAAAACCCTGGCGCGAATGGAGTATTTCCATAAGGGCACTAAATAGTCTCGCTTTCAGCCACCAATAATTTGTATGTTTGATGCCTTATTGGCAATCATGATTAATAAGAAAAAAACATACTTCAATTGGAGTTCTGGAAAGGATGCCTCCATGGCATTGTATTTTCTTCAAAAAGAAGGAACTTTCAAAGTCAGTAAGCTAATTACGACTGTAAATTCTCACTACAATCGTGTCTCCATGCATGGATTGCGAACGGAACTGTTACAAAGGCAAGCTCAAGAAGTAGGTATTCCATTATCCACTATAGCACTTCCAGAACAACCGTCTATGGAAGATTATAGTGCTATCATGACCGAAAATATACTGAAATTAAAAAGTGAGGGGTTTACCCATTGTGGTTTGGCGACATTTTTCTGGAGGACCTTAGAACCTATCGTGAAAATCAACTGAAGCCTTTTGGCATAACCAGTGTTTTTCCGCTTTGGAAAAAGGACACCACACAGCTTATTCATGAATTTATAGCACAGGGTTTTAAAGCAGTGGTAGTTTGTACACAATCTGAGCTATTGGATGAATCATTTGTAGGAAGGGAACTAGACGAGTCTTTTATTAATGATCTTCCCAAAGGTGTAGATCCCTGTGGGGAAAATGGAGAATTTCATACCTTCTGTTACGATGGCCCCATCTTTAAAAACCCTGTTGGTTTTGAAAAAGGGGAGAACGTATTTCGTGAGTACAAAAACCCTAGTAAGGACGAAAAAGAGTTGAAAAAAGAAAAAATTGGATTCTGGTTTATAGATCTAATTCCAAAATAAAAAACAAAAACCCGCATATAAATGCGGGTTTTTCATATATCTAGAATGTTTTCTACTAATAAAATGCTACTTGTCCAGTGGCAATATCATACATTCCTCCAACGATAGCAATACTTCCCTCATCTTCCAGTTCTTTTAGTACAGGACTTTGAGATCTAATATTATCTATGGTCATATGTACATTCTTCTTGGCAACCTCATTTACAAAGTCAATGTTTTTAGAAGTACGTTCTTCTGGATTGGTAGGTTCTGCTACCGCATCTACAGCTGGCTCCAATTTATTGATCAATGTTGTAAGATTACCCAAACGAGCATGATCACAGGCTCCTTTTACAGCTCCACAAGCCGTATGTCCCAATACTACCAATAATTTGGTTCCGGCAAGTTTACAGGCAAACTCCATACTTCCCAAAATATCTTCGTTTACAAAATTCCCCGCAATACGAATACTGAATACATCTCCAATTCCTTGATCAAACAACAACTCGGCTGATACTCGGGAATCAATACAATGCAATACGGTTGCAAATGGATATTGTCCACCAGCAGTATCATTTACTTGTTCTTGAAGATTCCGTGAAACCATTGCTCCATTTACAAATCGAGTGTTTCCTTGTTTCAAGGTTTCTAATGCAGATTGCGGTGTCATAGCCGCTTGTGTGTCTTTGGTATGTGCTTTCATAATTTTCTTGTTTATGCTGATTTTGGTCTTAATTTAAAAAATTCGATATAACTATCAGGATTTTCTACAATCCCTCTTTCTGATATTAATTTAATATGAATATTTCGATTTTTGGCTTTTTCTGTAAAGTCTTCTAAGATTTCCACAATATCATTATCCAAATAACGGGTTTTTCGAACATCCAATTCTAAAAAACTTCCTTCTTCCAGTCGATCCAATTCTTTTAGAATGGCTCCTTTATTAAAAAAGGTAACTTCTTCTGCCAAGGTCATTTTCATCTTAACGTCTCCATTACTATGATCTTCTTTATGTAGGAAGTGTGAATTTTGGTAGCTTTTTATCAAAATTACCACAACTCCCACGGCTAATCCCAGTCCTATCCCAATTAAGAGATCAGTAAATACAATACCCAATACGGTTACTATAAAAGGAACAAACTGCTTCCATCCTTTATGGTACATTACCTTAAACAATCCTGGTTTAGCCAATTTATAACCCACTACTAAAAGTACTGCAGCAAGAACTGACAAAGGAATCTTATTGAGTAATTTAGGGATCAACATAACCGATATTAAAAGAAAAAAACCATGGATAATGGCAGACTTCTTAGACTTCCCTCCAGATTGGATATTGGCAGAACTTCTAACAATTACCTGAGTAATAGGCAATCCTCCCACAAGTCCTGAAAACATATTACCAACACCTTGAGCCAATAACTCTCGATTGGTTGGAGTTACTCTTTTTTGTGGATCTAATTTATCGGTTGCCTCCACGCATAATAGCGTTTCCAAACTTGCAACTAGTGCTATAGTAAAGGCAGTAACCCAAATTGCCGGGTTGGTTATTTCACTAAAATTCGGAAAACTAAACTGAGCCAAGAAAGAAGAAGCATCTTCAGGTACAGGAACAGTTACCAAGTTTTCACTAGCAATTTCCAATCCAGTACCTCTGGTAAATATATAGAATAGAATTCCCAATACTACAGCAACCAAAGGGCCTTGTACTAATTTAAAAACTTGAGCTTTTTTAGAAAGCACCCGTTCCCAAAGCACTAAAATACCTAGTCCCAACAAAGCAATGATAGTTGCTCCGGGGCTTATAAAATTAAATGCATTGATGATTTCAGAAAAAGTATTTTCACCATCTACCTGAAAAAAAGCAAAGTCACCTTCAGGATTGGCATCATAGCCAAAAAAGTGCGGGATTTGTTTCAGTATGATTATAATACCGATACCCGTAAGCATTCCTTTAATTACTGAAGAAGGAAAGTAATATCCAATAACCCCAGCTCTAAGAACCCCAAATAACAATTGTATGGCACCTCCCAAAACAACTGCTAACAAGAAGTTTTCGAAACTTCCTAAAGTGGCAATAGCGGTTAATACAATAGCAGCCAAACCAGCTGCAGGACCACTCACACCAATTTGTGATCCACTTAAACTCCCAACAACAATACCTCCTATTATTCCAGCAATTAGACCTGAAAATAACGGCGCTCCACTCGCCAAGGCAATACCCAAACACAAGGGCAATGCCACAAAAAACACCACGATACTCGCGGGTAAATCGTTCTTTAAATTTTTGAACATAACACAATTTTTTACCCCAAAATGGGGAAATAATAATTAATCTTTTTGAAAATCGAAAAAATTAAACTTTGTGTTCTGGTGGGGGAAGAAAAATCTCTTGAGGCACTTCTATAAGTGATGCCAAGTAGTGATTGAAAAGTTTATGAGAACTCAATTCTTCAAGACTGACGTTATCAGATACTTCCTGAAAGAAGACCTCCTTTTCATTCAATTCCTTTTTGTGTTCCTTTTTAGATTCCTCATCGGTAAGATCCATTGTGATAAGTATGTCATTGTCATATTCCAAGAATGGTAAGACAGAGGGTACCAAAATGGAGACTACCACGAGGATGGAAATTATACTATGTGCAAATGACTTTAAGTACATAATTATCGGACGTAAAAATACAAGTCTATAAGGAACATTCTTTTAAGCTTTTGTTAAATATTCTATCAATTTATCAAACAAAAAAAGCCCGCATAAAGCGAGCTCTTTTTTTTAACTAATCAAAAATTCAAACAAATTATTTTTTAATAAATCGCTTGGTCCCCACTACCTGATTGTTTTGAGAGATAATGAGCTGATACATCCCCTGTGACAATCTGTTGACAGTGATTTCTTCATTATCCGAGGTTAGTTCGGATGTACTTAAAATTCTTCCCTGCATGTCCACTATACGTGCTGTATAGTTTCCTTCCAATCCTTTTATGTTGATGGCTTCTGTTGCTGGATTTGGAAATAATACTACATTTTCCAATGCTGCTTCGTTTACTCCCAACACATCATCTGGTAACGGAATAAGATCACCTCCCGCTGCTAAAGCTACCCAGAGTCCAAATGGAGCACCGCCTGAGTTCTGTGAGGGATCTAAGAACCCAGAGGCTACCACTGTGATCGCAGCACCGTCAAGTCCTAATGTGCTCAATGGAGCCCCATAAGCAGCAACCCCTACTGTGCCTGTTTCATCACGTACCTGAAGTACATAATCTGCTGTTGGCAATTCTAGATATCCTTGAAAATCTGTATATGCCAAGTCATTCACTATGGTTCCTGCCCCTACTCCATTTTCAACTACATCAACCGTTGGGGCATCCGTAGATCCATGGTGTACCAATACATCGGTATTGGAAGCATCAGTTGCTTCTTCCCTACCCATATCGTAAACTTCCAAACCAAACGCTGGTGCTGGATTGTATCCGGTAGGGCTAACAATTCCATCAGCAACTACTATATAAGTGCTATTTGCTGCCAATGTAACCGGGAAAGTTGCAATGGCATCACCAGAGCTTGTACTTGTAGAAGGAGCTACAGCTATTTCTACTTCCTCTTCTGCTAAGAAATCTATAAATGGAGATGCTGTTCTGAAGGCGAAATCATCTAAAGCCAATTCGTCATCAATATATATATCTACTTCAGAAGCAGCAGCATCGGCAGAGTTATGGATTACCTGTACACGTGCTTTTTCAATCAAGGGAAGTTCAACTAAATCACCTCCAGCCGGTAATGCTACCCATATTCCAAATGGAGCGCCATCACTATTTACAGATGGATCTAGAAATCCTGACGCTACAGCAACCAAAGCCGCACCGTCTAAAGAAAGGTCTGCTAAGGGAGCCGCATATGAGGCAACTCTAACCGTTCCAGTTTCGTCTTTTATGTCCAATTCATAATTCGCTGTTGGAAGTTCTAAATATCCTTGATAATCAGCATAAGCCAAATCGTTTACAATAGTTCCTGCTCCCACTCCTACTTCTACAATATCTACCGTAGGAGCATCAGTAGATCCGTGGTGTACTAATAAATCCGTATTGGCAGGATTGGTGGCAGCTTCACGCCCCATGGCATATACTTCAAGATTGAAAGCCGTTGGTGGATTATAACCTGTAGGGCTTACAATTCCATCAGCTGCAATAATATATGTTTCTCCACTGGTTAAGGTAAAAGTGAATGTTGCAATAGAGTCACCTACTCCAGTACTATTTCCTGGAGCAACATCAATATCTATAGGTGAATCTGCTGGAAGGTCTATAAACGGGGTTGCCGTTCTAAATGCAAAATCATCGAGAGCCAAGGCTCCATCAACGTAAACGTCAACTTCTGCTGCCGCCAAGTCCGCAGAGTTGTGAATAATCTGCACTCTTGCTGTTTGTGCGAAGGACACTTGAACAGCAGCAAATGCAATAAGAGATAATAGTAAATTTTTCATAATTGATTTTTTTGTTTAATGTTTTTGAACATTTATTAAACATTTTAAAAAGAAAAATTACTACCCAAAATTTGGGTTTTAATATTTTTTTAACATTTTGTTTAAGGTTTACAGATAAAAAGTAAACAAATTGTGGTTTCAGATAAACAAGTGTATAAGAAAGGTTGTTGCCTTTTGATAATTGAACATTTAAAAGACAATAGTTGTTTAACGTTTAGAGGGTATGAATTTTCACATTTTTTTTAGATTGCCCGCTTCAACTATATGTATATTTAGGCTTTAAATTAAAAAACATGAAATATTATCTCCTTTTGGGTTTGTCCCTTTTGTTTATCTCTTGCAATACGGCACAAACCTCTTCCAAACAAAATATAACCAGTCTCTCTAGAACCGATTATGCCAACACCATTACTTCCGAAGATTTAAAAACACTGCTTTACGAATTTGCAGATGATAAAATGCAGGGAAGGATGACCGGAACCGATGGCCAAAAGATGGCTGCAAAATATCTCAAGGATTTTTACATTGCTCAAGGAATTGATGCTCCTATTAAAGAAGGTGAGTATTACCAGGAAATCCCCGCAGAATATTTTGGTAGAATGCAAGAACCTAAACCATCAGAAAATGTGGTGGCATTTATTAAAGGATCTGAAAAACCAGAAGAAATTATTGTGATGTCTGCTCATTACGATCACGTAGGTACTCGAGATGGAGAAGTATATAATGGTGCAGATGATGACGGTAGTGGTACCGTAGGCCTATTAGAAATTGCGGAGGCTTTTCAGAAAGCTGTTAAAAATGGTGATGGACCTAAAAGATCCATATTATTCTTACATGTAACTGGAGAAGAAATAGGATTGTACGGATCTAAATACTACACAGAAAACCCCTTGTTTCCCTTAGAAAATACTGTTTGTAATCTGAATACAGATATGATTGGACGTATAGACCCGGATAAAAAGGAAAGTCCAAATTATATCTACTTAATTGGTAGTGACAAACTAAGTCAGGAATTACATGATGTTTCTGCAGCCATTGCTCAAAAATATAGTGATTTGGAGCTGGACTATAAATTTAATGATGAAAACGACCCCAATCGTTTTTACTATCGCAGTGATCACTACAATTTTGCAAAAAACAACATTCCAATCATCTTCTATTTTAATGGAGTTCATGAAGATTATCACAAACCAACTGATACACCTGATAAAATTGAGTACGACCTCTTAACAAAACGTACACAGCTCATTTTCCAGACTGCTTGGGAAGTGGCCAATAGAGAAGGCCGAATCACGGCAGACAAATTGAAAGAATAAGAAAAGCCCTTCAGATTTTGAAGGGCTTTTTTTAAACTCAAAATAATTATAAAAAAACCTATATCAGGTAACCAAAACTCCTAAAGCTTTAAAAAAAAAAACAGGCCATCCGATTGAGGAGATATTGGTGGCCTGAAAATCTTTTAAGGTTTTTTACAAACATAGTACTTGTGCAAAATTTTAGATCGAAGAAAAAGATTCATTAGACGAAAACATATTTTCAAAAAAAAGAATTGATTGTTCTTAATCATTCGAATCCTCTAGTAGGGTTTTCCTTTTTAGAGTTGTCTCATATATGTATTCAATCTTTTTTATTGCTGGTTTGGGCAAAAATTATGTGATGAAAAAGAAAAGAGCCGTTACAAAATGTAACGGCTTTATTCTTTTATGCATCTGTATCAGTTACAAAAATTTAAGGTTGAGATAATAGTCTCTTATTACCTTTTAAGGAGTTGTTTGGTGAACTTGACTCCATATTCTGACACAAATGTAATATGATATACACCAGCTTTCAAAGTACTGACATTGATGGTCTGATTCATATCAGAAATTTCTTGATCCATCAAAATGCTCCCTTTCATATCAGTAATCTTAAAAGATGTTATACTTCCTAAAGAATCACTATCATAGGTAATATTGAATTCAGCTTTAGCTGGATTAGGAGCTACTTTAATTTTTTTGGATAAGGCATTCACATCATCAACACCAAGAGGTACATTATTAAAAATATCAACTACTTCCTGATCCGTCAAGGCGCGATTGTAAACCAATATTTCATCCATGGTACCAGGAAACTTATTAGTATCATTATCAGATTGCGCTCCTACTGTAAATGGAAAAACACTTGGAGTAAGCGAAACACCTGGAGCTATTTGCCCAATCATTGTTCCATCTATATACAATCTAGAATTTGTCCCATCAAACGTAGCTGCAACGTGCATCCATATTCCAGTAGGGACAATAGCAGAATCTATTACATCAGTTGCATTTACATTCCAACGTATTTGCTGACTTGGGTTAATTCCTAAATAGTATCCTCCCATATCAAAACCTCCCCAGTTATTTAAAACTCCAGTCCAATCTATAATGGTCTGATCAATTTTAATCCAGGCTACTAGGGAAACAGCATTTTCAGAATCAAAGTCAAATACTCCAGGATGATTGGCCAATGTTAAATAATCATTTACAAATAATAAGGCCTTTAAGGGTTCGCCAAATCTGTTGTCTGAAGGTAACAGTGTTCCTGTACCTATGGGATCTAAATTATATTCGTTTGGAGTTGAATCTACGTATGTCCCATTGTCCAATTCATAGCGCCCCATTAAACCGTCTTCAGGTATTTGAGCAATCGATTGATCAATGCATAAAATTAAAAGTAATGCGAGTAGTAGTGGTTTTTTCATATTTGATTGGTTTTTAATTAGCGTCATTGAAGTTACTAAATTTAAATTTATGCCATTGGTTTTCAATTAACTGAATTACAATCAAACCTGAATATAGCTGTATACGTGATTTAGTTTAACTAGTTGAAGAGTTATGAAATCATAGGGGAACCTAACATATTGTAAAACATGACTAAAGTCATAGAATGAGAACATTCTCGGTTCTACTTTTGATTGAAATATTTAACCAATTAACTATGAAAAACGCCTTGAAAACCCTCGCTTCATTAAGTATCGTATTACTTGTAGGATGTGGAGGCGGAGACGAAAAAAAGGAAAAGGAACAGATTAAAATTGGGACTCCAAAAAAGGAAGCGGTTAAAGAAACACCCAAGTCTCAAGATGGTTCAACAGCAATGATAGATCTTAACAATAAAGGTGTTGGGCCAATCAAGAATATAAAGTTACCCTCTTCTATAGATAATGATTTGGCAGCTACTGGTGCAGAAGTCTTTAAATTAAAATGTACTGCCTGCCACAAACCCACAAAGAAGTTTATCGGTCCTGCCCCTACTGGTATCATGAAACGACGCTCACCAGAATGGATCATGAATATGATACTGGATCCAGAAGGTATGGTGAAAAATGACCCCATTGCTAAACAATTACTTATAGAATACAATGGCTCCCCTATGGCAAACCAGAGCCTTACCGAGGAGGAAGCAAGAAGTATTTTGGAGTATTTCCGGACCCTGAACTAACCTAGCGAATTTGGTGGTGTGGTATAAGTAGAAAAGTAAATACAACTTAGTTAACCATAAAACACCCATGTCATGAAAGCATTCATTCCAATGCTGCTTGTTTTTGGACTATTGTTCCAAACGAGCTGTAAAAATGAAACCAAAAATGAATCCAATGCGGTTTCCAAAACAACAGAGACCGAACGTGGTATTGAGAAAAAACAAGGACAAGCTTTTCTAAAAGATGACGAAGCTAAACCTACAGTTTTAAACATTGCCATAGATTCTCCAGACCACACCACATTAGTAGCTGCTGTACAAGCAGCAGAACTTGAAAATGCACTAGTCAATGCTGGTCCCCTGATGGTCTTTGCTCCCACCAACGAAGCATTTAACAACCTACCTGAAGGTACGGTAGACAATCTTCTTAAACCAGAAAACAAAGCCCAATTAGCCTATATCCTAAAACACCATGTTACCCCGGGAAATTATTCCAAAGACTTTTTAAAGAAATTTAAATCGCTGGGGCAAGCCAGCAACGAAAATGTCCCAGTCACTGTAGAAGGGGATGATGTATTTGTTGGGGGTGCCAAAATTCTTGCTAGCGTACCAGCGGGTAATGGAATTGTACACGTGGTAGACAAAGTCATCTTACCTGCAAACTAATCACGTAAAATCATAAAATCAAACCATTATGAAAATCATAATAAAACTAATAGTACCAGTTATCGCGCTGTTCATGTTTCTGGGCTGCAATCAATCTACAGATCGCAGTGCAAACACTGGAGCCTTGGGCTCCAACGCAGCGGAAAAAGTATATGTAGCCCCTGGAGAGTATGACGAATACTACGCCTTCATCTCAGGTGGGTTTAGCGGTCAACTCTCCGTATACGGTCTGCCATCGGGTCGTTTGTTTAAAGTCATTCCTGTTTTCTCGCAAGATGCGGAAAAAGCATGGGGGTATAACGAAGAAACTAAGCCCATGCTTAATACCTCTCACGGGTTTGTTCCTTGGGATGATTCACACCACCCAGATATTTCACAAACCAATGGGGTTGTTGATGGGCGATGGGTATTTATAAACGGTAACAACACACCGCGTATAGCGAAGATAGACCTTACTACTTTTGAAACTACAGAGATCATGGAAATTCCCAATTGTGCCGGAAACCACAGTTCAGCATTTGTTACAGAAAATACTGAATATGTTGTTGCTGGAACACGATTTTCGGTCCCTATTCCACAACGAGATATGCCTATTAAGGAATACAAGGGTAATTTTAAAGGATCTCTTTCCTTTATTAGCATAGATCCCGAAGATGGCGGAATGGACCTAAGTTTTCAAATCTTAATGCCCGGATTTGATTACGATTTAGCACACCCAGGACGCGGAGCTTCTCATGGATGGATGTTCTTCTCCACATACAACTCTGAAGAATCGAGTACACTCATGGAGGTGAATGCTTCTCAAAACGATAAAGATTTCATTGCCGCAGTAAATTGGAAAAAAGCTGAAGAGTATATCGCACAAGGAAGGGGCAAGAAAATGCCTGCCAAATACGCACACAATGTTTATGATGAAAAGACACAAATGGCAACCTCAACCATGAAAGACGAGGTGCTCATGTTAGATGCTTCAGAACTCCCGGGATTGGTGTACTTATTACCTACTCCAAAATCACCCCACGGTTGTGATGTAGACCCAACTGGTGAATACATTGTTGGTAACGGAAAACTATCGGCCAATCTTACGGTTCATTCCTTTACTAAAATGTTGGCGGCTATTGAAGCCGAAAGTTTTGACGGTGAGGCCTACGGTATTCCAATCTTAAAGTTTGAAGACGTACTTGCCGGAGTGGTAGAACAGGCTGGATTGGGTCCACTTCACACTGAATTTGACGCAAACGGTAACGGATACACTACCTTCTTTATTTCTTCTGAAGTGGTAAAATGGAAAGTCGGGACATGGGAAGTGTTAGATCGTCAACCCTGCTACTATTCAGTAGGACACCTTATGATTCCTGGAGGGAACTCAAGGGAACCGTTTGGAGATTACGTTTTGGCCATGAATAAGATCACCAAGGATCGCTATTTACCCACAGGGCCTGAAGTAACCCAATCTGCACAACTCTATGACATTCGTGGAGATAAAATGGAGCTTTTGTTGGATTTCCCAACGGTTGGTGAACCTCACTACGCTGCTGGTATTAGGGCCGATATTGTAATGAAGAATTCCAAAAAAATATTCAAATTAGAAGAAAATGAACACCCCTATTCGATTTCTTCAGAAGCCGAAGCAAGGGTGGAAAGAGATGGCAAAACTGTACATATCTATATGTCTACCATAAGAAGTCACTTTAATCCAGATAACATTGAAGGGGTAAAAGTAGGAGACAAGGTATATTTCCATGTAACAAATCTTGAACAGGATTATGATGTTCCGCACGGAATAAGCATGATTGGAGCCAATACCTCAGAATTGCTCATCATGCCAGGGCAAACTGAAACCTTTGTTTGGGAACCCAAGCAAGTTGGGGTATGGCCATTCTATTGTACCGACTTCTGTTCAGCCCTTCACCAAGAAATGCAAGGATACGTAAGGGTTTCACCAGCCTCTTCCAGTCTGCCTTTGTCTTGGTCACTGGGTGAAGACTAATTGTTTTTAGTTAGGGAAAATTTTTGCGATCAATTTTCCCTTTTGAGTGGGGATTGTATAAATCCCCACTCAATTAATAAAGTCTATGAAATCCATAAGCAAAATCCTTTAAAACATTCTATCATGAAGAAATCCCGTTGGCTTATGTTGCTGAGTTCCATACTCATATTGGGACTGTTCTTGTTCCCTCTTTGGAACATTAAACTAGAAGCTCCTCAATACCCTATTCCATTGGGAATGGATATTTATATTAATGATTTTGCTGATGAAAACCCTCATGATATCAAAAACATAAATCTAATGAACCATTATGTGGGAATGAAATATATCCCCGAAACCATTCCAGAATTTAAGGTGTTTCCTACCGTAATTCTTATCATGTTTGCCATTGGACTAATCATAAGTTTAAAAGGAAACTACAAATGGTTTTTTGGATGGTTCATTGTAATGATCCTACTCTCTGCAGCCGGAATTTATGATTTCTACTTATGGGAACACAGCTACGGTCATGATTTGGACCCCAAAGCCATTATGAAGTTCACAAATCCTGATGGTTCTATAATGGGATTTCAACCGCCATTATTTGGATCTAAAGACATTTTGAATTTTACGGCCCATTCTTATCCTCAATTGGGGGCATATATGTTGGGTTCTGGTATTGTGCTTTCGTTAATGGCATTTTTTGTTGGCAAGAAGGAGAAAACAAAACATAAATTCAATATTGCATGAAAACCTTATTTTCCATGATCGCTTGCCTATTACTCTTTGCATGTAATATGGGCCCACGTGAAATTCACTATGGAGAAGATAGTTGTCATTATTGCAGTATGACCATTGTAGATCAGCAGCATGCAGCTCAATTGGTAACGCAAAAAGGACGGGCATATAAGTTTGACGCAGCAGAATGTCTTATACAGTACCTTCCAGAGGTTGATACTACAACCATTTCTCATCTATTGGTAACTGACTACAGCATGCCTAGAACACTTATTGATGCACGCTCCTCAGTTTTCTTGATTTCACCCAATATATCAAGCCCAATGAGAGCTAATTTATCAGCATTGGCATCACGAAAAAGCGCTGAGGAATTGCAAAACGAAAAGGAAGGCAAACTGTTTACTTGGGGGGAGATTCAGGAATACATAAAAGAGAACCTCCCAACTAATTATTAGTCATTTTGAAACTCCTTCCAATTTATAGTGCACTACTCCTACTGTTCCTCTCGGTTACAGCAAGCTCTCAGGTGGTTAACGTATGTAAGACCTGCAAGTTTAGCACTATAAGTGAAGCCATACAGAACTCTGATAAGGGAACTCAAATAATCATTGAGGCGGGCACCTATCATGAAACGCAAATATTGATTGACAAACCCCTTTCCATTATTGGGAAAGGACGTCCTACGGTCGATGGGCAATTTAAAGGAGAAATTTTCAAGGTTTCTGCAGATAGTGTAATTATTAAAGGTATACAGATTAAGAATGTTGGGACGAGCTATACTCAAGACCATGCGGCTATACGTATAGCAAAGTCTGAACATTTCCTTATTGAAGATGTTCATATTGAAAGCCCTTTTTTTGGAATCTATCTGGAAAAGGTTAAAAACGGGACTGTTAGGAACAACCTTATTACCGGAAACGCTACCAAAGAATTTAATTCTGGCAATGGAATTCAACTGTGGCAAAGTGAAAATATAGAGATTTACAATAATGAAATATCTGGGGTACGGGATGGCATCTATCTAGAGTTCGCACATTTCTGTACGATTTCCCAAAACAACAGTCACGATAATATAAGGTATGGACTACATTTTATGTTTTCCAACAATGACGTATATAAGAACAACATCTTTAGGAACAATGGTGCTGGTGTAGCAGTGATGTTTTCAAAGGAAATTGAAATGTTGGATAACACCTTTATAGATAATTGGGGTCCCGCCGCATATGGGTTATTACTGAAAGAGATTAACGATGCCGAAATCATTGGGAATCTATTTGAGAGGAATACCGTGGGTATTAATATAGAAGGATCTAACCGTGTGAATTACCGCAATAACGATTTCAAAAATAATGGTTGGGCTATTAAATCCCGAGGAGCCTGTTATGCCAACCTCTTCCAAAAGAACAATTTCCTGCACAATTCGTTCGATTTGGCTTACAATGGCAAGCTCAACGATAATGTGTTCAACAACAACTATTGGTCAGATTACACCGGTTATGATTTAGATAAAAATGGTATCGGAGATATTCCTTATCGTCCTATAAAGCTATTTTCATACGTAGTGAACAAAACCCCAGAATCCATTATCCTTATGCGAAGCCTATTTACTGACATTATCAATTTTTCGGAAAAAGTATCCCCTGCGTTCACACCAGATAATCTACTGGATTCCCAACCCATAATGACACTCATTTCCCATGATAGAAATTAAAGCACTACATAAAAATTTTGGGAAGAACGAAGTTCTTAATGGGATTGACCTCCAAATAACTGAAGGAGAAACCCTAGCTATTCTAGGTCCAAATGGATCAGGTAAAACTACACTTATTAAAAGTATTTTGGGAATGGTACTCCCCGATAAAGGTTCAATTCTTGTAAACGAAAAGTCAATTAGAAAAAAACATGCATACCGCTACCAAATAGATTACCTGCCTCAAATTGCCAATTTTCCAAATAACCTTACCGTAAAAGAGCTTATCCATATGATTAAGGATTTAAGGGGGCAATCCAATAATATTGAAGAGCCTTTGGTGACACTTTTTCGCTTAACCCCATTTCTTGAAAAGAAAATGAGTACGCTGTCTGGTGGAACACGGCAAAAAGTAAATCTGCTACTAGCATTTATGTTTGATGCTCCCATCCTTATTTTAGATGAACCCACTACAGGACTAGATCCCATTTCCTTAGTCCGATTAAAGGAACTCATTTCAGAAGAAAAGAAAAAAGGGAAAACCATCCTCATAACTTCCCATATCATGAGTTTTGTGGAAGAAATTGCCCCAGAGATTGTATTCCTACTAGAAGGCCAAATCTATTTTAAAGGAAGTATTAAAACCTTGAAATCTGAAACGGGACAAGATAATTTTGAACATGCCATTGCCACCCTACTAGCAAAAAACTATGATTAAGATACTGAAATATAGCTTTTCCGATATTATACGGAGCCGATGGAGCTACGTGTATTTGCTATTCTATCTACTGTTGGGTATTGTCCTTTTATTCCTGAACAATGATCTTTCCAAAGCAGTAATAACACTTATGAATGTCATTATCATATTGGTTCCCCTTATTAGTACTGTATTTGGAATTATGTATTATTATAATTCCAGAGAGTTCACACAACTCCTTTTGGCTCAGCCCGTAAAGCGGTCCTCCATCTTTGTTGGACAATATATGGGTGTAGCGCTGTCACTAACCATGAGTTTGGCCGTAGGTCTCGGAATACCTTTTATACTTTATGGGGTTTTTAAATCGCCCGCTATTTGGGATTTTGTGTTGCTCCTTGTAACAGGAACTTTTCTTACCCTAATTTTCACTGCACTTTCATTTAACATTGGATTGGCTAATGAAAACAAAATCAAAGGATTTGGATACGCCATTCTGTTATGGCTATTCATGGCAATTATCTATGATGGATTATTCCTTATCTCATTGCTGGTCTTTCAGGAATATCCATTAGATACTTTTTCAATTGCAGCTACCCTTTTTAACCCCATAGATCTTTCTCGGGTGTTGATTTTGTTAAAACTCGATATCTCTGCGCTTATGGGATATACCGGGGCTTTGTTTCAGAAATTCTTTGGAGCAGGTTTGGGAATCCTTCTTTCTTCCATTACACTGCTGCTATGGGTTTTGCTACCTATAGCATATATGAGAAGGCAAGCAGCCCGAAAAAACTTTTGAAGAATATGATGTTTATCATTTTTTCTATACTGATTAACATCAATATTTGTGCATAACCCTCTAAATATCAGAATCATGAAAAAGAATATGGCCAGCTACGATCGAATTGTTCGCCTGTTTTTGGCAGCAGTTCTATTTGCGCTCTATTATTACAACCTAGTCGAAGGTACTTTAGGGTATATACTCCTTGTCGTGGGGATCATTTTTGTCCTAACCAGTTTTGTTGGAATGTGCCCACTCTACACCCTTTTGGGAATACGTTCCCGAAAAACAAAAAAGGATGGCGCCTAAGCACCTATGGATATTACATTTCTAGAATGTGATAGGTAATCGAAATAAGTTCGTTTTGTCTCAATCGACTCTATTTGTGCACACCATAAAAAAAGCCTTCAACTTTTGTTGAAGGCTTTTAAGGGTGGAAGATCGGTCTCGAACCGACGACCTCCTGAACCACAATCAGGCGCTCTAACCAACTGAGCTACAACCACCATGTTCACTTTACTTTGAAAGCGGATGCAAATATAAAGTATTTTAAAAGGATGTACAATACTCTTAATTAAGATTTTTTATATCAAATCGAAGATAGAGTTTACCGCAGGGTACCTCTCTACCGTAAACCCTTCAGCTGCTTCTGTTTGAATAAGCCTTCCTAAATTCCTGTTTCTGTACCGTAAGCTTTCGTAGGTATTTTTAGAAGAGGTATGCGTATAAGGCTCATCAGAGTTTGGATCGTAAAATTGACTTTTATAAGCTTCTATAGCTTCCATCTTCTTATCCATAAAGCCCGTAACATCCACTACAATATCAGGCTCTATTTCGATCCATTGTATGTAATGATACACTAACTTAGGACGCCAAGCTTCTTGGGGTTTTCCGTCAATCACAGTTTCTATACGTCTCAATCCGCTTAAAAAACAGGCATCGCTAGCTAATTTACTTCCCTTACCATGATCTATATGACGATCATCAATGGCATTACAGAAAACAATTTCTGGACGATATTTACGCAGTATCTCTATAATAGCCATTTGTTCTTTCTTGCCATTCTGAAAAAACCCATCACCCAAATTCAAATTTTCCCTTACAGAAGCACCCAGTACTTTTGCAGCGGCAATAGCTTCTTTATCTCTAATTTCTGCTGTGCCGCGTGTTCCCAATTCGCCACGGGTTAAATCGAGAATACCTACTTTTTTTCCATTAGCAATTTCTTTTGCCAATGTTGCGCCACAGCTCATTTCCACGTCATCGGGGTGAGCACCTATGGCCAATATATCTAATTTCATATAGTTGCAAGTTGTTGTTTGGCAACTGCTTCAAAAGCCTGTTGCAAATCTTCAATTATGTCTTTCTTATCTTCAATACCTAGGGAGAAACGAAGTAATCCATCGGCTATCCCCTGTCTTCTCCTTTCTTCTGTAGAAAGTAAAGCATGAGAGGTTTTTACTGGAGATAAAATGGTAGACTCTACTCCTGCCAAGCTCATAGATTGTTTAATTAACTTTAGTGAATCCATAAAAGCATCGGGATCTACAGAATCAATCAATTCAAAAGACAGCATTCCAGTATATCCCCGCATTTGTCTTTTAGCAATTTCATGGTCAGGGTGGTGCTTTAATCCAGGATAGTAAACCCTATCCACCAACGGATGTTTATCTAACCATTTGGCTAATTTTTTTGCATTTCGGTTCTGTGCTTTTACACGTATTACCATCGTCTTCATACTACGCTCTAATAACCAAACCGTATAATCACTTAAGCTACCTCCAAAATTCTTAGCCAAGTTCCATATCCTATCAATATGTTCCTGAGATGCAGCCACTGCACCTGCACAAATATCACTATGCCCTCCCATATACTTGGTAGCACTGTGTAACATAATATCAATACCGAATTCTACTGGATTCTGATTAATTGGAGAGGCAAAGGTATTATCAATCATACTCACAATATTCCTCTCTTTCGAAATGCGTGAAATCATTTCTAAATCCGTGATAAGCATTAAAGGATTGGAAGGAGTCTCAACATAAATGACTTTGGTGTTGGGTTTTATTTTCTCCAAAAAGTCTTCTTCAGAAAAACCATCAGTAAAATCAAATTCAATTCCCAATTTAGGAAATTCTTCCACCATAAAATTAAAAGCACCTCCATAGATTGTTTTCTGGACAACAACGTGATCCCCTGTTTGCAAAAATGCCAGTAATGTATGGCTAATGGCAGCCATACCACTTCCGAAAATAAGTCCAGCCTCACATTTTTCTAAAGCCGCTACCTTCTTGGCCAACGCTTCTTGGTTGGGTGTGTTGAAATACCGCGGGTAGCGTTTTACATCAACATTTTCATAAGCGTATGAGCTAGAAGTATAAATAGGAGAGACAGCTCCTTTAAACTGTTCATCCTTTATACCACCTGCATGAGTACAGATAGTATTCATTCCAAAATGATCTGATTTCATGTACGTATTTTTTGATGCTCTAAGGTATTAATTCCTTTTCAGGTTTACTATATTTAGCCAATGAAACTTTTGTTATTAAACGTTAAGGAATTGCTCCAAATTAGGACGCAAAACATTCATAAAGTAAGTGGTCAAGAAATGAAGCACTTACCTACTATAAAAAACGCCTGGCTCCTTTTGGAAGATGAAACAATTTCCGACTTTGGCCCTATGGAATCGCTTCCTCAGCTCTCTGACGCTAAGGTTATTGATTGCTCAGGGAAAATGGTGCTTCCAACTTGGTGTGATAGCCACACTCATTTGGTCTATGCCGGAAATAGGGAGCAGGAATTTGTAGACCGCATTAACGGATTGAGCTATCAGGAAATCGCCGAGAAAGGTGGTGGAATATTGAATAGTGCCAAAAAGCTACAGGAAACTTCAGAAACAGACCTATATGAACAATCGGTAAAACGCTTGGAAGAAGTAATGGCTTTGGGTACAGGGGCGATTGAAATTAAAAGCGGATATGGACTTACCACCGAAGCCGAAATGAAGATGCTTCGGGTCGCCAAACAACTGGCTCAAAATTATCCCATAACCATTAAAACAACTTTTTTGGGAGCACATGCGGTTCCTTCAGAATTCAAGAATGATAAAAATGCTTATCTAGATCTTGTATGCAATGAAATGATCCCAAAAGTTGCCGAAGAAAATCTTGCAGAATATGTAGACATTTTCTGTGAGGAAGGATATTTCTCTGTCGAAGACACTGATAGAGTACTTAAGGCTGGCAAAAAGTATGGTCTCATTCCTAAAATCCATGTAAACCAATTTCATGCTATTGGCGGTGTTGCCGAAGGAGTAAAACATGATGCTTTAAGTGT
The DNA here is from genome assembly GCA_963669405.2 of Flavobacteriaceae bacterium. GTDB lineage: Bacteria > Bacteroidota > Bacteroidia > Flavobacteriales > Flavobacteriaceae > Aureisphaera. The sequence continues at coordinate 321,770 of CAXXHF010000002.1, forward strand.
GGATCACCTAGAAGTAATTACAGAAGAAGACATCCGTGTCCTAAAAGGAAGCAATACCATGCCGGTAGCACTTCCCTCCTGCTCCTATTTTCTAGGGATTCCTTATACCCCAGGACGTGAAATCATTGATGCTGGGTTGCCTCTTGCATTGGCTACTGACTATAATCCAGGTTCGACACCCAGTGGAAACATGAATTTTGTAGTAGCTACAGCCTGTATTAAAATGAAGCTAACACCAGAAGAAGCCATAAATGCAGCTACTATTAATGCTGCCTATGCTATGGGATTAAGTGAAACCCACGGTAGTATTACCAAAGGAAAAAAGGCTAATCTCATCATTACAAAAGGGGTTCCCTCCTATGGGTATTTACCGTATGCGTTTGGCAGTAATTTAATTGATACGGTTATTATAAATGGTCAAGAAATCTAACCTACCTTTTTGCTATAAATAATTCGGTTCAGATATAAAACATTCCTACATTTGACTTTCCAAAAAAATTAAACAATGCAACAACAATTAATAGAATGTGTACCTAATATTAGTGAAGGGCGAGATGCAGCTAAAATTGAAGCTATTGCTCAGGTTGTAGAAACCGTTGAAGGTGTAAAACTACTTGATGTTGATCCTGGAAAAGCAACCAACAGAACGGTAATTACCTTTGTTGGAGAGCCAGAACAAGTTATAGAAGCGGCGTTCCTTCTTATTAAGAAAGCCTCAGAACTTATTGATATGAGCAATCATTCTGGAGCACATCCCCGTTTTGGAGCGACTGATGTTTGCCCATTGGTTCCTATTTCTAATATTAGTCTGGAAGAAACAGCAAAGTATGCTCATAAATTAGGAGAGCGTGTTGGAAAGGAATTGGGAATTCCAGGTTACTTTTATGAAAAAGCTGCCAAGGAAGACAAAAGAAAAAACCTAGCCAATTGCAGGCAAGGTGAATACGAAGGTTTACCAAAAAAGTTGTCAGATCCAGATTGGAAACCCGACTTTGGTCCTGCCGAGTTCAATGCTAGTGTAGCCAAAACAGGAGTAACAGCCATTTCTGCACGTGATTTCCTTATTGCCTACAATGTAAACCTCAACACCACTTCTACCCGAAGAGCTAATGCCATTGCTTTCGATATTCGTGAAGCTGGACGAGTAAAACGTGAAGGGAACCCAATCACTGGAAAAAAAGTCCTTGATGCAAATGGAGAGCCTGTTCGTATTCCCGGAAAACTAAAAGCAGTAAAAGGTATTGGATGGTTTATTGAAGAATACGGAATTGCCCAGATTTCGTACAATCTTACCAACATCACGATTACCTCCATGCACGAAGCTTTTGACGAAAGTTGCAAAGCAGCTACTGCCAGAGGATTAAGAGTAACCGGATCTGAACTCATTGGTTTGGTTCCACTACAAGCCATGCTGGATGCAGCCGATTATTACCTCATAAAGCAAGAACGTTCTTTAGGTGTTTCGGAAAGTGAAAAAATTAAAATCGCTATCAAATCCTTAGGATTGGATGATTTAAAGCCTTTTAATCCAGAAGAACGGATTATAGAGTATGTATTACGGGATGGACCCAAGAAACTGGTTGATTTTAAATTGGATGATTTCGCCGATGAAACTGCCGGAGAATCTATGGCTCCAGGTGGAGGGTCTATTGCTGCCTATGTTGGATCTTTAGGCGTAGCATTGGGTACTATGGTAGCAAACTTATCTGCACATAAGCCAGGATGGGATGATAAATGGGAGTTCTTTTCTGAATGGGCAGAAAAAGGTCAGGTATATAAAAACCGTTTATTGTTTTTGGTAGACGAAGACACCAATGCTTTCAACAAAATCATTGATGGCTTTAGAATGCCAAAAGGTTCAGAAAAAGAAATTGCTGCTAGAAAAGAGGCCATAGAAAATGCAACAAAATACGCCACAGAGATTCCTTTTCAAGTCATGGAAACGGCATTTAACTCTATGGAAGTTGCTCAAGCTATGTTAAAGGATGGACTACAAACTTCACTTTCAGATGCTGGAGTAGGAATCCTTTGTGCTAGAGCAGCCGTTATTGGTGCATATTTTAATGTTAGGATCAATGCAAAAGACATAAACGATAGAACATTTGCAGAAGATATCCTTTCAAAAGCTTCAAAAATATATGAAGAAACCCTTAAAATAGAAAAGGAAACTATTGCATATATAGATTCAAAAATGTAATTGAATCCAACGAAAATAAGTTCTTGGAATTGAGAATTATAATTGGGAAGTACTTTGTGCTTCCCAATTTTTTTTCAGTCATCACTATCACAAAACCCCCATTATATATTCCATTATTTGATTGGAAACAAAATTTATTTGGTCAAAAAGCAAAGATTTTATATATTTACATAAGCACTTATATAATTACTTATGGATACAATAAAATCATTAGGAGAATTGAGTATGGGATCACGTCTAAAAAGGTTGAGTGATATGTGCATGAAGAACATACAGATTGCCTATAATAAACACCATATAGATTTTGACCCTTACCTATTCCCTGCCTTCCACAATATTGCAAATCTTGGGTCTACTACAAATGCAGAATTATTCGAGTCCTTAAAGACTTCTCAACCTGCCGTAACCCAAACCATTAACAAATTACTTAAAAAAGGGCTCATTGAAAGTGCTACGGATGTGACTGACAAACGAAAAAAGACCATTGTACTTTCGGAGAAAGGAAAAGAATTTCACCGAAAAGCCCGACCTGTTTGGCGCGGAATGGAACGTGCTGTAAAAAAATTTACCCAACATCCCGCCAATTCCCTAATTGAACATCTCAACAACTTTGAAGTTGTATTACAATCAGGTGAATTTTTGAAAACTGTAAACGAATATATTGATGTAGAAATGCAAATTAAAATCACAGAATACCAAGAAGCCTTTAAACAAGATTTTTACGACTTAAATACTGAATGGCTAGAAACCTTTTTTTATGTAGAGGATTTTGACAGAGAAGTTTTAAGCAAACCTCATAAGTATATATTGGAACCTGGAGGTCATATATTTTTTGCTGCAGAAGGTAACCGTGCTCTAGGTACCGTAGCACTCATGAAAGCTAGCGAAAATAAATACGAACTCACCAAAATGGCAGTACATACAGATGCAAGAGGGAGAAAGATTGGGCAACAACTCATGCAACATTGCTTGGATTTTGCTAAAGAGCACAACTATGAACTGTTCCTCTACTCCAACACCCTTCTGGAAAACGCAATCCACATCTACCGAAAATATGGTTTTGTAGAGATTCCTGTTGAACCCGATTGTCCATACGTGCGTAGTAATATAAAAATGGAGTTACGCAGATAGATTTTTAGATAGAACTTGGAATTTGTACTTTTGAGGCAAAATGGAATCCATGAAAAAATTTGCCCTCCTCTTTTTTTGCATTACACTTCTTGTAAATTGTAAAAACGATCCTAAAGAAACCAAGAGTGACACTACTGTGGTGGAAAAAACCGAAACAGTAAAAAAGGATACTACTCGCGTCACCAAGAGCGGATTTAAAGTAAATCCTATAAATCACGCAACTATGGTTATTACTTGGGATGATACCATCATATACGTAGATCCTGTAGGAGGTGCAGAAGCATTTAAGAACTTCGACGCACCCGATCTTATTTTAGTGACAGATATTCATCAAGATCATCTTAGCGCAGAAACACTTCAAGGTTTGGATACTTCCAAAGCCAAAATCATCGTTCCCCAAGCTGTGGCAGATCAATTACCTTCAGAATTTGATGCTCAAATAGATGTATTGAATAATGGTGAGACCAAGGATCGTTTTGGTTTCAATGTGGAGGCCATCCCTATGTACAACCTACGTCCAGAATCATTAAAATATCATGAAAAAGGACGTGGGAATGGATATGTTATCGAAAAGAATGGAAAACGTGTTTATATCTCTGGTGATACAGAAGACATCCCAGAAATGTTGGCATTAGAAGATATTGATATTGCCTTTGTTTGTATGAACCTTCCATACACCATGACAGAGGTACAGGCCGCAAGAGCGGTTGCTGCATTTAACCCAAAAATTGTATACCCATATCACTACCGTGGCGCAACTGGTTTCAGCAATATAGACACCTTTAAAGTCATGCTAAGAAAAGCCAGTGAAGGGCAAGTTCAGGTTGTACAGTTAAATTGGTATCCGTAATAAACCCAAGGGAACTTTCCTTTTAACCTATTTATATTTTTCAAACCAAGCTAGGGTATGAGCCACCTTTGTAATTAAATTGGAAGGACGAGCAGCAATTCCATGAGATGCCTCTGGAATTTCTACCAAAACAGTCTCAATCTTCCGTAATTTCAAAGCATGATATAACTGTTTCGCTTCACTGGGCGGAGTTCGCAGATCATTCATCCCTACCATCACCATGGTTGGTGTTTCTACGTTTCCAACCAATGAAATAGGAGAAAACTTCCAATAACCTTCAAAATTTTCCCAAGGTTGCCCAGGGTAACGACTATTCGCATAGCCATAATAATTATCAGCTACTAACGTTTTACTGATCCAATTCATTACAGGTTTGGCTACCACCGCCGCCTTAAATTCATTGGTTTTTCCTATAATCCATGCAGTCATAATTCCTCCAGCACTTCCGCCTGTAACATAGAGTTGGTCTTTATCTGTCACTCCTTTATTCACTAGTTCATGTACCCCATCCATCACATCATTATAGTCCTGCCCTGGGTAATTGTTGTACAATAAATTTCCGAATGCTTCTCCATAACTGGTACTTCCCCTGGGGTTAGGATAAAAAACTATATAACCTGCTGCTGCATAAAGCTGAATTTCTGCCGAAAAGTGTGGCCCATAGTTTAAGATAGGGCCTCCATGATTTTCTACCAACAACGGATACTTCTTAGACTTATCATAATTAGGCGGGTACACAACCCATCCCTGAATATCACGACCATCAAATGTAGATTTATACCATATTTCTTCTACCTTTCCCATGGTTCGGTAAGAAATCAAATCGTCATTGAGATGAGTAAGCTGTTGAGGGGTTTTCATTTTTTTCGATGTTATGGCTACATCTGCAGGACGATCGGTCTTAGATAAAGTGTACGCTACTGTCCCATTATTGGATATTGAAAAGCTTCCACTGGCATAAGGTCTTCCCAAAGTAGTTCCTCCTACATTGTCTACAAGTTCTGTTACCTTTCCGTTAAGATCGATATAAGAAAGCTTGGTTAATCCTAGATCATTATATTGTATGTATAATCCTTTACTGTCTGAAGACCATGTGGCACTGGAAATACTTCGGTCTAATTTATTGGAAATAAGTTTCTTGTTGCTCCCATCAATATTCATGATCTGAAGTTTTCGGGTTTGATAGGCCTGTACTTTATCTTCAAATCCTATATATGAAATCCACCGCCCGTCTGGTGATACTTTGGGCGCATAATCTGGGCCTGAACGATCAGTAAGTACGTCTATTTTTCCAGACTGGGTATTTACTGCGTATACTTCACTATTCCTAAAATCGTATTCCCAGTTTTCATTTCGATTGGCCGAAAAATAGATCTTATCGCCATTTTTGCTCCAAGATAACCCTCCTCCATGATTAAAATCCCCAGAGGTTAGTTGTCTTGCCGCTCCTCCTTCCGAAGAAATCGTAAAAACATGTGTAAAACCAGGTTTCAAATAACCCGCTCCATCTGCCTCATGCTTTAATCGATCTGTAATTCTAGGACTTTTGGCCCATTTTGCTCCTTTGGGCTTAGATGGCATTTTAGCAATTACCGGAGCCTTGGCGTTCACTTTCATGGTAAAAGCAATTTGAGTACCATCTGGAGACCATGACAAGTTTGAAGGTCCATTCTCTAACTGGGTAAGTTTTGCAATACTTCCCGTAGCAGTCCAATACACATATATCTCACTTCCTTCTCCAGAACTACTCACAAAGGCAATTCGATCACCTTTAGGAGACCATCTTGCTTGACGCTCACTATTTTCGCGTGAAGTAAGCTTATGATGAATTTTCCGTTCATCAGTACTAAGCAACCAAAGACTTCCGTTACTTCTATCATTCATAATATCGAAACCTGTTCTACGGTAAACTATATAATCACCGTTGGGTGCTATTTGAGGATCACCGGCATATTCCAGATCAAATACGTCTATATATTCAAAATTAGAACTGGGGGTTTGCCCAACTGCACATAGTATGGACAATAATAAAAGCGGAAGAAGTATGTATTTTCTCATAGGTTGATTTTCAGAAAGCTAAAAATACGAATTGAATTTTGATAAAACAGGGTTGCAAATTCTCGAAATTTTCTCATGTTTCATGAACTATAGGATGTATTTAACATTATCCAGCACTTTTTGTATTAATTTTAAATTACCAAAACACCAAAAAAATGCGCTATAAACTCAAACCCATCCACCTTTTGTGGATTTTTGCAGCCACCTTATCTGTTGTGTTGCATTACTCGGACAGTTTTACTCATACAGAAACTATTAGCGAATGGGACCAGTTAAACAAACAATATCCTGGAGAATGGTTTTACAATGAGCGTGCCTATCCAGATGGATATATTAATGTGGAAGCCATCCAAAATGCTGAATTACAAGCAAAACAAATATTAGCCAATCGACAACCTGCAGGGAATTGGGAACTAAAAGGCCCTTTGAATACAGGAGGACGAATTACCGATATAGCCTTATCTCCAGATAATGACGATGTATTTTATGCAGGAGCTGCAACCGGAGGTATTTTTAAAACTACCGACAGAGGAAGCTCATGGACACCTGTTTTTGACCAACAATCCAAACTTTCTATAGGAGATATTGCCATTGCGCCGTCTAATGCCAATACTTTGTATGTAGGAACAGGGGAAGCCAATGGTAGTGTAAACACAGGAGCGTTTTTTGGTGACGGAATTTACAAGACGACTGATGCAGGAGCTACTTGGAACAATGTAGGCTTACCCGAAAGTAATCATATAGGACGCATTGTAATAGATCCTACAGATGAAGATCGTGTTTTTGTAGCTGCTACTGGTAAACTATATGGTTATAATCCAGAACGTGGCGTATACCGAACCACAGACGGAGGTACCACTTGGGATCAGGTGTTGCATATTACAGATTCTACGGCTGCTATAGATGTAGCAATGAATCCATCTAATACAGATATTATTTTCGCTGCAATGTGGGAACGTACCCGTAAACCTTGGCAAAGAGACTACGGAGGAGTAACATCTGCCATTCATAGATCTACAGATGGTGGTGACACATGGGAAGAGTTGGGTGCTGCACACGGACTTCCTGCACCTAATGCACAAACCGGACGTATAGGACTGGCTGTTTCTCAGTCTGATCCTGCTACTATTTATGCCAGATTTACTACCAATGAAATTACCAACACCTTTAACGGATTGTATAAATCTACTGACAATGGAGACAATTGGACCTTGGTTACTTTAAGTGAAATTGATTTTGTAGACTCTTTCTTTGGGTGGTATTTTGGAAACTTACGGGTAAACCCAACCGATCCAGATCAGGTTTACGTATTGGGTCAATTGCTCTACCGAACTGATAATAGTGGAAACTCGTGGAATGAAGTAAGTGGAATGCACGTAGATCATCATGCTATGGAGTTCTCCAACAATGATAGCAATTTCATCTTAGCAGGAAACGATGGAGGGCTTTATCTATCAGAAAATGGAGGAAGTTCCTGGAATAAGTTTACCAACTTGCCCATTACCCAATTTTATAATATTGAAGTAGACAATTTACAGCCAGAGCGGTTATATGGAGGAACACAAGACAATAATACCATTCGTACAATTTCTGGAGGGCAAAGCGATTGGAGCCCTATTTGGGGAGGAGATGGGTTTCATGTAAATGTAGATCCTGTAGATAATAATTATATCTATGTAGAATCTCAATTTGGAAACCTGGGAAGATCTACCAATGGAGGTGCCAATTTTCAAGGAGCTACTGATGGGATTGATTTTAACGATCGTAACAACTGGAATACCCCTGTAATAATATCACCCTTCGATAATGAAATTTTGTATTACGGAACCAATAGGCTTTATAGTTCTAACAGAGCTGTATTTTGGAATGCAATTAGTCCTGACCTTACTGATGGCCCACACCCTAGTGGCTCTACTAGCTATGGTACCTTAACTGCTATTGGACCATCATATTTAAATCTCGATGTTATTTATACAGGTAGTGACGATGGAAATGTAAATGTCACTTTTGATGGAGGAGCAACATGGACCAATATTAGTGCAGGATTGCCCAATAGATATATTACCTCCATTGCAGTTTCTCCTTCAGATGATTTAACAGCCTATGTAGCACTTTCAGGATATCAAGAATTGGATTTCGATCCACATATTTTCAAAACCATAGATGGTGGGCAAAATTGGACACCCGTTTCTGGAAACCTTCCCAACATTCCTGTAAATGATATTCTTATTAATAGCACAGAAACTGTGTTATTTGCTGCTACTGACCTTAACGTTTGGTACTCGCAAGATGATGGTGCCAGTTGGACTATTCTAGGAGATAATCTGCCACTTACCCTTACGCGGGATTTAAAATTACATGAACCTACTGGCACTCTCTATGCTGGAACCTATGGAAGATCCATGCACAGTTTTGATTTGTCGCAAGTATTGAGCGTAAATGACTTTTTGGATACAGATAATGCTGTGGTGATATACCCTGTTCCAACTGCCGATAAAATTAATATTGAACATTCCCTGTCCAGTAATGGAACCATTGCTATGTTTGATGTGTTAGGAAGAAATATAAAACAACTCTATTCAGGAGATTTGTCTCAATCCAAAGACCAATCCTTTTCTATAGCAGAGCTTCCCAATGGAGTTTACTTTGTTCAAATTAGTTCAGGTAATAAAAAGCTGTCAAGGAAGATTGTAAAGCAATAATTGTGTTTTTGGGGACTCCAAACAAATCTTTGCAAGGAGAAAAAAACATTTATAAGATATCTAGCATTTCTGAAGCTAGAGCAAGTTCCCTGAAGTTAGGATGTTGTATAGGTTCTGATACCTTTTCATGCTCCCAAGTGGTATGAAATGGAATGTGGAAAGCATGTCCTCCTATTTCCAAAACAGGGAGAATATCACTTTTTACACTATTCCCTACCATAAGGAATTCTCCTGGAAAAATATCTAAATGATCTACCAGCTTTTGATAGTGCTTGGGTTGTTTATCACTCACAATTTCAATATGATGAAAGTACGGCTCTAAACCTGATTTAATGAGTTTGCGTTCTTGATCTAATAAATCCCCTTTGGTCGCCATAACCAACCTATATTTTGAAGATAGGTAACTTAGGGTTCCCTCAATACCATCTATTAATTCAATAGGAGCCTCCAACATTCGCTTTCCAATTCCTATGATTTCTGAAATAGTTTTATTGGTCACTTTTCCTTTCGAAAATTCGATAGCGGCTTCTACCAAAGACAATGTAAAAGGCTTAATACCATACCCATACATGGGCAAATTTTTCATTTCCATATCGAAAAGGCTGCGATTGCACTCTTCTTTGGGCATAAAACCCTTCATAAGTTCGCAAAATTCCAATTCAGCATCACGAAACAAGGTCTCGTTTACCCAAAGGGTATCATCGGCATCAAAGGCTATGGCTTTTATATTGGAAATCATCTATGTTAACGTATCAATTTCTTGTATTTGATTCGTTTTGGTAATAAATCACCTCCCAATCGTTTCTTCTTGTTTTCTTCGTAATCACTAAAACTCCCTTCAAAGAAGTATACTTGACTCTCTCCTTCAAATGCTAAAATATGGGTGCAAATCCTATCTAAGAACCACCGATCGTGACTAATGACCACGGCACAACCTGCGAAGTTCTCCAATCCTTCTTCCAAAGCACGAAGTGTGTTTACATCTAAATCATTGGTAGGCTCATCCAGCAACAATACATTTCCTTCTTCTTTCAAGGTCATTGCTAGGTGTAAACGGTTACGTTCCCCACCTGAAAGCATGGAAACTTTTTTGTTCTGTTCACTACCACTAAAGTTGAATCGACTTAAGTAAGCTCTAGAATTAATCTGTCTTCCTCCCATCATAATCAATTCTTGTCCATCACTAAAGTTTTCCCAAATAGTTTTATTGGAGTCAATATTGGAATGGGATTGATCTACATAAGCCAGTTTTGCAGTCTCCCCTAGTTCAAAAGTTCCTTTGTCTGGTTCCAACTCATCCATGATCATTTTAAAAATGGTCGTCTTTCCAGCTCCATTAGGTCCTATAATCCCCACAATCCCTGCTTGAGGTAATTTAAAATTAAGGTCTTCGTAAAGGAGCTTATCTCCAAAGGCTTTAGAAACGCCTTTCGCTTCAATAACATTGGTTCCCAATCGCGGACCATTAGGAATATAGATTTCGAGCTTTTCGTCCAGTTTCTTCTGGTCTTGGCTCATCAACTTTTCATAATTCTGTAAACGGGCTTTCTGTTTGGTCTGGCGCCCTTTAGGAGCCATACGAACCCATTCCAACTCACGCTCTAATGTTTTTTGACGCTTACTAGCTTGTTTCTGTTCTTGCGCCAATCGTTTAGATTTCTGATCCAACCACGAAGAATAATTCCCTTTCCAAGGGATACCCTCACCGCGATCTAACTCTAAGATCCATCCTGCCACATTATCCAGAAAGTAACGGTCGTGCGTTACCGCTATAACAGTTCCTTTATATTGAGCCAAATGATGCTCTAACCAGTGGACACTCTCTGCATCTAAGTGGTTCGTAGGCTCATCTAACAACAACACATCCGGTTCCTGCAGCAACAATCTACACAAAGCTACACGACGACGCTCTCCTCCAGAAAGTATTTTTATGGGAATGTCTGCTTCTGGAGTACGCAACGCATCCATAGCAATTTCTAATTTCGTATCCAATTCCCAAGCATTGGTAGCATCAATTTGGTCCTGTAGCTTCGCCTGCTTGTCCATGAGTTCCTGCATTTTGTCTGCATTCTCATAGACTTCGGGCAATCCAAACATGTCGTTTATCTTGTTGTACTCATCTAGAATATCAACCACTTCCTGAACACCTTCCTTTACAATCTCGATCACGGTTTTATCCTCATCCAGTTGTGGTTCCTGTTCCAAATAACCTACAGTATATCCAGGAGAAAAAATCACATCACCTCGATAGTTTTTATCAATCCCGGCAATGATCTTCAACAAGGTAGATTTACCACTACCGTTAAGTCCTAAGATTCCAATTTTAGCACCGTAGAAAAAACTTAAGTATATATTCTTGAGAACAGGTGTCTGGGCATTCTGAAAAGTTTTGGTAACCCCAGACATCGAAAAGATGACTTTCTTATCGTCGGACATGTGTATTATACGTTAGTTGGTTATACTTAAAAATTAGACGCGCCCTTTAAGCGCATTAAAAACCCAGGCAATGGCAAAAAACCCAATGCCTACAGCTGCAAATCCCCATCCTGCAACATCATCATACTTAAACGCTCCCAGAGCAATCAAGGAACATCCTACTATTATCATAATAAATGTGGCCCAAGCCAAGACCGTATTTTTATTCATCATATCTAAGAATTTATTGGCGTTCCCTACTTTGCCAAACTACTAAGGTTGAAGGACTTCAACAACCAAAGTCTTTAGGCTACGTAGGTCCGGGCTTTCTGCTATATCTTCCATTCAGGAAGGATGTCGCATCAATCCCTAACGCAAATATCGTTAATTAATCGTAGAATCGAGAAGTGAAACTAACGCACTTTTGTATTTTTGGGGAAACTATGCATGCAATGGATATTAACTTCAACAAGAACGAAGACCATAATAAACTCTTACTCTCCGAATTACGTCGAAAATTGGCCAAAGTAAAACAAGGAGGTGGCCCAAAAAGAATCGAGAAACATCATGCCAAAGGAAAAATGACGGCTAGAGAACGGATCGATTATTTGTTGGACGATAAAAAACCATGTATTGAAATCGGAGCCTTTGCCGGTGAAGGTATGTATGAAGAACACGGTGGATGCCCCAGTGGTGGTGTTGTCGTTAAGATAGGCTATGTAGAGGGAAAACAATGCATCGTTGTTGCCAATGACGCCACCGTAAAAGCAGGAGCTTGGTTTCCTATTACCGGAAAGAAAAACCTAAGAGCTCAAGAGATTTCCATTGAGAACAAATTGCCCATTATTTATTTGGTAGACAGTGCTGGAGTATACTTACCTATGCAAGATGAAATTTTTCCGGACAAAGAACATTTTGGGCGAATTTTTAGAAACAACGCTGTAATGAGTAGTATGGGAATCACTCAAATAGCAGCGGTAATGGGAAGTTGTGTCGCTGGGGGTGCCTATCTACCCATTATGAGTGATGAAGCCCTTATTGTAGATAAAACGGGAAGTATTTTCTTGGCCGGAAGCTATTTGGTAAAAGCAGCTATTGGTGAAAGTATTGACAATGAAACCTTGGGTGGTGCAACTACCCACTGTGAAATTAGTGGTGTTACTGATTACAAAGCCAAAGACGATAAAGATGCCTTGGATACTATCAAAAATATTATTTCAAAAATTGGAGATTATGACAAGGCTGGTTTTAACAGGGTTCAATCGCACAAACCTGTTGAAAACCCTAAAGATATGTACGGTATCCTCCCTAAATCAAGGGCCGATCAATATGATATGCGGGAAATCATAAAACGATTGGTGGACGAAAGCAAGTTTGAAGAATATAAAGAAGGTTACGGAAAAACCATCCTTACCGGATATGCCAGAATTGATGGTTGGGCAGTAGGTATTGTGGCCAACCAACGTAAGTTGGTAAAGACTAAAAAGGGAGAAATGCAATTTGGTGGGGTAATTTATAGCGATAGTGCAGACAAAGCCACCCGATTCATTGCCAATTGCAATCAGAAAAAGATTCCTTTGGTGTTTTTACAGGACGTTACCGGATTTATGGTGGGTAGCAAAAGTGAACATGGAGGTATCATTAAGGATGGTGCAAAAATGGTGAATGCTGTAAGCAATAGTGTAGTCCCTAAGTTTACCATTGTTATTGGGAACTCCTATGGTGCTGGTAATTATGCCATGTGTGGAAAAGCATATGACCCGCGTTTAATTGCTGCATGGCCTAGTGCTGAATTAGCTGTAATGAGTGGTAATAGTGCTGCCAAAGTACTGCTACAGATTGAAACCGCTTCTCTAAAAAAAGAAGGAAAAGAAATAACTCCTGAAGTTGAAAAAGAGCTGTACGACAAGATTAAATCTAGATATGACAGACAGGTTTCCCCTTATTATGCAGCTTCCCGTATTTGGACAGACGCCATTATTGATCCTATGGATACCCGAAAATGGATTTCTATAGGGATTGAGGCCGCAGACCACGCCCCTATTGAAAAACCATTTAATTTAGGCGTAATCCAAGTTTAACAAAATAACCTTCTGTCATGTTATTCAGTACTAAAACCGTTATTCGGGCCAAAGATTTTGATGCTTCAATAGCGTTCTACACAAAGGTTTTGAATCTAACAATTGCTGAAAATTATAATGATGGCGATGGATCTAGAGGGGCTATTCTGCGAATTGGTCATGAAAACAGTACTGCATTTATAGAGATTTCTGAAATCTCTAGTCATCATTCGTATTATCAAGAAGCCTTTAGTGAGTCATTCCAAAATGACAAAGTTGATATTCAAATACGAACGGACAATGTTCAATACTGGGCAGATCGTATTAATGAACAATGGACCTCAAGAGGTCCTTTGCTAAGACCTTGGGGTTCCTATTATCTCTATCTAAAGGATCCCGATGGGCTTCAAATTATCATCTATCAGGAAAAAACCACATCTTCCTAAATTTTAACTTCACCCTTCTTAATTTCAAAAACAACTGATTTTCAACAGGTAACAATTCACGATTGTTTGGATATGCTTATAAAAAAGAAAAGCAATCTAAATCCATTGTTATGAAAAATTCAGTAAAATTAAGTAGCAAATTACTTACAAAAATGAGCTTCATGATCTTAGTATGGTTCATGGGGTTTGGCGCTATTGCGCAAGAAAAAAATTCGAACTTTAGACTTATTGCCCCAGATGTGGTGGCCCAAGGGCAATCCTTTACAGGAACAGTAGGTGAAGAAACCGAAAATGGTTTTATTCCCTTAAAACAAGGAAGTCAGATACAAGTCATGGGCACCGTTGTAGAGGTAGGACAACAAGGAAAGGTAGAAATTCCCAGTTGTTCAGAAGCCTCAGGAAAGTTTCCATTGTTAGTTGAACTTATTTCCCTTGCTAGGAATACTGTTCCAAGTGATCTGGTCATTATCGCTAACTCACCCGTGTTTGTTCCTATGTCTACTATTGCAAATCCAAATGTTGAAATTTGGAATACACCAGATATTGTAAGACCGGGAGAATTAATTACCGTACAAGGAACAAATGTAGATCAACTATCTCAAGAAGTATTACAAAGTGTTGAAGGAAACACTCTTTCCCTGACGGAAGTATCCTCTTCTTATTTTGAATCTCAATACTTGGTTTCAGGTGATTTTCCTGAAGGAGATTACCATTTCTCTGCTCAAGACGCATCTGGAAATGTTTATAGTTCAGATGATGTGAGTGTGAATCCCTCCATCGAAATGCAAGGCCCCGCCTTGAAACATGTTGGCCAACGCGGAAAAATCACCTTGAAAGCAAATGTAGATGGCATCATCATTTTGTCTGGAGGACTTCCAGTTATTGAATTACAACCCAATAGTGATGCAATACAGCCTTTACCTAATGGTGATTATCACATCACAGTGCAAGCTGAGAAAACCATTAAAATTCCTTTTAGAGCTAGACAGATAGGGCAATATACAGTGACTGCAAATATCTATTCAGAAAATGAATTAATTGATGAATTGAACAATAGTGAAGTCACAACCCAAGAAATCTCTGTACAAAACAACTACGATAGTGTCAATGATGAGACCAATATTAATACGCAGGCAGAAATTGTTACTGAAGGCGGATCTCCTATATCCAATACTCCGGTTGATGGTATACTCACGCATCCAGATGGTGTAGAATACATATCTGCAGTAACCAATGAAACGGGAACTCTAACTGTTAATACAGTGGTTTCAGGACAGGTTCCTAATAATCTTGTTTCGTTTTATCCACTTCAAATCATAGGACATACGCTTGCGCAAGAAAGTGCCAATATAAATTGCAACGATGGCCTCCAAACCCAAGAAGTAGATGAAGAACTTGTTGAGGAATTAGCGGAGATGCTATCCAAACAAGAAAGCATTTGGGGCAATTATGGAGGAATCTGCGGAACAGGACTATTGGAAATAGCAAGGACCGACCCTGAAGCATTTGCAGGACTCACAGATATTAAACAGCAAATACGTACCTGGTTACAGGAATTTTTAAATAACGAAGAAAATGATGATGCCGATATGGAATTTGAATTTGACGAGGCCATGCGTGAAATCTATGAAACCAACAAAAAAGTTTGGGGAAATTACTCTGGTATCTGTGGAACTGGCCTTATGGAAATGGCCCGACAGGATCCGGATGGATATGCTAAATTCTTGGAGTACGAAGAACAAATTGCGGAATGGTTGGAGAATTCTGGTGAGAACGAAGACAACGGTGACAATGAAGTCGATATCGACGAGGACCTGCATGACATATACAAAGCCAATAAAGAAATGTGGGGTAATTACCAAGGAATATGTGGTACGGCCCTATGGGAAATGGCCAACTTGTATCCAGATCTTTACAAAGAGTTCTTAGAGAACGAAAAGCGTATTGAGGAAATGCTCAATGATTCTTCTGAAGAACCCGAAAACCCAGATAAAGATGATGACGGTTTTGAAGATGTAGAAGAAGATATTCAAGAAAAAATGGAAAATCCCGATGCTCCAGAATTTAAGGACGAAAGGATTACAAGAGCTTTCGAGTCAGATAACGTAGCACCCTACAGAACAATTACCATTCGTTTGGGAGGTGTAGAAGCTGGAATTACCAAAGTTGGAGATCATTACTTCATGACCGAAGAAAAGTCAATCGCTATTGATCCTGAGACAGGTACTGCAATATCTTTCTTTGATTTTACCAAAGGGGAAGTTATAGAAGGAGAACTGTGGTATGCAATTTACCTTATTTCTCTTGGCAATAGTCCATTAAATCTGATTTCCCGAATTGTGGACAGTTCTGAATCTTTAGGAAGAGCTTATTTAGATGAGCTTATGACCGATATGACAGAAAATGATCATCCCGCAATGGTTGTGGAGATTACTTCAGAAATGCTATTGTTGATGCAGTTCACCGTTTCCTTTGAAATGGCAGCCATGCCTCAACTGGGAGACCATGTACGTTCTGCCCACAATCATTTTGAAAAAGCACTCGCCGCTGCAGAAAATGGTGATTGGACCGAAGCATGGTTAGAATTGAAAAAAGCCGAATTGGATATGGCTATGCTAATGCTGGAAGTCTGGCCAGGTGGTTCTGCCGGTAAAGGAACTGTAAAGGCCGGAAACCGACTGGTAAAACCAGCTGTTGAAATGTCTACCGTTACTGGTCGCAAAATGGACGAGGTGGTAGATGTGCTTAGAACCGCTGCTAAAAATGAAACCAATTCGGACATTGCTACTGCTATTTCAAAAAAGGCAGATGACTTGGAAGAAATAGCTTCACAATCATCCCAAATACGTAGGGCTTTTGATATCGGTACGCCGAGACCCACCAACATGGCTACTGCCGCAAAAGACAGAAAAACATTGGAAGGGTTCTTCGGAGCTGAAAACGTAAATAAATTGGGGAGAAGAAGAGAGAGCAATGTTTTGGTAGTAACTGCCAAAGGTCCAGATGGATCTGACGTAAAACAAGTTTGGGTACGCCCAGAATATACCGATTATAAAAAGGCGTATAAAGATGTACATGGGGACATCCCTGAAGGAATGGACATTGACCATGTGCAAAGTAGAACTCGTGCAACACAGCAAGGGTATGGATATGTACTGGTCATGGCAGTAGATTCAAAATCCAATCGAACTTGGGGATCAACTATTGAGAAAGGAACCGTACAAATGGGCAAAGCTGGACATGTAAACCCAAATGGAACGCCAGATATAAAAATGATTGATCAATTTCAGTGGTGGAAACTACTTAAAATTACACCAGACATGGTAAAAGAGCAGTTATTGAAAAACCTAAAAAAGGCAAAAACCCAATAGTGTAAGATAGCGGGCGAAGGTATTCGCCCGCTATTTTTAAATGACTACTCCTATACTATTTGGAAATTGAAGGGAAGTCTGTAACTTGTCAACCACAGCCTTCTATATATGAACAGCAACGAAACTACCCCATCCAAACCTCTTCCATTTTATTATCTTTTGCTACTTATCTTGGCTGGAGAAGCAGTTTTTATCCTACCCTTTGTACTGGCGCGGGTATTTAGACCCACGGTACTGGAAGCTTTTCAACTCACTAATTTAGAACTAGGTTTATGTTATTCAGTCTATGGGCTTGTAGCATTGCCCGCCTATCTATTAGGAGGCCCTCTAGCAGACCGTTTCCCCCCTCGAAAACTTATTGCCATTGCATTATGGACTACAGCATTAGGTGGTCTGGTATATGCCTCCTACCCTTCTATATTTGTTTTAAAAATACTGTATGGTTATTGGGGTTTTACTACCATTTTTTTGTTTTGGGCGGCTATGATAAAAGCGACACGGGTTTGGGGTGGCAATCACTCTCAAGGGAAAGCCTTTGGGTTTTTGGATGGTGGTCGTGGTCTGGTAGGAGCGAGTTTCGGACTGTTGGGGGTATTGATTTTCTCTTTATTCGCTACAGGTAACCTAGAAGACATTCAAGTAAGCGAACGCAAAGAAGCCTTTCGTTATGTGGTTTGGGTATCTGCTGCTATAGTAGGCATTATAGGCATCCTTGTTTGGTTTTTATTGAAATCCAATAGAGATGAAAAAGAACTTCTTATAGAACGCATATCTTCCAAGGAAATAAAGTCTCTTTTACGTATTCCATCTGTTTGGTTACTCATGATTATTATTCTTTGTGCTTATGTTGGTTATAAAATCACCGATGTTTTTTCGCAATACGCCAGGGAGATCATGATGTATAATGAAGTTGATTCAGCCAAAGTGGGGACTTTTCTTCTATTTATAAGACCCTTTGTTGGAGTTTTTATAGGGTTTATAGCCGATAAAAGCCGAGTTACCTTGTGGCTTGTGATCAGTTTTATGCTTAGTATTTTAGGAGCTTTACTTTTTGCTACTGGAATCGTAACCCCAACAACTACAGGCCTATTTTTCCTATCTGTACTAATAACGGCATCAGGAATCTATGCAGCACGATCTTTGTATTTTGCTACTATGAAAGAAGGGAAAATTCCGTTGGTTCTTACAGGTACTGCCGTAGGCTTAATATCGCTTATAGGGTATACTCCAGATATATTTGCTGGGGCTGTCATGGGATATCTATTAGATGAAACCCCAGGCATAGGAGGGCATCAAAATGTATTTTGGATGCTTACTAGCTTTTCAATAGTAGGGGGAATTGCTTCCTTCATATTTTGGAAATGGAGTCGAAATTCATCAAAAGATTCATAATAAGCGACTTAACAATTTATTTGGGTTTCTATATTTCTAGTATATTGAAATAGCTAACGAAACCATCTAAATTAAGATTTTATGACTTCTACCTATTATCCGGAAAGTCCGAAAGCAACTACGCGTAAATTAACCAGCTTAACTTCATCTTATCGACTCAGGGCCTCTTTAGCGGTAGTAGCAATTTTATTGTTTTTTGCTCTCTATTTTGCACTAGTGGTTGGATTGGCATATCTGGTATACTATGCCTTCATATATGATATTGGAAGGGCCAATAAATTTACCATACTCATGAAGATTGGTGCTATTGCGGGTTCAATAATGTTGTTTGTTTTTACCTTAAAATTTGTGTTCAAACTTAAGAACCCTAAGCGAACCAATAGAATTAGATTGCTCCAAAAAGAACAATCAGAACTTTGGGCTTTTGTGTATCAAATATGCAAAGAAACAGGAGCTCCCAAACCAAAAGCTATTTATGTAGACCCAGACGTAAATGCCTATGTATCCTACACCAATATGTGGTTAAGCCTTTTACTACCGGTAAAAAAAGAACTAACCATTGGATTGGGATTGGTGAGCTGTTTAAATCTTACAGAATTTAAAGCGGTAATTACACACGAATTTGGTCACTTTGCACAAAGGAGTATGAAAATTGGCAGTTACATTATTTCTGCCAATACCATTATTCATGATATGATCTATTCTCAGGGATAAGTGGGATGATCTGTTAGATCAATGGCGGGGTGCAGATATTAGACTATCTTTTGCAGCATGGATTATTACACCTGTTATCTGGATCATACGCCAAATCCTAGGTCTTTTTTACCAATTCCTCAATATTATGTATTCGTCCCTATCTAGGGAAATGGAGTTTAATGCAGATAAAGTTGCAGTGAGTACTTCAGGTAGCGAAGCTATTGTATCTGCCTTATGGAAACTAGATGGAGGTTCCCAACATTGGAACAATACTATGAATCATGCCTATTTGGCTTCACAAAAAAAATTATTTGTTTCCAACTTATACGAACACAACAATTTGGCTATAGAACGAACTTCCGACACCCAAAAAGATCAACTTGATCAATTACCAAATGACGAACGTGGAGGAAGGTTGTTTTTTGCAAGTTCAGAAAACTCAAAAGTAGGTATGTATGCAAGTCATCCACCCAATGACCAACGCGAGCACAATGCAAAAATCCCTTTTGTTCCTTGTAAAGAAGATGAGAGGTCTCCTTGGTTGCTTTTTGCAAAACGAGAAGAAATTCAAGAAAAAATGACCCAATTAATCTATAAAGAATACCTCAGCAAAACCTTGGAGACTACCGTTGCCCCAGAAGTGTTTGAAAAATTTATCCATGATGAAAGCAAAGGAAATGATCTCTTGGAAGAATATGAGAATACCTTCGAAAATAGATACTTACATATTCCGGAAAAAGAGGTGTTGTTAAATAAAATAAACGAATTTAAAGATGCAGACCTCAAAACGGTAGCTGATCTTAAAAAACAACTGGTCTCCCTTATGAAACCCATTCGTGAAATTGAAAGCCTCATGATGAAGGCCCAACAGATATCTAACGGGACCATTAAGGACAAGTCATTTACTTTTAACGGGGAAACTTATAAAAAGAAAGACCTTAACGAAGGCTACCAAAAGTTGTTGACCAAACGAGAACAATTATTTAATGAAGATTTTAAAGAATGGGATACTACCTTTTGTGCTGTACACCTAGCCATGGCAGAAAAGGCAGGAAAAAAGGCATCTCTTATGGATCACTACATACAACACAAGGAAATAGCCCATGTTTATAAATCCCTGGTGACAATAAAAAATACAGTTTATGGTGAATTAAACCATTTACAATCCCGCACAGATGTTACTGAACGGGAAGTGAAAAAATTTGGTGATAAGGTGAATGACCTAGTATATGGTATAAATAAAGAAATCGATAAATTAGACGACATCACATTTATTCCATTACCCAATATCGATTCGCGTTCCGAATTAAAAGAGGCCATTATTGAAGGTGGAGAGTTTAAGAAATATAGAGGGAATATGTTTGAAGGAGATGGTTTTGCCACCATTATGACTTCAATAGAAAACGCCATTGTACATTGCCAACGAATTGAGCAAAAAAGCATTGGAGCTATTCTATTATTTCAGAAAGAATTGAACGAATCATGACGTTTACTCATGAGTAAAAATTCGTCATGTCATTAAAAATGAGTATCTTATGATGTAAATTCAAAAACATTTTCATCATGGGAACTATTAAAAGCCTTAATAAATGGGCTAACGCCCATACCTATTATCCATTAGACTTACTTAGAATCGTCCTTGGAGGATTTTTAGTTGTTAAAGGATTTAATTTCATGGGAAATACTTTAGAGTTACTGGAACTCATTAAACCAATGCAAAGTTTGGTAGGCGAAATGATTGCTGTTCATTATGTGGTACCTGCACATTTCATTGGAGGATTGCTCATTGTATTTGGTTTGTTGACCCGTTGGGCAGCGATTGCTCAAATTCCAATTTTAATTGGAGCCGTCGTTATTAATTTTGCAGGCGAAATGAATACCCTCAATTTTGTATTGGCAGGATCTGCTTTGATCCTATGTATCTTCTTTGCTTTTTATGGATCTGGAAGACATTCTATGGATAAGTATTTTAAAATGTATCAGTAATCTACTGCCATGTAATGGGCTTAATGGCTTCTTGTCTACCATTTACGTAACGAAAACCTTTGGTTCCATAGAAGCCAGCTTCTTCAAGCATAATACGAATGTCTTTTTTCCATTCGTCTAAGGTAACGGTCGTGTTTAATTCAATGGCGTACACTGTGTTCTCATATAACGGATAATCGCCCGTGCCTGCTACACCACCTTGCGAATCCCACATTCCAATGGTTGGACCAGCGCTATGACCGTAAACTCCCAATGGATGTGTATAGATTGCTGGGAGCAACCCTTCTTCTTTTCCTTCTTTCAGAGATTTCAGTAAAATTTCGTTTCCTGTTTTTCCTGTTTTAAAATTGCCCGTAAAGATATCCTGTACCCGATTTCCGTCTTCAAATGCCTCTACCAAAAAAGGAGGCACTCCACTTTCTCCTTCTTTCAATACATAAGCATGCTGTTGGCAATCTGTATTAAGCCCTATATATGTAATTCCGAAGTCACAGTGTAATAGATCCCCAGGAATAATGATCTTATCCTTTTCTCCTTTCGTAAAAGAATAGATGTGGCTTTTTAACTCTTCATTATTTCGTTGAATATCAATAGTGGGATGAAACCAGGTTTCCAATCCTAAATTGGTTACTTTTTGGCGCATCCACCATACTACATCATCTGTAGTGGTGGTTCCTGGAGTAATTACTTTACTACTGAAGGCTTCATCTATAATAGCATGTGTCGTAGCCACTAGGGTATTATACAGCTCCATTTCCTTTTCGGTTCGAGTTTCTATCCATCCTACAGCCAACCTTTCGGCAGATACCAATTTATCTTCCCATTGTTGTGGTAATGCCTCTTTTAGTTCCACATAATCGGTATGTACCAAACCATCTGCAATTCCAAAATGTTCCGAAATATTGATTCCAATCTTCTTCTGGGTTTCGTTCTTCAATGATTTCTACCAATCGCGCCCATTGATCTGGGTTGTTTTTCTTTATCCCAAGCCGATACTATATTTTCTCCTACATCATAACGAGCTACAGCCAGTTTTTCAATACTGTTTTGGGCTTTATTCCTATAAAAAACCAAAATGGTTCTCCTTCTTGCATTTAACCACTTAGCAGGTAACATGGTTCGCATAACAGGATCTTCATTATACTCACGGGAAATGACCAACCACATATCCATATCTGCTCGATCCATTAACACAGGAAGTAGATTATTAAAACGATCGGCAAGGATTTCATCTTTTAATGTGGCCCGTTCCCTTTCGGGAAGAATTTGAGCATAAAGTAGTTGTGGAAATAAAAATCAGGAATACAGGACGATTAGATATTTCATGTGGGACTAATTTTTCCTAAAAATACACATTTGTTCCAAAAGAAAGAGGAGTCCATCAAGTGACTCCCCTTTCCCAAAAAACCAACCAAAAAACTAAGATGAATTTCTTTATGAAAAAAAATTACACTCAAACATACAGTTGATCGCGATAGGAAAAAAGTGATATTGAGGGAAGCCACTACCCCATTGAGGGAAGCTATTGTTTATGCTTGTGAAGCAATGACAGCACATCCTGTCGTTTTATTTTACCGGTATCGGTATAAGGAAATTTAGTAAGAGAATAGATTCTCTTGGGTCGCTCATAAGAATCTAAATATTGAAAGGCTTTACGATAAGTTTCTTCACTTGGAACATCTTACCTTCTACAACCATAATAATGCGCTGTCCTAAAGCTTCATCTGTTTCGGATGCAATGATGAAAGGGGTATCCAAAAATTTGGAAAGCTTTGTCTCTATTTCTTCTGGACTTATTTTTATTCCACCACTATTAATGACATTATCAACTCTTCCCAACCAACTAAAAGATACTGGTGAGTGTAGCGTAACCAAATCATTGGTGACTACAGCATTATGACTCACTTTTGGAGCATCAATAATAAGACATCCTCTATCATCTAATGAGAACTTGACATTGGGAAGTGCAGAAAACACTTCAGATTTTGCAAAACCATTTAATCGACGAACAGCAACATGTGTTATAGTCTCTGTCATGCCATAAGTAGCAAAAACTTCAGTGGTGCTATTCTGGAGTTTGGCTTCCAATTCCAAAGATATTGCGCCTCCTCCACGATCATCTTTTTTACTTTGTCTAAAGCGTCTATAGCATGATGTAACTGATAGGGAACCATTGCTACAAAATCATAATTGTTGTCATATTCTGTTAACGCATCTCTTCCAGGAGCCACGGCATGTAAATCCCAACCTAGAACTAGCGCTCTTACCAACATCATTTTTCCAGCAATATAATCGGCAGATAACAAAGAAGTGCCTTGGTATCTTCTCCAGCTTTAAAATAACCTCCTGTTGCCTCTGCACTATGAATCATTTGCTGTTTTTCCAAGAAAATTTCTTTGGGCTTGCCTGTAGAACCAGAGGTTTTAACCATAATGGTGTCACTAAAGTCCAACCAGTCTTCCAAAAAATTGGCTATGCTTACTTCATAAGGAGCTCCATGGGTTTTTAAATCATCTGCAAAGTTGAGTAACTCTTCAGCTGAATTATAGGACAGTCCGTTGAACTTAAACTTAGGATGTATGGTTGGTGAGGTTGACATCTACATTTGTTCTAGAGATTTCCTATTTCTGAAATAGATTCATCTGGTGGTGGTTGTACCTTCCCAAAAAGCTTATCGTTCCAATTGTTCCATTTGTAGCGCCAAGCCATCAATCCTAAAAAGATAGGATACACAATAAATACAGGCATCAACATATACCAGCTCATGGTTGGATCTGAAACATCCTTAAAAACCGAATGTGTTTGGAAAGCAGTCCAATCTGCTGTAACCAACATAGCTGCAATAAGATTGTTCCCTGCATGGAAACCCAATGCCAACTCCATACCTTCATCCATTAAAGTCATAATTCCTAAAAGAATCCCGTTCCAATATAATAGACCATAATAAGAGAACCCAACTGTTCTACCTCTGGATTAAAAAAGTGCAATCCTCCAAAAATAACTGAAGTGATCACTAAAGGCATGAATTTATTACCAAACATGACCCCAAATCCCTGCATGAGATATCCTCGGAATAAATATTCTTCAAAACTGGTCTGCAACGGAATCATTACGATGGCAATAACTGCCAAAATCAGGAAGGGTTTCCAATTAAACTGTAGTTCATAACTCTCCGGAGCCAAGTAAAAGTAATCTAACAATGTAGTAACAATGGTAAACAATGCTACTATAGAAAAACCAAACCAAAAACGGCCCCAATCCATACGCTTCCTTGTGGTTGTTAAGCGAAGCATTGGTTGTTTGTGTACGAACCGAATCCATACGTACAATCCTATGAGTCCAATGACAAAGGAAAGTAACATCAAGAACAACGTAAGGTTGGAATCTAAAATACCCATAATGGCATTGGGGTCTTCTAGTATGGTGAAAGCATCCATTCCATCAGACATGGCTTTTGCCATAACTCCAATAACAAAAGGAATGGACCCTAATTGCCAAACAATAAAAATAACGATAAACCCAACTATATAACGCCATGCGTCATGAAGGTATTTGTAAGCTAATTGTATAAACATAAATGTTATTTAAATGAGTTAGATCACATTCACTCCAATTCGTTACGTGAATTGTGTAAAATCCCATTGTTTTTCACTGTTATAGTACAGTTTTCCCCGTTTTACTTCTAAGGGAGCAGGAATGTTGTTGGTATATAAACTACCCGTTCCCAATCCTTGGGGCAATTTACTGTTTTTTGTGAAGGTATATTGTGAAATAGCATTCAATCCAACATTACTCTCCAAGGCCGAAGTAATCCACCAACCAATCTCCATTTCATCGGCCAAAGAAATCCATTGATCACAACCACTGAATCCTCCAATAAAACTGGGCTTTAAAATAATATACTGGGGATGGATGGTTTGCAATAGTTCCCGTTTTTCAGTTTCTGAAAAAACACCAATTAATTCTTCGTCCAAAGCAATGGGTAATGGAGTTTCTTCACAAAGACGGGCCATTTCATTCCATTGGCCTTGTTTAATTGGTTGCTCTATAGAGTGTATTTCCAATTCGGAAAGATATTTCAGCTTTTCTAAAGCATCTGAAGGTGAAAAGGCACCATTGGCATCTACCCGTAATTCAATTTCGGATGGTGAAAACTCTTTACGGATGGATTTAAGCAATTGTATTTCCGTATTGAAATCGATTGCGCCAATCTTCATTTTAATGCAATTAAAGCCATTTTGAAGACGCTCAACTATTTGTGTTTTCATGAAGTCTTCGTCCCCCATCCAGATAAGCCCATTGATAGGGATGGCTTCTTTCCCTTCAGAAAAGGCAGAGGGAAATATTTGAAAAGGGTCCTTTGCTTGTAGTGAACGAAAAGCAATCTCTAATCCAATTTGAATGGATGGAAATTCGTATAACTGTTCATAAAGTTCATGAAAATCCAAGGTAATATTTTGGCAAGTCCATGCCAATTTTTCCTCATAATCGGGTCTGTCATCTATACTCAACCCCCTTAGGAGACCACATTCTCCAATACCCCATTTTCCATCTTCCTTTAAAATGATATAAAAGGCCTCTTTGGTTTTCAATACTCCTCGTGAAGTACCGGCCGGTCTTTTAAATTGGAGCTTATGTTTCTTATAATTGGCTTCTAGCAAGATAATTGAGCTTTTAAACAGATAAAGATTCACCTATAGCCAACAGGACTAGGTCTTTTCCTGCATTAGAAAACTTTTTCATAGCCTCATCTTCATCAATTTCTATATACCCAAATGTATTATAGTGCACTCCTAAAACCCTATTGCATTCCACAAAGTCACTAGCAATAATGGCATCGTCTACTCCCATAGTAAAATTGTCTCCAATAGGAAGAATGGCTAAATCCAATTTTGTCCGCATGGGTATTAATTTCATATCCATAGTCAGTGCTGTATCTCCCGCAATGTAAATATTCTTATCATCTCCCTCTATGACAAAACCTCCGGGAAAACCACCATCAGAACCATCATCAAAAGTACTGGTATGAATGGCATTAACATATTTTACTTTTCCAAAATCGAACTGCCAACTTCCACCATGATTCATGGGGTGTACTTTGTGCCCTTTAGCTTGATAATGCATAGCAATTTCATAATTTGAAACAATGGTTGCGCCTGTGTTTTGGGCAATAGTTTCAGCATCCAACACATGGTCAAGATGTGCATGGGTCAATAAAATATAATCTGCCTTTAGTTCATTTACCGATACTTTATCTTTTGAAAGTGGATTTCCAGAGATGAATGGATCTACGATAATATGTTTTCCTGATGCTTCTATATACAGGCTATTCTGACCAAAAAATGTAATTTTCATAGGAGTGAAATGTTAGTTTCAAAATGGAATACTATTAATTTTCGTAAATTTAATTGATTTTCAGTTCTTATTATATGTGTTGGGGTCTTATCATAGTATTATTTCTATTCCATCAATTCGCTTAGATCCAAATCTGAAAATAACCTCATTAAAGGAGAAATGGTACTACGATATATGATTTAGTCTGTCAGTAGTCTTGATACTACTCTAGCTAAAGATGAAGAATTATTGTAGGAAAATTCTTTTACAACTACGGAAGTACTTAGATAATTTATATATATTTCACACTACTAAAACGAACCCATGTTTAGATATTCCCTTATGTTACTGGGATTATTTACCCTGACTTTGTACAGTCAGGATCATGCTATTGATAGTCTTATACAAGAATTAAAGAAAAATCTAAATACCGAAAAGAAAGTAAACTCAATAAGGAAATTGGAAGAATCTACCTAGAAGGCCAGGTTTATATGGATAGCTCCATATATTACTTACACAAAGCTGAACAAATTGCTAAAAACAAAAACCTTGAGAGCAAAGCCCTTGCCGAAACCCTTTTTCGCCTTGGACATGCCTATGGCATTGCCGAGAAATGGGAGAAATCATTACTTTATTTCAAAGAAAGTGCTACATATTCAAAAAAACTGAAGCTTGACAATGGTTTGATTTCTGCAGGACAGAACATTGCCAAAATCTATATGGAAACCAAGCAATATGATCTTGCAAAAAATGCTTTTTTAGATGGGGTTGCCCTTGCCCAACGCTTGGATAAAACAAATTTCATACTTTCTGGTTATACAAGTTTAGCAGAAGTTTATTTACTGGAAAATAACTTGAACAAAGCTGCTGAATATATTGATAAAGCAACTGAAATAGTAGAAGAGCATAATTTAAGCGGACATTATTATCATTATACAGAGCAAGTATTCTCTATACCCAGAAAGATATCGAAAATGCCGAACGGGATGCATTATTGGCCGAAAAAATGGCCAAAGAAGAAAACGATTTAGAATATACCTATAAGAGTTCGGCACTACTCTCAAAGATTTTTGAGAAACAAGGAGACTATGATCAATCATTGCATTACTTAAAACAATCGGTTGTTTATAATGATAGTATTCACAACTCCATCGGCTTAGTGAAGTAGACAAAATGGAGTTACAGTTGCAAATTCAGGAACAACAAGCCAACTTAACCGCATTAAAGCAAAAAAACAAATACTTAACAACCATTTACGTCTTAACGATTCTAGGAATTCTACTTTTAATCATATTGATATTAAGGCAACTTAAAATTGTGCGTATGACCAAGAATATTCATGAAATCCAAAATTCTTTGGTTAAATATGAAATGGAACAACGACAGATGAACGTAAATACATTTCAAGCTACTCAGAAAGGGGATGAGGAATTCTTAAATGAAAAGCCTACTAATTAAAAATGCCAAAAAGTATAGCAAAAGCAAAAGTGCTTAGTGCTACTTTTTTCAATTCAGAATCCAATAGTCTTGGCTCTTTGTTTTTAAACACTTTTATCATGTTTAAAACAAAAGGTATAAATGCAATTACATAGCTAAACTGAATGGGTTTCTCGTAATTGAAAGACGTATAGATCACCGCACTTATCATTCCTAGGCATAGTAAAAAATAATGGTATTTTTTAGCTTTCTCGCTCCCCACTTCACTACTAAAGTATTCTTTCCTACTTCGGCATCATTATCAATATCACGCATGTTGTTCAAGTTTAGAACAGCCATACTAAAAACACCTATACTGGTTGCAGGCAATAACAACTCCCACGTAAGTGATTTGGTAAACAAAAAATAACTTCCCAGTACACTTAACAAACCAAAAAATAGAAACACAAAAATATCCCCTTTCCCAGAATACCCGTAGGCGCTCTTTCCTACGGTATATTTAATAGCTGCAATCACTGCTGCTATGGCCAAATTGAAAAAGATGAATGCCAACAAGAAATTCTCATTTCCAAAAGCCATAAAAATGAGTATACTGGCAATAAGTAAGGTAATCCCTGCCGTAACGTACATGGCTCGTTTCATTTGTTTGGGTGAAATGATACCACTGGCAACCATACGTTTCTCCCCTTCACGATTGGCATCCGTCCCTTTTATACCGTCTCCATAATCATTAGCAAAATTGGAGAGTACCTGAAAACCAATTGTAGTCAAGATGGCGAGCCAAAACAGAGGCCTTTCAAAAAACATAAGGTGTAAAGGGTCTCCCAAATCACCTAACTTTTCATATACCGATTTTGAAATAGTCTGATTAAGAATTGGATTGCCAAGGGAGGCACCCACAATGATTCCAGATATTGATAAAGGAAGGGTTCGCAATCGGGCAGCGCCAAGCCAAGATTTCAATTGTGACATAGGTTAGATTTACTTCGCAAAAATAGGGTAAAAAAGAAAATCCGTCCCTACAAAACGCAGGAACGGACTTTCCATTACTAACTAATCTAATTTATCTAACTACAAATCTTGTAGTTTGTCCTTTTGTATTCTTAATGATATAGGTTCCGCTGGCAAAAGAGGCTACATTGATCATGGCAACTTTGCTAGTAGACATAATCAATCTTCCCGAAATATCATAAACCTCATATGCTCCAGGCTTGCTTAAGAAAATCATTTCCTCTGCTGGATTTGGATATACAGCAAATGCATTGGAATCTATTTCAAAATCGTTCACAGAAAGTACATCGTTATTGATTTGGAATACGCTTAACGTAGCACTCCCTTCATTAGACAGTACCAACAAACCAGTATTCGTTGGACTATCAACTGGTGCAATGTATACAACTCCTTCTGGTGCCAAATCCCCCATTTCGTCTCCTCCTGGGGTAGCATCACGACTGTTTTCATACTCAAGGAAGATTGGATTTGCAGGATCCGTTACGTTGTAAACCATCACCCCTCCTATTCTTTCCAACAATACAAAAGCGTAGTACTGGCCGTTGATTTCTTCCACGATCACTCCTTCTGGCTCTGGACCTTTGTTATCACTTCTGTTTTTTAAATTATTGTTACTATTACTTGCATTAAAGATGGCACCATATACTGGGTCTGCAGCGGTAATAACTTCAAAATCATTGGCGCTATCGTATACCAAGTCGCCAGAGTCCGCTTCGAAAATACTGAAGGATCGTCCGCCAAAAACATGAATCTCCTCGAAAAGTCCATCGTTGTCCAAATCCCCAGAGGCATTGGTTACGTTGATTTCGGCCAAGTTGCTTTCCATTTCCAAAACATCGGTGTTTGAAAACACAGTGGGATCTAAAGTATAATCATCATCATCAATCTTGCGCTCTTCTTCATAAGTATCATATTCTCTGGCATCTCCTTCATTGGCAGTTACTACATAGGTAGTTCCATTAACTTCATAAGCTGTAATGGCATCTGGCATATACATTCCTTTAATGGGCCAGTTGGCATCAAATATGAAATCGGTTTCGTCACTTACATCGATTGTATTGGGGAACTGACTGTGATCTTTCAACCCGAAAGGAAGTACATCAGTAATTTCCATAGTAACCAAATCAACCACAGC
The DNA here is from genome assembly GCA_963669405.2 of Flavobacteriaceae bacterium. Lineage (GTDB taxonomy): Bacteria > Bacteroidota > Bacteroidia > Flavobacteriales > Flavobacteriaceae > Aureisphaera. The sequence goes on from CAXXHF010000002.1 coordinate 351,991, forward strand.
ATAAGCATTGTTTTCCTGAAGGGTTACATAAGCTATTTCAGAATCATCCGAAACAGCAACATACTCAGGCTCCAAATCTTGAGAAACACTTGCCCCAGGACCATAAATACGAACTCCAGCCGCCTCTAGATCGGCTTGCTGTGCATTGAATGCGTTAAAGTTTAATGTAGTTACATTCGCTTGTGAAAGATTTTCCAATCCCACACTTACATCGATGATAGAAACACTTCCTTCTGGATCTACAGAATAATCATCATTTGGTTCTCCTTCATTGGCTACAATCACTTTAGTTCCATCAGGAGTGAAAGTTACCATATCGGGCAATGCACCTACTTCTAAATACACTCCATCTGTTTGGGCAACGTCGCCAATAAGTACAGTTCCATTATCGGTTTTTTCGATACCCGAAATGGCTAAGGCAAACAAACCTCCATGAGTTGCAACACTCTGCACTCCGTCTCCAGTAGCAGCAAAATCAACAGAAAGGTTAGTTGTCATAGCATCAGGATCTGAAAAATCTATAAATTCCAGCTTCGTGCCATTGGTCACCAATAACTGTTGACTATCCTTGTCATATGCTGCAATCTCTGCCGTTCCGTCTCCATCTACCAGAAAACTCGTTAAAAAGGTAAGATCCAATTCGGTATCATTTCCAGCAGGAATTACCGTATCATCATCTAGGATATAAACCCCTAAGGTATCATTGCCTCCAAGGATTACATTGTCTGCATTCTGAAGTTGAAGCACAAAGAACTTATCACCTTCATCTATTGTATTATTAGTAAGTGGAATGGTTACACTCTGTGCTCCCGACTGTGAAACAGGAAAAGTAAGGGTTTCGGTAGAAACGTAGTTAAAGTCTGTTCCGTTTACAGCCGTCCCACCGGCAATTAATACAACATCTACAGATCCTGCTTCGGTAGGAGCTTGATCTGGTGTTACTGAAATTTCAATGGAAGAATCGCCTTCAGAAACAGAAACAAATCCGCCATCAAATTCAATATTTGCTAAAATGATAGGATCGGCCTCAAAACGAACATTATCTAGGTATAAGGTTTCATTTGAAGAATTAGAACGTAGTTCAACCACCAACTGTACCATGGCATTGTCTGGTACGGAAGCACTTCCTGTTTCCCAAGAATCTTCGATATTTAAATCATCAATATCGCTTCCTTCTGTATTCAGGATATCAATTTCGGTCGCATTTGTTAGATCACGAACATAAATTCTAATACGGTCGTTAGAATCATCATTGGTAGTACCGTCGCCTTCCCAACCTGTACCGTTTACAAAGTAATCTACGAATACAACGTTATTAGAAAATCCAGCAAAATCTACTATATCAAATTCCACGATCATATTTCCATCAACATCAGACATTTGATATCCACTGGTCCCATCGGTATATGCCGTAACATCACCTGTAAAATCGGTTACCCCTACAAAATCGCCATCGGTTAAACCAGTTCCAGGGGTATTATAAGGGACATAACTAGCGTCGAACCCTATTTCACCACCTGCAGTAGTAAAATCTACTTCGGGTTCGCCTGCATTGTTCACTAAATCGTGTGTAACACTAGCATCCCCCATATCGGTATACTGTCCTCCTGGTACGGTAGGTTCTTCAAAACTAGTGCCCGCCACTTGGGCTTGTAGTAGACTCAAGCCACCAAAAAAGGCTAGAGCACATAAGGTAATTTTATTCATTTTTATATTATTTTTTAATTAGCATTGCAAAATTATAGCATCGCATTTCGTAGGGGTTTAGCTAATCTTTAAATAATAATGAAGTCTATATTGTATTCTGTGTAACTATACCCCAAATAAATTAAGGAATGGTAATCTAAATGTTAGGTAGTTCTTTAAGATGTTAAAATTTTTATACTTTTAACAAAACCAATCTAAACAAACAACTCATGAAAAGAAACTCTGATCTAGGCCTACTTATCTTAAGAGTGGGGCTTTCCGCCTTATTGCTTACCCATGGAATCCCAAAATTACTTGCTTTCATTAACGGAGATACTGCTATTGTAGGTGATCCTATTGGCCTAGGAGGGCTCATTACTTCTATCTTGGTCCTTATAGCTGAATTTATAGCGCCCGTACTTATCATCATAGGGGTGAAGACCCGTCTAGCATCTATTTCTGTCATCATTCTTATGGCTGTGGCTGCATTTGTAGTTCATGCATCAGACCCTATAGCGACCAAAGAAAAAGCACTTCTTTACTTGGTCGGTTTCATTGCTATTGGATTAATGGGAGCTGGTAGTATTTCAATAGATAAAAAGTAATTATTCAAAAATCTTTACCAATAACTCTTTGAGCAAATCACCTTGGGGGACATTAGACGCCCCCACCCCTTTGCTCTTCATATCGATTTCCCGAATGGCAGACACGATCTTGCTCACTTTTTTCATGGGAAAATTACGGGCAGCCATTTGGTAGTCTTTAATAAAGTACGGGCTTACCCCTAATACTTTTGGGGCTTGCGAAGTATCTGTAAGAGAGTGGTATTTTAATAGCTTTGAAAAAAAGCTGTACAACAACGCAATGGTCATTACTATAGGGTGATTCTTTGGGTTTTGGGCAAAATATTGTACAATTCCGAAGGCTTTTTTTACATCCTTGGCCCCAATGGCATTTTGCAACTCGAAGTTGTTGAAATCTTTACTGATCCCAATATTCTCTTCAATGATTTGTGGTGTAATCTGTTCTCCGGGTTTAACAATGAGTTGTAGTTTCTCCAACTCGTTGTTCACTTTACTTAAGTCATTACCCAAAAATTCGGTGAGCATTTGCGCAGCTTTGGGACTTATGGTATAGCCTTTACCCCCCATAACTCTACGAATCCAATCTGGAACTTGATTTTCGTATAATTTCTTACTTTCAAAAAGAACCCCATTTTGCTTAATGGTTTTAGAAAGCTTCTTCCGGGCGTCCAACTTTTTATACTTATAACAAACAACCAATACAGTTGTAGGTTGCGGATTTTCAGCATAAGTCACCAAATTTTCAATGGTTCTGGTCAAATCTTGGGCTTCCTTTACAATAACAACCTGACGTTCGGCCATCATAGGATACCTTTTGGCATTTCCTACAATATCATCTATAGAAACATCCCTACCGTACAATACCATCTGGTTGAAACCCTTTTCATCTTCAGAGAGTAGGTTCTTTTCAATATAATCGCTAATACCATCAATATAGTAGGGTTCTTCACCCATCAAGAAATAGATGGGGGCGATCTTTCCATTCTTTAAGTTCGAAATAATTTGTTTTACTTGGTCTAAAGCCATGTACTGGATATGTCCTCAATGAGGGTATGAAAATTATGATTATTCCTTGGGAAAGCGTTACTTTGTTCGATGCCGAAATTGAATTTTCCAGCGTACTCCTTCCGTTTCAAAAATAGGGAAAACAAACGACTGATTTTCGATCCTATTCGAAAAAAGTTTGTGGTGCTTACACCTGAAGAATGGGTACGTCAACATACCGTTCAATTTTTGATTTCTGAAAAAAACTGTTCTGCCAACCTCATCAACGTTGAAAAGCAATTGGTGCTACACGATACTAAAAAAAGGTACGATATCGTCGTATTTGAACCCGATGGCTCCATATTCCTTATTGTTGAATGTAAAGCACCTCATATAAAGATTACCCAAGATACTTTTGACCAGATTGCACGTTACAATTTGGTCACCCAGGCTACTTATCTTATGGTAACCAATGGTTTGGAACATTATTATTGCCGTATGGATTATGAAAACGAACAGTATGTCTTTTTGGAAAGTATTCCGAACTAAGATTATTTATCAACTATAAAACTGCCACTCGCAATTTGTATACTGTCTTTGGCCAACTTGTAAAAATAAATACCCGAGACCATGTTGGATAGATTTATATGAAATGTAGTTCCAGCGTGTAAATCTTCACTAGTATGAACCTGAGCATCAATGTTTCTTCCATTTACATCAAAAACCTGAAGCTCACCTTGGTTTCCTAACGGAAATGAAATACTTACAAAGTTATTGGCAGGATTGGGATAAACCGTACCTGTAACAGAAAAATTCTCCTGAACCGAAAGGATATCAGGAAAAAAGAAGGTGATATCGTCCGTCTCGCTAAAATTTCCGAAATAAATATCTGAATACGTATCATTGTTAAAATCACCTACTTCCATCGCAACCCCATTGGTAAGTGCAAAGGGCTCAAACACACCCGAAGTGATTTCACTATACACTCCGGAGCCATCATTATTAAAAACCCGTGGGTTTAAAGAAGCGCTCTGAAACGCAGAATTAACAATATCCAAATCGTTGTCATGATCGTAATCTATAAAAAAAGCATCTAGGGTTTGTATGCTACTAACAGGAAGATGTGTAGCCGTAGCATCTGTAAAGAACCCATTTCCATCATTAAGGTATAATCGGTCTTGCGGATTTGCAGTTCCAATAAAATTAACGGCTGCTACAAAAATATCCTGAAAAGTATCTCCATTGGCATCTCCAATGGCTATTTTTCGGGTTTCAATTGTTTGCCCGGTATTGGGAAGCCTGTTACTTTCATCCGTAAAAGTTCCATTATTATTGATAAGGATGTTATTGTCTCCCTGATCAATTCCTTCAATAATGTCAAGATCGTCATCCCCATCAAGATCAACCAATTTAAAATCCTGTGTCCCTTCAGTATTAACTGGCCATCGGGAATTATCTTGGGTAAACGTAAGGTCTTGATTGTTTATAAAAACAGTATTCTGTCCTGTATTTCCAATAATTACATCGGGGAAATCATCATCATTAAGGTCGAGTACTGCTACCGCGTTTCCTAAGGAACTGGGAAAATCGAACGCAATAAATGTAAACAAGCCAGTTCCATCGTTTATAAGGAGTTCGTGAAAGGTAGAATCTTCAGAAACAAATAACACGTCCAGATCACCATCTTGGTCAAAATCGGCTATGGCAATATCTTCGCTATCTTCTCCAGGAAATGAATCGCCTGTATTTTTTTCAGGGAAAAGTCGAGCAGGGTCTTCGGTAAAACTTCCATTACCATCATTAAAAAGGAGTAGGTTTCTTCTAAATTCGCCCGCAATAATGATATCCAGATCGTTGTCATTATCAACATCCACGCTTCTAACATCCATAGAATTTATACCGGTTGCCGCCAACGGGATATTATCATTCTCATGGGTATAATAAAAAGATTGGGCTATGTGTGATTGAATCACAAAACAACACAAAACCAACAAAAGGTGTTTTACAAGTATAGACGTTTTCATAGGTTCTTTTTTTATTAAGGTTACAAAATATGCGTGACTTAAGCAAAATTCTATACTCGTGCATCAAAAGAATATTATCTTTTACTAAGAAATCTTGCTATGACGAAAATCTTGTTTTGCGAAAAGTAAGCTCAAAATTGTTTTTCTTTGCCCTGTGAAAGTCGCCATCGTTATACTCAATTGGAATGGAAGATCGCTTTTAGAGCAGTTTTTGCCTTCCGTAATTCAATATTCTGAAGAAGCTAATATCTATATTGCCGATAATGCTTCTACAGATGATAGTGTGGCTTTCGTTACTAAAACCTATCCTCAGATACACATCATTCAGAATCAAGAGAATGGAGGTTATGCCAAGGGTTATAATGATGCTTTAAAAGAACTGTCTGAAGATATTTTTGTCCTTCTTAATAGTGATGTAGAAGTGACTAAAGACTGGTTAACATCTATTGTTTCTGAATTTGAGAAGGATGATAGCCTTGTGGCTGCTCAACCCAAAATATTAGATTATAAAAACAAATCATTCTTTGAATATGCAGGAGCCGGTGGTGGGTTTATAGATCGCTTAGGGTATCCCTATTGCCGTGGGCGTATTTTTCATACCATTGAAAAAGATGAAGGGCAATACAATGACATCTTGCCCATCTTTTGGGCCACAGGTGCTAGTTTATTCGTAAAAAGGGAAGCTTTCTGGAATGTGGAAGGATTGGATGAGGATTTGTTTACCCACCAAGAAGAGATCGATCTCTGCTGGCGTTTACAATCACGAGGAGGTACTATTGCATATATAGGAACATCTACTGTTTATCATTTAGGTGGTGCTACTTTAGAAACTTCCAATCCTCAAAAGACGTTTTATAATTTTAGGAACTCCTTACTTATCCTTTTAAAAAATGTAAAAGGTTTTACAGCATGGAAATTTATCTTTCTTAGATTGATTTTAGACGGCATTGCCGGATTGCAGTTTTTATTACAAGGAAAACCAAAACATTTTTTTGCAATCATAAGAGCGCACTTTAGCTTCTATGCACTGATCACTAGATTTTTAAAGAAAAGAAAAAAATGGGCTTCCCATTATCCATATGCCACAATAAATTCTATTGTATGGAAGTACTTTATTGCAAAAAAACGTAACTTTAACAACCTCTAATAAACTTTACCTAAAATAATGTTAAGTGCCATTTGGCAACTGAATGAATTTATAATTTTGACTCACCTAATTTCGTAACAAAATGAAAAAGCTATTAATTTTATTGGTTTCTGTCGGGTTTGTTTTTACTTCCTGCGTGTCGAAAAAGCAATATGCCGAATTGGAAGCCAAACAAAAGAAAACTCAAGATTTATTAAATACTGCTACCGTTAAATTGAATGCCTGCGAAGCAGACAGAGCAGCAGCCAATGCACGCATTGCCTCATTGCAAGACCGTATTGCCGATCTTCGCAAGACCAATTCTGATCTTATTCAAAGTTCGAAGGATTTAACGATCCTCACCAAACAAGGTGCTACGAACCTAGAGAAGTCATTAGAAAGTTTAAAAGAAAAAGACCTTAAAATTACCCGTTTGCAAGATGCCCTTAATAAAAAGGACAGTGTCACCCTTGCTTTGGTAACCAGCCTTAAAAAGGAAGTGGGTCTAAATGATGAAGACATTGAGATTAATGTGGAAAAAGGCGTGGTATTCATTTCGCTGAGCGATAAAGTATTATTTAGAAGTGGAAGCTATAATCTATCCTCTAGAGCCAATGTAATTCTAGGAAAGGTAGCGACCGTTATCAACAGCAAACCAGATTTTGAAGCATTGGTAGAAGGTCATACCGACAATGTCCCATATAAAAAGGGAGTATTAATCGACAACTGGGATTTAAGTGCCAAGCGGTCTACCGCTGTGGTAAGAAAACTAATGGAGCTGGGAGCAAACCCTGCACAATTAATTGCAGCAGGTAGAAGTGAATTCGTACCATTAGTTCCAAATGATACTGCCGAAAACAAATCGACCAACCGTAGGACTAAAATTTATATCCTCCCGAAAATCGATCAGTTCTATGAAATGATTGAAGATGAATTGGAAGTACTTTCCAATGAAGGTGGTGAAGGTGAAGGCGACGGAGGAGGAAACTAGAATTTTCTTCTAAAAAATTATATTCAAACCCAGCAAAAGCTGGGTTTGTTTGTTTATATACTTTAGTTCGCCCTCTTCAGCCCTTTGTTTATAAGGTTTTACGTATTTTTTTAATATTTTTATACAAATCCTGTCCAATTTTTCGATTCCAGTACGTCATAGCAATGTAAACAACAAAACAACACTACGTATGAAAAAATTAATGCTACCCACCATTGCATTGCTCATTATGGGTTTTACAACCAACGTACAGGAGCTTACCCAAGCAGAACGTGATTTTGCCAAGGAAGAAATGAACAAGACAAAAGAACACCTCCTTACAACAATTAAAGGTTTAAATGAAGCTCAGCTAAACTTTAAAAGTAGTTCAGATTCTTGGTCTATAGCAGAATGTACAGAGCACATTGCTATTTCAGAAAATAATATCTTCGGAATGCTACAAGGAGCTTTAGCTACTGAACCGGATCCTTCTAAAAGAGGAGATGTGAAAATGACTGATGAGCAAATTCTCCAAATGATCCCAGATCGTACCAACAAAGTAAAAACAGCAAAACCCTTTGAACCTACAGGACAATTTGGTTCTCATAAAGGCACCGTAAAAGAATTTAAGACTAAAAGGAAAGCAAACATAGCTTTTGTGAAATCTACCGGAGAAGATTTACGCAATCGATATACTCAATTGCCTTTTGGCACTATCGATGCCTATCAAATCCTACTGTTCATGTCTGCTCATACCGAACGGCATGTATTACAGATAAAAGAAATCATGGAACATCCAGATTTTCCAAAAAACTAAAACATCTCATGGAATACGCTATCAAACAACTTTTTCATATTGATGCTTCCAAGAACGAGGTATACAAAGCCATTACAAGCATTGAAGGTCTATCCAATTGGTGGACCGTTCAAACAAAAGGAGACGAAGGTATTGGAGCAGAAATTGAATTCGATTTTGGTTCTTTTCAAGGCCCTACTATGAAGGTTGTAGAACAAATTCCCAATGAAAAATTGGTTTGGGAATGTGTTGCAAGAAGTGAAGGGTGGCTTGGTCATACATTTGTCTTTGCATTGGATGAAAATGACGGCAAAACCAGAATCCGTTTTTCCCACAACGGCTGGCAAGAACAAGATGATTTTTACGCCCACTGTAGTTTTAGTTGGGGCCGATATATGCAAAGCCTTAGACAGTATTGCCAAACTGGCCACGGAGAAGCTTTTGGAAGTGAGGGCTATCGATAGAAAAATGAATAATTTACAAACAACTTAATATCAATACAATGAACGAATATTTAATGATTATAAGAGGTGGAGAAGATCTTTCAGAGAAATCTCCAGAAGAAATGCAAGAACATATGAACCATTGGCAACAATGGATGGGAGGACTTGCCCAAAATGGAAAACTTATAGGAGGACAGCCCCTGCAACGTGAAGGAAAGAGCCTCACCGAACGTGGAACCAAGGTTACTGATAGACCTTTGGCTGAAGGAAAGGAAATGGTTGGCGGATATATTATGGTTCGTGCCAATGATTTAGACGAAGCAACAGATTTGGCGAAGGGATGCCCAGGGTTTGAACACGATTGTACGATCGAAGTTCGTGAAATTGCACCAATGGGCTAATCTCTTTGGAAAAAGGTAGCTCCATAGACCATACCTTAAACCATCTTTTTAGACAAGAGTCTGGAAAGATGGTTTCGGTTTTGATCAAAATTTTTGGATCGGAAAATATTGAACTGGCCGAAGACGTGGTTCAAGATGCACTCCTCCGTGCGTTGGAAGTTTGGAAATTTCGGGGAGTTCCAGACAATCCCAGAGCTTGGCTATACCGTACTGCAAAAAATAAGGCTATCGATATCATTCGGAGAAATAAACACAGTAGAACTATCGACTTTTCAGACCCCAAAAGACAGTTGTTAACTTCAGAATACACCTTGACCCCTACTATGAATGGCTATTGGGAGGAAGCCCAAATACAAGATGATTTTTTAGGTATGATGTACGCATGTTGTCATCCCGAAATTTCTCAGGAGAATCAAGTAACTTTTATCCTAAAGTCTCTGTGTGGCTTCAGCACCAAAGAAATAGCAAAGTCCTTCTTAACTTCCGAAACTACAATCTCTAAAAGGCTCTATCGAACCAAGGAACACTTCAGAAAACACAAAATTACTCCTCAAATTCCGTCGTTCGAGCACATAAGTCCAAGAACCAAAACGGTTTTAAGTGCTATTTATCTGATGTTCAATGAAGGTTATAATTCTACACATTCAGAAGAGCTCATACGTAATGACCTGATTTCTCAGTCCCTACACCTCTGTAAGGCAATGCTCAATCATGAAAAAACAAAGCTTCCCGAAGTATATGCACTCATGGCACTCATGTGTTTTCACACCTCTCGAATAGATAGTCGATTAACAGAGGAAGGGAAACTCATACAATTGGCAAAGCAAGATCGAACCCTTTGGAATAAAGAGCTCATTGATGCAGGAACCAGATACTTGTTTAAAGCTGGTACTGGAGATACTTTTTCTACATATCATTGTGAAGCCAGTATCGCTTACCAACATTGTATTGCAGGCAATTATGAAGATACGAATTGGCAGATTATTCTTTATCAATACGACCTGCTACTATCTATTGAAGAAGACCCTGTGGTTGCTCTTAATAGGTGCTTGGTTATTTCTATACTCAATGGCCCAGAAAAGGCATTATCTGAACTAAAATCCTTGGGAAATAGTCAAATTCTGGAAAATTACTACCTATACCATTCCAGCATTGCAGCTATGCACGAGCAACTGGGACAAAAGGATTTGGCTATAATTCACTTTAAAAAATCATTAAAGCTTACCCAATCAAAACAGGAACAGGTTTTCATTTCAGAAAGAATTGCTAATCTTGAAGATGATTAGCAGTACTTATTCGATGCAAATTGAACTAAATTTCCAAACTCCCTTTTCCTTCACGGATTAGTTCAGGTTGGCCCGAAGTAAGGTCAATTACCGTAGAAGCCACATTGCCACCATAACCACCATCAATAACTACATCGACCAAGTCTGCCCATTTTTCATAGATTAGTTCTGGATCTGTAGTATATTCAATCACTTCATCTTCGTCTTTAATAGAAGTGGAAACAATTGGATTTCCCAATGTATTTACAATTGCTTGCGTAATGGAATGATCTGGAACTCGAATTCCAACTTCCTTCTTCTTTTTAAAAACACTAGGTAGGTTATTGTTCCCAGGCAATATGAAGGTATAAGGTCCTGGCAATGCCCGTTTTAGCAGTTTAAAGGTACTGGTGTCTATCTGCTTCACATAATCACTTAAATTGCTTAGGTCCTCGCAAATAAATGAAAAATTGGCTTTCTCCAATTTCACCCCTTTTATTTTGGCAATACGCTCTAAAGCGCCTTTGTGGGTTATATCACATCCCAAGGCATATACCGTGTCACTAGGATAGATTACCAACCCACCCGCTTTCAACACATTTACCACCTTCATAATTTCCTTAGGGTTCGGATTTTCTTCGTAAATTTTAATGAATTCTGCCATCACAATAGGTTTTAGGGCTACCGTATACAAAGGAATCCTTTGTCCATTAAATATACGGCAGATTTCACTTCTTTCATAATAGATTCTCAAATATTCCGTTGTATTATAAAACCTTCCTCTATGAAAAAAATAGTTAGTTGCGTTGTTTTTTTCTGCAGCCTTACTCTTTTTTTATTTTCATGTTCTTCAGAAGATGATACCGCAATAGCTACTCCTGATGGAGAAGCATTGGAAGCTGTTTCTTTTTTAAATGAATCTTATGGGGCTAATCCACATCAGGTATACGATCTATACTTACCGCAAGGAAGAAGCATAGACAAAACCAAAACCATCATGCTCATTCATGGCGGAGGCTGGACCGAAGGTGATAAAGAGGATATGTTACCATTTGTGGAAGTACTTCAGCAACTGCATCCCGATCATGCCATTGTAAACATAAACTATGTACTGGCAAACGTAACTACACCTGCATTCCCAAATCAATTTTTAGACATAGAAACCGTAATTGAAAAATTGAATTCTGAACGGGAGGAGCTTCAAATTTCCAATCAATTTGGAATGATTGGCACGAGTGCCGGTGCTCACTTAGCTTTAATGTACGATTCGGTCTACGATAATGATGATCAAGTAAAATTTGTGGCAAACATGGTAGGGCCTACAGATTTTACAGATCCATTTTATGCCAATGATCCCAACTTTAACTTTGCGCTGGCTTTGTTGGTTGATGAAAATCAATACTCAGGCAATTATGCTGAAGCATTGAGCCCTGTATACAATGTGCAGCCAAATACCAGCCCTGTAGTCATGTTTTACGGAAATCAAGACCCATTGGTTCCATTGTCTAATGGAATACGTATGGAAGCTGCCTTAAACCAGAGCCAGACTTCTCATGGTTTCACGGTTTATGAAGGGGGGCATGGAGATGATTGGACTGAGGCTGATCGATTAAATTTACAGCAGCAAATTAGTGAATACATTGATACCTACTTAGCAATTGACTAGGGTTGTTATTCTTTTTTCTTTAAAGCTATTGCTTTCTCAGTAATAAAAGAAACTGCAGCTCCAAATGAAGCAATCCCTGTTGTAATTAAGATTACCGCAATAAGTCGCCCTATTTTTGTTACAGGGTACAAGTCACCATAACCTACCGTTGTAATGGTAACAAAACTCCACCAGAGCGCGTCTTCAGCAGTTTTAATATTACCTTCTACTTGTTCTACATACAAAACCCCAGTAGTTGTAATTACCATGATTGTTACCGCACAAAAAACCACAAATCCATATAACGAGCTCGTCTTATTTTCTTTGATAAATTCTACAAGTAGTTTAATGGATTTTATAATCCTAAAGACTCTAAAAATCCTAAAGATTCTAATATAACGCAATTCCGTAATCACAGGGATAGAGGACAATAAATCTAACCATCCTATGGTATAAAAATACTTCCATTTGTTTTTGGCCAAATAAAGTTGCTTAAGAAAATCATATAAAAAGAAGAAGCACAAAATGAAATCAAAAAAAGTAAGGAGCCTGTTTATTTCACTCCCTTGGTCCAAGAACAAGGAAACAGAAAGTAACGCAATACTGAAAATGGATAGTAATGCTATTACAATATTGGAAACTGAGATCATATCCCTAAGGTGTTATAACTTCTAATTTAGCGAATCTTAATAAGAGCTTTTTTAATCCGCCATTATCAAATTGGATTTCAGCTTTGGTATCGGCCCCTACCCCTTCAATTTTCAAGATTTTTCCCTTTCCAAAACGAACATGCTTTACAAAGGTTCCTACAGAGATATTATGTGCTGAAGGATCAAAATTTTTATTTGCAGAGCTACTTACTGGTTTTAATTTTCTAAGCTTTCGCAACTGTTCTTCACTGGGTCCTTTGGGTGGTGATCCTGAAGTTGGTTTTCGTAAACGCAGTTTACTTTTATCTACTTCTCCAAAGATATCAGCATCCAACAAAGGTTTATATCGATGTTCGGTTACTGGTGTAAGATATTCCAGGTAACTTTCATCTATTTCTTCAATAAATCGGCTGGGTTCGGCATCGATCAATTTTCCCCAACGGTAACGACTTTGGGTATAGGTAAGAAATGCTTGCTTTTCAGCTCGTGTCAATGCAACGTAGAACAAACGGCGCTCTTCTTCCAACTCGGCCCGGGTATTCATACTCATACCACTGGGAAATAAGTCTTCTTCCATCCCTACTATATAAACGTAAGGAAATTCCAATCCTTTGGCCAAATGTACAGTCATAAGAGCGACCCGATCGTCATCTCCTTTGTCATTATCCATATCGGTTGCCAAAGCAACATCTTCCAAAAACTCTGCTAAGGATCCTGTAGTGTCTGCCAGTTCTTTTTGTTCCTCCACAAAATCGCGCATCCCATTTAGTAACTCCTCAATATTTTCGATTCGCGCAATGCCTTCAGGGGTTCCATCTTTCTTCAATTCCTGAACCAAACCGGTTTTCTTGGTTACATGTTCTGCAATCTGAAAGGCATCGTAACTCTGGTTCGTCACCTGAAAACTTTCAATCATGGTTACGAAATTCTGAAGTTTGGTCTGGGTGCCTTTATTGATTTTTAAATCAATCTTATCAATCGCTTTCATCACCTCAAAAATGGATCGATCATAATGATTGGCGGCTACCGTGAGTTTATCAATGGTGGTTTGACCAATACCCCTTGTTGGATAATTGATCACTCTTTTTAAAGCTTCTTCATCTTTAGGATTCAGAATGAGTCTCAAATAAGCCAAAACATCTTTAATTTCCTTACGCTGGTAGAAACTGAGCCCTCCATAGATTCTATATGGAATGTCTTTCTTTCGAAGCGCATCTTCCATGGCACGGGATTGCGCATTAGTACGATACAAAATGGCAAAATCTCCATACCCAATCTGGTTGTTCATAGCCGTCTCAAAGATATTGCTAGCTACAAAACGTCCTTCATCACCATCGGTCATGCTTCGGTTCACCTTTATTTTGTTTCCTTCGGCATTAGCGGTCCAAACTACTTTCTCTAGACGATTTTTGTTTTTTTCAATAATACTATTGGCTGCATTTACAATATTCTTGGTAGATCTGTAATTCTGCTCCAATCGATAGGTCTTTACATCATCATAGTCTTTCTGAAAGTTGAGGATGTTATTGATATTAGCTCCTCGGAATGCATAAATACTCTGAGCATCATCACCTACCACACAAATATTCTGAAAACGATCACTCAAAGCGCGTACAATCAAATACTGGCTATGATTGGTATCTTGGTACTCATCTACCAATATATAACGGAAGCGATCCTGATACTTAGCCAAAACTTGTGGAAAACGTGTAAGGAGCTCGTTGGTTTTCAGTAATAGATCGTCAAAATCCATTGCTCCAGCCTTAAAACACCGTTCTACATAGTTTTTATAGATATCTCCCAAACGAGGCATCTTTGCCATGGCATCGGCTTCCATCAATTCAGGGTTCTGAAAATAGGCCTTTACGGTGATCAAACTATTTTTATAGGAAGAAATACGGGAATAGACCTGCTTGTATTTGTAGATATCCTTATCCAACTGCATTTCTTTGATAATAGCCCTGATCACACTTTGGGAGTCTTGGGTATCATAAATGGTGAAATTGGAAGGGTATCCTAATTTATCAGCTTCAAAACGAAGGATTTTAGCAAAAACACTGTGGAAGGTACCCATCCAAAGGTTTTTTGCTTCACTATTACCAACAATCTGGGCAATACGTTTTTTCATTTCACGGGCTGCCTTATTGGTAAAGGTCAATGCCAAAATATTAAACGCGTCTACTCCTTGAGACATGAGATAGGCAATGCGAAAAGTAAGTACACGGGTCTTTCCCGATCCTGCACCAGCAATCACAATCATAGCTCCGTCCTTTTGCAATACGGGTGCCCTCTGAGCATCGTTTAACTGTTCTAAATAATCCTGCAAATCCCTTTTTTAACTGAAGTAATTATAAGGTGTGAAAATACAGAAATTCGAGGGAATGGAATGAAGGCATTTTCAGAATTTATAAACAACTCATACACGTTGGAGTTACTGGAAATTTTAAATATCTTTAGCACAATGGATCAAGTTTTAGAAACCAACATTTGGCGTAGTACCTGCGCCTTTCTATTTTTATTTACAATTACCTTATGAAAAGATCAATAGCTATTGCATTTTTGGCATTATTACTTGTGGGAACAAGTTATGCGCAGATGGACAGAGAAGTCTTAAACGACATTGAACAGATAGAATCCAAAGTCATTGACTGGCGACATCATTTCCATCAAAACCCTGAACTTTCGAATAGAGAATTCAACACGGCTGCAAAAATTGCAGAACATCTCAAAAGCCTGGGCATTAAAGTTCAAACTGGAATAGCCAAAACTGGCGTGGTTGGAATTCTTGAGGGCAGTCAACCTGGAAAGGTTGTGGCTTTACGTGCAGATATTGATGCTTTGCCAGTTACGGAGCGAAATGATTTATCATTTAAAAGCGAAGTGACTGCTACTTTTTTAGATAAAGAAACCGGAGTTATGCACGCTTGTGGACACGACACACATATTTCGATTCTCATGGGTGTTGCCGAAGTATTGTCTAAACATAAAGATAAAATAAAAGGGACCGTGAAATTCATTTTTCAACCAGCTGAAGAAGGACCTCCTCCAGGTGAAGAAGGTGGAGCCAAACTCATGATTAAAGAAGGTGTTTTAAAAAACCCTGATGTAGATGCCATCTTTGGATTGCACATTAATAGCGGAACTCCTGTAGGAACCATAAAATACAAAAGTGGTGGTACTATGGCAGCTGTAGAACGCTTTGTAGTGAACGTAAAGGGAAAACAGACCCATGGCTCAGCTCCATGGTCAGGTGTGGATCCCATTCTTATTTCAGCAAAAATTATAGATGGATTTCAAACTATTATTAGTCGAGAATCTCCTTTGGTAGAAGAAGCAGCTGTAATTACAGTTGGTAAAATTACGGCTGGGGTTCGTTTTAATATCATCCCCGAAAGTGCAGAGATGATTGGTACTGTACGCACCTTAGACCCAAATATGCGTGAACTTATCATGCGCCGTATGACCGAAATGGCTCGAGACATTGCTAAAGCCTATGGAGGTACTGCCGAAATCGAGTGGCAAAACAATACCGTGGTTACTTTTAATGATCCGGCACTTACTGCACAAATGCTACCAACTCTGGAACAGGTTGCCGGAAAGGATCATGTAAAGTTGATGAAAGCCACTACTGGCGGAGAAGATTTTTCCTATTTTCAGGAAGTAGTTCCTGGTTTTTATTTTTTCTTAGGAGGAATGACTCCCGAAAATACAAAGCCCTTTCCCCACCACACTCCTGATTTTAAAATTGACGATGCTGGACTGCTATTAGGGGTAAAGGCCATGACTCAAGTTGCTATCGATTATTTAGCGAATTAAAAAACAAAAAGAACGATTTATGGACACTATCCTAGATATAATTTCTGCCATTCCTTGGTGGGCTTGGATATTGATTGTTTTAGGCATTATTGCATTAAGGGATGTCTTTCAAAGAAGACATACCATTCAACACAACTTCCCTATCGTTGGGCATTTACGTTATATATTTGAAAGTATAGGCCCAGAAATGCGGCAATATTTTGTAGCCAATAACCGTGAAGAACTTCCTTTTAATCGTATTGAAAGAGGATGGATTTATGCTTCGGCTAAAAAGGAAAATAACTATGAGGGTTTTGGAACGGACCGTGATATTTATGCTCATCAACATATTTTTGTAAATAATGCAATGATGCCTTTTAAGGTTGAAAAGGACCATCCCAATGCAATCGATAAAACATTTCTTCCCTGTGCCAAAGTGATGGGTGCATATAATAAACGTAAAAAACCTTATCGTCCCGCTTCCATAATCAATGTTTCTGCCATGAGTTTTGGTTCATTAAGTGCTAAAGCCGTGGAGTCTTTGAACAAAGGATGCCATATGGCGGGCGCATATCATAACACTGGTGAGGGAGGCCTTTCCCCCTATCACAGTACAGGTAGTGATGTTGTTTTTCATTTTGGAACAGGATATTTTGGGGTTCGTGGGGAAGATGGAAATTTTTCGATGGACAAAATGAAAAAACTCGTTGCAGATAATCCTTTTATTAAAGCCATTGAAATAAAACTGTCACAAGGTGCCAAACCTGGAAAAGGTGGTGTTTTACCTGGGGCAAAAATCACACGTGAAATTGCAAATATTCGTGGTGTAGAAATAGGGAAAGATGTATTATCACCCCCCAATCATTCTGCATTTTCCAATGTGCCAGAACTTATGGATTTCATTGAAGAAATTGCTGAAGCAACTGGTTTGCCCATAGGTATTAAAGCGGCTATTGGAAAATTGGATCAATGGAAAGAATTGGCCGATCTTATGATAGCTACTGGAAAAGGCCCTGACTTTATTGCTGTGGATGGTGGTGAAGGTGGTACAGGAGCAGCTCCACCAAGCTTTGCAGATCATGTCTCCCTTCCTTGGGTATATGGATTTAGCGATGTGTATAAAGTATTCAAAAAGCGAAATATCACAGATCGTATTGTTTTTATTGGTAGTGGAAAACTAGGGTTTCCTGCAAAGGCAGCCATGGCATTTGCCATGGGAGCAGATTGCATTAATGTAGCGCGTGAGGCCATGATGAGCATTGGATGTATTCAAGCTCAGATATGCCATACCAACCGTTGTCCCACTGGGATTGCCACACAGAGCAAATGGTTGCAAAACGGAATTAACATTCCATTGAAAAGTGAACGACTGGCACAATATTTTAAAAGTTTTCGGAAGGAATTGGTAGAGATTACTCATGCTGCTGGTTATGAACACCCATGCCAATTTATGATGAAAGATATTGAAGTAAATGTAGATGACCATAACCTCTCTAAAGAATTGAGCCGCACCTATATGTACAAGAAAACGAAGGTTCCCTATACAAATATGCAAGATTTAAAAGATTGTGTATTTTTAGGTGGTCACTATAAAGAACCCCATACTAACATTCATTAAAATTACGTTACTAATTCTTATGGAAGAAATGACTCAAATCTTAAGCTACGTATCCTATTTACTACCTGCCATCGTAGTAGGCATTATTGCCTATTATTTTTTTAAAGGGCATATCGCCAACGAAGAAGGTCGAAGACGCTATTTGGTGCAGAAGGAAGCTCAGAATAAAATACTCCCTACCCGTCTACAGGCATATGAACGGGTTACCTTGCTCTTGGAGCGTATTGACCCCAACAAAATATTGATTCGTGTAAAGCCCTTTTCTGATGACATTGATAAATACGAAGAACTTCTTATTAAAAACATAGAACAGGAATTTGAACACAATGTGACTCAACAAATCTATGTCACTCCAGAATGCTGGGATTTGGTCAGTGCAGCCAAAAATGCAACTATTCACATCATACGTCAAGCTGTTATGCATGAAAAAGGTGCCGATGCAGATAAACTGCGTGAATACTTGTTGCGAAATTTTATGGAAGAAGTAACTCCATCTCAAAAAGCATTGGCATACGTTAAAAAAGAGGTTGGTGAATTGTTTAGTTAAGGCACAAATATCTTATGCCTAATAGCATAAAGCACCAACCCTATCCTATTTTTAATATGAAGTTTTTCATATAAAGAATCCCGATACCCCTCTATGGTTTTTGGGCTTAAGAACATAGCCTCTGCTATTTCTCGATAGGTCATTTCGGTACAAGCGTGTTTTATAAACTCTAATTCCCGGTCTTTCAGCTGAACTCCTTCCTTGGTTTTTACCAAACTCCCTACCAATAGTTTGGCAATGGTATTGGTATGATAATAGCCTTCTTTCAAAACCTGTTCTAAGGCTTCCTTTAGTTGTTCCTTTTCGGTATCTTTCATTAAATAGCCTTTGGCTCCTGCACGCAGCATTCCCAGAATAATATCTTCGTCCACTTCTACAGACAATGCCAATACAATAACCTCTGGATAGGTTTCATTAATTATTTTGGTAGCTGCTATTCCATTCAAAATAGGCATATTCACATCCATTAAAATAATGTCTGGAACATTGGCAGGATATTTCATCTTTTCCAGTAGTTCTTTTCCATTCTTACATAAGTAAAGGGTTTCGAAACCTTCAAAACTATTCACCAATTCTTGTATGGCCTGAGCTAGTAAAAAATGATCGTCTACAATAACGACTTTTGTTGTCATAGTTGGTTTTTGGTTAGTGGATACTCCAAAGTTAAGGTTGTTCCTATATTTTCTTCTGAATGAATGGAAAAATCCGTTTTTATTAATTTGGCCCTACTTTCCATATTCTTCAAGCCAATCCCATTAAACGTTTCAGATTCTGTAAACCCCACACCGTTATCGGAAGCTTTTATGATTAGGCTATCATTTACGAAATGCATTTCTACTTTCAGTTCGGTAGCCTGTGAATGTTTTATGGTATTTGAAAAGAACTCTTGTAAAATGCGAAACAATATGGATTGGTCTTTTACATTGACGTCTTCCACATCACCAAAAATAGCAAGTTGTGCATCTATAAAACGCATCCTATTGAAACGATCTATTTCTAATTGAACAGATTCTTTCAAACTAAGCTTACGAATTGTTGCTGGATTGATCATTTTGGATAGTGCCCGTAATTCATCCAGTCCATCTCCTATAAGCCGGGCAGCCTGTTTTATCTTCTCTGGGTTATCCCCAGCATTCTGGGCTTTTACTTTTGCCAAAGTCATTACCTGCCCAATATTGTCATGTAGTTCCCAGCTAATATTACGTAGGGTTTCCTCCCGTATTTCAATTTGTGCTTCTGCCAATTCTCTTTCAAAAGCTTCCTTTTCTTCCAAACTTTTCCGAATAAGAACATTCTTCCTGCGAAGAAAAATCACAAAAAGCAGCACTAAAAAAAGTCCTGCCACCAGTAGAATTGATATGAAAACAATTAGTTCTGCTGTTCCGTTCGGCTCCATAAGAATCCAATGATCAGTGAAATATTCAATACCGTGGTCATAATGATCGGTAACTTAAACAGGTAATAAAATTCTTGGTTATTGGCATAGAAATTCTTGCTCACTTTAAAAGGCACCATGGCTAGGTAATAGAAAAAATAACCTATCCCAATCCAAAATACAAGATTTCTGTCCAGCTGCACCACCCTATCTGAGTTTAATGCTTCATAAAAATAAAACAGAATGCTGATAAGTATTGTGATTCCAGCAATGATATATGGCCATACTTGATATTTGGTATGATAGTCAATCCCAAACACCAACAAATCCATCAGTATAAAAATGATGTAAACACCATACATCAACTTTAAAAAGAACTTAAAGCGCTTATTCTTAATATCTGTATAAAAAACGTACAGTAATACAGAAAAGGAAACGATGTAATAGATGTTGTACACAATAGCATTGACACCGTTTCCTAAATTTCTTCCATAAAATCTTGCAAAAAACTCATTGCAAGCAAAATACACAAAGGCCCAAATGAAATATTTTACAGGAGAATTTTTGAATTTCTTGTAATAGAGCACTCCAATAAATGCAGTGAACAGCTGCAGATAACTCACAAAGTGTTGTCCCCTAAAAATATCACTTAAAATTTCAATCATCAAGGTTCATTTAACTAGACATTGGTGGCATATTATTCAAATCATTACTAAGTACAGAGGTGCCATCATCACCAGGGTCGCCACCATCTGGTTCTCCGCCTTCACCCGGAATGATGATCTCTCCGGGAAATGGAACTTCTTCCAAAAATGGCAGCACTTTAAATGCTCCCGTATATCTTTCAATTCCGTGGATGTGTTCAGAATCTATATAAAACGCCTTGTGCTTTAACATTTCATGCCCTTCTATTTCTTCTTTGCGAATGGTTGGCGCCATAAACAAGGTGTGTCTTCCTCTATAGTCTCCTACTTTTTTAGGTTCATCATTACCGTTTTCTGGCTCACCAGTATCGGCAAATAAATTATCATCCTCATATCCAATTCTTCCAAAATAAAGACTCACCCCCGATATTTCTGGCTGATCTGGATTTAATCGTTCCAATTCTTTCAGAAAACGCAAATACAATTTAAGTCTTTTTCTACTTATCCACACATATTCCGTTCCGCGAAAATCTTCGGCATTAGGCAAGCGCTCATTTCTACTGTTCTCTAAATCACTTTTTATTTCGGTATTGTAACGTACGTATAAATCTTTTGCCCGTTCATGAGTCAAACGCATTCCAGAATTCTCATACCTTTTAATTACTCTACTGGGTGATTTGTGTGGTATTTCACCCAAATTTTCAGCCAATTTATTAGGCTGAATGGGTTTTTCCTTGATAGTTAATCGTTTAGGTTTCATAATTATAGTTTTTATGATTCAGTGTAAAAGTATCTAAATAAACAATCCAGAAAAAGGGGGATTTACCCCTTTCAGCCAAGGGTACTACTCCCTTTCATTTTAAGTGCTGCGCCCCATGCTTTACCGTTCTGCAACCCTTGAATATATATGTCTTTGGGAAGATATTTGTCCTGTATTTCGAAATGCACTTCCCCATGGGCGTAAACCGAAAAGCCTTTATTAATAGAGTAGGTACATAATCAATTAACCATGAAAACCTTTATTCAACTAATTAAAAAAGCAAGGTTGTTTTATGTCTTTTTATTCATAACAAGTCTTGCAATGGCACAGAATCCTTTCTGTGAAACTTTTGACCAGTTTTCAACTACCGTCTCTGCTGGAAATGGTTGTTTGGGATCTCCAACCTATAACATTTTGAACAATTGGGGAGTTAAACACACTGATATTAATTATCAAGACACCAATAGCCAAAATGGAACTGGGGATTTTTATTTGTTTCTAGATGATACCGCATGTAGTAATGGTTCCAGCTACATCTTCAATCCTGTAGACTATTCTGGAAACTGGATAGATCGTGTGGGCGGTGTAGGATGTTTTTGTTATGACTTCAGAACATTCCTGATAGCTACAGGAACCTTAACAGGTAGCTCGCTAAGTATTTATTCTGGAACAGATCCAGATAGTTCTGCCATACGGGCCACTTTTGTTTTAAATGTGCCAGTAGACCCCTCCCTAGGATGGGTACGTATTTGTGCTCCTATTGAATTGAGTACTGCAGGAAACCTACCAAGCAATTCTGATGGACAATGGGTTATCAATACTGGAAATGCTGCAGATTGGGATGCATTAATAACCAATGTAGGAGCCCTTGGGTATGCAGTTGATGTAGCCAGTGGTGACGAACGTTTTGGTATTGACAATATTTGTATTAGTGAAGAGTGTGATAGTACACTTACCAATCCGCCAACCAATGAAGGTGCTTACTGTTGTGACGAAGCTGAAAATATGGTGGCCAATGGAAACTTCGAGTTTGGAAATGTAGACTTCAGTAGTGATTATACCCAGGACCCAGCTACATTGCCAAGTCAATATGATGTTACTGACAATGCAAGTGCCTTTGGAGCTACTATTACAGACCATTCTTTCTGCGCAGATTCCACCGCTTACGCAAATAATGACATGTATTTGTTGGTAAACGGATTAACCAATCAGCCTTCCGGTTCACAAAGCGTTATTTGGGAGCAAACTGTTGCTGGATTTGATGGTGAAAAAGAATACCGATTCTGTGCAAACTTTAAGAACATGCCGCAATGTACATTTGATGTGCTGCCTGAAATCACAGTACAATTATCGAACGGAATTAGTCAAACTGTGACCATTAACACAGACCCTTCCGATCCTTGTGACTGGCAAAACCTTAGTTTTTGCTTTAGAGCTCAAGATGAAATGAACTTCCAGATTTTGCTGAATGAGGATGAATTAGGTGACGGAAATGACCTAGCTATTGATGATATTTCTATTCAAGAATTGGCAGATCCTATGTTAAGTATCACGGTACAGCACCAAGGAAATCCACAAATGGTAACAGGATCTATAAATACCATTGCTACTGGAGATGATATACTTCCATATGATCCGGAAATCTGTGATGAGCCTTATTATTGGTACGTACTTACAGTTTCCAGTTTCTCTGGAGGCGTATTTACCATAGATTGGGCAGCTCCTTATGGCTGGGGTAATGATACTATGGGAAGTAGTCTCTTTAATCCTTCTGCTACAGGGCCAAATTGGGATTTAACAACGACCTTTCCTGGTTTCCCTTTTGCTCAGAATACGATGTATTTAGTAGGATTAACAACACCCAGCTGTTGTGAAGACTGTACGGATGATGGATTTACATATCAATTGATTTATAATGACGGACTTACTCCGGTAGAAGGCGGACTAAGTGATGAAGATATTGAATTCATCTATTCTTGGTTGGGTACTTATGGAGGAATCCTAGGGGATCACGAAACACAAAGTGAAAGCTTGGTAAGTATTTATCCAAATCCAACAGATAATGAAGTTAGTATTTCCTTATTGAACAATGAGATTGCTGTTGTTACCGTAGCTAATGTAAATGGGCAAACTGTAATATCCCAGGAATTAACTCGTACAACCTCAGAAACAAATATAGATGTCTCACATCTTAGTTCTGGATTGTATTTAGTTACTATTCAAGACATCAGTGGGAATACACATACCGGAAAACTGGTCGTGAAATAACTTTCATTTATAGTAAAGATTGTATGTAATATACAGTTTGATTGTGAGTAGGCTGTCCGTAGAAATACGGGCAGCTTTTTTATAGTACACGATCCAAATAAGATTGTTCTTTTGTTGAAAAAGACCCCTTTTCTGCTTTTAAATATTCTTTCAATTTAGGATCCTTAAGCAATTCTCCCAATAAATTCCTACAAGAATCACGAAAACGCCAATAATGATGTACACAACCATTTATCAAATTTCTCAAGACCTCATTATTTAAAATCCCCAAGGAGTAGCAATACTGAAAAGCATTTTCTCGAATTTCATAACTATACTCGGGTCCTGAATAATTTTGAAGTTCGGTTTTAAAAAAATTTTGTGCAGATGGAGCGTAATTATCCGTATTCATAGCCAAAGCAAGCCAAAGCAAACGGACGTTTTTATTTTGAAATCCATGTACTTGTTTCATTTTGTCCAAATAACGTCCTCTGTCATCTGGAAACGAGGCCCAAAGCACATACAGCGCATTTTCCTGAGTTACATAGGAAGGATCATCTAGCAAGGATTCATATTTTTCTTTTAGTTGGTTTGAAATTGGAGGGGCTATAGACATTGCCAATGCTTGTCTTGCTCCTGTATTTCCTTCTAAAAAAGCAATTTTGTACAATGAAGCAACCGCTTCTTCATTTTCTAAGGATAACTGATGAACGGCCTCTTCAGCAAAATAATCATTTCCAGATTGCAATGCCAGCTGTAGTTGAATCTTCTTTTCTGGAAGTGGTGTCTTGCGTAAAGCAACCAATTCAAAATAGGAAGTAAGAAAACTACTTTTAGTTAATGAATTCAATGCCTGCTCTCCTTTAAAAGCTGATTGCTGCAACCAGTCTTTTTCCCATGAGGAAATATCGATACTGGTAACAGCTTTTATTTCATTCAGAAAATCTTCGGTAGTTACATTCTTGAATTGATATTTCTGAAGGTAATTTTTCACTCCTTCTTTAAAACTAACCTCTCCTATCAACTCCTTCAATATGTGGAGTGCCCATGCTCCTTTTTCATAAAAAGTAAGCGAACTTGCAGTAGGGTCCAGTAAAGACTGCCCTTTGCCTTCTTCACTCAAAGCCCGTAATTGTTCTGCCGTATTGTACAATTTCCAATAATAATAATCATCACCAAAAATGCGGCGTTCTGCCAATAATGCATAATAAGTAGCAAAACCTTCATGCAGCCAGTGATGCTTTCCTTCGGTCTCCGTCACCAAATTACCAAACCATTGATGGGCCAGCTCATGGGCATTTACATTTACATAGTTTCGATCATGAAAACCAATGGAATCTACCACAAAGGCTTCAGAAAATATGGTAGCGCCTGTATTCTCCATTCCTGCATATAAAAAATCACGGACTGGCACCTGTTTGTAATTTTGCCAAGGATATGGTACGCCTATTTCGGTTTCAAAAAAATCAAAAATATCTTTGGTATAGCGATAGGTTGGCTCCATTTTTAATGAATCCTCAGTTCTCAGGTATAACTCAATGGGAATTCCAGAATCCGATTTTATCTCCTTTTTTATAAAATCACCTACCACAAAGGCTACTAAGTAACTGGACATAGCTTCTTCCATGTTGAATAGCCACAGTGTAGAATCCATATCATCTATATGCGCTACGTACTTGCCATTAGCAATTACAGACTTACCTCTGTCCGCCCGTATCTTAAGATCAAATTCGATCTTATCGTTCATATCATCTATACTAGGCAACCAATTGGAGGTGTACTTTCCTTGACCTTGTGTCCACACTTGATCATATGTAAAATAGAGTGCTTTTTTTGGGTAGGTTTCATAAATAAAATTTGCGCTGTAAGTCCTTCCCTTCTTGAATTTATGCTTCATCCAAATTTTATTGTCTCTCGATGAAAACTCAATAAGCGAATCTTTCTTTACAAATAATTGTGTATTTACAGCATTTAAATAAACAGAATCTACATCCTTTATGATTTTGAAATGGACATTCATAGATCCAAAAACCTTACGGGTCTCTTGTATAGGTTGAATTGAAGCTTCAATTTTTAAAAAATCGACCACATCAACCTGTTGCCCAAAACTTATGCAGGAAATAAGGAAGAAAAAAAAGAATAATCTCATAAGTAAGTACCCAGCAATTGTTTTGCCAAAATAAGTAAATTCGTTGTATGAATACCACTTTTCTGCAAACACCCATCGATTATTTGAAAGGGGTTGGTCCAAACAGAGCCGATCTCCTTAAAAAAGAACTGGGTATTCATACATTTCAGGATCTTATCAACTTATTTCCCAATAGGTATCTGGATCGAACTAAATATTATAAAATAGCGCAGTTACAACGAAACAATGCCGAATTGCAACTTGTAGGCAAGATTACGCATATAAAAACTGTAGAACAGAAAAGGAACAAACGCTTGGTGGCAACTTTTGTAGATGAAACCGGTAAAATGGAATTGGTTTGGTTTCGTGGACAAAAATGGATTCGGGAAAATCTGAAACTCAATACTCCATATGTGATTTTTGGAAAGGTAAATTGGTTTAATGGAATGTTTTCCATGCCACATCCCGAAATGGAATTGGTATCACAACATGAAAAAAGTATTCGTTCGGCTATGCAACCCATTTATCCTTCAACTGAAAAATTGAGTAATAGCGGAATCACCAATCGAGTTCTAAATACTTTAATGCAAACACTCTTTAAAGAGTTGAAAAACAACATTACAGAAAGTCTTTCTAAACCGTTATTGAATGCTTTGAAATTGATGCCAAAAAACGAAGCATTTTTTAATATTCATTTTCCTCAAGATCAGGAAAAATTGACAAGATCACAATATCGACTAAAGTTTGAAGAATTATTCTACATTCAGATACAGTTATTGCAAAAGAATAGACTTCATAAAGCAAAGATTAAAGGATATCCATTTGAGAAAATTGGACATAACTTCAACACCTTTTTCAATGAGTATTTACCATTCCCATTAACTGGAGCGCAAAAAAGAGTCATTAAAGAAATTAGGAATGATCTGGGTAGTAAAGCACAAATGAACCGATTGTTACAAGGAGATGTTGGTTCTGGAAAGACCATAGTAGCCTTTATGTCAATATTAATAGCACTTGACAATGATTTTCAAGCTTGTTTAATGGCGCCAACTGAAATTTTGTCAGTCCAACACTATAATGGGTTATTAGAATACTGTAAAGATCTGAATATCAGTATTTCATTATTAACAGGATCAACTAATACTTCAAGAAGAAGGATTATTCATGAAAATCTCGAAAATGGCTCTTTAAAGGTCTTAATTGGTACGCATGCGTTGCTCGAAGATAAGGTAAAATTTAAAAATTTAGGTTTAGCTGTTATTGACGAACAACATAGATTTGGGGTAGCACAACGTAGTAAACTTTGGCACAAAAACACCCACCCACCCCATGTATTGGTTATGACTGCCACACCCATTCCTAGAACCTTAGCAATGAGTGTCTATGGAGACTTGGATATTAGTGTAATTGATGAGCTTCCCCCAGGAAGAAAAGACATAAAAACCGTGCATCGATTTGATGCTAATAGGCTCAAGGTTTTTCGCTTTTTAAAAGATGAAATATCCAAAGGACGACAGGTTTATATTGTTTATCCATTGATCCAGGAAAGCGAAGCTATGGATTACAAAGATCTCATGGATGGATACACAAGTATTGAAAGGGAATTTCCCAAACCAGACTATCAAATTTCTATTGTACATGGAAAGATGAAAGCGGCCGATAAGGATTTTGAAATGGAACGATTTGTAAAAGGACAAACTCAAATCATGGTTGCCACTACTGTCATCGAAGTCGGGGTAAATGTTCCCAATGCCTCAGTAATGGTTATAGAAAGTGCTGAACGGTTTGGGCTTTCTCAATTACACCAGTTACGTGGACGGGTAGGAAGAGGTGCCGAACAGAGCTATTGCATCCTTATGACAAGCCATAAACTAAGTGCCGATGCCAAAATACGCCTTGAAACCATGGTACGCACCAATGACGGATTCGAAATAAGTGAAGTAGACTTAAAGCTTCGGGGACCAGGAGACATTATGGGTACACAACAAAGCGGGGTACTGAACTTAAGAATTGCAGATATTATAAAGGATAGCGAAATACTTAAAATTGCCAGAAGCTATGCAATTCAGGTATTAAAAGAAGATCCCAATCTTTCCCTAGCGCATAACGCCCCTATTAAGAATACTTATACGCAATTGGCCAAATACAAGAATATCTGGAACTACATCTCATAATGTATAGCTCTAAAAATCAGTATGATACATAATAAATGAATTCATAATACCGTTCTTAATGACAAACCTCTATTTATAGCGAAAACTACTCTAACCAATATTTTCGTTTCATGAATCTTGATTACTTCAAGGGGATCATACTTTGCACTCTATTTCTACTCAAGATGTTGTTGACGAAAACAGACATGAACAATGGGAATGTATTTTGGAAGATCCTGCAAGTATTTAATCCACAAACAGCGCCCCGAAGGTAAAGATCGGTACGATGCGTTCCCCAGCGGTCATACTGCATCAGCATTCTCCGGGGCGTCATTTATACAAAAATAATAGGGTTATATGGTTAGCCCCCTATTTGTTAGCAACTGTAGTTGGAGTAAGCAGCATGGAAGGACCAGATAGATATCATGCTATCTAGAGTGTCATTGCTGTTGCCAGTATTGCATGGAAATTTCATATTTCTTTATAACTCCTTACCCAAAGCATCATTTCTATATTATTTTTAACAAAAAAGGCCCCTAAGAAGGGGCCTCCAACTAAAAAAACCAACAACTAATTTATATCTTCTCCTTTTTTCAACTTCGCAATATTAGCTGCCACACGGCCTTTACTACCTGGGTTTGGCGCATTTTCATGAGCTTTTTCCAGATGTTTTAAGGCTGTCTTATAATCTCCCTGAGCGGAGTAGGCCCTTGCTAATCCATAATGGACAGGCCATGTATCTTTATTTTTCTTTGCATTGTATTGAAATATTTTCAATGCCTTTGCTTTATTACCTTGCGTAATAAGCTGTCTTCCATATTGATGCACCTCGAAAACAGAACCAATATCCAAATGGTCATCCATGAGTTTTTCGGCTTCTTCTACCTTCCCCATTTTAGCCAATATCGCTCCCTTTATTTGTAAGTTTGCGAAGGTTTTTTGACTATAAAATTGACCTGCTATGGCATTGTCAATCCACCCCATGGCTTCATTAAGATCTCCTCCATTATTTAAGGCATAATTGGCAGCTTGCTCCCAGGTCTGACGATTGAATCCCGGTTGATCACGCATACTATTCCTGATATCTGCCAGTACAATTTCCATTACCGGAACCTCTATCTTAAATGGAAACGCCCTTTTCTCCCATTTCAAGGATGCCACAGCACTTGTGGATTGAACATCAGTAAAATCGAACGTTAGCATTTCGGTATGCGGAGTGGTGGTGGTAACAATTTCTGCCTTAAGTGCATCTTCAGATGGGTCATAGAAAAAACTACCCCAGGAACTTGCATTATGAGACAAAATAAGAGTCGCTGCATTCCCTTCTTTTACTTCTAGATGAAGACCATAGGTTCCTGCTTTAATAGGCTTCCCTTCTACTTTCATATCATGAGAAAAGGTGATGATCGTATTTTCATTGGCTCCAGCACGCCAAGGAGCTGCAGTAGAGGTGCCAAAACCAAGGTTGTTAAGCCCATAAGGGACCAGTGTTCCCCATATCTCCCGTTCGTTGACACTGGGACGGGAATAGGTAATTTCCACAGTAGAAGTCCCTATGGTCTGTGATACCGAAGCCATTTGGCTTCCCCTAGGGGTATTGATCTGTGCATAAACTGAAAAGGTAGTTACCAGAAGAAGCGCGAACATGGTAACCACCCGAGTGTAAATATTTGACATAATTTTAAAGATTTGATTGTTTCTTTAAAAGTACGGTCAACTACTACCCCATTTTGTTACGGGCTTGTTAAATGAATGGGATTGATGTTAATTAACTATTCGTTAAGAAGTTGTGTTAAAAAATATTCGAATTCTTCTGTGAACTGATTGTATTTCTCGCCGGTGGCTTTTCCGTTAAATCCTGTATGAATTTTTCGAACCTCTCCTTGCTTATCTATGAAAATAGTTGTTGGGTAGCTCAATACATGATTAAGCATTGGAAGTTTGTCATTTGCCTTTTGTTTGCTACTACTGCCATACTGTGCCAACAAAATAGGATATGGAACTCCTACGGCCTCTTTCAGCTTATTAATTCCTTGCATAGCCCGCTCTTTAGGAGCATACTCAAATGCCAAGGAAACAAACTCAAGGTTTTGGGAAGGATTGTTCTTCAGATACTCTGTGTAATATTGTGTTTCCTCCAAGCAATTAGGGCACCAAGTTCCCATAATTTGAACGACTACGACTTTGTTTTTAAAACGATCATCAGAAAGGGAAACCACATGACCGTCTGTATCAGGGAATGAAAAGTCAAAACGATCATAGCCCTCTTTTAAATAAGTTAACTCATTTTCATCCGGAAGTTCATAATCAGCATTCCGTTTGGCACTGAATGGTTCTTTCCAGTGATTCCCGCTATAGAAATTTCCATATAGAATGCTGTCTTTTACTTCCGCTTCAAAAAGAAAGGCATGTGCCCCATCAAATGTAGATAATCGCATCGTCGCTCCATCCATGACTCCTTCCAAAAAGCGATAGTCTCCAGTAGTCGTCCTTATGGTACCAGTTACTCTTTCATTCTCCTGCTGGAAAATACCCTTCGCTATATAACGATCTTCGGCGGAATGTGCACTAAAGACCATTTCCCAATTTCCTGTCACATTTTGGGTTGGGTCTACCTCCACTGCAAAACGGGACGCTTCAGTATAATTCATTTGAAAAGGGACAACCCTATCCAAACTAGGCTTTATAAAGCTACCTGTGATCTTTTCTGAAGCATACACTCCTTTAAACACACCTTCAAAAACAGGATGTTCAATTTTAATAGAGTCACCATATAGTTGTATGTCCGTAATATCAATACGTTCTTCAGCATTTTTAACTACCCAATGTTGATCGGATTTCCATTCTACTATAAAAGGAAGTTCTTTCCCATCCTGTACATCGAGAACCACTCGCCAAGTCCCTAAATGGGGTTTTTGAGTTTTTTCACTGCATGCGGTAAAACTGAGGATGAAGAGTATTGCATAAAAAATTTGACGGATGTTCATAGCAGAATAGTCGGATTGGGATAGTATAGTTAACAAAAAGAAAAGGCGTTATTGAATAACGCCCTCTCTCTACATTAAAAATATAATTTTAGTTTTCTTCTTTATACAACTCGTTCAAGGTTGATTTTTGCTGCTCTAAAGTTGACTTTCCAGCTTCTACAGAAGCTTCTAATTTTGCTAAATGAGCCTGAGCTATTTCAATTTTAGCTCTTTTGGCAGCAATTTCATCGTCTGAAAGCGTTCCATTGGCTGCCGCCGCATCCAATCTGTCTGTTGCTGCTCTAATTTTGGATTTTCCATTGCTAATTAATTCAACACGACTACTTAAAGCAGCTTGTCTCTCAGCTATTCTTTCCTTGGCTTCATTGGCGCGATCTACACCATACTGCTTAGTCATTTTTACAGTTTCTTTAGCAGCCTGCTTTTCCTTCTTCGCTTTTTCCTTAGCAGCCTCTTTTACCTTTTTACCATCTTTTTTTACATCAGTAACTTGTTTTACCTTATCAGGCTCTCCTTTTACAATGGTATTCCCACCTTCACGGATCTTGCGAAGCTCTGCCATCATCTTTTCTTCCAATTTCTTTTTTTCTTCGTCAGAAGAAGCATTGGCAATTTGCTTTTTATAATGTTTTTTCACTTCATTATACTTAGCTTCTACATCACCTTTTCCTTCTTTGGCTTGATTTACCTTATCCTTTCCATGCTTTTTTTCTTTTTCTGCACGGTCTTTAGCATCCTTTTTAACCTTCTCAGCATCTTGTTCTACTTTATTGGCATTTTTCTCTATGGTTCCTTTTGCCTTTTCTACAGATTGTGCATTTACCGATGTGGTAAAAGCAAAAAGTACCAATGCTGAAACAATTATATACTTTAAATTTTTCATGTTTTTTGTTTTTTATTAAATACTGTCTAATTCTTTTAAGGCTTCTTCCAGCTCTCCAGCTTCTTCATCAATTTTCTCTGTAATTTCTTGAGCTTCGCTCTCAACAGCTTCAATTTGATCAACTACTTTTTGAGTCTCTGCTTCTTCTGCTTTTGTGTCTCTACAGGAGACAAAAGCTACTAATAGCAGTGTTAATAGAATTTTACTTGCGATCTTCATAAAATTAAGTTGTTTTAGTTAATGGTTTTTAAATGTACAAAATATGGGGCATTATTTGAATGCTACCTCCAATATTTTATCTTTGTAGGCTTAAAATTAAACCTCTCATGAAGATTTCATACAACTGGTTAAAACAGTTCATTAATGTAGATTGGAATGCCGATAAAGCTGGAGAACTTCTTACAGACCTTGGGCTCGAAATAGAAGGCATAGAGCCATTTGCTTCGATTACAGGGGGCTTAGAGGGTGTTGTTGTTGGAGAGGTTTTAGAATGCCAAGCTCACCCTAATGCAGATCGATTAAAGCTTACCAAAGTGAATCTTGGCAATGGAGAACCTGTTCAAATTGTTTGTGGAGCACCAAACGTTGCTGCTGGACAAAAGGTCCCTGTAGCCACTGTTGGTACAACATTGTACGATGGAGATGCAAAACCTTGGCAAATAAAAAAAGGAAAGATACGGGGTGAAGTAAGCATGGGGATGATCTGTGCAGAAGATGAATTAGGTCTAGGAGAAGGTCATGACGGAATTATGGTATTAGACGAACAACTAATACCCGGAACCCCTGCTGCCGAAATATTCGACATAGAAAACGATCATATTTTTGAAATCGGTTTAACTCCCAACAGAGCAGACGCTATGAGTCATTGGGGAGTTGCTAGGGATTTACGTGCTGGACTCCTTCAACATGAAAACTCCTTAGAGCTCATTACTCCTTCTACAAGTAGTTTCCGTATAGAAAACAGAACTTTGAAAATCGACGTTTCTGTTGAAAATAACGAATTGGCGCCACGTTACTGTGGGGTTACAATTAGTGGCCTAAAAGTAGAGACATCTCCTACATGGTTGCAAAATAGATTAAAAGCCATTGGGTTGGCCCCTATCAATAATATAGTTGATATCACAAATTATGTGCTTCACGAATTGGGACAGCCTTTGCATGCCTTCGATGCTGTAAAGATTGCGCAACAAAAAATCGAAGTGAAAACATTACCCGCTGGCACCAAGTTTACAACATTAGATGGCATAGAAAGAGAGCTTCATGAAGAAGACCTCATGATCTGTGATGGTGAAAAGCCTATGTGTATTGCTGGTGTGTTTGGTGGAGCATATAGTGGTGTTTCTGAAAACACAACAAATATCTTTTTGGAAAGCGCGTACTTTAATCCAATTTCTGTACGAAAGACAGCCAAAAGACATGGTTTAAATACAGATGCATCTTTTAGATTTGAAAGAGGAATTGATCCTAACATTACAGAATATGCATTAATGCGGGCCGCTATTCTCATGTGCGAAATTGCAGGCGGCGAAATTACCAGTGACATTGTAGATATCTATCCTAAGAAAATAGAGGATCATCAGGTATTTCTGAATTTCGACAATGCCACCCAGCTGATCGGTCAAGAAATTCCAAGAGAAACCATTAAGGGAATTTTGACCTCCTTGGACATTAAAATTGAAAACGTGACCGAAACAGGCATTGGAATGACCATCCCGGCCTATAGAAATGACGTTACTCGTGAAGCAGATGTAATAGAGGAAATCCTTCGTGTTTATGGATACAACAATATAGAATTTACCAATAAGCTAAACGCCTCTATTGCCACTACGCAAAAGATTGAAGATCATGAAATACAAAACAAGGTAGGAGACCAATTGGCTGCACTTGGTTTCAATGAAATGCTATGCAATTCACTTACCAATGCTGCTTATACGTCTTTACTAGATTCATTAAAAGAAGATCATAACATACAAATGCTTAATCCTTTGAGCCAAGATTTAGAAGTGATGCGTCAATCACTTCTTTTTGGAGCACTGGAAGCTGTGGCCTACAACAACAACCGAAAAATGGCCAATGTCAAACTGTTTGAGTTTGGCAAAACCTACCATAATTATCCAAGTGGACGTGAGGAGAAAAAACACTTATCTATAGTTATCAGTGGTAATCGTATGGAAGATTCTTGGACTACTCCAAGTAAAAAATCTGATTTCTTTTATGGAAAAGGGATTGTAATTGCTGTATTGGATAGACTAGGAATAAATGGTTATACCGAAAAGGGATTGAAAAATGATGCTTTCTCTGAAGGAATTAAACTAACCAAAGGGAAAAAAGATTTGGTCGAGTTTGGGGTTGTCTCTAAAAAAATTAGCAAACACTTTGGTATCAATGACCTCATCATCTTTGCCGATTTTCATTGGGACACCATCTTGGAGGAAATACCAGTCAATGACTTTGTGGTGAAATCCATTCCAAAATTCCCAAGAGTAAAACGTGATTTTGCTTTGTTATTAGACAATGAAATTACTTTCGATGCCCTAAGAACGGCTGCTTTTCAGACCGAAAAACAATTGTTGAAGGAAGTTTCCCTTTTCGATGTTTATACTGGAAAAAACCTTCCGAAGGGCAAGAAAAGTTATGCATTGAGTTTTACGCTGTTGGACGAACGAAAAACCCTAACCGATAAACAGATCGATAAGATCATGGGAAAACTACAACAGCGTTTTGAAAAAGATTTTGATGCGCAACTGCGTTAAACCCCTTGTTGTTAAAATATTGGATTAATTAATCACAGTCCTTATTTTTAAGGAAAATTGCAATATGTTTTCCAAAACAGATATTGAGCAACAGCTCGTTAAGTATCGTAATAAGGAAATTTCTCCAGATCAGATTCTTGATGAAGTTAAGGCCATTCTTGACAAAAATGAGGATGAGCGGGAAAGAGTAAAGTCCAAATTAGCGCAACCATCAATTCAAAAGGAAAATGCATTTAATCTGGACTTATTGGATACCGATAAGATTTTTCATGTTCGAAATATCAAAAAATTATGTGTGGATTATCGCCTTCGGTTTTTGGGATCCCATTATTTTAAAGGCCCCATTCCTGAAGAAACCATTACCAAAATCCAACATTTAGAAAAAGCTCACCACATTTCTCTAGAAGGGCTTAAAATTATGGCTCCTGCTAAATTACTAAAGCTTGAAAATGCTGATGATCCGCTATTGTTTGCCCCTATTGGAAACGATTACTATTATCTAATACATAAATGGGGCAATGACCTACATCCGTTTCGAAAATTATTAATGTGGCCCTACAAGAACTTCGAGAATTTGATTTTCACCCTATTTATAATCAGCATTTTCTTAACAGCCATCACCCCTATGCAGGCCTTCACCAAAGGGGAAGTCACTCAGACTGAATACCTACTGATGTTTCTTTTTATGTTTAAGGCTGTTGGAGGAATCGTCCTTTTTTACGGATTTGCCAAAGGAAAAAATTTCAATACTGCCATTTGGGACAGCAAGTATTATAACGGATAGCTATACTGTTACTCCGTACATTTTTTCACGTAGCTCCTTGATTTTTTTATCGCTCATGTATTCATCAAACGTTGAGTAACGATCAATAATACCATTTGGTGTCAGTTCTATCACTCGATTTCCGACAGTTTGTGCAAATTCGTGATCATGAGTTGTAAACAACACTGTTCCTTTAAAATTCTTTAAAGAATTATTGAATGCTGTAATGGATTCTAGATCTAAGTGATTGGTAGGTTCGTCCAGCATAACCACATTGGCGCGCATCATCATCATTCTACTCAACATACAACGAACTTTTTCACCTCCAGACAGTACATTGGATTGTTTCAATGCTTCTTCACCACTAAACAACATTTTACCCAAGAAACCTCTAAGGTAAACCTCTTCTTTCTCTTCTTCAGTTTTGGCCCATTGTCGTAACCAATCTACCAAATCCATTTCGTTGCTGAAAAAATTACTATTATCCAAAGGCAAATAACTTTGGTTGGTGGTTACCCCCCATTGAAAGTTACCAGCATCTGCTTTCAAATTACCATTTATGATTTCATAAAAAGCGGTAGTAGCTCGAGAATCCCTAGAGAACAATACTACTTTGTCTCCTTTAGCAAGGTTGATATCTACATTACTAAAAAGAGTATCTCCTTCTATGCTTGCTGCTAAGCCATCAACATTCAGTATCTGATCTCCTGCTTCACGCTCTCTTTCAAAAATAATGGCTGGATAACGACGACTGGAAGGTTTTATATCAGAAACATTCAATTTCTCTATCATCTTCTTTCTACTGGTAGCTTGTTTCGATTTAGCCACGTTTGCAGAAAAACGTCTAATGAACTCCTCTAATTCCTTCTTCTTCTCTTCTGCTTTTTTATTCTGTTGCGCTCTCTGACGGGCGGCTAATTGACTACTTTCATACCAGAACGTATAGTTACCACTAAAGTGATTGATTTTTCCGAAATCAATATCACTAATATGTGTACAAACGGCATCTAAGAAGTGACGGTCGTGAGATACCACAATTACACAATTGTCATAGTTTGCCAAAAAGTTTTCCAACCAAGAGATCGTTTCGTAATCCAAATCGTTTGTTGGCTCATCCATGATTAATACGTCTGGGTTTCCGAAAAGCGCTTGGGCCAATAATACCCTTACCTTTTGCTTTCCATCCAAATCGCTCATCATGGCATAGTGAAGATCTTCTTTTATACCCAGGTTAGATAATACGGCTGCAGCATCACTGTCAGCATTCCAGCCATCCATTTCCTCAAACTGAACTTGAAGCTCTCCAATTTTTTCTGCATTTTCATCTGAATAATCAGCATACAATGCATCAATCTGTGATTTGATGTTAAATAATTCCTTGTTTCCTCTTACAACAGTTTCCAGTACTGGATATTCGTCACAAGCATTGTGATCTTGCTCCAAAACAGACATCCTTTTACCAGTTTCTAAATGTACATTACCAGATGTTGGATCTTGTTTCCCAGCAATAATCTTAAGGAATGTAGATTTCCCTGCTCCATTAGCACCAATTATTCCATAACAATTGCCCTGAACAAACTGCGTGTTCACTTCATCGAACAAAATGCGTTTCCCAAATTGAACCGATAAATTGGATACTGAAAGCATAGATTTTGTAGTTTTAAAATTTTGCGCAAAATTAGCTAATTAACTGCGATTGAGGAAACAAATTGATATGAAGTTCTCTCTCCTTTCAAAAATCTTTTAACTAGTAATTAACAGCTATCACAATTCAAGACCGTTATTTTTGTTTCTTGAATCGAATTATACTTTGCATCTGATAAAAAAAATACTATTACTTCCCCTAGTCACCCTATTTACCCTATCCTGTAATCAGAATTCGCAAAATGCTTGCGGAACTGCTTGGATTGGTGGTGAAATCGTGAATCCCAAGAGGGATCATATCATTATTTCCAAAAGCCGGAAAATTATTGATACGATTTCGTTGGATGCAAATAATTTCTTTTACTACAAACTAGAGCATGTAGAGCCCGGTATTTATTTCATTAGCCATAATGAATATCAGGCCATTTATATAGAACCCAACGACAGTCTCATGCTTCGGGTAAATACTATGGAATTTGATGAGTCATTATCCTTTACAGGGCAAGGGTCTCATAGAAACAATTTCCTCATGGATCTATTCTTGTTGAATGAACAGGTAGAAGATATGATGTCTTCACTTAATATTTTGGCTCCAGATGTCTTTGAAACCAAACTAGATTCTATTGAAAACCAAAGACAAATTTTATATAAGGAACATGTTAGTTCTAAAAACCCCTCTAAAGGGTTCAAGGAGATTGCTGAAGCGGCTATAAAATATGGGCTATACTCAAAAAGAGAGCTCTATATTGCTGCAAATTCCCGAAAAAAAATATATAACGAGAATATTGAAATTCCTGAAAGTTTCTACGATTATAGAGAGAATATAGATTATGGAAGTGAGGAATTACGCAATTACTATCCCTATTATCGATTCTTAAGTTTTCATTTGGACAACTTAGCCTACGAACTGTATTATAAAAAGGGGAATTACAATAGAAAAGGCTTTCTTCATAATTACCACAAAAATATTCTGATTGACAGTCTAATTACAAATGATTCCCTGCGCAATAGTTTGCTTCGCACTACTGCCCATCGTTATTTTTTAAATGCTGAAGATGAAGGTAACGAGCGCATTGTTTTGGCGCAATTCAAGAAATTCAGTACGCATGAGACGGACAAAAAAGAGGTTACCCGTTTGGCCGAAGCTACTATGAAGCTTACTCCCGGCCATACGATTCCAAATCTTATGTTGCTTACCACAGACAATACTGTTAAGGATTTACACAGTACTTTAAACAAGCCTACAGTACTGTATTTTTGGTCCAACCAATCTATTAAACATTATAAAAACATTCACAATAAGGCCAGTGAGTTAAACGAAAAATATCCTGAATTCAATTTTATAGGAATCAATATCGACACTCATTTCAAAAAATGGCTTAAAACAGTGAAGACATCAGGTTATAATGAAGTGGCTGAGTATCAGTTTGAAGACTTTGAGGATGCCGAAATGAAATTGGTAATCAATTCTGTGAACAAGGCCATGATTGTAGATCCTAATGGTAAGATATTGGATGGAAATGCCAATATTTTTGATTTAGCACTGGAAAATCAGCTACTAAGCTACCTAAACAAATAAAAAAAGCCCCATTTCTGGAGCTTTCTTTAGTATCATTCAATATTATTCTAGTTTCCCTTTTTATAGTCAGCCAAGAATTTTTCAAGACCGATATCTGTTAATGGGTGCTTCAACAATCCTTCTATAGAGGATAAAGGTCCTGTCATTACATCAGCTCCAATCTTAGCACAATCTATAACGTGCATGGTATGGCGAACGGATGCCGCTAGGATTTCAGTATCAAACCCGTAGTTATCGTAGATGTGACGAATTTCTGCTATTAAATTAAGCCCGTCTGTAGAAATGTCATCCAAACGACCAATAAAAGGAGAAACATACGTTGCTCCTGCTTTTGCAGCTAGTAATGCTTGTCCCGCAGAGAATACCAAAGTAACGTTTGTTTTAATTCCCTTGTCACTAAAATATTTGGCTGCTTTCACTCCAGCTTTAATCATAGGAAGCTTTACAACGATCTGCTCGTGCAATCCAGCCAACTCCTCTCCTTCTTTTACCATTCCTTCAAAGTCGGTTGCAATTACTTCGGCCGAAACATCACCATCCACAATGTTACAAATAGCTACATAGTGTTTTAAAATGTTTTCGCGTCCAGTAATTCCTTCTTTTGCCATTAAAGAAGGGTTGGTGGTAACACCATCCAATACCCCTAGGTCTTGGGCTTCTCGAATTTGATCTAGGTTAGCAGTATCGATGAAAAATTTCATAGTATATGGTTTATGATTTTGTTACGGCAAAAATACGTAACTAATTAGCCTGTTGAAATGAATCCGCACAAATTTTATAACACAATTGTGTTAATAAGAAGATCACTTTAGCTTATAATGATTCATAAGCATACGTTCGTATACTTTATCAGGCAAAATCCTTTTGAGAACTATTGAAAATTTTTGAAGAAATGCACCAACTTTATAGTGAATTTTAGGTGATGTTGTTTCAATAACGGCATGTACTTTCTTTGCCATCATTACCGGGTCACTACCTCCATCTACATGCTTGTTCATCATTTGTAGTGTGTCACCATATGCCTGTCTGTATGGAGAATCGTCTAAAACTGGGGCATGGTATCTTCCATTTGCTATATTGGTTGCAAAATCACCCGGAGCCACATTGGTCATCTGTATGCCAAATTGCATGACTTCCATGCGGTAGGCTTCAGTAATCAACTCTAAAGCACCCTTGGTAGCACTATAAATGCCTCTATAAGGCAATCCCATATATCCTGCTATGGAAGTAATATTTACAATATGCCCATTTCCTTGCTTACGCATGGTTGGCAAAACTGCTTTTATAACATTCAGTGGGCCATAGAAATTGGTTTCAAAAGCATTGCGAATCTCTTCCGTAGGAGTTTCCTCAATAGGGCCCGTAATACCAACACCGGCATTGTTTACCAAAACATCAATCTTACCTTCAGCTTCAACAACAACTTGTATAGCTTGCAAGATAGAATCTTCTTTGGTTACGTCTAGCGCAACTAACGAAAAAGGGACACTTCCTTCATATTTTGAGGGATTACGGCTGGTTCCATAGACATTATATCCTTTTTCATGGAGGTATGTCCCGATGGCTTTTCCTATTCCGGAAGAACCTCCGGTGATAAATACAACTTTTGGCATAAATACTAACTGAAAGGCAAATATGGTAAGGAGCTGGAAGTATTCCAAATCGAAAGAAGGATTCCTTCAATTTATTCCATAAAAAATGGCAAGCTACCTACATCACACTGCTACGACCGAATACCCTTGCTGCGTTCCCACCCTGGGGGATTTCAACGGGAGCTAGTTGTGTAGGACTTGCCGATGCAAATATACGCCCATTTTCAGGTTTCCGCAAGCATTTTTGCTATCAATTAATTATAGATTATCTTGCTCAAAAAATTTGAATACCCATGAAAATGCTCAAGCTGTTCATTTGCACCCTATTAGTTGGTTTTCTAGTAAGCTGCGGAGAAGACGTAAAAGATCCAAATCAACTTTTTAACCTTACCATTACCAACACCAAGAAGTCATTTAAAGTTGAAGATGCTATTACACTTGCCGTTAAGCCAAAGGGTAAAAAAGCCATTGATAATATTGCATATAAATTAGACGGGGAAGCCATTGATTTGTCAGACAGCGGTATTTCTCTTACAGGACAAAAGATGGGTATACATACTATAGAGGCTGTGATTGCTTCGGAAGGTGAAGCTTATACGCTTTCCAAAAATTTCACGATCACTGCTTCCCAAACACCAAAGTTATACAGCTATAATATACTGGAAAGTTATCCACATGACATGGG
Source organism: Flavobacteriaceae bacterium (assembly GCA_963669405.2). Lineage (GTDB taxonomy): Bacteria > Bacteroidota > Bacteroidia > Flavobacteriales > Flavobacteriaceae > Aureisphaera. The sequence goes on from CAXXHF010000002.1 coordinate 392,718, forward strand.
TGCTTACACCCAGGGATTAGAGTTTGAAAATGACACTTTATATGAAAGTACTGGACAACGTAAAAAATCTTCGCTACGAAAAACCAATTATAAAACAGGCGAAGTAATTGAGAGGAAGAATCTCGGTGACCCATATTTTGGGGAAGGACTTACCATTATTGGTGAAAAAATTTACCAGTTAACATGGCAAGAGAATACAGGTTTCATATACAACCTTAGCAATTTGGAACAAACCGGAACCTTTGTGTATGGAAAAAGCAAAGAAGGTTGGGGCTTGTGCAATGATGGAACCACTATATATAAAAGTGATGGTACTCAAAAAATATGGACACTGAACCTCAATACCTTGGCTGAAGAGGATTATATTGAAATCTATACGGACAAAAGTGTTATAGACAATGTCAATGAATTGGAATGGGTAGAAGGAAAAATATATGCCAACATTTACCAAAAAGATGCTATTGCAATTGTAAACCCAAGCAATGGTGCTGTAGAAGGAGTCATTAACTTAAAAGGATTGCAAGAACAAGTAACCCAACATGGGCAATTGGACGTACTCAACGGTATTGCCTATAAAGGTGAATCGAATATTTTATACGTCACAGGAAAAAACTGGGATAAACTCTTCAAAATAGAGGTGATAGAAAAGTAAACCTATACGAAACACCTATTTTACTCATCGAAAATGACCGTTTACTCAACGGTCATTTTTTATTTCTTCGAAATGTAAGTGGTTTGAAGTAACAAAACACTAGTCATTATGAAAAAATCGATCACCATTTCCATCCCAGAGCCTTGTCATGAAGATTGGGCAAAAATGACTCCTACCGAAAAGGGGAGATTTTGTAGTGTCTGTACGAAAGAGGTGATCGATTTTACTCAAGTAAGTGACGAAAGCCTTATAAAAAGAATACAAAAGGGAGATGATTTATGTGGAAGGTTTGTAGGCTCTCAATTGGATCGCCCCATGAGTCTGCAACGCAAATCCAGAAACAGTATCTTACCCTATGCAGCTTCCCTCCTATTGCCATTAAGCCTTTTGGGGCATCAGGAGGCAAAATCACAAGGAGGCGTTTCCGTTTTCAACAAAGCTGGAATCTCGCTGAATATTGGAGTAAATTCTGAAAAATCGATCGTTACCATTACTGGACAAGTTACAGACGAGTCTGGCATGCCAATACCCGGTGTTGAGGTACTAGTCATAGAAACCGGGAGTAACGCTTGGACCGATTTTGATGGAAACTATACCCTGCGATGCCCCAGTGGCTCTACGCTGTCTTTTTTGTCTGAAGACAAAAAACCTCACGAAGTTATTGTAGGCACTCAAAATAGTGTAATTCATGCCGTATTGGTAGGAGAACCTACTGAAATTTTCATTCAACCTCATATCCTTGGAAAAATAGCTCCTATAGAAACAGTTGAAGTTATTGAAGAAACCAAGAAAAATTCTACAGAGATTACTATTAGTGGGATTATTACCGATGAAAACGGACTTCCCTTACCTTTTGTAAATGTTATAGAAGAAGGTACTTCTAACGGAACTCAAACAGATTTTGATGGAAAATACCAATTCAAGGCTATGCCAAACCAAACCTTGGTATTTTCATTCTTAGGTTATACAACAAGGGAGGTGAGGCTATCCAATATTTCTAATGATATCAGCTTTTCTATGGAACCAAATGATGAAATATTGGGGGAAATCGTTATCGTAGGAATTGTAGTAGAAGAAGAATTTATTTCTTCTCCTACAGAAAGAGAGGCATCTTGGGATGAAGAACAATGGGAGAACCAACGAGAGCGACAAACACAATCTGCTAAGGAAAATGCCTTCAAAAAAATACAAATGGAACGCTCCAAAGAAGCCCGAAAATTAAAAAGGGAACGCAGGAGAAAAAAATAGACAGTACCGTTTAGGATGTAGTAGCAGTTGGTGCGAGGAGGGAAAAATACCACTGCTACTGCAACTGTCTTTTAAAAACGTATCCCTTTACAATAAACAGCTTCATAAAAAGTTATATTTTTACTGTGAATTTATAACTAGATAAATGAAATACCTTTACGGATTGGCACTTCTCTGTGCCGTAGTTTTATGGAGTTCTTGCCGAAATGATTTTGAAACCACTCCCTCTACAGGAAACCTCCAGTTTTCAGAAGACACTATCTACCTCGATACCGTCTTTACCAATATAGGATCCAGCACCTACAACCTACGTGTTTACAACAGAAGTGATGAAGATATCAACATTCCATCGGTTCGATTGGGCCGCGGTGAAGAATCTAACTATCGCTTAAATGTAGATGGATTGGCAGGAAAAGTGTTTGAAGATATTCAGATATTGGCCAAAGACAGCATTTATATCTTTGTAGAAACTACTGTGGATATCGTAGACCAGACCAACGATCTACAATTTTTATATACTGACCAGATTCAGTTCGATACTGGTTCTAATCAACAAAATGTTGAATTGGTTTCCTTAATTCAAGATGCTGTTTTCCTATTTCCGGATTTAGACAGTGAAGGTATGGTAGGAACCATTGTGCTTGGGCAAGATGAAAATGGAGAAGACGTAGAGATAGAAGGCTTTGTTTTGGAAGATGATGAACTTACTTTTACCAATGAAAAACCCTATGTCATTTATGGTTATGCAGCTGTTGCTACAGGTGAAACGTTAACCATAGAAGCGGGTGCTAGAATTCATTTTCATCGTGACAGCGGCATTTTGGTGGCCAACCAAGGTTCTATACAAGCATTGGGAGCACCTAGTACTGACCCAGAACTTATGGAAAACGAAATCATTATAGAAGGTGATCGCCTTGAACCCGATTTCTCTAATATTCCTGGACAGTGGGGAACTATTTGGCTCACCATAGGGAGTACAAACAATATTTTTAACTATACCACCATTAAAAATGGAATTGTAGGTGTATTGGTAGACCAAACTACTGATGCAACTTTCAACAATGTTCAGATTTACAACAGTTCCAATGTGGGGCTTCTGGCTAGAAATGCTGTTGTAACCGGAAACAATATGGTTATAAACAATAGTGGGCAGTCATCCTTGGCTTGTTCTCTAGGTGGGGCCTACAACTTTAATCACAGCACCTTTGCCAATTATTGGTCCAATAGCTTTAGAACATTCCCAGCTGTACAGATCGACAATTTCATACCAGGCGTTGAAGAAGGTGATTTGGTAGAAGCAAATTTTACCAATTGTATTATTTATGGTGGTGAACAACGAGAATTAGGGATTTTTAGAGGAGAAGACCCGAGTAAAATGTTCAATTACAACTTTACCAATAGTTTGATCCGTTTTGAAGACCCTCAAGGAGATTTCGAAGACGACCCCAACTATGATTTCTCTGATTTGTCTCTCTACACCAATAGTATTTTGAATGTAGATCCAGTGTTTCAAAACACAAACCTGAACAATTTTAATATCGAGCAGGGCACTTCTGGTGCTGAAGGTATAGGGCTTGGGGGGGTTACTCCCAATACAGATTTAAATGGAACTGTACGAGATGGCAATGATCCAGATGCAGGTGCTTATGAAGCTACTGTCTTTCCAGATGATGAAAACTAAACGAACATTAACATTATAAAAAAAGCCGCTCCAATGAGCGGCTTTTTTGTGTGGATTATTTGTTTCATTTAAGTTCCTTACTTCTTTAGATCAACAAGAATTACTTATATGAAACAAATCTAAAATTCTTATGAAACCTTTTAAAGACAAATAAAATGTTCTGTTTATAGAGGATCTTGAGTTGAAAAAAGTAATAACTCCTCAGGATCATCTGCCAGATTAAAGGTCCCATGTTCATGCAACCCTAATTTTTTAAGAAGTGCAATAGATGCTTTGTTGTATGCTACTGTAAAGCCTAATATAACGTCATAACCCAATTCATTTTTTGCATATTCCATTACCGCACTAGCAGCTTCATAACCATATCCTTTACCCATATACTGAGGCAAAAAAGCAAAACCGATATCTGGATGCTCCAATTGTTCCCTTTTGTATAAACCACAAGACCCTAGGTTTTCTCCTGTTTCTTTTAAACTCACTATATAAGAGCCATGCTTGTGTGTTTCGTAGCTCGGTAAATAATTCTTCTTAATGTATTTTTCAGCCTCTGGTAAGGTATGTACATTCTTATCACCTATATATTTAAGCCAAGCCTCTGTGTTAAAAAGGTTTAAAAAAAATGGGGCATCTGCCAAAGATACTTCCTTAAGTAATAAACGCTTTGTAGTTAGTTCCATATTGAATTATACGCCTACGAATATAGCTATTAACGGTTTTCTATACAGGAAAAATCCCCTAAAAGTTTACGGACTAAACCTCTTGATTTCAGGCTGCTATACAAATACTTTTGTAACTCCAATTTTAAATATGATGAAAATGAATTTAGAAATGACCCCAATTGATGGCCCAGTAATAAAGCCCAAACATAAGACTACATATTATAACGAAGCAGCTTTCAAGAAAAGCTTAGAAGATATGTATGATGAAATGGGATTTCCCGTTGATGAAAACTTTGATGGTTTCTTGTTTATTTAATGACCAGCTTTTTTGAAAAAGAAGCATGATCATTTATACCAAGAATAAAGTAAACCCCTTCCTGATATTGGGAAACATCCAACAATGTTTCTTCTGAAGACATTTGTTGGGTAAACACGGTTCTTCCCAAGATATCTGTCACACGTATTTCAGATCCAATCCAATTGTTTGTAGTTTTCACAGTAGCCATTCCTGAGGTAGGATTAGGATAGACTGTTACGCTTCCATCAGATAAAAAATCGAGAGTGCCTAAGGTGCTTCCTTCTATAATGGTAATAGCACTATTAATCTGAGGATTTTCTATATAATCTACAATTCCACTGAGCCAAGTAACTTTTACATATTCTATTTCGGTAGCATCTCCAATTCCAAAAAACTCATAGGCAGAATTCTGGCTTAAAAAACCTTCTCCACAAAGCGTATAATTATATTGTTTTTGGCCATTCACCGAGATTTCAACCCAGGAACCTATTCCTTGCCTATTAGATTCTACTCCTTGTAGCTTTACTTTAAACCAATTATTAATTGGGTTGGTTGTATTTTTAAAAAGAAACATGTCACTGGGTGCATAATTAAGTACCGCAATATCCGGATACCCATTATTATCTATATCTCCCATAGCATTTCCGAAACTAATAGCATGATCTTCATACAATCCGGTTCCTGTTGGAATGGTATACTGACCAAGTCCATCGCTTTGGTAATAAGCTGCTGTAAGTCCATTATCTGGATCATCTCCCATACCGCTAACGTATAAATCTAAGTCGGTATCATTTTCACTATCCAGAAAAACAGCACCCCAAGACACAGCATTCATTAACGTACCATTGGCTGATGCTACATCTGTAAATGTCCCGTCTCCATTATTTTCTAAGAACACATTCCCTTCTGCAACATTGGTCACATAAATATCCATCCACCCATCTCTATTATAATCTCCAATCGTAGTGCTCATGGCGTCTACTGAAACATTGGTTCCTGTTTGGGCTCCCACCTCAGTAAATGTACCATCTCCATTATTATGATACATTTGATTTTGAGGATCTCTGTCATTGGCCACGTAAATATCCTGCCAGCCATCATTGTCATAATCGAAAAATGCTGAACAAAATGACAGAAATGAGGCTTCTATAATTCCAGCTTGTGATGTAACATCAGTAAAAGTTCCATCTCCATTATTCTTAAAAAGTAAGTTATGGAAGTTTGCACTGTTTTCATACATGGAGCATAAAAACACATCTAAAAGGCCATCATTGTCATAATCTCCCCAAGAGCCTCCAAAAGTTCTATGATCTACAAGATCTAACCCTGCTGATAATGTAATGTCAGTAAATTCCATATTCCCAGTATTCTCATAAAGGTGATTTTTCTGCGTATTACTGGTCGCAAAAAAATCATAATCTCCATCATTGTCAAAATCTACCCACTGTACTGTCTTGTGTTCGTATGTATTGGTGATGCCGAAATCTACTTCAGAAAAAGTCCCTGCATTATTTTTAAAGAAACGAATGCCCGTACCTTCTTCTGAAGACAGAGTGATATCATCCCAGCCATCCTGATCGAAATCGAAAAAGGCAATACCTCCTCCAGAAGTTCCATCTCCATAACTTGAATTGCCACAACCCAAAATTTGCGCCTCTTCACTAAATTGAACTTGAGCAGACATTGGCAGTGTTATCAATATCACCGCAAACCATAAAGACAATAGATTTACAAATTTCATAGTATAGAAGTTTGATCTGTGATCTAAAATACAAAAAACCAGACACAATGAACCCTGAGCTTCAACTCAGATTATTCTATTAAAACTTTTTTAGAAACAATATTCCCTTGGTATTCTAAGTGGAAAAAATAAAGTCCTTTTTCATAAGTAGAAACATTCAAAAGGGATTTTCCTGTATTTAACTTCAATACTTTAAGTTTTCTTCCTTGTACATCAGAAATTATCAAGGTTGGAGGATTGTTTATATAAGTTGGTAATTGAATATTTATATGCCCTGTTGTTGGATTGGGAGCAATACCAAAATCGAATCCGGTATGATCTGTTGTTCCTAAGGTGCTTCCTTCTATAATAGTCATTACTTGATTAATTCCTGGGTTTTCTATAAAATCTACAATTCCACTAAGCCAGGTAACCTTCACATATTCAATTTCAGTGGCGTCTCCAATGCCAAAGAACTCATACGCAGAATTTTGCCCTAGATAACCTTCACCACACAATGTATAATTATATTGTTTTTCTCCGCCTACCATAATTTCTATCGTAGAACCAATCCCCATTCTATTACTTTCGGTTCCCTGCAACTTCACTTTGAGCCAATTGTAGTCTACGGGACAGCTATTCTGCCACAGAAAAATATCATCGGGAGCATAATTAAGAACTATGATATCCGGAAAACCATCATTATTAAAATCTCCAATGGCATTGGCATAGCTTTGTGCAGTATCGTCCTCAAAACCTGCTCCTACTGGGATGGTATAATTTCCATTCCCATCATTTTCATAAAATGCTGATGGTAACATTCCCGAGGTTCCATCTAAAACACCACTTACATACAAATCTAAATCCCTATCATTGTCTGCATCCAAAAAAACTGCTCCCCATGCTATAGATTCCATTAATGTACCATTTGAAGTGGCAATATTGGAAAAGGTTCCATTACCATTGTTTTCGAAAAAAGCATTGCCTTCTTGAGTGTTGGTAACATAAAAATCCTGCCAGCCATCTTTATTAGGATCTCCTATAGCAGTACTCATAGCATCCATAATCACATTGGTTTGAGTCTCTTCTCCCATCTCAGTATAAGTGCCATCTCCATTATTATGATATAACAGATTTTTAGGGTCTTTATCATTGGATATTACAATATCCTGCCACCCATCATTATTATAGTCAAAGAATGCTGAACAGAAAGACAAATGATTGAAAGGAGAAATACCTGCATCATCATTTACATTTGTAAAAGTGCCATCGCCATTGTTATGGTATAGAATGTTCGGTATGTTGTTATTAGATGGGTTTCTTGAGTTTATAAATAAGTCTAACAAGCCGTCATTGTTGTAATCACCCCAAGAAGACCCGAAGGTTTTATTATCTGTAGTCATAAGTCCTGCAGCAACGGTAATATCTGTAAAGCTCATGGTTCCGTCGTTTTCATACAAGCGATTGCTATCAGTGTTTCCTGTTACAAAAAAATCATAATCTGCATCATTATCGAAATCTACCCACTGTACTGTTTTCGTTTGGTAGAGTGGATCTACAATGTTAAAAAACACTTCAACAAAGGACCCCTGAAAATTTTTAAAGAACCGTACGGGCTTATTTATTTCTGAACTTACTGTAATATCGTCCCAACCATCTTGATCAAAATCAAAAAAAGAGATTCCGCCTCCTAATATACCGTCACCATAAGTAACATTATTAAGTCCTAAACCAGAAGCCTCCTTAAAAAGTATTTGACCATTTATAGATTGAATAAGAAAAAATACAAAAACTGCAATAGTATATATTATGCGCATTGATTTGATGGTTAATTAACAATACCCTAATACCCCATGGGGCATGTATTAAATGTAAAAAAAAATCCTAACTATTGCTAGGATTTTTTATTTTCTGTAAGTTTTTAGGTATTCTAATTCTGAAACAGAGGTCTTCCAGCCATCATTGCATTTACCTTTTCACCAATAGCTTCCAATTGCGTATCATTTTCATGATTCATAAGAACATCATCAATCAATTCTACAATTTGAACCATATCATCTTCATTTAAGCCCCGTGTTGTAACTGCAGCCGTTCCAATACGTATTCCGCTAGTAACGAAAGGTGATTTGTCATCAAAAGGAACCATATTTTTGTTCACGGTAATTTCAGCTTTGCCTAAAGCTTCTTCAGCGGCTTTACCTGAAATATTTTTATTTCTCAGGTCAATTAACATCATATGGTTATCGGTTCCACCACTAATAATTTTATATCCTTTATCTACAAAGGCCTGTGCCATCACGGCTGCATTCTTTTTTACCTGAACCATATAGTGTAAAAAATCATCGGTTAGGGCTTCACCAAATGCAATTGCTTTTGCTGCAATTACATGCTCTAAAGGGCCTCCTTGGTTTCCTGGAAAAATAGCACTGTTAAGAAGCATAGACATTTTTTTCAAGTTTCCATTCTTCAATTTCAAACCAAATGGATTGTCAAAATCCTTACCAACCAAAATAAGTCCTCCACGAGGTCCGCGAAGGGTTTTATGTGTTGTAGTAGTTACAATATGACAATAAGGGATGGGATCACTTATAATTCCTTTGGCAATAAGCCCTGCCGGATGTGCAATATCTGCCATAAGAATAGCACCTACCTTGTCTGCAATTTCACGGAAACGTTTGTAATCAATTTCTCGTGAATAAGCAGATGCTCCCGCAATGATTAATTTAGGTTGTTCCTTTATGGCTATTTCTTCAATGATATCATAATTCAAACGGCCCGTTTCCTCTTCTACTCCATAAAAAACGGGAGTGTACAACATCCCCGAAAAGTTAACAGAAGAACCATGAGTAAGATGTCCCCCGTGCGAAAGATCGAAACCTAAAAATTTATCCCCTGGTTTTAAGCAAGCTGCAAAGACAGCTGTATTCGCTTGAGAACCACTATGTGGTTGTACATTGGCGTATTCTGCACCAAAAAGGGTTTTAGCTCGTTCTATGGCAATTTTCTCTACTTCATCTACAACTTCACAACCTCCATAATATCGTTTTCCAGGATAGCCTTCGGCATATTTATTGGTAAGGACAGATCCTTGGGCCTCCATTACCTGATCGCTCACGAAATTTTCGGATGCGATCAATTCCAGACCGTTCAGTTGCCTTTCTTTTTCTGCCTCAATAAGTTCAAAAATTTGTTCGTCTCTTACAATCATTTTTATAGCGTTAATTTCGAATCAAAAATAGTAAAAGCTTGGGGTTAGTCCTTCAGAAATTATATATTTGATTCACATATTTACTAACAAAAAAATGCACTATGCCACTTACCGCCAATGACCCCACTCGTAAATCTTGGATAGATGTTCCGGAGAATAGCGATTTCCCAATTCAGAATATTCCATTTGGGGTATTTTTAACCCGTGATGACGTAATTACCATCGGTACCAGAATTGGTGATACTGCAATAGATTTGGGAGCTATGCACCAATTGGGATACTTTAAGGGAATAGATCTTACAGATGATATTTTTCTTCAGGATTCTCTTAATGATTTCATTGCAGATGGTCGTAAAACGTGGCGTTTGGTGCGTAACCGTATTTCAGATATTTTTCTAAATACTTCCCCAGGATTACGAGACGATAAGGAACATAGGAAAAAGGTCCTTTTTAGAATGGATGAAATTGAAATGCAATTACCCGTAGATGTTGGAGATTATACTGATTTCTATGCCAGCAAGGAACATGCTACCAATGTAGGGTCCCTATTCCGTGATCCTGAAAATGCCTTGCTTCCAAACTGGCTTCGTATACCTATTGGATATCATGGAAGAAGCTCTTCCATCATTCCATCTGGAACACCCATTCATCGCCCTATAGGGCAGACTAAACCTGGTGATGATGGCGTCCCTAGATTTGGTCCCACTAAATTATTGGATTTTGAATTGGAAATGGCCTTTATAACCACAGCTACCAATGATTTGGGAAAAAGAGTAGGTATAGACGAAGCAGAAGATAATATTTTTGGTCTAGTTCTTTTTAACGATTGGAGCGCACGTGATATCCAAGCGTGGGAATATGTCCCTTTAGGCCCCTTTTTGGGGAAAAACTTTGCCTCTACCATTTCACCGTGGATTGTGACATTGGATGCATTGGAACCGTTCCGAACAGAAGGCCCAAAACAAGATCCCGAACCCCTTCCCTATTTACAACAGAACGGACCCAAGAATTTCAATATTCACCTTCAAGCAAGTATTAAACCTGAAGGAGGTGAAGAATCCGTAGTAGCAAACTCCAATTTCAAATATATGTATTGGTCTATGGCGCAGCAATTGACGCATCACACCGTAAATGGTTGTAATGTTAGAAGTGGGGACATGATGGGGAGTGGAACTATTTCAGGACCTACCAAAGACAGTTATGGTTCTATGTTGGAGCTTACATGGCGTGGACAAAACCCTATTACTTTAAGTGACGGAACTGAACGTAAATTTATAAACGACAAAGACACTGTCATACTTAGAGGCTATTGTCAAAACGACGAGGTTCGTATTGGTTTTGGTGACTGTAGCGGTAAAGTGCTGCCTGCTAGAGATTTATAAGTTTGGCACAACCCTTGTAATTTACTTTCCATAACCAAACCCTTTCGTTATGAGAACAACTATTACTTTATTATTGCTAGTGTTCACACTATTAGGGTGTAATAGTGTGAAGCGAAACCAGAAATTTTTGGCTGAAGGCAATTACGATCAGGCTATTTATCTAGCCATCAAAAAATTGAAGAAAGGAAAGGTTTCTTCAAAAAGTGACATGCACATCCAATTGTTACAAGAAGCCTATGCCAAGGCGGTAGATAATGATGAGCGTAGGATTCAATTCCTTAAGAAGGACCAACAACCTTCAAATAGCAAGGAAATCTTTTATCGTTTTTTGGATTTGGAAGAGCGTCAAAACTTTCTGCGTCCACTTTTGCCATTGACCAACTCCAAAGGACGTGAAGCAAAATTTGACATTGAAGATTATAGCCAAGATATTATTGTTGCCAAAGAAAACTACGTAGCTTACAGTTACGATGAAGCGGCGCAGTACCTGAACCGAAATACTACAATGGATGCCCGAACGGCATATCATATCTATTGTGAAATTGAAGAATTACAGGACAACTATAAAGATGTTAGAACGTTAAAAGACGAATCTCGATTTTTGGGTACAGATTTTGTCCATGTGGAATTACGAAATAGAAGTGGACAAATTATCCCGAGAAGATTAGAAAGGGAGCTTTTAGACTTCAACACCTACGATTTAGATGATTTCTGGACCCAATACCACGAGAGACAGCAAGAAGACATTGATTATCATTTTGGTATTAGAATGAATTTCGAAGAAATTGCAATCTCTCCAGAGCGTATTTCTGAAAAGGAATACCGTAGAAAAAGGAAAATCAAAGATGGATGGAGGTATCAATTAGATCGGAATGGAAATGTAATGAAAGATAGTTTGGGCAATGATATAAAAATTGACAAGTATATTACTGTTACCGCAAGGGTTATGTATACAACTCAAACCAAAGGTGTTTTAGTGGGAGGAAATGTACTATACCGTGATTTTGTACAAGCAAGAGACATGGGACGTCATCCACTAGCAACTGAATTCATCTTTGAAAATGAATTTGCTAAATTCCGAGGAGATGAACGAGCATTGACCAAGGAGGATTTAGAGTTCCTCGAATATGACTTTATTCCTTTCCCATCTAATGAACAAATGGTTTTAGATGCAGGAGATGACATTAAAGTCAGACTCAGGGATATATTAAAAAGCAATACATTACGATAAAAAAGACTCCCATTTTGGGAGTTTTTTTATTTAAAGCGACATGTACTCTCACGATAATCTCATTTTTTCATAAAAAAAGGGTGTTTAATTTTTATCTTGTCCCGTACAATCAAATAAAATCAATACATTTATTTGAAAACACTTGTGTTTTGAGTAACAAAATCAACTAGATGAAAAAATTAACCATACTATTCATTACCCTAATTACCTTTCAATTAAGTGCCCAAAACGTAGAATTATTTCAACAATTTAACGGTCAATACGATTTTACTGCTTTTGGAAATACGCTTAATATGGGAGAGAATAACTCAACTGGTATTTGCGATATTTTAACCGAAAGTAGTGCTGATTATACATTACAACCTGGGCAGACTTTTATTTCTGCACATCTATACTGGGCTGGATCTGGTGATGGAGATTTTGAAGTAAAGCTAAATGGACAGGAAATAATTGCTCAAAGAACATTCAGTCTCATTGCAGGAACTGGTTTATCTTATTTTTCTGCCTATGCAGATGTTACAGATATAGTAGGTAATACCGGTGCTGGAACTTATACACTTTCAGAATTAGACTTAACTGCTGTCATACCAAATTACTGTGGAGGAGGTACCAATTTTGGAGGTTGGAGTATCATAGTTATCTATCAGGATCTATCTTTAACACTTAATCAAATAAGTCTTTTCGACGGCTTGGAATTTGTTTCCCTTAACAACCAGACTCTAGAAATCATACTTAATAATATAGATATTACTACAGAAGATCTTGCAAAAATTGGATTTCTAGCTTGGGAAGGTGATCAAAGTCTTGCGGTTAATGAAACCTTACTTATTAATGGAAACTTAATAAGCAACCCACCTCTTAATCCAGCAAATAACGCCTTTAATAGTACCAATAGTTATACAGGTTCTAGCGTGTTGTATAATATGGATATGGATGTCTATGATATAGAGGATGTTGTAACACAAGGAGATACCAGTATAACCATCAATCTTACTTCCGGGCAAGATTTTGTAATGATCAACAATGTAATTACCAGTGTAAATTCTGAAATACCAGATGCAACTATTGAAATTCAAAATGTTGGGGTCATCTGTGACAACAATGATTTAGATATCAATTACAATGTTTTCAATGTAAACAGTACCGCCCCTCTTCCACCTAATACACCTATCGCTTTTTATGCGGATGCCGTACTTCTAGGACAAACACAAACTAATGCCCAAATACCAATTGGTGGCTTTGAAGGTGGTTCTATTACACTTAGTATCCCACTAACCACCCCCAATATTTTTAATCTTAGAGCAGTTGTAGATGATATAGGTGATGGTACAGGTATAGTAGCCGAAACGAATGAGTCCAACAATGAATTTATTGTAGAAATAAACCAAACAGAATCCGATTTCTTTTTAGGTGATGATATTGTAGGTTGTGAAGGAATCCCCGTTATTTTAAATACTGGAATTCTAGATCAAAACTTTACTTTTGAATGGTTTTTTAATGGAGTTCTCATTCCAATGGAAGATGGTCCTACACTTACCGTAACAGTACCTGGAACCTATGCCGTAGAAGGCTCCAAAGGATTGTGTTTTGTGGCAGATGAAATAGATGTGAGTTTCTTACCACCGGCGCCCATCAATTCAAACCCTGATCCACTTATTATGTGTGATGCAGACAATGATGGTTTTGAAGAATTCAATCTAACTGATGCTGATACTGACATCACGTTCGGAAATCCAGATTTGGTAGTCACTTATCACGGAACGCTACTTGATGCCCAGTTAGGCCAACTACCACTTCCCACACCATATGTTAACGATGATATTTATTCAGATGTGCCTATAACAGATATAACCGATCCTTTGTATGGAACCGGTGGAGTTTGGGCACTTGTTCAAAGTACAATTAGTACTTGTTTCGAGATTGTGCCCCTTGCATTAGAGGTTCGAGATAGTCCCGTTGCAACAGAACCTGCAGAACCCCTGCGCAAATGTGATGATGATGGTACAGAAGATGGATTTACATTTTTCGATCTTACTGTTGTAGAAATGGAAGTTTATGGTACACTAACACCCAGTGAGTATGATCTTTATTACTACAACGATTTCACCGATGCCGAAACAGCAGGAGAATTGGCATTAACAGCACCAGATTTTTCATTGGCAATACCAGACCCTACAAACTATTTGAATACCGCCAATCCAGATATTATTTACATCCTAATGGTAGGAAACCCTACCAGCACTAGCCCGCCCAATCCAAATGGAGCCAATGGCTGTTATGATATTGTTGAACTGGAATTGATTGTGGATCCATTACCAGAGGACTTTGGTCCCTTCGAAATGATGTTGTGTGACGATGAGTTAAATGGTAGTGCCCCAGATGATGAAATATCTACCTTCGACCTAACAAGTCAAAATGATGCCGCTACCGGAAGTGATCCAACTTATACCGTGATGTGGTATGAAACAATAGCAGATGAAGTGGCCAATAATCCCATTGGAGATCCTACCATGTATCAAAATACGGCTACACCACAAACGGTTATTGGTCGAGTAACTACAGAATTTGGTTGTAAACGAATTGTTACCTTAACCCTTACGGTATTACCCAATCCAACTCCAAACCTAGACCCAACACCTCTAGAACTTTGCGATGACGACGATGATGGGATCGTTGGTGGATTTATACTTACAGACCGAGATGTGGAGATTATCAATGGTGAACCCGACGTGAACATATTTTACTACGAAAGCATGCAGGAAGCAATAGATGCAGTTCCAGGTAGTGAAATTATAAGCCCATATACCAATATCACTCCCAATACCCAAATTGTATATGGTCGGGTAACTCGAGATACTCCTCCTGCACTACTACCTTGTTATAGTATAGTAGAATTGACCCTGAATGTAATTGCATTGCCGGACATGCCAGATTCCAATTTTGAAAACCCATTTTCATCTTGTGACGATGATGGCGATGGAGAAGCAGTCTTTGATCTCACAGAACAAGATGCCGCAGTTCTTGGTGTCCAAAACGATGTAGATTTCGCGCCTATTACATACCATCCTTCGCAGGTGGATGCAGACATGAACACCAATGCAATAGATCCTGCTAACGCATACGTTAGTACGGGTGGAGAAACAATTTGGGTACGGTTAGAAAGTTTAATTACGGGTTGTGTTCGTGTTACTCCATTTGATTTGGTAGTAGGAACCTTTCCTACCATAGGAACTGGTAACGATTTGTATGAGTGCGATGACGAGCTAAATGGCAGTACTGCAAATGATGGCATATCTACCTTTGACCTAACTGTGAATACCCTACTGATCAATGTAGGTGATGACACTTTGATAGTGGCGTATTATGCCAGTGCAGCAGATTTAACAGCAGGAATAGAAATTGTTAACCCAGAGTCCTATCAAAATACTTTTTCGCCACAACAACAAGAGATTTTTGCAACAGTTCTCAATGGGGAAGGTTGTGTTGCTAGCAGTAGTTTCTTCATCAATGTGGAACCCAATCCAGCGGCCATTGAACCTACTCCATTTATTGCCTGTGACGATGACAACGATGGATTCTACAATAATTTCATCCTGTCCGATAAAGATGCAGAAATTATTAACGGTGATCTAGATATTACTGTGAGTTATTATGAGACTCTGACAGATGCTCAAACGGGTGACCCAGCAGATATGTTAGTGAGTCCTTACAGTAATGTGGTTCCCTTTAGTCAGATAATATATGCTCGTGCAGTACGGGATGTCCCTCCAGGGATTAATCCCTGCTATACCATAGTCGCTATGGAACTGAGAGTAGAACAATTGCCAGATATACCTACAGAAGATTTCATTGATCCTATGGGAGAATGTGACGATGACGAGGATGGAGTTGCTGTTTTCATGCTTACCGATAATGATGTTCATGTACTAGGAACACAAGACATGGCAGATTTTCTACCTATTACTTATTACGAAAGCGAGACCGATGCTAATGATGGGATAAATGCGATTCCAACTCCTGAAGCTTATACCAATACTGGCAACCCCCAGACTATCTGGGTACGTCTAGAAAATGCTGATACGGGGTGTGCCCGTGTAACGCCTTTTGTGATTGAGGTTAATCCTTTGCCCGTACTAGCTCCAGGTCCTTTCGAAATGCTTGAATGCGATGACGAACAAAATGGTAGTACGGCAGACGATGGTATCTCTACCTTCGATCTAACCATGAGCAATGACGTGATCACTGCAGGAAACATAAGTTACTTAGTCTCCTATTATCTGAGTCCAGGAGATCAAGACAATGACAACCCCATAGCGGATCCAACGGCGCATCAGAATATAGATGCAGATGGACAACCTATAAATCCACAAGATATCTACGTTACTGTGTTCACGGAAGACGGATGCGAGGTGCGTACCAATATCACATTGCGGGTATTACCCAATCCTACGCCTGCTGTCCCACTTCCATTGGAAATATGTGATGGAGATGGAGATCCAACCATAGATATAGACAACAGTGATGGGCTCTCTATTTTTGACTTGACACAGAAAAATGATGAGATCATCAACGGAGAACCAGATGTAAACATTGTATACTTTGAGAGTTTTGAGCTGGCAGAGGTTGGAGATCCAACCACAGCCATTGTAGACCCAACCTTATATGAAAATACTACCCCGGGATCACAGATTGTGTATGCTCGTGTGGCTAGGGACGTCCCCCCAGGACAACTTCCTTGCTTTACCATTGTAGAGTTGGAACTGCGTGTAAACCCATTGCCAGATGACAGTGCAGTAATCACAGATCTAGTAGCCTGTGAGTTTTCTGCAGACGGTGTGGCTATTTTTGACCTGACTCAAAAAGACCTCGAAGCGCTCGGATTACAAGATCCAGATGTGTTCACAGTAAATTACTACCTAAGTGAAAGTGATGCACAGAATGGCACTTCTGTTATTTTAGATCCTATAAACTTTCCTAACACTAGTAATCCACAACCAATCTTTATAAGAATAACCGATTCTTCAACGGGATGCTTTGTGGCTAGCGAAACTGACATTACATCTGGAGAGACTTCACTTACCTTCAATTTAGAGGTAAAAGAAGCTGCTTCTGCTATGGAACCAGCACTTCCCTATATCATCTGTGATAACTTTGAAGAAAATGACGGTGTGGGAGCCTTTACATTGACCAGCGATCCTGCCAACCCAACTGATTTGGATGGCGAAGCTGATGCGCTACGCGATGAAATTTTGAACGGACAAGACCCAACTATTTATATCTTGACCTATCATGAAACCTTTGAGAATGCGGAAGCGGGTATAGACCCATTACCAAATATTTACAACAATGTGGTGAACCCACAGATCATCTATGCCAGAGTGACCAACGAAGCAGACCCAGCTGATGAAGATGCCTGTTTTGCCATCGTAGAAGTACAGTTGCTAGTGCGTCAGTTACCCACTGTAACCTTAGAAGAAGAGTATAGATTGTGCGTAGACAATGGTGTAGCCATACCAGAGGTAGAAGGCGATCCATCTCCTCCACTTATTGATACTGGACTGAATCCAGACCTGTACATATTCTCTTGGGCAATTAATGGAGTCATACAACCCATTGCAGTAGAACCATCTATCATTGCTTTGGAAGCAGGAAGTTATGAAGTGACCATTACAGATATTGAAACTGGATGCAGTACAATAGCGAGTACTACTGTGGTTGCCTCTTCTCCGCCGCAAACTTATACGGTAGATGTTATTAGTAATGCTTTTGATAATAGCCACATGATTGAAGCCACGGCTACAGGAGAAGGGCAATATGAATATCAGTTGGATGATGGTCCTTTTGAAGGAGCTGGCGAACCCAGTTATATTTTTACTGATGTATCCCCAGGAACCCATACTGTAACCATCAGGGATCTAAATGGTTGTGGTAGTGTTACTGAAGAAATTGGAGTGATCGATTACCCAAGGATTGTGACGCCTAACCAAGATGGTTTCCACGACACGTGGAACATCATAGGGATTGCCAGTGGAGACCCGACAGCAAAAATTTATATTTTCGACCGATTTGGAAAACTGTTGAAACAAATTAGCCCACTGGGGCCTGGATGGGATGGAACCTACAACGGTAATCCGCTTCCATCAAGTGATTATTGGTTCAGGGTCGAGTACCAAGAAGATGACGTTAGAAAAGAATTTAGAGGTCATTTTACGCTAAAGCGTTAAACTAGAAAAATTAAAAAGCCTTCCAATGGAAGGCTTTTTAATTTTATATACGATTGTTATTAAACAAAATTCAATAATTCCTCTGCTCTAATTCCATGATGTGAAGCATGTGCTACAGCTGTTCCATTTTTTATCACAATTAGTTGTGGACTTTGGTGCAATACTTGAAACTTATATCCTACTTCATCTGAAACGTCCCTATAAGCCAAAAGATCTAAAAAATACAAATCCATTTTATCAGGATCAATATCATAAGTGCCTTCAAAGTTTCGAAGAACCATTCTACTAATTCCACATCGCGTAGAGTGCTTAAAAATAACCACTGTTTTGGTTTTGGATGCCTTCTCTAATGCAGGTAATTGCTCTAAAGAGGTTAATCGTTTCCAAGGAAGCACTTTTTGCTCTTTTTCTGAAGGATTAGAATTTCCAAATAAACCAAATAGTCCCATAGTCTGTTTTTTACAAATATAAAGTATCTTAATTCACCAATTACTTCGTAAAAAAGATAAAAACCTTACAAAACACGTCAAATTGACGGGTAAAAACATCAAAAAAGCGTCAAAATGACTTATTTATAGATTGGCGTGCATTTTGAATGATTCCAACAAAAATGAACTTATGAACTTCAATAATTTCACAATAAAGAGTCAAGAAGCCTTACAGGAAGCGCAACAATTGGCGCAAGGTCTTGGACACCAGCAAATGGAGAATGAACACATTCTTAAGGGGATTTTTATGGTAGATGAGAACGTTACTCCATTCCTGCTAAAAAAACTGGATGTAAACTTGGATCTACTGAAACAAGTTCTTGATAAACAACTGGAAACATTTCCAAAAGTTTCTGGCGCACAGCTCATGCTTTCGCAAGATGCTGGTAAAACCATGAATGAAGCCAGTATTCTTGCTAAAAAGATGAATGATGAATACGTTTCTGTATCACATTTACTATTGGCGATCTTCAAATCGAAAAGTAGTATTGCACAAACTTTAAAAGATCAAGGAGTCACCGAAAAAGGATTAAGAGCTGCTATTGAAGAACTTCGCAAAGGAGAGAACGTGACTTCGCAAAGTGCTGAGGACACATATAATTCACTTAACAAATATGCAAGAAACCTAAACCAATTGGCCAAAGACGGTAAATTGGATCCTGTAATTGGTCGAGATGAAGAAATTCGAAGAATTCTTCAGATTCTTTCACGACGCACCAAAAACAACCCAATGCTAGTTGGTGAACCCGGAACAGGTAAAACAGCCATAGCCGAAGGTTTGGCACATCGTATCATTGCAGGTGATGTTCCTGAAAATTTAAAAAGTAAAGAAGTATTTTCTTTAGATATGGGAGCACTCATTGCTGGTGCAAAATTTAAGGGAGAATTTGAAGAACGTCTAAAATCTGTAATCAAAGAAGTTACAACCAGTGATGGAGATATTGTCCTATTTATAGATGAAATCCATACGCTAGTAGGTGCTGGAGGTGGACAGGGAGCTATGGATGCAGCAAATATTCTGAAACCTGCTTTAGCACGTGGTGAGTTACGAGCCATTGGAGCAACTACACTTGACGAATACCAAAAGTATTTTGAAAAAGACAAAGCACTAGAGCGACGTTTTCAGAAAGTGTTTGTGGATGAACCCGATACCGAAAGTGCTATTTCCATTTTACGTGGAATCAAGGAAAAATACGAAACCCATCATAAAGTCCGTATCAAAGATGAAGCTATCATCGCGGCAGTAGAACTTTCACAACGCTATATTACTAATCGATTCTTACCAGACAAAGCCATAGACCTTATGGATGAAGCTGCTTCCAAACTTCGTATGGAGATTAACTCCAAGCCAGAAGAGTTGGACGTACTGGACCGTAAGATCATGCAACTGGAAATTGAAATTGAAGCTATTAAGCGTGAAAAGGATACTGACAAACTAAAATCCTTAGGGGCAGAATTGGCAAATTTAAAAGAAGAACGAAATGAATTGAATGCCAAATGGAAGAGCGAGAAAGAAGTTGTAGAAAACATTCAAAACGCAAAAAAGGATATTGAGACCTATAAATTAGAAGCCGAGCAAGCCGAAAGGGATGGAGATTATGGTAAGGTTGCAGAAATACGCTATGGAAAGATTAAGGAAGCCCAAGAAGCTTTGGAAAAATTTCAACTACAATTGCAAAAACAACAAGGCACGGCATTGATTAAGGAAGAAGTAACTCATGAAGATATTGCCGAAGTAGTTGCTAAATGGACGGGCATTCCCGTGACCAAAATGTTACAGAGTGAACGACAAAAACTACTGAACCTCGAATCTGAATTACATAAAAGAGTGGTTGGGCAAGAAGAAGGAATCATAGCTGTAAGTGATGCCATTAGAAGAAGTCGAGCTGGATTACAAGACGCCAAAAAACCCATTGGGTCTTTCCTTTTCCTAGGAACTACGGGAGTAGGTAAAACGGAATTGGCTAAAGCCTTGGCAGAATACTTGTTTGATGACGAAAATGCCATGACACGAATTGATATGAGCGAATATCAAGAACGTCATAGTGTAAGCAGATTGGTAGGAGCTCCTCCGGGATATGTAGGATATGACGAAGGAGGGCAACTAACAGAAGCCGTGCGTAGAAAACCATATTCAGTGGTATTATTAGATGAAATTGAAAAAGCACACCCAGATACTTTCAATATTTTGTTACAAGTACTGGACGAAGGGCGACTAACAGATAATAAAGGACGTGTGGCAGATTTCAAAAACACCATCATTATCATGACAAGTAATATGGGAAGCCATATTATACAAGAGAAGTTTGAGAACATGAAAGATCTGGAAACCGCTATGGAAGCTGCCAAAGTAGAAGTCTTGGGCTTATTAAAACAAACCGTGAGACCTGAGTTTCTAAATCGCATTGATGATATTATCATGTTTACCCCACTCTCTAAGTTAGATATTAAAGCAATTGTAGGACTTCAAATGCGAGGTGTAACAAAAATGTTAGCAAAACAACATATCACTATGGATGCTACAGAGGAAGCTATTGATTACTTGGCTCAAAAAGGGTATGATCCACAATACGGAGCACGTCCTGTAAAAAGAGTCATACAAAGAGAGGTGCTGAACGCTCTTTCCAAAGAGATTCTTTCTGGAAAAGTAACAACTGATAGTATTATTCTTTTGGACAGTTTTGATGACACCTTGGTTTTCAGAAATCAGTCTGATCTAGTCAATAATTAAAAGGGTTGAGGGTTCCCTAGAAGCTATCGACGCTGAAACCCTCTTATTTGGTTGGTTAACCACCCGGAATAAGTCATTTCGGGTGGTTTTTTATTTCTAGTCAGATCAATCCTCTTTTAGTACTTTCGTAACATGATTCGCCTTCTCTGTATTTTTATACTAATGATGGGATGCCTGACTAACTGCAAGCAAGCTCCAAAACCTGTTTCTGATGATCGTAAAAGTGATTATGCGCTTTATGATGCGCATGGAGATTTTCATCGATTTTCAAGATATAATGATAGTAAAGGAATTGTATTGTACGTACAAGGAAACGGATGCCCTATCGTAAGGAATGGCCTGACCGATTTCCACAATGTGGTTTCCGAATTCAAGGATTCCTTTACCTTTTTTATGTTGAATTCCAATATTCAGGATGGCCGTGAAAGTGTAGCAAAAGAAGCCGAAACCTATCAATTTCAGGTTCCCGTACTGATGGATTCCAACCAGTTACTGGCAGACGTATTAGACATCAATACAACTGCAGAGGCTATTGTACTCCATCCCACTTCACGAGAAGTACTATACCGAGGTCCAATAAACAATCGTTTGGACTTTGAAGCCCAAAAGAATGAACCTACTGAAACCTATTTAAAAGATGCTCTCAATGCATTATCTAACCATAAATCCATTGACAAAGCTTTTGAATTAACCAAAGGCTGTAAAGTGACACGCCTTTCTAAAACCCAAAAAGAAGATTCCCTTACCTATACTCAAGATGTCGCTCCAATTTTACAAAAGTATTGTGTTCGTTGTCATAAAGATGGAGGTATTGCACCTTGGCAAATGAAAAATTATCCTACCATCGTGGGATGGTCAGAAATGATCAAGGAAGTTTTATGGAGTAGACGAATGCCTCCTTGGAAAGCAGATCCCACAATTGGTGAATTTAGTAACAGTTTTGCATTACCAGATTCACAGGCCAGAAAAATAGTTAGATGGATAGACACGGGAATGAAACAAGGCACTGGAGTAGATCCTTTGCAACAAATTACAAAGGATACCATTCTTTGGTCAGAAGGAACGCCAGATAAAATTGTTACCCTGAAAAAAGAATCGATTCCTGAAACTGGAGTTATCCCCTATCGATATCAGAAGTTTTTAATAGATATTGAAGAAGATTCATGGATCAAGGGAATTGCAATGCATCCAAGTAATCCCCAAATAGTACACCATTTTGTAATTGCCCAACCAACTTCTAAAAAAGAAAGTCCCATCTTGGATAGGCCTGCTACTCCTTGGATTGACAACTACATTGCTGTAGGATCTGGAGGAGAAACGACCCTGTTTCCAGAAGACACTGGCGTTTTCTTGAAAAAAGGAAGTACGCTTAGCATTCAAATTCATTATACAACAACCGGAAAGCCGGAAGAAGACGAAACTCAGCTTGGGTTCTATTTTTACAAAGAACCTCCTTCCAAAGAATTTCATGCCATTGCAACCTGCAACAAAACCTTCATCATTCCTCCTTATACTAAAAAAGCTACTGTAGTGGCTAAGGATACGATAAAAAAGGATATAAAACTTTACTATATAGGGCCACACATGCATTATCGTGGTAAAAGCATTAAGGTCATGGCAAAATTACCTTCTGGGGAAACCCAAACCTTGGTTTCTGTGCCAGATTATAACTTTAATTGGCAACAAATCTATAAATTGAAAGAACCTATATCACTTCCAAAAAACACGGTCCTTGTAGTAGAAGGTATATATGACAATAGCTATCAAAATCCCTTAAATCCAGACCCTTCCCAAGAATTGCATTACGATATTCAAAGTACTGACGAAATGCTCATTGGTTTTATGAACTACACCATAGATGAATAGCTGATTTTCAAAATATTACATTTTTTTTGTAACAAAATTGTAAGATCAGTCGTCATAATAGTGTATCAATCAAAAAAAATCAAAACCATGAAAACCAAAGTACAACCCAAACGCAACACAACCTTAGGTGTATACATACTTTGTATTACTACCTTTATGGTTACTTATACTGCCCTTACTTTAACGCAGTTTCTATAAAAACACAAAACCCTCCTTTGCTATGGCGCAAGGGAGGGTTTCTTCAAAAACCAACCTAACAAAACAGCTTAACTCAAACCTCAATTACATATACGTAAAAAATCAAGGTTTGGTTTTTTCCTAGTATCTTCGAGAAAAGATAATTTCTATTGAAAACCATTGAAGAGCTTGTAGATTCCTTGTATTCTAACATTCGATTAACCAATAAAAAGAGGCACTACATCCAAACTCAATATCATGAATGGAACATTGATATTGCTGTTATCTCTACGTGGTTTTTTCGTCGTATTACCATTACTTCTAGAAGACAAGCGTTCTTAATGGATTTTAAATCCTGTAAGCTTCGGAAAGCATACTTTTTAAGTCTCTTTTACAGTGATAATTACAGTATTTATGGAACTAAAAGCGTTCTTAGTGACATACTCTTGGAAAGCCCTAATGCAGCTGCATTAATGTATAGTTCAAGACCTTATTTTCGGTTTCATGGAAAAACATTTGAGTATCGCGGCAGTATCAAAAAGAAAGACAAAACAAGTCTTACAAACATCTTAATTTTAAATCAGGAGATTCTGAAAGAAATTGAGGAAGTTTGGAATTAGTACTCCAACTTCACTCCCACACTTTCTGTTTCAATTTTAGAAAGTAGTTTTAACTGGTTGCTTTGGAAAAGTGAATCCAGTGTAGTGAGAGCGATATCCAAGGATTTAGGCTTGTAATTATTATAATCAACAAAACGGATACCTTCTACTTCCCTTTCATTATACGCCTCACGAAAACGAATACCTCCACCATCTACTGCATAACTGTAAGCCAAATAATCTACCGTAAATTGTTCTTTATGTATCCAATACACGAACTCATCTTCAAAATCGGTTCCTCCACCCTCTTCATTGAAAGTCACTCCAATTTCATAATAGGGCTCTCCTTTAATAACTGCTTCACCCAGTAACTCTTTATTCACAGCTTTGGCATTAAGTCCATAAGGCAATTGGGCAAAATAATGTACAGAATTCACACTATTGGAATAACGGGTAACCATAGAATCTGCAACCTTCACCAGGCTATCGTTTTTATAACGTACAAATCCTTCATTAGACAAAATATCGTGCGTAACACCCGTATTATCAGCCGTGATTCGTTCTAAACTATACTTCCCTCCCATTCGTTTACTAACATAGCATCTATCTCGAAAAGTAAAATCTATAGTGGCATGATCACAATTTCCTTGACAGGTACTTGCTATGGATTTATCTATAATCTGTTGAGCAGTAAGTTCAGGAGTTTCTTCTTTACAGGCAGACAGTAAAACCAAAAAAACTAAAATAGGAAGGTATTTCATGCGTTTTAAATGTAGCGATCGTTCATATTCTGTCACAAATTAAAAGAATCCCTTACCAAAACAATCATAATAAAATGAAAAAACTTTGCTTCCTACTAGCATTTATCTCTTTTTCAAGTCTGGCACAGACAGCGTCTTACCTTTCTACTTTGCATACTTTTCAGGAATATTATAACCAAAAAGATGCGCAAGCCGTTTTCAATATGATGGGCGCACAAATGCAGGAACAATTGGGCATGAAAAATCTAACAACCATTATAAATACCTTTCGTGATAACCTTGGAGCTATCACAGCTTATAAGTTCATATCTAAAGAAGGGTTTACAGAAACCTACGAAACTACTTTTGAACATGGAAGACAGAATATTGCACTTATATTAAATCCAAGTGGTATAATGACTGGATTGCGATTTCTGCCAGCTGTCGAAGAAAACGCCGTTGCAAAATTAGACCGAAATACCACCCTTATGTCTCTACCATTTAAAGGAGATTGGTTTACATTTTGGGGAGGAGACACCAAAGCACAGAACTACCATGTAGTTTCTAAAACTCAAAAGCATGCATTCGATTTTTTAATATTGGATAAAAATGGAAAGAGTTACGAACGAAGCGGTACACGAAATGAAGATTACTATGCCTTCGGAAAACCTATTTACGCAGTGTGTGACGCATTGGTGTATAAAGTGATTACTGGGGTAGATGATAATCGCCCTGGTCTTATGAACCCAGCTCAAATGCTAGGAAACAGCGTCATCCTTAAAACAGAACACGAAGAATACATTGTATATGCGCATTTTGAAAAGGAAACCTTAAAAGCAAAAGAAGGCGATCATGTAAAAAGAGGGCAATACCTAGGCAATTGTGGAAACTCTGGAAATTCTACTGAACCACATTTACATATTCATATTCAGGATGGCCCCAATGTTTTAGGGGATATAGGTGTAAAATGTTACTTTGACAATCTTCTGGTAAATGGGACACTAAAAAAAGACCATTCACCCGTGAAAGGAGAAATAATTTCTAGGATCGACCCATAAAATTATACTACATTTGCTCCATAATGTCACTACAAAAAAATGTACAGATAAAGAACCGAAAGGCTCGTTTTGAATACGAAATTCTAGACAAATACACGGCTGGAATTGTATTGAGAGGAACCGAAATCAAGGCAATTCGTGAAGGAAAAGCTTCTATAGCTGAAAGTTTTTGCGAATTTGCCAATGGGGAGTTATTTGTAATTAACATGACCATCCAGGAATATTCTCATGCCACCCACTTTCAGCACGCTCCTAAAAGTGAACGAAAATTGTTGTTGAACCGAAAAGAACTTCGGAAACTTGAAAAAGAGGCAAAAAATACGGGACTAACCATTATTCCTTTACTACTCTTTACCAATGAAAAAGGTTTTGCCAAATTGGAGATAGCGCTGTGCCGTGGTAAAAAACAATACGACAAAAGGGAATCTTTGAAAGAACGGGATTCCAAACGGAATTTAAGCCGAATTAAAAAGGCATTCAATAACTAATTAGAATTCCAAAAGTTTTCCCAACTAACATTTCTTTAAAACTTGTCATATAAAGTTTGGCTACTTTCACGTTGATTTTCTAAACAACCATTTTTGAAGTTTATACGTCTATACAAGAAACCATCCGTATGAAAAGAATTTTATGCTCCCTCCTTTTTTTAACGTCATTCATAACCTCAGCCCAAGTGGTGGGTACGGTATCTGATACCCAAGGAAATCCACTTCCTTATGTCAACATCTATCTAGAAAACAGCTACTCTGGAACCACCAGTAATGAAGAAGGAGCGTACACGCTTGATCTTTCGGAGCAAGGAACATACATATTGGTCTTTCAATTCTTGGGGTATACCAAAGAACGCAGGGAAGTGACTATTACTTCTTTTCCTTTTCAACTAGATGTTGCGCTTAAAGAAGCTACAGTAAGCTTGGATGAAGTAGTTATTTCTACTACAGAAGATCCCGCATACCGAATCATACGGGAAACCATTGCACAGCGCAAAGAAAATCTGGAGCGTATTTCTGCATATACCGCCAAGTTCTATTCGCGCGGATTATGGAAAGTCAAGGACGTACCCGAAAAAATATTAGGACAAGACGTAGGTGATTTTGAAGGGGCGTTAGACTCTACACGAACCGGAATTATTTATTTATCTGAAACCATTAGTGAAATAGCCTATCAAAAACCTGACGATTTTAAAGAGCGAATTATTGCCAGTAAAGTGAGTGGAAATGACAATGGGTTTAG
The DNA here is from genome assembly GCA_963669405.2 of Flavobacteriaceae bacterium. Classification (GTDB taxonomy): domain Bacteria; phylum Bacteroidota; class Bacteroidia; order Flavobacteriales; family Flavobacteriaceae; genus Aureisphaera. The sequence goes on from CAXXHF010000002.1 coordinate 419,913, forward strand.
TTTTAATAGTGCTCAAGATGCTAATTTCAGTTTTTACGAAAACACATTGAATCTTAATGCCGCAATTGTATCCCCAATTGCCAATAACGCCCTTAGTTACTACCGATATAAACTGGATGGAGTATTCTATGAGGGGAACAAATTGATCAATAAAATAGTAGTGACTCCCCGAAGACCTAAAGACCGGGTTTGGAAAGGTACCATCTATATTGTAGAAGACGATTGGCAATTATATGGTGCAGAACTCATGACCGATGGAGAAGCCATTCAGGTCCCTTTTATCAAAGAATTGATATTCAAACAGAACTTTACCTTCGATACGCAGGAAAACGCTTGGATAAAAATTTCTCAAGCCATCGATTTTAGTTTCGGGTTCTTTGGGTTTAATGGAGATGGACGGTTTATTGCCAATTATAGCGACTATAATTTCAAACCCAATTTTGAAAGAAAAGATTTTAGCAATGAAGTACTGTTTTTTGAGCCTTTGGCCAATAAAAAGGACAGCATATATTGGAAACAGATCCGTCCAGTACCACTTACCTTAGAAGAAGTAAACGACTATACCCGTAAGGATAGCATCCAAGAACTTAGAAAATCCAAAACATATCTAGATTCCATAGACCAAAAGAAGAACAAGTTTGGTTTGTTAGACCCATTGTTTGGTTATTCCTATCAAAATAGCTACCACAAATGGTCTATAGATTATCGTGGACCATTACCCGGTGTTAATTTCAATACCGTACAAGGATGGAATGGTGGTGCTGGTTTAAATTTCTTTAAATGGTATGACGACAATAGAACCCGTTGGATTTCGGCAAACCTCAACACAACATATGGTATTTCGGACGATCGTTTGCGATTTACCGGTAGTATCATAAAAAGCTTCAATCGTATCAATCGCCTTCGGCTTTCTTTGGCTGGTGGAAATAGGGTTTCTCAATTCAACACTTCAGAACCCATAAGTCCCCTAATCAATAGTATTTCAACACTTTTCTTTGAAAGAAACTATATGAAGGTATATGATCTCACTTATGCAAGGTTGGGATATAGTCAAGAATGGTTTAATGGATTACGTGTTTTTGCAAATGTGAGTTATGAAAAAAGAAAGCCCCTTTTTAATACAACAGATTATGTGATCTTGCCAGATGATGACATAGATTATACATCTAACAATCCCATTGCCAACATACCAGAAGCTGGAATTGAAACCCATGATATCATTAAATCATCTTTCAACGCTAATATTACGTTTGGTCAGAAATACATGACCTATCCAGATGGAAAGTACAATCTAGGAAATGATAAATATCCAGCATTGGCATTAGCTGTTGAAAATGGAATTGGGTCGTCTAACAGCAATTATAATTATACCCAATTTAAAGCTCGTTTGTATCAAGATATCAATATAGGAAGTATTGGAACCCTACATTATAATCTAAGAGGGGGTACTTTTCTAGACGGCGATGATATTTCTTTTGTAGATTACCAACACTTCAATGGCAACCAGACCAGAGTAGGAACATCCTTTACATACACCAATGTTTTTAATCTACTACCTTATTATCAGTTGAGTACTAACAAGAGTTACTTTGAAGGACATATAGAACATGATTTCAAAGGATGGATTTTAGGCAAAATCCCTGGAATTAATCAATTGAATTTTAATTTAGTAGCTGGTGCACACATTCTGAATACTGAAGGTCGCAAGCCGTATAGTGAACTATCTATTGGTATCGATAATTTGGGGTGGGGTAAATTCCGTTTCTTAAGGGTAGATTACGTGCATTCTCAATTTGGAGGGCAACAGAAGGGTGCTTTTGTCTTTGGCTTGAAGTTTTTAAACCTATTGGATTAGGGAATTTTATACAGGGTTTTTCCTGTGTTATTTAGGGGCGTTCCACTCTTGTATTCTTGTATTGATTATCTGAATTTTACTTCATCATTCAACAACACCTTTTTTTGAATTATGGGGTTAAAACTAATCGATACTGACCAACACTGGGTAGATGGCCTAGTACCATTTGAAATTAACGACACAGATTTCCCTGTAGGTTCTGCCAATAGAACTACTGTAGAGAATGCCATTGCTCATGTAAATGAAAATACCCATGTAAACTTGGTTCCTAAAGTAGCTTCTGATGTTTCTTGGATCAACTTTATAGACCATCCTACTGATGGTCGTTGTGGAGGAAATACGGGTCGTGCAGATGGTGAAAACCAAATTCGTTGCGATCTGGATGGCGGATTTACGATGGGTAACTTGGTTCACGAAATTCTTCACGAATTAGGAATTCATCACGAGCAATTGCGTGAAGATCGCGATAGTTTTGTAACGGTACAATGGAGTAAGATTACCGATGGAGATTGTGATCAGTTTCAACGAAAGATTGAAGGGGATCGGTTGGAAATGTGTTCTGAAGGGTATGATCCATCTATTCATACACTTATTACAGAAGATGTTGGGACTTATGATTATGGATCTATCATGCATTACGGGAGAACCTTCTTCCGAAAGCCCGGTGAAACTGGAGACACCCTGAGTCCAACCAATCCAGCTACTGCCACCATAGGACAGCGAACAGCACTGAGTACGGGTGATATCACTACTCTTAATGATATGTACAGTACAGATGCCATATATGTACGGGATAATCTAACAGATGATGGGCAAGAACCTCTTGCCGGTGGTGGATTATCTAGGAGCCCAGATATTATCCATGTGGTTGATGAGATCACAGACCCACAAGCTACACTTAGCACTCCAGCCTCTATGGCTTCAGATAGCTTATCGGAAACAGTAGAAGAAGGACAAACTAACTTTGTATATGTACGATTGCAAAAAAATGGCATCTTAACAGATGATGCCGAAGTAGACTTGTATTGGGCAGACCCTTCTACTCTTCCTACCCCTTCAGTTTGGCTAGCAAATAAAATAGACGATACCAAAACAGCAACCGTAGCACCCGGAGAGATAAAAATTGTAGGCCCCTTTCTATTTACAGATGTTCCTACAACTGGACACTACTGCTTTGTGGCCATAGTCCATAGCAGAAAAAACCCACGACCTGAACTTTCGGCCAGCACTACATCATTGGATTTTGTGAATCTAGTACGAAATAAAAGCAACGTCGCTTGGAAAAATTTTGATGTAGAAGACAATGTGCCGGGAGGTGAGAGTGATATGGATTTTGCGGTGAATTCCTTCAAAAACACAAGTAGTGACAATGTGATAGAATTCGATTTAAGGGAACTCCCACAAGCCGTGTCGGCTCAAGTTAGAATCTTGAAACGCTTGGCTGGCTCCGCTACCTTGAGCAATCTAAAATTAGATCGTGAAACCAAATTATATGCATACTACAATGTAGGAAAAACAAATCGCATAGCGTCTTTAAAGAATGTGACTTTAAAATCTCGGGAAAACACGACCGTGCGATTGCACTTGGAATTTCCAGAGACCATAAAAGATGGAGTATACGATATCGATGTAAAACAATTAAAGGGAAAAACCGAATTTGGTAGGGTAACCCGAAGAATCAATATAGGGGATTTCCCGTTCATTGGAAATATACAATCCATGGAATTACATACGGCCAACTGTCCTTGGGTTCCCAAAATGTCTCATAGGAATAAAAGGCCATATCGTAACCTGCAAACTGGTTTGCGCCAAGGTTACGATGGATGCCATACTTGTTTGTTAGAACATGATCATGGATAAATAAAAATATAATTACTAGTTGTTTGCCGGTTCAACGAGCGAAAGGTTAATTTTGGGGTACCTATTCGAAAAAAAGTTGAACCGGTTTATTTTTTATCAAAAAAACCTCCCCGAAGGGAGGCCTTTTCATAGCGAATTTTAAAAAACAACAACTTACTTTGGCATGACTACCGTGTCAATTACATGAATCACTCCGTTACTCGCCATGATATCTGTAGTTACAATTTGACTGTAGTTTCCATTCTTGTCTTTTAGCCAAATCTTTCCTTCTTTTTGAATTACTTTCAATCCTGAGCCATTCAACATGGTTAATTCAGTTTTCCCTTTCCCTTTCTTTAATGCTGCTGCTACACTTTTTGCAGGTACATTACCACTTGCTACATGATACGTTAGAATGTTGGCCAAAGTCTTCTTGTTTTCGGGTTTCAGTAAATCTCCCAATACCTTTCCATCAATTTTGGCAAAAGCATCGTTGGTGGGAGCAAATACCGTGAAAGGCCCATCGCCTTTCAAAGCCCCAACCAAATCTGCTGCTTTTAATGCGGTTACCAACGTAGAAAAGTCTTTGTTTCCAATTGCTATTTCCACAATACTCTTTTTTTGAGCTATGGCATTTTGTGCAAATGAGAATAATAGTATAGTCGATAAAATAAAAATGATTTTTTTCATGATCTTGATTTTTTAAAGTTTGATTTAATAAAAGTTTTGCGCGCTTTCAATGATATATACACGCATTCGAAAGGATGGATGAGGAGGCTTCCAATTTTTGCTTAACTTTAACACATCCGTGATCCTATATGCAATCTGATTTATTGCTCATACAACAACTACAACAAGGAAACGCAAAAGCGCTTTCCAGTCTTTATGACAAGTACTCCGGAGCACTCTATGGGGTTATTCTAAGAATTTGTAAAGACGAAGCCTTAGCTCAGGATGTGCTTCAGGAAACTTTTATGAAAATCTGGAAAAACGCAGATAAGTATTATCCAGATAAAGGAAAATTCTATACCTGGTCTTACCGAATTGCAAGAAATACTGCATTAAACGAGTTGCGAGCTACCTCTAAGCTCATCCAAACAGAGGATTTGGGTGTATATAAGGATACCACGGCAACGGAAGAAAACCCTATAGATACAAGGAAGTTGAATGGTTCTATACAACAATTGGAAGAACACCATCAAAAAGCTTTGGATCTAGTCTATTTCAAAGGGCTCACTCACAGGGAAGCTCATCAAGAAATGGGAGTCCCGTTAGGCACTTTCAAATCTTATATCCAACAGGCACTACGGAAGCTCAGGGATATATATCAGGTAGAAATGATTTTAATTATTGGTTTCTTAATTGAATGGATGCTATGATGGAAAAAAAGGAGATACTAGAATCTGGAATACTGGAACGTTACTTACTGGGTGACGTGTCAGAAATGGAACAGCTGCAAGTAGAAAGATATCTTCAAGATACTGAAATACGCAATCACTACCGGCAACTTGAAATAGATTTTGAAAAATTGGCTATGGAAAATGCCATTGCACCTCCCACGAAGGTCAAAAATAGTATCATGGCACAAATTTCTGCTGAAACTGAACCACCGAAAAACGAAAGATTGAATCGTTCTGGATTAAAATCCTATTTAGCCATTGCTGCTGCACTGGCCTTGTTGTTTGGTGTCAGTTCATTTTGGCTATATATGAAATTGAACAGTACCGAAACCCAATTGGAATTGGTCCGTTCTCAAAATGAAGTCATTAATGAGGAGCTTGAAGACTTAGTAAAAAACTATGATGCCGTAATCAATGATTATCAAATTATCAGTGATCCCAACACTGTAAAATTGATAATGACTGGTAATGAAAAATCACCCAATGCTAGTGCTATTAGCTATGTGAATCATATTCATAAAACAGTTTATCTAAATGCCACAGAGCTCCCAGAACTTCCAAAAGATAGAGATTACCAGCTCTGGGCCGATGTAGAAGGTGAAATGATCAATATGGGAATCATCCCAGAAGGAACTGCGTTATTTGCCATGAACTACATTGATCATGCAGAATCTTTCAACATCACCATAGAGCCTGCAGGAGGTAGTGATCATCCCACAGTGGAACAACTTATTTCGAATGTGTATTTGAATTAGACATAAAACTGCGCAACGTTTCACTTAGACCACATCTAAGAAGAAAAAGAAAAATGAAAAAGACTTTATTCATGCTACTTTGTATCGTTATGCTTTCCTACAACAACGACGATGACAACGGTCCAATTACCGTTACAACTTTAGATGGGGATTGGGACATGACATCCTATTCCTTTTTTGGACCTCAGCCACCAAACCTTGAAAGCGGTGATGTAATCTGGAATTTTAACAATGCCCAAAGGGAGGTTACCATAGAAAACAATGTAAGTGCAACGTATCCCTACCTACCAGAAAGCGGGACATACAATTTTACAACGCTTTCAAACAGTGTTATCATAATTGAAGACCTTTCTTGGGGTGATAACTATAATTTTGAATTCGTGGATGATAAACTAAATCTAAGCTATCAAGATAATCCTGAAATAGCCGATGATGAGTTATTCATTTCCTTTCAAAAAAGATAGGCTAGTTTTTATCTTCCAAAAGTGGGACAAATCGAAATTCCCCGAATTCCTTTTTCTCGAATTCGGTTAGACTTTTTCGGGTAAAAACCGTCATGATTTGCACATCATCTCCAACAGGTATAACCAATCTAGCTCCTACTTTTAGCTGTGCCAATAATGGATTGGGCACAAACGGAGCCCCTGCTGTTACTATAATGCCGTCGTAAGGTGCAAATTCTTCCAACCCAATATAACCATCTCCAAATATCATTTTCTTGGGGCGATATCCAATTTTAGGTAAGAATAGACTGGTTTTTTTGAAAAGCTCATTCTGTCGTTCAATGGTATAAACCATCGTACCTAATTCTAAAAGCACAGCACATTGATAACCACTCCCAGTTCCTATTTCTAAAACTTTATCCCCTTCCTTAACTTGAAGAAGCTCTGTTTGCCTAGCTACTGTATATGGTTGAGAAATGGTCTGGTCTGCTGCAATAGGGAACGCTTTATCCACATAGGCATGGTCTACAAAACCGCTGTCCATGAACAAATGTCTAGGAACTGCATTTATCGCATTAAGAACAGCTTCATCTGTAATCCCCTTTTTTTGTAGGGTTTCTACCAATTTCCGTCGCATGCCTTTATGTAGAAAAGTATCTTTCATATTATTTACGACGTTCTAGCCATTCATCTTTTGTGATTTCATAAAAATAACAAGGATCTCCATCGTGTTCATAAGTGCCTGTTAAACGCATACCCACTTTCTCATGCAAAATTTTATTGGAAGCCTGATGGTTGGTCATGGCCATTCCATAAATTACATCATGATCCCAATGCTCACAGATATAATCCATCACGGCAAATACTGACTCACTGGCGTACCCTTTTCCCCATGCAGATTCTAATATTCGATACCCAAGGTCTAAAAAATTAATATGACCATTAACGGGTTCTATATTTAACTTAAACCCTGTCCATCCTACAAAGCTACCTGTGTCTTTTTCTTCCATAACCCACCTGCCAATTCCCAGATCCTGATATTGCTGTCTAACCATTTCAATGGCTTTCTTAGATTCTTCAATGGATTGTACAGGTTTATTACCTAAATATCTATGTACATTAGGGTTAGAATCCATTGCAAACATTCCTTCCAGATCTGTAGGAAGCATTTCACGTATGATAAGGCGATCGGTTTCTAGTCTAGGTTGTTTCATTTTAAAAACTTCTAGTGCCGCAAAGCTACTAAAATCCCTTACGGAAATCCCGCTTCGGGTGGTGTAAATTTCATCCAAAAAAGGGTATCTTTGTGCAAAATAGACGCCCATGCTAAAAGCAGGAGTTCTGGGTGCGGGCCACCTAGGAAAAATTCATTTAAAACTTCTCAATCAGTCCAGCAAGTATGAACTTGTTGGTTTTTTTGATGCTGATACCATAGCTTCAGAAAAAATTGTAGAAGAATTCGGTTATCAAAGCTTTCCGTCATTGGAAGCACTTATTGAGGCTTGCGATGTGGTTGATGTGGTAACACCCACCATTTATCATTTTGAAGTAGCGGAAAAGGTTATTAAAGCCGGAAAACACCTATTCATAGAAAAACCCATTACGCAAACTATTGCTGAAGCAGAGGAATTACTTGAACTGGCTTCCCAATATAATGTAAAAGGGCAAGTAGGACATGTAGAACGTTTTAACCCCGCCTTTATGGCCGTTCGGGAAAAGTTTGAGAATCCTATGTTTATTGAAGCCCATCGCTTGGCAGAGTTTAATCCTAGAGGAACTGACGTGCCGGTGGTGCTGGACTTAATGATACACGATATCGATGCCATCTTAAGTGTTGTGGATAGCGAAGTAAAGGCAGTTTCAGCCAGTGGTGTTTCTGTAATTTCTGAAACTCCAGATATTGCGAATGCCCGAATTGAATTTGAAAATGGATGTGTGGCAAATCTTACTGCCAGTAGAATTTCAATGAAGAAAATGAGGAAGGCACGTTTCTTCCAGCGAGATGCTTACATTTCTGTAGATTTTCTTGAAAAGAAATGTGAGGTGGTAAAAATGAAGGACGCTCCAAAAGAGCCCGATGATTTTGCAATGATTCTTACCAATGCGGAAGGAGTTAAAAAACAAATTTATTTTGACAATCCAGAAATAGATTCCAACAACGCCATTTTAGACGAGTTGGAAACTTTTGCCGATGCCATAAATAATGATACAACACCCATTGTTACACTAGAACAAGGTACAAATGCACTACGGGTTGCTATGCAAGTCATAGAAAATTTCAAATTATTATAGTGAAGTATATTCTGACATTTATATTGATTTCTATTAGCACTGCTGTTTTTGGTCAAAAAAAAGCTGAAAAGATTGATGCTACAAAATTTCTCAGTGAAATTATTCAGACCAAAAAGAATGGAGACAATATGAAACAAGTACTCCTTATGCCCAAGGAATACTGGAGAGCATCATTACAAGACTCTCAATTTGCTAATGAAGGAGTAATCAATGAAATTGAAACCATCTTAAAAGATTATGTAATTGTAGCTTGTACTGATCTGGATATAAGCCCATTTGGAGGTTTTAATGAAAAAGAAATCTCCATTGAGGTTTTAGCTTCAGATCAATCCAAAATAAGTCCAACACCAGAGTCTGAGTTAAGTACTGAAGTTGGAAATATCTTAGGAATTCTAAAGCCTGCCATGAGTCAAATGCTTGGTCAATTAGGTCAACACTTAAAGTTTTTTATTTTCAAAAATGATCAACATCAAATTTTAAATTCTTATGAAAAGGGAAAATTAAATTTCCTTTTAAATGGTGAAACATTTACGTTTAGAACCCCTTTTAATGCGCTCGTAGAATCAAAGATTTGTCCTCAAGATCAAGAAAAACTAAACGGAAACTGGGACTATTGCCCTTGGCATGGTGTCCCGTTAACATATAAAAATTAGATTTAATGAAAAATGTAGCAGTAATTGGTGCTGGAACCATGGGTAATGGAATTGCCCATACTTTTGCACAATGCGATTATAAAGTTCAACTTATTGATATTTCTGAAGAATCTCTAAACAAAGGAATGGCAACTATTGCCAAGAATTTGGATAGAATGGTCGCCAAAGAAAGGATTACAGAAGCAGAGAAAGAACAAACTTTGGCCAACATCACTACGTACACCAGTTTAGAAGAAGGGGTAGAATATGCAAGTCTTGTAGTTGAAGCCGCTACCGAAAATATTGATCTTAAATTAAAAATCTTCAAAGATTTAGATCAGTTCTGTCCAGATGATACTATTCTAGCTTCAAACACTTCATCAATTTCCATTACACAAATAGCAGCGGCTACCTCCCGTCCAGAAATGGTGATTGGTATGCATTTCATGAATCCTGTACCTATCATGAAATTGGTAGAAATTATTAAAGGATACAGTACAAGTGAGGAAATCTATAAAACGGTAGAGGAAATCTCGAAGAAACTAAACAAAGTCCCCGTAGAAGTAAATGATTATCCTGGCTTTGTAGCTAATAGAATCTTGATGCCCATGATTAATGAGGCTATTGAAACTCTTTATAATGGTGTAGCGGGAGTTCAAGAAATTGATACGGTAATGAAATTGGGAATGGCACACCCTATGGGGCCCTTACAGTTAGCAGATTTTATTGGATTAGATGTATGCTTATCCATTCTTAATGTGATGTACGATGGATTTAAAAATCCGAAATACGCTCCTTGTCCCCTATTGGTAAATATGGTGATGGCTGGTAAAATGGGTGTTAAGAGCGGTGAAGGTTTCTATGATTATTCAGAAAGCAGAAAAGCAGAAAAAGTGGCAAAGCAATTTGCCTAAACACAAGAGTTTTGCCAAAAATACTTCCATTTAGAGCGGTTCGTCCTACTCGTGATAAAGTGAGCTTGGTGGCTTCGCGTTCCTACGAAAGTTATTCCCAAGAACAACGGGATGCACGTTTACGCGACAATCCATTTTCCTTTTTACATGTCATAAACCCTGGTTTCAAATATCACAAAAAAACATCAGGGAAAGAACGGTACAGATTAGTCTATAATAGGTACCAAGAATTTAAAGAAGACCATGTTTTTATCCAAGATGATACTCCCTGTTTTTATGTTTATAAGATTGTAAATAGGGATGGTCATATATTTAATGGCATCACCGCTGCCGCTAGTGTTGCAGATTATGAAGGGGATATCATAAAGAAACATGAAGCAACCATTGAGTACAGGGAAACCCTATTTAAGGAATATTTAAAAGATGTTGGTTTCAATGCTGAAGCAGTCTTACTCACCTACCCTGATAATGACAGACTTCAAAAACGGATTGAAAAGGTGATGGAAGAACGACCAGAATATGAGTTTACCACCACATATAGAGACACTCACTTTCTTTGGCGGGTAGATGATCCGGTAATCATTGCTGAAATAAAGAAGATTTTTTCTAAAATGGATGCCCTGTATATTGCAGATGGCCATCATCGATCATCTTCATCTTGCCTTATGGCAAAAGACTTATCCAAGGAAAATGAAAACCATACAGGAGACGAGCCTTATAATTTTTTTATGGGGTATCTCATTCCTGAAAGTGAGCTAAAGATTTATGAATTCAATAGATTGGTAAAGGATCTAAATGGTTTGAGTAAAGAAGAATTCTTAATTAACTTGGACACCAATTATAGGATTGAAAATAGAGGAAGTGAATATTATAAGCCTTCAAAAAAACATCATTTCAGTATGTACTTAGATGGTGAGTTTTATTCACTGTACTTAAGAAAGCAGGAATATAATTTTAACAATTCGTTGGATGCTCTTGATACCCAAATACTATACGATACGGTTTTGAAGCCAATTTTGGGAATTGAAGATGCCAGAAATGATCAGCGTTTAGACTATTCTCATGGTAAGAAAGATTTAGCATATGTAAAATCTTTGGTAGACACCAAAATGTATGAAGTTGGTTTTGGAATGCTCCCAATTACGGTTGAAGAAATGAAAAATATTGCAGACGAAGGATTGGTTATGCCTCCTAAGAGCACCTATATTGAACCTAAATTGCGTAGCGGGGTCACCATTTATGAGTTTTAAGAATAGTATTTAATATTTTAAAGATTTAATGTCCAGTATTGCAGGTAATATAGAAAGAGTAAAAGCATCATTGCCCAATGAAGTTACGCTGGTGGCAGTTTCTAAAACGAAACCCGTTACTACATTAATGGAAGCATATGATGCGGGACAACGTATTTTTGGAGAAAACAAGATCCAGGAAATGGTTGGTAAGTGGGAACAAATGCCCAAGGATATTGAATGGCATATGATTGGTCACGTGCAAACCAACAAAGTAAAATACATGGCACCATTTGTAACAATGGTTCATGCCGTAGATAGCTTTAAATTACTCAAGGAAATCAACAAACAAGCTGCTAAACACGATAGGGTTATTCAATGCCTATTACAAGTGAAGATTGCTGAAGAGGATAGCAAATTTGGAATGAGTGCCAATGAAACCGAATCTCTTCTTGCGTCCCTTGAAGAAAATGAACTGAACAACGTCTCCATTGTCGGTCTTATGGGAATGGCCACTTTTACCGATAATCATGAACAGCTCTCTAAAGAATTCAGTTTTTTAAAATCAACCTTTGACACGGTTCGCAAAAAATTCAACACTCTTTCAATTTTAAGTATGGGAATGAGTGGAGATTATCCCTTAGCAATAGAACACGGAAGTACCATGGTACGGGTTGGAAGTGCCATTTTTGGTGCGCGTAATTATTCGTAACTTTCCTTTCAGAAAAGATAAACAAAAAACGAAATTATTTAGGTGTACGCAATTTTAGATATTGAAACCACGGGAGGAAAGTACAATGAAGAAGGCATTACCGAAATTGCAATCTATCGTTTTGACGGACATCAAATTGTAGATCAATTTTCGAGCCTTGTAAATCCTGAACGGAAAATCCAGCCCTTTGTAGTGAACCTTACGGGCATAAACAATGAAATGCTACGCAATGCTCCTAAATTTTTTGAAATTGCTAAAAGGATTCTTGAAATTACCGAAGGGGCAATCATTGTTGCACATAATGCCCAGTTTGACAACCGTATTTTAACTACCGAATTTGATCGCTTAGGTTATACCTTTGAAAAAGATAGTTTGTGTTCGGTAGAACTATCCCAGAAATTGATTCCAGATATGCCTTCCTATAGTTTGGGGAAATTGGTTCGTTCGCTAGGGATTCCCATTAGTGACAGGCACCGAGCACAAGGTGATGCCAAAGCCACTTTGGAGCTTTTTAAGTTGTTATTGGCAAAGGACACCCAAAAGGAAATCATTACAAAAAGTGTTAGGAAAGATCCCAAACGCCATCTGGAACCCAAACTGTTAGATTTGATTGGGGAGGCTCCTACAGAAACGGGAGTCTATTATATGTACAATAAGGAAGGTAATGTTATTTATATTGGGAAGAGCAAAAACATTAAGAAACGTCTCACCCAACATTTTACAAGTGACAATAGAAAGTCTAAAAAGATTCAGCTAGAAATCACCTCGGTAAGTTATGAGTTAACCGGGAGTGAATTGGTTGCTCTTTTAAAGGAAAGTGAAGAAATAAAACAAAACAAACCTACCTATAATAGGGCATTACGACGGACTTTATATCAATACCAGCTTAGCTCTTTTGTAGATGAATTTGGATATATTCAACTAAAAATTGAAAAAGCTAACCACAAAAAAAAGGCCATCACCACCTTTACCAATTACCCGCAGGCTAAATCTGTGCTATTTAAGGTCACAGAAAATTACCAGTTATGTCAGAAACTAACGGGACTGCATAAAGTAAAGGGAAGTTGTTTTTCATATTCTGTAAAAGAATGCCATGGAGCATGTATTCAACAGGAAACTTCAGAAAATTACAATGAACGTGTACAGAATTTTTTGAATGACAATAGCTACGATAATAAACACATGCTTATTATTGATAAAGGTAGAGATGTTGATGAACGCTCTGTCATCCTTATTGAAAATGGACAATACAAAGGGTTTGGTTTTTTCAACCTCAATTTTCAAATTACCAATACGGAAGTTTTAAGATCCATTATTACACCCATGCAAGACAATAGGGATGCCCAACATATTATTCAAGGATATCTTAGAAAAAATAAAGTTCTTAAGATCGTCCCCTTACCTAAAGAAACTGCCATATAAATAAACTTCTTTACCTTTAAAGCTCATAAAACATACGGCTTGATGAATCCTTGGCGAAAAAAATTACATGACATCATTTATGAGGCAGATACTCCTGCTGGAAAGGCATTTGATCTCATTTTACTGATTCTCATCATCTTAAGTGTTGTGTTTGTGATGTTGGAAAGTGTAAACAGTATTGATGCCCAATACCATGAACTTCTGTATATAGGCGAATGGGTCATTACCATCTTCTTTACGTTAGAATATATTGCTCGAATTGTCACGGTTAAAAAACCGTTTAAGTATATATTTAGCTTTTATGGTATTATCGATTTCCTTTCTACCATTCCATTGTATTTATCTTTCATCCTTGTTGGGTCCAATTACCTACTCACAGTTAGAGCTTTACGCCTGCTTAGAATATTCCGTATTCTTAAGATTACTCGTTATATTGGAGAATCCAACAAACTCAGAAGAGCCTTATTACACAGTCGCGCCAAAATATTGATCTTCTTATTTGCAGTACTTATCATTTCCATTATTTCCGGAACCATTATGTATTTAGTGGAAGGAGAAGAGAATGGTTTCAATAGTATTCCTCACAGCGTATATTGGTGTATCGTAACCTTAACAACGGTGGGCTATGGTGATATCTCTCCAGCCACCCCATTAGGGCAGTTTATTGCAAGTATTATTATGATTATGGGTTATGGCATCATTGCCGTACCTACTGGGATAGTAACGGCAGAGTATACAAGAGCTTCTGAGCATATTGACACCAATACTCAAAATTGTCTCAATTGTGGGGAAAGCCATCATAAAGATGACGCTAAGTTTTGTCACAGATGTGGCGATCTACTAAATCCCGAACTGGATTTCTGATGAAAGAAGAACCGTTGCTTATATGTGTTGTTGGTCCCACCGCTATTGGTAAAACTTCACTTTCCATTGCAATTGCAAAAGCATTTTCTACTGAAATTGTATCTGCAGATTCTAGGCAGTTTTTTAAAGAAATGAATATTGGCACTGCGGTTCCTTTTCCTGAGGAATTGATAGCTGTTCCACATCATTTTATCCAAAATCTGAGTATTCATCAGGATTATAGTGTGGGTGATTTCGAAAAAGATGCGTTGCAGTTGTTAAACCAGCTTTTTCAAAAACATAAATGTGTAGTGATGGTTGGAGGGTCTGGATTATATGTTGATGCTGTAGTAAAGGGATTAGACACATTTCCAGAGGTGTCACCTTCAATTAGACAAAAATTAAATAGTGAGTTAAAAGAAAAGGGGCTTGCCTTTTTACAAAATGAATTGAAGGATATAGATCCTATGCATTATGAAAAGGTAGATATCCAGAACCCTCATAGAGTAATTAGGGCGCTCGAAATATACCGCGCTTCTGGAAAACCTTATTCTTCATTTTTAAACCAATCCCAGCCCAAACGCCCTTTTCGCACTTTATACATTGGGTTACAAGCAGAACGGGAAACTGTCTATGAACGTATCAATAACAGAGTAGATCAAATGGTAGACTTAGGATTGATAAGTGAAGCTAAAGACTTATTCCCATATCGCCATCTGAATGCCCTCCAAACAGTTGGTTATCGTGAATTATTTCGACATTTTAAAGGGGAATTAAGCATGGAAGAAGCCATTTCAGAAATAAAGAAAAATACGCGCCGTTTTGCCAAACGACAAGGGACTTGGTTTCAAAAAAATTATGAAATCCATTGGTTCGATTATAAAGTATCTCCTTTGGAAATCATTGATTTCATTAAAACAAAAAACACCCAAACCCCATAACGGGATCAAGGTGTTTTTTCCACTTAATTTTATAGATTATCGGTCTACTTCGTCTTTTACAACCAAACGGAAACCTTCTCCATGAATATTGATGATCTCTACACCATCATCTTTACTCAAATACTTTCTAAGCTTTGCAATGTACACATCCATACTTCGAGAGGTGAAATAATTATCGTCTCTCCAAATCTTTGTTAAAGCTAGTTCTCGTGGCATTAAATCATTTTTATGCAATGCCAAAAGGCGAAGTAGGTCATTTTCTTTTGGAGATAGCTTTATGGGATCTTCGTTGTTATACGTTAAGAAACGGAGCTTGGAATTAAGGTGGAAGTTACCAACATTAAATTCGAACTGTTTGCTATCTGCTATAGAATCTGTTGCCTTGCGTTGTATGATGGCCTTTATTTTCATTAAAAGGACTTCACTATCAAAAGGTTTGTTTAGATAATCATCTGCTCCAACTTTGTATCCTTTTAATACATCCTCTTTCATAGCCTTAGCGGTTAAAAAGATGATTGGCACATCCTCATTCTTTTCTCGAATCTCCTTTGCCAAGGTAAACCCATCTTTATAGGGCATCATGACATCTAGGATGCAAAGATCGAAATCGTCCTTTTTAAATTTTTCGAACCCTTCCATTCCATTCTTGGCATGGGTTACATCATAATCGTTCATTGAAAGGTAGTCTTTAAGTACAGTTCCAAAATTTGGATCATCCTCAACTAACAAGATTTTTTTGTTTTCTGTTTCCATATTTCTAAGATATTAAGTGCATTTTTATAACAAAGGTACTCCCCTTACCTTTTTCGCTTTCTACATATATTTCGGCATTGTGATCGTTCAATATCCTTTTTACATAAGATAATCCGAGACCATGCCCTTTTACATTGTGAATATCGCCTGTGTGTTCGCGATAGAATTTTTCAAATATTTTTTTCTGAACGCCTTTTGTCATTCCAACTCCCTGATCTTGAATCTTAAGTAGAATACTATCTTTCACATTCTCTGTATAGATATCAATTTTTGGAGGTTCTTCTGAATACTTTATGGCATTATCCAGTATATTTACAATTACATTGGTAAGATGTAGATCGTTAGCCAGCACGGAAGACTTCATTGCATCAAAGTGAGTCTCCATATATCCTCCTCTATCTTCCACGATTAAACTTACATGCGAAATGGCGTCTTCTACAATTTCGTGAAGCTTAATACGTGTCTTTGGAATATCCAGTTCATTTTTTTCTAGCTTGGATATACGTAATACATTTTCTACCTGTGCATGCATACGTCTATTCTCGTCCCGGATCATTTTAAGATAACGGGATATAAATTCTTTATTGTCAGCTACTTTAGGGTTTTTAAGCGCATCCAAAGCCAAGTTAATGGTTGCAATGGGTGTCTTAAATTCATGGGTCATATTATTGATAAAGTCCGTTTTAATCTGTGATATCTGACGTTGTTTAAAAATTTGTCGTAATGCATTGGAATAAGCCAAAATGATTACTGTAGTAAACGCCAATGATAAAAGAGCCATTCCTAAAATCGTATTCAGCACCACTTTTCCTTTATTCGAAAAATTTACATAGAGTTTATAACTCGTATTGAAATTATCATTTACAAATAAGGGTACACCGTAGGTACTGGATGGGTCCAGATCGAAATTCTTGGAATGTATTTTAGTAGCCAATTCGTTACTATACACGGCATATTCAAATTTTGGTTCCAATCCCCTTCTTCTACATTCTTTATCAATCAAATCACTGATCTCTTCATTTTCAACCCTTTTGTGTATTGGGGTTCTGGAAGAGATGTTACTAATAAACGTTTCAAATTGTTTTCTTTCATAATCTGGTAACCTTTTGAAGTTAACCTGAGTCTGGGTTGTAAAACTACTTCCATCCAATGATCCAATTATTTTGGTCGTTTTCTGTTTGTTGGTAATTTTCTTGAATTCAATACTGTCAATCTCAGTATCAAAAAAACCAGTTGAAAGTTTGTAATCCTCTTCTATAATTCCATCGGAAAATATGATGGTTTCATTTTCATCTTCATTTACAATCCTGTAGATCAATTCATTAACACTCACACTATTGGGTGCTTCTAAATCCTCTATCAATCCATTGTACAAGCGATAATAATCATCTATCTCCCTAAGTTGAATACTTTTGGATACTTCGGTTAGAACTTGTCTTACACTAAAAGTAAATTGATCTTCTTTAGCCTTGTAAGCATTGTTAATCCAATATCCCTGAACAAAAATGATGCCTAATAGGGACAACGTCATGGAACCGATAAGTAGGGCAAACAACCTTTTGTTCATGATCCAAAAGTAAGATTTTAACATTTAGACGTTGGGCTGTTTAACCTAACGTTAACACAAGACAGTTTTGAAGGTTTTCTAACTGTTTAGCAAGTGGTTATGTACCTCTTCTACCTTTCTTCTTGTAGTAGTGAGATCGGTGTTTTCAATATGAAAGTGGGATAGTGACTTCTTTCTTTCATCCTTCCACTGATGTGACATCCTACTCTCAATGTCTTCTCTGGTTGTCGTATCGCGTTCTAACACCCTTTTAATCCTTATTTCTTTGGGAGCGGTGATCAATATGATATAATCGCAATTTTTATAGCCACCACTTTCAAAAAGAATGGCAGCTTCTTTTATACAATAGGCTCCTTTTTGTTTTTTTACCCACCTATTGAAATGTTGACCAACCTTAGGGTGAATGATCGCATTTACCTGTTCTAAGAGAGTTTTATCATTAAAAATCTTTTGGGCTACATAGGGTCTATTCAATGTATCATTATGGTAGGTTTCCTCTCCTAAAAGGGCAATCATTTTACGACGTATCACCTTGGATCTGTCTGTTAGCAATTTAGCTTCTACATCTGCGATATATACAGGAACTCCTAATTCGGCAAACATTTTTGCCACCGTGGTCTTACCACTACCTATTCCTCCAGTAAGCCCTACTATTTTCAATTTATTTGAATATTAAGTACTCTACTCTTTTAGTAGCTAATTCTACATTGTATAAATCCTTGGGAAACTCTTTTAAGATTGGTAATAAAAAACTTTCTTCTTCATTTCTCTTTTTGTAGTCACATACCAACTTGAAGTCACTTTTTGAAACTGCATTGAAATGACTCATCGCTATGTCAAAAGATATTGCTATTTCATCAGGCAATAATCGAACTTCTACTTCCTGAGGTACATTAATTAAATCGATAGGTATTTTGAATTGTTTTTGCGTAAACTCTTCCACTTCTACCAATATAGTAACCTCTGTTAAATTAATGGAAACCTCTTTATCTTCTGGCGGTACTAAGGTCAACTTTTCATCTATTTGCTCGGAAGCATTTTTAACACTCAAGAGTTTTGTTTCTATATATGAAATGGGGTCTATTTTATTTGAAGGGCCTATAACCGTTACAGAGTCTGGCTTTACTGTTATATTTCCAAGACTTCTATACCCTTCTCTATATTGGATTTCAGCCATTAATTTAACAGGAACCCTTCGGGTTTCTAACCTATCTAAACTGATTATAAAGGGACTTGAAGAAAGATTATTGATCCCCGTACCATTATCCAATTGTGAAGCTATCAGTTTTACGAGATCTACCTTTTCAATAACTACTACAGAATCACCCTCCTTATAATATTTGGATAGATCTATTGAAATGGAAGGATCATTAAATGAATACGAAAGTGCTTTAAAACCATTCGTTTGCATTTCAAAAGATAATTTTTCAGAGTTTTTGGATGCAACAGATGTGCCTTCAGGAAGGTTTTCAAAGTTCACATTGGCATATATCAATGTAGTCGTTTCTTTAGAAAACTTTGCCAGTATCCAAAATATCATGGCAAGTAGCAAGAAAAATAGAAACGACCTCAACTTTGAAGCCTTGTATGTCTTTGTACTTTTGGTCACTGACTAAAATTACTTAAAAAATAAATGAGGGTATTGTTTTTCTGGGTCTTTCTTTAAAAGCCCTATATAAAAGGAAGATGATAAAAACGCCGTTCCATATCCAAAAAACTGAATAAACAACGCAATTAGGGAGAGACCTCCAATCTTTATGCTTTTGTTTTGATATGAAGCATGGAAAAAGATCAATAGAAGATATGTAACCAATGGAACCAAAAGAGCCCAATGGTACAAAAAGCCTCCTAATAGGGATCCCATTACAAAAACAATAAATAATGTGGGAAACCAAAATGTAATTTTGGCCGCTTCTGGGTGCCATTTGTTCAATATGGGGCGTACGGCTCCAAATTTTCTAACCTGCGTATAGAATTTTTTCCATGAAATTCTCCGTTTATGAAATACAAAGGCATTTGGAATAAATGCGGTCTGTAAACCATTCTTTATAATCCGTTGAGAAAGATCTGGATCTTCCCCTGGATGAATTTTTGCAAAACCGTTGGTTTTTTGAAAGGCTTCCTTGGAAATTCCCATATTAAAACTCCTGGGTTCGAATTTGTTTACGCTTTGTTTGCTTCCGCGAATTCCACCTGTAGTAAAAAAAGAAGTCATCACATAATTGATCCCTTTTTGTAAAGGGGTAAAGCTTTCATGAGCAGCATCTGCACCACCAAAGCAATCTACATATTTTTCTTTTAAGTATGAATCTACCGAATCCAAATAATGCTCTGGCAATAGGCAATCAGAATCCAGAACAATGAAGTAATTTCCTTTGGCCTTCCTCATACCAAAATTCCTAGAGTCTCCTGGTCCCGAATTTGACTTATAGTAATAAGATATATCCAACTTGTCCGAAAAAGTCTTTACGACACCCTCTGAAGATTCTGTAGAACCATCTTCTATGATGACAATTTCAAAGGGTTCTGGGAATGACACGCCTAAAAAACTTTCTAAAAGCTCTTTAACTTCTTGTGGCCTGTTATAAACAGGTATGATAAACGAATAGTTCAATTTCATAGAGCACAAAAATACACAATAAAAAAAGCCACCCTGAAAAATCAGGGCGGCTTTACTTTTATTAACTATAAAATTTACTCCTTAATGATATGGTAGACTCCTACCTTACCATCTACAGATACTTGCATTAAGTAAGTACCTTGAGTTAATTGAGCAACATTTATTTGTGAACTGACTGCGTTCACTTTCTGATCTAATACTTTCTGACCTAGCATGTTGTATACTTCAACTTTTTCTATGGTCTGAGCCGCAGATAAGTTAACTACATCAATTGCTGGGTTTGGATAGTAAGAGAATCCTTCGATGATAACATCGCTAGTTCCAAGTGTGTCATCACACTCTTCGAATACGATATCGGTGATTCCACCAGAGTTCACTACGAAGCAGTAGTAAGACTGTCCTGCTACGATTGGAATTCTTGCTGTAGTGTTAGGGAAACACTGGTTCTCAAACCAATCTACCAATACCAACTCATCTTCTGTAGAAGTTTCGTCTGGTGCTGAGTAGAAAGTTACAGAAGTAATTCCTGCAGGAGAAGCAACTGTTCCTCTAATGAATCCATCGGCGATTGGAGTAAAGGTATACCAAACTCCATTTGCTCCGTTGATATCACAATCTGCTGGAGTACCAGCTTCAGTAGTAGCTCCTGGCATAGCAACATCTTCGTCAGTCCAAGGACAATCGAATTGGTTTAAGTCAATTGCATCAGCAATATCATCATTTGGTGGAGGTACGATAGTACATGTTAATGAAATATCGAAGTTACCTTGAGCTCCATTAAATCCATGAACTAAGATGTAGTATGTTGTGTTTCCATCACTTTGCCATTCTACTTCAGACTGGAAGTCTGTACAGTTTGCAGAGTCATCATTACCAGCAACACAAGTTAATGGCAATGCACTACAATCTCCTGTGTATACAGAAATCTTAGTGTCATAGTCAGTATTACCACTACAAGTAGAAACTAATAGATCTGTAACTAATCCACTTGTGTCTTCATAAATATACCATACACCAGGTGCACTAGTTGTAGTATCACAATCAGGAGCAGCAGCTGTATCATCTGTAGCATTGATGGTAGTTCCCGAAAGAACATCTCCACAACCAATTGGCTCTGCATTATCACAAAGGTCATTGGCTGGTGGGTCAACACACGTTATAGCTAAACTAAATGGTCCAGATTCTGTGTTGTCGAAACCTTCTACAGCAATGTAGTAAGTTGTAGCACCGTCTGATAGCCAAGTAACTTCAGATTGTAATCCACAAGTATCGTCATTACTAACTACTACAGCTCCACCACAAGAACTATAAACTGTCAATACAGAATCGAAAGCAGTACCTCCATCACAAAGTGATGCAGTTACCATTTGTCCAGGAATAGTTCCTTCAAAAGCATACCACTCATCGTTAGAGTCATTTGCTCCACCTGTATCTGTGTTGTCACTAGTATCACCAACAACAACATCATCACAAGCAATCTCGGCAGCTCCTTCACAAACATCTTCATCTATTGGGTTACAGTTACCAAATGCCAATTGTCCTATCAATTCAGCTTCTCCAGCCCCTAGGTCTTCAATTTCAACACTTACAACAGTTTCATCAGCAATGTATCCAAAGAATACTGGTCCAGTACTGGTACCATCTACTGTTACCGTTTCAATAAGTCCACCTGTTCCAAATATTCTAACATCAACGTTAGATCCATTTAGCAAAACAGATAGATCAAATCCAAATGCATTTACATCATTGTTAGGGAAGTTGATAATAGTAAAGGAAGCAAATTGGTTTGCTCCTACTACATCAGAAGTATTACTAAATGCTCCAGCTGGTACAAAAACTATAGGATCTGGATTTGCGGGAGTAGAAGTTGTTACTTCAACACCAGCTAGGATCTCACCAGCAGCAAAACAACTGTTTCCTGCATCATTAATAGGTCCATCACAAGCTGCAATAGCTCCTGGTCCTCCAGCAAAATCTTCTAAGAAAGCTGTACCTGTAGCCAATTCTGCATCAAAAGCAGTTCTGTCATCATAGATACCAGTTAAACAACCTGTTGGTGGTGGTACTATAATAGGAGTACAGTTTCCGTTCCAAGTGTATACCTGATCCGCTCCACCAAGAGCGATACCCCAAGTTGCACCATTATCTGCAGAGAATACACCATCATTACCTACTACTGAAGCGGTAGAGAATTCCCAGAAGGAACTATTACCAAGAGTTGTAGTAACGTATACACTAATCCAATAAGTTGTGGTAGATCCATTAGTTCCAGCTAAATCGATAGCTGTTGGTAAATCGAAAGTCAATTCTAAAATATCCAGTCCTGGGTTAGCAGGGAAATCACCAATAATAGGTTGTGCTGTTGGAGCCAATGCAAGTGCAGAACCTATCACGTTTCCGGGATCAGGTAAACCAGCAGCATCTCCATATACCATAATATCAGCAGTATCAATACCGTCACCATCAAATATGATGAAGTTAGTGATAAGTTGTGTAAGACTTAAGTCATTATCTGCTGGTACGGTAATATCAGCACCAATAACTTGAGGTGTATCTGAAGAAGAAGTAAATCCGTTTTCAAAAGTATTTGATGGGTTAGACTCACTACAAGAAGGTCCTGTAGAAGGAGTACCTTCTATAGCAATCATTCCTGCTTCACAACAGTCTGAGTTAATAGTCCCTAAAGTAGTAGCTGTACCAGTAGTAGTATCTACAGAGGCAAAGAAATTTACTCCACCACCAATGTAAGCACCCATATAAAGAGTATTGGTATCTGGATCGAAATCTGCATCCTGTGCAAAACTAATATCAATACCTAAAGGACCAACAAGTGTTGCTGCTCCAGTAGTAAGATCTATAGAGAATAAACTATCAGTTCCTATAGAAGCAGAAAATGCATTTCCATTTTGATCGATAGCCAACCAAATTCCTAAATCAAAACCAGAGTCTCCAATGTCTGTCAATACTCCTGTTCCAGGATCTAGTGAATATAGGTTTGTAGTTGGACCGTCCGTAGACAATACATACCAAGTACCTGAAGAAGAATCCCAAGCAAAACCAGAAGGGTTATGACCAGCAAGTAATCCAGATAAGGTAGAAACCACAGTAGGCGTACCAGTTGTTAAATCAATGGATACTAAGTCTGTACTAACTCCAAAGTCAACATCCAAACCAAAGGCATCTCCATCATCATTTAAATCTCCAGCAAATAAAGACACGCCAGGATCTGTAATGATAGGTACAATATCATAAGGTCCAGTCAATGGGAAAGATCCAAAATCATTTCCACAAGAAGCTCTTAGATTGTATGCATACACATCTCCAGGAGCAAAACTATTTGTATTGTTTCCTTGCTCGTAATATGCTACCAAGGCATTCTTTTCTGATACCGTAAGAATGTCAGTATCATCACTTGAAGCCACGGTACCCGCTGCAGCAAGTTTATCTAATATAGCTTGAATTTCAGCACTTGGCTCTGGAAGCTCAGCACGTCGAGAAATAGCTACACTCTCTTGAGCTACAGCAGTAGAAGCGATTTGTGTAGTTTTGGTAAGTTTTACAACTTTCTGGTTGGCATTAGCAACCTTAGCATACTCTGAAGCAGAGACATCTGAAAGGTTCTGACCAAAACCAACTGCGCATAACAACATCGCAATTAGTAAAGTAAATTTTTTCATAATTTGAAGTTAAATTAATAGATTAGTTAATAAAGACTAAAAATATCTAAAAAAAAGGGGAACTACAAAAGTTTTTTTAATTCAATATTTTTTACCGACAAATATCATTTTTCATCGATAAAGAACAAAAAAAGCCCTCTAGTTTAGAGGGCTTCTTACAATGAATATTCTTTTTTATTTCGTAGCTATTCTTTCAAAAATGCTTCCATTACTTCATTACTCACACCAACATTAGAAAAACCTCCATCGTTATATAAATTCTGTAATGTAACTCTCTTGGTCAAGTCGCTAAAAAGAGATACCGTATAATTGGCACAATCCATCGCTGTAGCATTGCCAAGTGGTGACATTTTATCTGCATATGCAATAAAACCATCAAATCCTTTTACACCTTGCCCAGCGGTTGTTGGGGTTGGAGATTGCGAAATGGTATTTACCCGTACTTTTTTGTCCTTTCCGAAGAAATATCCAAAGCTTCGTGCAATAGATTCTAAATACGCCTTGTTATCTGCCATATCATTATAATCTGGAAATACACGTTGTGCTGCCATATAAGTTAACGCCACAATACTTCCCCATTCGTTCATAGCATCTTTTTGATACAAAACTTGCATGGTTTTATGGAAAGAAAGTGCAGAGACATCCCATCCTTTCTGAGTCCAATCATATTTTTGATCGGTATAATGTTTTCCTTTTCTCACATTTACGGACATCCCGATAGAATGCAATACAAAATCCAGTTTTCCACCAAGGATTTCCATGGATTTTTCGACCAAATTTTCCAAATCTTCCAAATTGGTTGCATCTGCCGGTATGATCTCAGAATTTGTTTTTTTGGCTAGTTCGTTTATTTGCCCCATACGCATGGCTATAGGCGCATTGGTTAGTACAATACTCCCTCCTTCTTCATGTACCCGTTCTGCAGTTTTCCAAGCAATGGAATTTTCATCAAGGGCTCCAAAAATAATTCCTCGTTTTCCTTTTAGTAAGTTGTATGACATAGTCCTGTGTGGTTAATTTCTAAATTATCGAACTGCAAAGATACACTAATTCAATAATTGCTTTGCGTGTGCAATGGCAGAATCGCTTAGGGTACTCCCGCCTATCATTTGGGCAATTTCTATAATACGATCTTCAGAATTTAGATCCTTTATATGTGTTGTCGTAGTATCTTCTATATCTTTTTTAAATACCTTTTTGTGATGATCTCCCTTAGCAGCAATTTGTGGTAAATGCGTAATGCTCAACACTTGCATCCGCTTACTCATTATAGCCATGATTTCGGCCATTTTATGTGCAATTTCACCAGAAACTCCAGTATCGATTTCATCAAAAATCAACGTAGGCAACTCTTTATATTCTGTAAGGATTGCCTTTATGGCCAACATAATTCTACTCATTTCTCCACCAGAAGCAATCTTTTGTAATGGTCCAGCAGTTCCTCCTTTGTTCGCTGTGAAAAGTAATTGCAATTGGGCATTTCCATCCTTTCTAAATTCCTCCAATTCAGTTATCTGAAATTCAAATTTTGCATGGGGCAAGCCTAGTCCGTGCAAAAACGATTCTAACTTGTCTTTCAAAACTGGAATTGCATCCTTTCTGTTTGTATTCAATTTACCAGCTATAGCAAGGGATTGCTCTTCTGTTTCTTTAACTGATTTTTCTAGAGCTTCTATATCGCCATCTATTTGGAAAGAGGCATCTACTTTCTTGGCCAACTCTTCTTGAATGGTCAACAGTTCAGAAATACTGGATACTGCATGCTTTTGCTGTAACCTGAAAAGAACCTGCATTTTATCCTGCACCTCTATAAGCAATTGCGGATTGGCTTCTATTTGATCGGCTACTTTAAAAACTTCGTCACCAATATCATCCAATTCTATCACCGCACTGTTTACCCGATTCCACAAATCGTCATAAGAAGCAGAAAAATTCTGAATCTTACTCAATTCATTCAGTGCAGTCCGTAATGTCGTGATACTGCCTGTCATTTCATCTGAAAGCAATTTTGAAACCAATGCTAACGTCTCTTGTATTTGTTCCGCATTGTTTAGTGTTTCATAAGTTTCTTCCAAATCCTGTTGCTGAAGAGAAACAAGATTAGCCTCTACCAATTCTGTATACAAGAAATTGTGGTAATCCAAATCTTTCAGGGCACGTTCTCGTTCATCTTTAAGAAGGGCAAGTTGCTTGTTGTATGTACGATATTGCTGAAGGCTATTTTTATAATCCTGCAATAGGAGGTTATTTCCCGCTAAGGCATCTACCACCTCCATCTGGTAAGTTTCTGTAGCTAATGTTCGTGTATCGTGCTGACTATGTACATCTATAAGCCGTTCTCCCAATGCTTGCATTTGCTGAAGGGTAACTGGCGTATCATTTACAAATGCTCTGGATTTTCCACTGGGGAGGATCTCCCTTCTAAGAATAGTCTCCTTTTCATAATCCAAATCATTATGGGAGAACAAATCCTGCAAATCATAACTTTCTATAGAAAAATGAGCTTCAATCACACATTTATGATCCATATTGCGCATCACTTTTAGGTCTGCACGATTTCCCAAAACAAGTCCTAAAGCTCCCAGTAAAATGGATTTACCAGCTCCGGTCTCACCAGTGATGATAGTCAGTCCTTCATTGAAGTCAACTTTTATGTCTTCAATGAGGGCGTAATTTTTTATGGAAAGTGATGTAATCAATTTAAAAAAGGGTCATAAAAAAACTCCCACTAAAAATAAGGGAGTTTTGGGATTCCTGCAACTTCAGGAATTTATAATTTAATATTACTCCAATTACTTCTTCGGGTTGGTGCAATTCTATTCAAATGTTCCACAAGTTTATTGATATCCACTTTTGGACCTCCACTAAAAATAGCTTCAAGTTCATCGCTTTTAGCATCGAAAAATGTTCTTAAAAGAAATGAATTAGGTCTACGATCATTTACATTTTTAAGATTGGAAATTGCTTCAATAATCTTTTGCTTAGCTTCAGCTTGATTGGATTCCATTAAATCCATCCCCAAACGGTGATAGGTATACATGGCATCATGAAACTCCTGATACACATTAGATATAATTGCATCATTGTATCGGAATCTAGATTGGGATCCATCAGTAGCCTTCCATCCGGAGAAGTTACTTGAAGCAGCTGTATTCACAATCTGCTTGGCTATATCAAAGTATTCCTGACCTCCATTGAGGCTAAAAGTATCTGCATCTAAACCAATTACCGTATACACATGGTAAGCCAACACCGATACTAAATTAGAATCGAAGGTATTGATATTGAACACCAAGGGCTGAAATTCACTATACTCAAAACTAAATTGACGGTCGTTGTAATTGTAAATAGGAGAATCGTAAATTGAACCATAAATAGGTCGTGAAGCTTGCACTTGAAGGGAACCTTCAAAAGAAGTCGATTCAAAACTGGTAATAATCAATGTGAAATTACAGTCAATCCGTTCTTGGTTCTTGTATTCACGATTTGTCCATGAGGTATTGTTAAGCAACTCTGTTAGTTGTTGTTCTAAAGTACGGAATACCTGAAAGTTGGGTTGTCCTGTTTGTTGGGCATCTATGGTAACAGTGGCATTAAGTTCCTGTCCAATAATAGTTCCAAAACTTGCCAATACCATTATTAAAAATAAAATTTTACGCATTGATGTGATCTATAATATGTTGTAAAATATCGTAAGCTACTTCTTTCTTATCCTTAACTTCAAAAGGGATCACTTTATTGTCACGGGTTATAAAAGTAACTTTATTCGTGTTGGTTCCAAAACCAGCACCTTTGTCATTAAGCGAATTTAACACAATTAAGTCTAAATTCTTTTTTTCCAGTTTTCTTTTTGCATTCTCCAGCTCGTTTTGGGTCTCTAAGGCAAATCCTACCAAAAACTGCTGTTGTTTTGTTTTTCCCAAAGAAGCTAAAATATCTTCTGTCTTTTCCAATTCAATGTGCAATTCCCCTTCTTTCTTCTTTATTTTTTGAGAGGCTACATTTTTGGGTCGATAATCTGCCACAGCAGCACTCAAAATGGCCACATTACTATTTTCATAATATTGGTGTGCCGCATCGTACATTTCATTTGCAGAAGTAACCTTGTGCAAATGTATACCTGGAATTGCCACCTGCAAACTAGTTGGCCCTGAAACCAAAAAAACCTCAGCACCTAATATGGCTGCTGCTTCTGCAATGGCATAGCCCATTTTTCCACTGGAATGGTTACCTATAAAACGAACAGGGTCTATCGCTTCATACGTAGGACCTGCGGTAATCAATATTTTTTTTCCTTTTAACGGAAGTTGATCCAGTATATCTTTTTCTAGAAATTCTATGATATGCTCTGGCTCTGCCATTCGGCCTTTACCTATAAGGCCACTGGCCAATTCCCCTTCTTCTGCAGGTATGATCGTATTTCCAAATGATTCTAATTTTGAAAAGGTGTCGAATGTACTTGGATGTTTATACATGTCCAGATCCATTGCTGGCGCAAGGTATATTGGGCATTTGGCGGAAAGGTAGGTTGCTACCAATAGATTATCACTCTGACCCTGTGCCATTTTAGACAATGTATTCGCCGTGGCCGGGGCTATTATAAAAAAGTCTGCCCAAAGGCCTAACTCTACATGGTTATTCCATTGGGCATTATCATCATCTTCATTGGTAAACGAAGAAAAAACTTCATTTTTTGAAAGTGTGGAAAGGGTTAAAGGAGTTACAAAATCCTTAGCCGATGGTGTCATAATCACCTTTACTTCGGCTCCTTTCTTAATAAGCAGACGAACCAGATAGGTACTCTTATAAGCGGCAATACCGGCAGTTACGCCCAGTAATACTTTTTTTCCGCTTAAAACAGACATACCGTAAACTTATAGTTCTTCGTCCTTAGTATTGCGATAGTAAATTTTGTTTTCCAACCACTCTTGTACTGCAAGTGCGTGTGGCTTAGGAAGCTTTTCATAAAACTTGGAAACTTCTATCTGCTCCTTGTTTTCAAAAATCTCTTCCAAACTATCATTGTAAGTAGCAAATTCATCCAATTTTTCCAATAGCTCTTTTTTGATATCGCTATTGATCTGGCCTGCTCTTTTTGAAATAATAGAGATGGCCTCATAAATGTTGCTAGTTGGAGCATCTACCAAATTCTTATCAATCGTTGTTGTATTGATAGGGGCATCGCTGTTTTTAATATCACTCATATCCTTAATTAATTGCTGTTTGAGAGGTCTCCAATTGTGACAATCTTTTGTCAATGTCCTGTAGCATTTCATCTGCATCGGAACGGAAATCGGATTCACTATAATATTTTATAAAACTATCGTAATGTTTTTTGGCCGCCTTTAATCTAGTTTCCACTTTGGAGGGAACACTATTTATGGCCAACAAATAGGCAGCTTCCATTCTTTCATAAAATGCGTTAGGTCTGTAAATAGACCCAGGATGATCGCTAATAAAATTACTATAAGCTTCTATGGCAGCTTTATAGTCTGAAATACGCAAGAATTGACTGGCTACTTCATAATCCTTTTTTTCTAATTTTCTTCTTAACTCAAAAACCAGTTTATTGGTTTCTTCCCTGTATTCTGATTCTGGAAATTTATCTACAAACACTTGCAGTTTTTCCATAGCAGTATGGGTGTCAGTTTGATCTAATGAATATCTTGGAGATAATTCGTAATAGCTTTTGGCAGATTTATAAGCAGCCAATTCTAAACTATCACTATTTGGGTACGAAGTTACAAAACGCTCAAATTGATATCCAGCTAGGTAATAGTCTTCCAATTGATAGAAGGTATTAGCATATCGAAACATTAATGGTTCTGCTTGTGGCTTTCCACGGTAAGCAGGAACAATTTGTTCCATCAAGCGTAGAGACTTCTTAAATTTTCGCTGTTTGTAAAGTGAATCCGCCATTGCATATTTTTTGGCAGCATCATCAGACTTCAAAAGCTTTTGGTATTCGCTGCAAGAGCCAAGTACCAAAGCAATCATTAGCAATAACAGACTAGATTTCATGGTTTTAAAAAACATCGTGCAAAAGTAGTGAATTATAAGGGATTACAAAAACTTATTTATGGTACTAAAATAGGGGAACGCGTCCTGAAACAAAGGGCTTCCTTTCAAATTTAACGAAGAATTAGGCTTTACGATTATAAATGATCTACAAAAGTATCGATTTTAGATCGCAGTTCATCACTAATTCCCACCAATGGAAGTCTAACATAATCTTCACAAATCCCCAGTTTATAGAACACAGCCTTAATCCCTGCAGGATTTCCTTCAGCAAAAATATAATCTATACAAGGGGCCATTTTATAATGAAGGGCATAGGCTTCATCTACCTTACGATCCAAGCCCAAGCGGATCATCTTTGAAAATTCCTTTGGGAATCCTTGCCCAAGCACCGAAATAACACCAGCACCACCCGCTAAAGTAATAGGCAAAGCAATCATATCATCACCACTTATCACCAAAAAGTCTTCGGGCGTACTATTGATCATATCCATAGCCTGGACCAAATCATTTGCTGCTTCTTTAATAGCAACAATGTTATCACAATCATTTGCCAATCTAACCACTGTTTCTGGCAATACGTTACTGGCTGTTCTTCCTGGTACATTGTACAAAATGATAGGAATTGGGCAGGCATTGGATATCGCTCTAAAGTGCTGGTAAATGCCTTCTTGAGTGGGCTTATTGTAAGATGGTGACACAGAGAGAATAGCACTGAAACCTGAAAGGTCCCTTGCTGTAATCTCATCTAGGATTGCCTGAGTGTTGTTACCTCCTATTCCTAATACCAAAGGAAGTTTTCCTGCATTAGCATTCTTTATGGTAGTAATCACCAAATCCTTCTCTTCAGAAGTAAGTGTAACACTTTCTCCCGTGGTTCCCAACGCCACAAGGTAATCGGTCCCATTTTCAATCTGATAAGCGACAACGCGCTCCAGTGCCGGCACATCTACGGTTCCCCGTTCTGTGAAAGGAGTGACAAGGGCCACACCGGTACCCATTAATTCTTTCATGCTATTTTATTCAATATGGTTAAATACTTTTTCAATTCTTTCCTAAAAACATCTACTTGTTTGGGCGAAACAGCAATGATTAAATCGAACAAACGGTCATCTGCACCTGCAAATCCTACTTTAAATTTTGCTTTACTTCTAGAAATCATCATATCCATGAACTCATTGTTTCCGCTATAATAGCCTACTAAAACATCAAAATCCCTATCCAAAAATTCTTGGGCGTTCTGATTGTGCATTTCACCTTTCCAGTTGAAGTCCTTACACTGCACTTGATTTTGTCGTAACGAAGGCATTTTTTTCTTCACTTCTATAAAAGAAAAAACTTTTACGTCCTTGGGAACCAACCCCAAATCTTTTGAAAAATCATAGAGCGTGTCTAAATCTTGAAGCAGCGTTTCATCAACTAAAAAACCAAGGGTTTTAGCCGGTGCATTTACATAGGAAACATCCCGAACGGCCAATTGTTTTTCAGTCAATTTCCGCAATGACTTTCGTTTCAATTTTTCAAACATAAACGTAGTAAGCTAGCTCAACAAAAATACATTATCTCCTCTTAAATCCGATCGAATTTTAGCCAATCATTTCCAAAAATTCATCTTCGGATATAATTGGAACGTCAAGACTTTCTGCCTTAGTACGTTTGCTGGGCCCCATATTATCACCCGCAACCACAAAATTGGTTTTTCCAGATATGGAACCGGAAACTTTACCGCCGTTATCCTCTATCAATTTCTTGAGTTCATTTCGGGACACTTTGGCAAAAACCCCAGAAACCACAAAGGTTTTACCTTGCAACACATCGGTCTGGTGTGCCATTTCCTCTTCAGAAATTTGCAACTGTACTCCATGTTCCTTTAACCTGTTTACAGTAGTTATATTCTCTTCTGAACGGAAAAAGGAAACCACGCTTTCGGCTATACGATCACCTATTTCATCAACCGCTATCAAATCTTCCTCCGAAGCTTGCATCAACGCATCGATACTTTTATAATGCCTAGCTAGTTTTTTGGCAACAGTCTCTCCAACAAAACGAATTCCCAAGGCAAACAGCACCCTTTCAAAAGGAATCTGCTTAGAAGCCTCAATCCCTTGCACTAAATTTTCAGCACTCTTCTCAGCCATACGCTCTAACGGAATGACTTTTTCGGCTGTTAATTCATACAAATCGGCATAATTCACTATCAATTGATTTTCTACCAAAAGGACCACCGTCTCTCCTCCCAAACCTTCAATATCCATTGCCTTTCTTGAAATGTAATGTTGTATTCTACCTGCTATTTGTGGTGGACAACCGGATGCATTTGGGCAATAATGTTGTGCTTCCCCTTCATTACGAATGAGCTCGGTATGGCATTCAGGACATTCGGTAATATATTGGGTAGGTGTACTTTCATCTTTTCTATGCGCAAGATCCACTCCCATAATTTTTGGAATGATCTCCCCTCCTTTTTCTACATAGACCGTATCTCCTTCCCGAACATCCAACTTAGCAATCTGATCTGCATTGTGTAAGGAAGCTCGTTTTACAATGGTTCCTGCCAATGCTACTGGTTCTAAGTTTGCTACTGGGGTAATTGCTCCAGTACGACCAACCTGATACGTGATTTCATTAAGTACCGTACTTACTTGTTCTGCCTTGAATTTATACGCCATGGCCCATCTAGGGGCTTTAGAGGTATACCCCAATTCTTCTTGTTGTTGAAGATTATTTACCTTAATAACCACCCCATCGGTTTCATAAGGCAGATCATGACGGTGCGTGTCCCAATAATTGACAAACTCCAACACTTCGTTCAAATTCTTGACCAGTTTGGCTTCTGTTGGTACTTTAAAACCCCATGCCCGTGCTTTATCCAAATTTTCAAATTGTGTGACAATTCCCAATCGCTCTCCTTTAATACTATACAAAAGACAGTCTAATGGGCGCTTGGCTACTTCGCTACTATCTTGCAGTTTTAGACTTCCAGAAGCTGTATTTCTTGGGTTACGATAGGGTTCTTCTCCAGCAGCAATACGCTCTTCGTTCATTTTATTGAAACCGTCAAAAGGCAATACAATCTCCCCACGAATCTCAAATTTAGGCGGATAATCTCCTTTTAATTGCAACGGAACTGATTTAATGGTCTTTACATTGGTGGTTACATTGTCTCCTTGAAATCCATCCCCTCGGGTAACTGCCCTCACCAATTTTCCATCTTCATAGGTAAGACTCATGGATGCACCATCATATTTTAACTCGCAGGTATATTCCACATCACCATCTACTAATTTTTTGATACGTTTTTCCCAATCTTCCAGATCTTCCTTGGAATAACTATTGTCTAAAGAATACATACGATAGGTATGTGGAACTGTCTCAAAATTTTTGGTCACCTCACCCCCTACACGTAATGTAGGAGAATTAGGATCATAAAATTCAGGATGTGCAGCTTCCAATTCCTGAAGTTCCTTCAATTTCATATCGAACTCATAATCGGAAATGGTGGGGGTGTCTAGGACATAATAATTATAATTGTGCTCACGTAGGGCATCGCGAAGGGCATTTATTTTTTGTTCTGGATTCATACAAACAAAACTAAAAAAATAAGTGCGTTTGTTTAAAGTTGAAACGTAGGAATAATCAACCTCTTATAAACAAAAAAAGCCACCCAAAGGTGGCTTTTCAATATTATGTTTAATGTACTATTGTTTTATGAATCGCTTTGTTACTGCTAACTTTCCAGTTACAAATCGAACAAAATACATACCTGTTGCATATTTAGATACATCAATACTCATAGAATCTGATCCTCCACTAATGGTTTCTACCAACTTACCTGTAGAAGAGAATACCATGATTTCATCATAAGTTCCATCTAAAATCTCAATATTCAATTGAGAATTAGCTGGGTTAGGATATAACTTAATATTGTTTTTAGTAGCCAATTCCTGAGCTCTTACAGCATCTGGAGTACGAGTTTCTGAAGTCACCACAGGACCATTTAATGCATTGTCTCCAGTAATGATTACCTGGTCAAACCAAATCTGATCGTTGTTAGCACTGGCATCACAACGAATTCTAAAGCGGTTGTTTGCATTAAAACTGTAGCTACCCGAATCTAATGTAATGGTATCTGTAAAGAAAGAACCGTTACTAAAGTCTGGACCACTTGCATAGTCTCCAATAATTTGATAGGACGATCCATCAAAAAATTCTACAAAGAAATTCTCTCCATTCTCCATACTGTTGGCATAGGTGTGAAACTCTATGGAAACTTGTGTGTTGCCAGAAAGATCCAATGTTGGTGAAACTGCATTAGAGGTTGAAGAATTATCCCTTAAGCGAATGGAATAGTTTCCTTCGTAGGAGTTTGATGAAGCCTGTCTTGCACAGTCATTCCCTCCATCAATCCATCCTTGTAGTCCTGTTTCAAAATAGTATGCGGCGATCTCTCCACTACCTCCTCCTTCAAGCGTAGTAAACGAAGTACTTGCACTTCCTGAAGTATTACCTGCTGCATCCTGAGCATTTACAGAAGCATTGTAATTGGTCAATGGAGATAAACCGGTTACGTTAAAGGATGTTGTGGTTGAAGTCCCAACTTGGTTCCCATTTATAAATACGTTGTACTGTGTTACGCCAACATTGTCTGTAGAAGCCGTCCAATTGAGTGTTGCTCCAGAGGAAGTAATTCCGCTAGCTGTTAAATTGGTAGGATCTGTTGGTGCTTGTGTATCGGGTGGACCAACCTGAATTTGGAAAGCTCCCACGACTCCTTTACGCCCATTGTTCATATACTCATTGATGAACCAAAAGGTAGCATCATCAGATGGATCCACGTCCATTTTACTATAATCCCCGTAACGTGTTCCTGGGATTTTAGCATCTCCCGTAGCGATCACTTCTTCCATAGCGGTCATAGTACCTAATGGATCTCCACTACCTCTGCCTGTAAAGTAAGACCCTACGTATACAGTAGAAGAGGTAGAAGGGCCCGACATGGATGTATATCCCATACCAATATTTCCTTGTCCATCCATCGCTAAACTAGCATTCCATGCATGTCTTCCATCGGGTGCAGTATAGGTTCCTTCTTGATATAAGGACCAAGGTTGATTGTCTCCACTTTGACGGAATTCATACCAACGAACCCCAGCTCTTTCTCCAGAACTAGCGTCAGTGTCTACCACAAAATTGAATAATGCCGAATTATGGGTTCCGAATTTTCTGAACTGTGCCTGATTCATAACAGTTGCTTGAAGAGCATCAATACGAATAGGACGCCCATTTCCGGGTTGTGTTAAATTAGAGAAGCTTCCATTGTCAAAAACTCCAATAAAAGGAGTCGCTGCAAACTCAGTAGCCGCCGAAACCGTAGAACTACCAGGGCTGTTCCAATTTACATCTATGGTCCAAAGCTTGATATGATCATTGGACACTCCATTCCACGCATCATCTTGCATATAAACGATTGTGGCTCCACCCCCTGCGGGTAAGTTGTCATCTGTTACATTTAGCGCCTGTGGGCTGTAAAAACCACTAGTTCTAATTCCTGGAAGATCAAACCCTACAATCTGAGCAGAAGGGTTTCCTGTGAGCATAGCATCTCTTTCTAAAGCCCAAACTCGATTCGAAGAACTGGTGTTATCAGTAATATAATATCCATCGCTCCAAACCGATAGTTTTTGATAATCACTTATAGAAGCAATGTTGTATACATACCATCCAGAAGTAACTGGGTTAGGTCCATCAGAAACTGCTATTTGAGCTCCACTACCTAAAAAGGTTAAAACCCAACGATCTGCTGCATTATCATATGACGCAGTTAGGTCACAACAACCTCCGGTTGGAAAAATGGCTGGATTTGGAGCCGTTTGTCCTACCAACTGATTCCCCGACTTATCATAAATCGCAAAACCAGTATTGAACACCACCATCACGTGGTTAGGTCCAACAGCTAAGGCTGGATCTGTAGGCTGTGAGTTGGAAGCATATCCATCAAACACCACACTTGGAGGAGCCATACGTACACTTTGCTCCTTATCGTGACGATTTCTAACAAAATAATCATCTTCGGTTTGTGGGTCTTCTGCTCTGGATAATTCATTGGCAATAGAACGTTTATCCTTTGCTTCCTTAAAGGAATCATCTGCAGGGATCCAATCTCCCTGCCGTGAAGCCAATGAGGTCACATATTCCATGGAAGTTACGGTTCCTACATAAACCGCATTTTGGCTTTTGTTCTCTTGAGCTTTCGCATACATAGAGAACAAGGCCGCTAGTAAAACTAGCAGTAGTTTTTTTGAATTCATAGTTGAATAGTTTAGTGTGATTAATAGAATGTTAATGTACAAAATATAAATACAAAAAGGGTTATCCTATAGGACAACCCTTTTATAAATGCATAAATCTTTACTCTTTAATAAAGCGTTTGGTCACCGCCTTACCATTGGAAACGAATCTTATGAAATACATTCCCGAAGCAAGTCGAGATACGTCGACAGTTAATTTATCAACGCCAGTTTCAGCTTCATGAACAATTTGTCCTGTAGAAGAGAAAACAACGATTTCATCATAAGTACCATCCAGTATCTCAATATTTAATTGTGAATTGGCCGGGTTTGGATACAACTTAATGTTATCACTTGAAGTTCTGGTAAAAGACTTCAAAGCTTGTCCATGATTGATCGTAGTTGGCGCTGTTGGCGCTACGGAAGAAACATTGTCTCCACTTACAATAACCTGGTCAAAATATACCCGATCTCCATTTCCACTCGCATCGCAACGGAAACGGAATCTATTGTTTCCATTGAAATTATAGGTTCCGGAATCTAACGTTATGGTATCTGTAAAGAAATTATTATTGGTGAAATCAGTTCCACTTGCATAATTCCCAATCACCTCATAGGAAGTTCCGTTGAAGAATTCTACAAAGAAGTCTTCCCCGTTTTCCATACTGTTAGGGTATACATGGAATTCAAAGGTTACTTGATTATTCCCGCTTAAATCCAATACAGGAGATACGGTGTTTGAAGTACTTGTATTATCACGCAGTCTAATGGAATAGTCTCCCTCGAAAGCTCGTGAAGAATTAAAAATACGAGCACAGTCACTTCCTGGATCGCTCCAACCTTCAAAACCAGTTTCAAAGAAATAGCCAGCAATTACTCCGGGACCACCGCTTCCAGTAGTGGTAGCGTTTGCCGTATTACTTAGTCCGGAATTATTTCCAGCTGCATCAAATGCACGTACCGTAAATGCATATGAGGTGTTGGACGAAAGCCCTGTAGCAGTATACGATGTGCCCGCTGTGGTTCCGACACTGGATCCATCCTGGAACACTTCATATCCGGTAACTCCAACGTTATCCGAAGAAGCATTCCAAGAAAGATCTACCGTGGTGTCGGTTATATTGGATGCAGTTAGGTTTGTAGGTACTGTAGGTGCTTCTGTATCACCGCCACCGCCAGTTTCTAGGTTAACGGTGTAATCTTCTACTTCACCCCACGTAAATGTTTCACAAGAGGTAGGGATTGCATTATACTTCATAGACACCCGCATTCTTACTGAGGTTTCAGAAGTTCCAGAAGGTACCGTAAAGGATCCGCTATTAGGTGTATCGGTAGAAGGTGCTTTAGACCATACCAGTTCACCGGCATCATCAAAATCACCATTGTTGTTATAGTCAATCCAAACAGCATATCCTTCTGCATAAACGGTACCTGTCCATGTAGGAGTCACTGTTACTGTATAGTTCTGTCCTTCGGAAAGGTTGGTTGAAATTGCTGTGAAATCTGAATAGAACTGTGCGCCAGATGAATTGTCGATGCTGTTAAGCTGAACTCGACTAATGAATTCATCGTTCACGTTGGTACTGGCAGAACTACAATACTCAATACTACCTTCCAAGGTAGTAAAGGATGTACTTGCACTGCCTGAAACATTGCCAGCAGCATCCTGAGCTGTTACTGAAGCTGAATAATTGGTTAATGGAGATAAGCCCGTAACGTTAAAGGAAGTTGTAGCAGAAGTTCCTACTGGATTTCCATCAATAGATATATTATACTGCGTTACCCCCACATTATCTGTAGAAGCAGTCCAATTAAGCGTAGCACCACTAGAAGTGATATTACTTGCCGTTAAATTGGTTGGATCTGTTGGTGCTTCGGTATCTGGTGGGCCAGGTGCTTCAATTTGAAATACCCCTACTACTCCTTTTCGGCTACTATTAATGTATTCTGTAATAAACCAAAAGGTGGAATCATCGTTTGGATCCAAGTCAATCTTACTATAATCTCCATATCGAAGTCCAGAGAAGTTTGCATTTCCGTTAGCTATCACCTCTTCTGCAGCCGTCATAGTTCCTAAAGGATCGCCATTGAGCCTTCCTGTAAAATAGGAACTAACGCGCACGGTAGAAGGTGTCGATGGACCAGACATAGAAGTATATCCCATACCTATATTACCTTGGGCATCCATAGCTAAACTTGCGTTCCAAGCATGACGACCATCAGGAGCCGTATAAGTTCCTTCTTGATACAAGGACCAAGGTTGGTTATCTCCACTTTGACGGAACTCCATCCAACGAACTCCAGCAAGCTCTCCTCCAGAGGCATCTGTATCTACTACAAAATTAAATACGGCTGAATTATGTGTACCGAATTTTCTAAACTGAGCCTGATTCATAATTGTTGCCTGAAGTGCATCGATGGCTACGCCTCCTCCCGGTTGTGTTAAATTAGAAAAACTCCCGTTATCAAACACTCCAATAAAAGGAGTAACCGGAATCTGTGTAGCTGCTGAAATCGTAGAATTGGAAGAGTTGTTCCAATCCATATCTATAGTCCAGTATTTTATATGGTCACTGGATACACCAGACCATGCATCATCCTGCATATAAACAACGGTAGCACCACCTGGTGCTGGTAGATTGTTATTGGTAACACTGAGTACTTGTGGGCTAAAAAATCCGCTGGTTACAATACCAGGAAGGTTAAATCCAACAATTTGTGCGCCAGCATCTCCAGCAAGCATAGCATCACGCTCTAAAGCCCATACTTTATTGGTACCACTTGTATTGTCTGTAATGTAGTACCCATCACTCCAAACAGAAAGTTTTTGATAATCACTAATGGCAGAGATGTTATAGATATACCAACCAGCTGTTAGTGGGTTAGGTCCATCAGATACAGCAACTTGGGCTCCACTTCCCAAAAATGTCAACACCCATCTATCAGCCGCATTATCATAGGAAACGGTTAAGTCACAACATCCTCCTGATGGGAAGATTGCTGGATTGGGAGCGGTTTGTCCCAATAATTGATTCCCCGCTTTATCGTAGATGGTAAATCCTGTATTAAAGACAACCATCACATGATTGGGCCCTATAGCCAAGGAAGGATCTGTAGGTTGTGATCCTGAAGTATAAGCGTCGAAAACGAGACTTGCAGGAGCCATACGTGTGCTCTGCTCCTTTTCATGTCGATTTCTTACAAAATAATCATTTTCAGTTTGGGGGTCTTTTCCTTCAACAATTTTAGGAACCATAGAACGCTTGTCTTTAGCCTCTTTGA
The DNA here is from genome assembly GCA_963669405.2 of Flavobacteriaceae bacterium. Lineage (GTDB taxonomy): Bacteria > Bacteroidota > Bacteroidia > Flavobacteriales > Flavobacteriaceae > Aureisphaera. The sequence continues at coordinate 459,394 of CAXXHF010000002.1, forward strand.
TTGAGTTATCTGAAGGCACTAAATCATTGGGCCTTGAGATCATGGGCGAGACATACTCAACCGAAGAAATAGTTCCGGTGTAAACTGGATTTTCTTGAACGTTCTTTTGCCCATAAACTGAGAAAAGATATCCAGAAAACACCACAATTAATAATGTTAAGATTTTTTTCATAATAATTAGTAAATAGTTAATGAATGGTTTGTTTTGCTATTGAAGCTACGAATTAAATCTTAAAATTTTGTGAATATCGAAAACGTTTTCGACCAAATACATGGAGAAATGAAAAATGTATGGTTTGCCCGTAAATCTTCGATTATATAACATCAAAAAAAAAGGCTTCATTATGAAGCCTTTTAAAAATATATGGGATCTTATATTAGTCCTCTAAGAAAATTTTTCTCGTAAATGCGGCTAATAGTCCCCCTACAATAGGCCCTACAAAAAATAGCCATAATTGACTTAATGCTATGCCGCCTGAAAATAGTGCGGGCCCTAAACTACGAGCAGGATTTACAGAGGTACCGGTAATAGGAATGACCACTAAGTGTATCAATACCAAAGTAATACCTATGGCCAATCCCGCCATTTGCGGAGATGCATTCTTGGCTGTAGTACCAAAAATGACCATTAGGAATAAAAAAGTAAATGCAATCTCTGCAATAAGTGCAGCCCGCATACTATATTCTCCTCCATAGCCATCACCCCAACCATTGCTCCCTAAGGCCCATTCGCCCATAGAGAAACCTGCTGCCCCTGTAGCCAAGACATACAGTAATCCAGCTCCGGCAATAGCACCAATACATTGGGATATTACATAGCCAACAGTATCTTTAGCAGATAATTTTCCTGCTGCCATCATAGCAATGGAAATAGCTGGATTTATATGGCATCCAGAAATAGGACCAATGGTATAAGCCATAGCAACCACAGCCAAACCAAACGCCAGGGAAATTCCTAATAATCCAATCCCTTCAGGACCTGCGCCAGTAACTCCGGCAATGACTGCCGAACCACAACCAAACAAAACCAAAGCAAAAGTCCCCAAGGCTTCTGCTGCATATTTTTTCGATGAATTCATACGTGAAATTTAATGGTTAATAATCCAAAAGGTAACCAAATAATAAGTTCGATCAGAAAATTGTTAAAAAAAGAGGGGAGAAAGTTGATAAGTTGATTGCTATGTTCTTTCTGGTTTTAGCCATTTTGGAATCTGTGGAGCTTTAAAGGATTCCATTCGCTTAAGTAAGCCTTCTACTGTTGTATCTACCAATAATAGCTCGTAATTTTCCATCTTCAGGAACCCTCTTTTCACCATAGTTTCCAAAAGTCCCAGCAAATGATCATAAAAGCCATTTACATTGAGAAGTCCAATGGGTTTGGAATGCAATCCCAGTTGCAACCAAGTAATGATCTCAAAACATTCTTCCAAAGTCCCAAAACCACCTGGCAATACCATAAATCCATCACTCACTTCTTGCATGATCAGCTTTCGCTCATGCATGTTTTCTGTTGTAATAAGCTCGGTTAAACCCAAATGGACTACTTCCTTCTTTTTTAAGAATTGAGGAATGATTCCAATCACCTTTCCGTGATGTTTTAACATGGCTTCGGCAATAATTCCCATAACGCCAATTTTTGCCGCACCATAGACCAATGATATTTCTTTTTCAACAAATAAGTCTGCTAAATGTAGGGCTGATTCAGTAATGGCAGAATCATTTCCAGTACTACTGCCACAAAACACACAAATCTTATCAAGTTTAGCCATGAAAAGTGCCTTTTACCATTCTATCTTTTCCAAAGATATCCTTACGGACAACAATATCCCTGAACCCATTGGAAGAGAGTAAAACAGTCATTTCCTTACTAAGGTACTCATTAATTTCGAAGAACAGAAATCCCCCTACCTTCAAGTGATCTTTCGCAAATTGGGTAATCTTTCTATAAAACACCAATGGATCTTCATTAGAAACAAAAAGAGCCAATTCAGGTTCAAAACCCAATACATTTTGTTCCATTTCCCTTTTTTCCAATTCTCTAACGTATGGAGGGTTAGAAACAATGATATCATAGCTTTCTGGCAAGGTACTCTCCTGAAGAATATCTTTTTGGATAAAAGTTACCTGTATATCATTTACCTGAGCATTTGCTTGTGCAACATCAATGGTTTCTGAAGAGATATCCAGCGCAGACACACGGCTATTCTCAAGATTTTTGGCAAGGGACACAGCAATGCAACCAGAACCAGTACCAATATCTAGGATCTCTAAGGATTTTTTTTCCTTCGCATCTTCAATAATCCAAGCTACCAGTTCTTCGGTTTCAGGGCGAGGGATTAGTGTATGTCTATTCACTTTAAAAGGAAGGTCATAAAATAGCGTTGTTCCAGTGATGTATTGTATGGGCTCATGTTGTTGTAGTCGTAATACAGCATTATTAAAACCAGCCATATGCTCTTCTGAAATTATTTCAGAAGAACGAACCACACTATCCAATCTGGAATAGCCTAAAAGGTGATCCAGCAGTATGACAAAAAATGATTGTACCTCTTCTTCCGGATACAAACTGGAAAGCTCACCGTAGAAATAATCCTTAAGTTCTTTCAACGTCACGATTGCAGCTGCTTAACCATGTGTACCCCACAGGCATAATGCCCTGTATCTCCCATAGGACCGTCTAAAGTTTGAAAACCATATTTCTTATATAGTTTTTGAGCGGCTTCCATATATGACATGGTTTCCAAATAGCACTTTTCATATCCAAAATCACTGGCCGATTTCAAACAAGTATCGATCATTTGTGTACCGAGCCCCCTACCTCTTGCCACTGGTAAAAAGTACATTTTCTGGAGCTCACAAACTGGGCCATCATACTGATCTAATTGAGCTATACCTCCACCGCCTATGACCTTTCCATTTTCTTCTACAACAAAATATGCTGAGTTTTCCTTTTGATAGGTCTCAAACATACAATCCAAAGCCGTATCAGCATAGGCTGTACCTACCTTTGGAACTCCAAAATCAATAAGTACTGACCTAATAACTTCTGCTATTTGAATGTTGTCTTCTTTACAAATGGGCCTAATGATGATATCGTTCATTTATTCCAAGTTTAATTGCTGGGAGAATTAAAAAAGTAAAATTAAAGATATTTAAGGAATACAGGGGTCGTATTTCTTAGAAGATAACCCTTATTTTTGCCGAATGACTTCCGATCAAAGATTCATGCAACGTTGCATCCAATTGGCCAAAAACGGATTGGGCACCACCTATCCCAATCCAATGGTAGGAAGTGTCATTGTTCATGATGGGAAAATTATTGGGGAAGGTTGGCACTACAAGGCAGGGAACCCTCATGCTGAAGTGAATGCCATACAGAGCGTAAAAGACCCATCCTTACTAAAAGAATCTACAATTTATGTTTCTTTGGAGCCCTGCAGTCATTTTGGAAAAACACCCCCTTGTGCAGACCTCATTATCCAAAAGGGAATTAGAAATGTAGTAATTGGAGCTACTGATCCAAATCCAAAAGTTGCAGGATCTGGGATTAAAAAACTTAAAGCAGCGGGGTGCGAAGTGAAAAGTGGTGTTTTAGAGGCTGAGTGCCTACAATTGAACAAACGTTTCTTTACCTTTCACACACAGCAGCGTCCATATATAATTTTAAAATGGGCTCAGTCTGCTGATGGTTTTATTGCTCCTTTAGAGAAAGATGAAAAAAAGCCCGTGTGGATTACCAACAACCATTCCCGTCAATTCGTCCATAAGATGAGAAGCAGCGAGCAGGCTATTTTGGTGGGTACAAAAACCGTGCTCGATGACAACCCAAGCTTAACCACCCGTACTTGGAATGGAAAATCACCCGTAAGGATTGTTATAGACAAAGATTTGAAAATTCCTAGAAGTGCATCAGTATTCAATCTAGATGCCTCTACTATCGTACTGCACCAAAGTATTGGGGAATCAAAGTCACATGTGCAATTCGAAAAGATCAATTTTTCCAAAAACTTACCACAAGAAATTTGTTCGGTACTACACGAGCATAAACTTCAGAGCGTTATCATTGAAGGGGGTTCCAAAACAATCCAAACCTTTATAAATGCATTTATCTGGGACGAGGCATGGGTATTTCATGGTTCTATCCATATGGAAGAGGGTCTCAAGGCTCCAATTCTTACAAGTGGAATTGTTCTGGAAGAAAAAAACCTGCAAGGAGATTCACTAACCATTTACCAAAATCCACATTCATGATTCCATTGGCGCTAAGTATATTAGCCTCTACCTGTATTTTTGTGATCTTCAAGCTTTTTGACAGGTTTGAAATACACACGCTGCAGGCTATTGTTGTGAATTACATTACAGCCTGCGTTACTGGTTTTATTGATTTTGATGGCACCATTAGCCTCACAGCTATAACACAATCCCCTTGGTTTTTCTATACATTGGGGCTTGGAGCTTTGTTCATTGTTGTTTTTAACTTAATGGCCATAACCACACAAAAAAGAGGTTTATCTGTTGTTTCTGTGGCCACAAAGATGAGTGTTGTCATCCCTATCCTTTTTGGATTGTTTTATTATCGGGAAAGTCTGGGTATCTATAAATTATCGGGCATTATACTGGCATTGATAGCTGTGTATTTAACTTCTGCAAAAGGTAGAACAACCGCTTCGGTTAACAAAAAGCACTTACTACTTCCTGCATTGGTATTTCTGGGAAGTGGTATTATAGATACGAGTATTAAGTTTTTGGAGAATGCATTTGTATCAGAAACCGATGTCCCCATTTTTTCGGCAACTATTTTTGGTGCAGCTGCATGTGTTGGAATCATTTCAGTGGCTTATTTGCGTTTGACAGGCAAGATTCAATTTCAGTTTAAAAATATATTGGGAGGAATTGCTCTTGGAATCCCAAATTACTTTTCCATTTATTTCTTAGTGAAAGCATTGCGCAGTGGACTTTTGGAAAGTTCTGGCATATTCACGGTAAACAATGTATTTATTGTCATGCTGTCCACACTTATTGGCATTTTATTGTTTAAAGAACGATTAAAGCTTAAAAACTGGATCGGAATTCTGCTGGCTGTCCTCAGTATTTTCTTAGTAGCTTTAGCACGAATGTAATGAGTACTGTAAAAGACACCTATAAAACCATTGATAAGGCTTCTCCTGAAACCCTTTATAAGGATCGTGGAAGTAAATTCTTCGGATATGCTTTCCCTGTTTTTAATGAAAAGGATATTCGCTCCTGTATTGAACAATTAAAGAAAGAACACCATACAGCAAGACATTGGTGTTATGCATGGCAATTAGGGAAATCCTATGACAGCTATCGAGCCAACGATGACGGTGAGCCTTCTAATAGTGCTGGCATGCCAATTTATGGACAGTTACAATCCTTTGATGTAACCAATGTACTGGTGGTTGTGGTTCGTTATTTCGGTGGAACCAAATTGGGAGTTGGAGGTCTTATCCAAGCTTATCGAACTGGTGCGCAATTGGCATTGGAAGCTTCTGACATTATTGAAAAGACTATTGATGAAAATTTCCTGTTACAATTTGAATACCCAGAGATGAATGTCGTCATGCGAATGATCAAGGAACAAAATCTTACTATTGTAAAACAGGAATTAGAAATGAGCTGTGCCATTACCATATCGGTGCGAAAAAAAGAAGCAGAACGAATCTTCACCCTTTTTCAGAACACATACAAAGTATCTATTAAAAAGCAATAATTTCAACCATAAAACCAATGGGGTTAAGAAGCCTATTCAGCGATTTTTTCTATTAAGTAATTGGGTGCTTTCATTAATTTTTTAGTAGTGGTATTTATGAAAACAAGTGTAGTAGAAGCAGTTACCAACAATTGGCCTTCTTCATTATGAATCTCATAATCGAACTCAATTTTAAAAGTAGGAATATTCCTTAACGTTGTGGTAACATAGATAAGGTCATCATACCGGGCTGGATACTTAAAATCTATACTTAGGTGAGTTACTGGAAGTTGCACGTTATTCTTTTCCATCCATTTATAAGAAAAGCCCAATTCACGTAACCATTCGGTCCTTCCTTGTTCTAAAAACTGTGCGTAATTTCCATAATAAACCACCCCCATTTGATCGGTCTCTCCATAACGGACGCGTAGTTTCGTTGTATTTTTTTTCACAAATTTTTGAGCTAAAAAAGGGGAACTTTTTCCCTCTCAGGACTTTAACACAGTATGAGAAAAAAAAACTGAAAAATCAATACCCAAACCATTTTTTTTTTCAGTTATTTGTTCACATATTTGCATTGTTAAGAAATCGTTAGGGAAGCCTCCTCTTTTCCACTTTTCTGATGATACAAATTAACTAACTAAACCTCTTGACTACTACTATGAGTAAAACTGCCGAACTGGTATGGAAAAATTGCTTGTCCTTTATTGAAGATAATATCTCAACGCAAGCATATAAAACCTGGTTCGAGCCTATTAAAGCAGTGAAGCTTACAGATAGTGCCCTTAGTATTCAAGTTCCGAGTAAATTTTTCTATGAGTGGCTTGAAGAGCATTATGTAAAATTGCTCAAAGTTGCCTTAACTAAAGAATTGGGAAGTACTGCAAAGTTGGTATACATCATTAAGATGGAAAACACCTATGGCAACAAGCAGCCTTTTACGGAAAAAATACCCAGTGCAAATCGTACTCAGGTACGTTCACAAGAAGTTGATGTTCCTGTAAAAAACAAAAGTCCTGAGCTAAAGAACCCATTTGTGATCCCCGGGATTAGAAATGTAAAAATTGAGTCTCAACTTAATCCAAGTTATAATTTCGACAATTTCTTAGAAGGAGAATCAAATCGTTTGGCTCGTTCAGCTGGTTTAGCTGTGGCCAACAAACCTGGAGGAACCTCTTTTAACCCACTGCTTATTTTTGGTGGTGTAGGACTTGGTAAAACACACTTGGCACATGCAATTGGGGTAGATATCAAAGAAAAATACCCAGAAAAAACCGTTCTCTATATTTCTGCTGAAAAGTTTACCCAGCAATACATTGAAAGTGTAAAAAAGAACAATCGTAACGATTTTATACATTTCTACCAGATTATTGATGTACTTATTGTAGATGATATTCAGTTGCTTTCGGGTAAGGCAGGTACACAAGATGTCTTTTTCCACATCTTTAACCACTTGCACCAAAATGGAAAACAGGTCATCCTTACCAGTGACAAGGCTCCTGTGGATATGATTGATATTGAGCAACGATTGCTTTCCAGATTTAAATGGGGGCTCTCTGCAGAGTTGAATCACCCAGATTATGATACCCGAGTGGCAATCATAAAAAACAAGTTATATCGTGATGGTGTGGAAATGCCCGAAGAAATCGTGGAATTCCTAGCCAATAACATAAAAACCAATATCCGTGAATTGGAAGGTGCCATTATCTCACTAATTGCACATTCTTCTTTCAATAAGCGGGAGATCACTATAGATCTTGCCAAAAAGATTGTAGACAATTATGTGAAACACACCAAGCGTGAGGTTTCCATAGACTATATCCAAAAAGTGGTTAGTGAATATTTCCAGATGGATGTAGAGACTCTTCAGTCTAAAACCAGAAAACGTCATATAGTACAAGCCCGTCAACTTGCTATGTTCTTTGCCAAAAAATTTACCAAGGCATCCTTGGCATCTATTGGTTCTCAAATAGGACAGAGAGATCACGCTACGGTATTACATGCTTGTAAAACGGTGGATAACCTATCCAGCACAGACAAACAATTCCGGAAATACGTAGAAGATCTAAATAAAAAATTGACACTCTAAAATACCATCCTGCCTAGCAGGATTTTTTTATATCATTTTCAGAAATTTATGCTATGAAAACTCGTGTATTGATGGTTTGCCTTGGAAACATTTGCAGATCTCCTTTGGCAGAAGGCATCCTTAAATCAAAAGTAGACCCCAATAAAGTTCAAGTAGATTCTGCTGGAACTGGCGGTTGGCATGTGGGCGAATTACCCGACCCAAGAAGTATTGCTATCGCCAAACAAAAGGGGCTGGACATCACAGACCAAAGAGGGCGTAAATTTTCTACGTATGATTTTGAAACATACGATTACATCTTTGTTATGGACAATTCTAACCATAAAGATGTTCTCCGTTTAGCTAATAACGAAGAGGATAAAGCCAAAGTAAAACTCATCTTGAACGAAATTTTTCCCAATGAGAATGTTGATGTGCCAGATCCGTATTATGGTGGTGACCAAGGTTTTGAAAATGTCTATAATATGCTGGATGAAGCCTGTGAGAAAATTGTGAGTTGGCTTTAGTTCTTTTGGTTGTGTTTTTTACTTAACTTTAAAAATCTTGATTTGCATAGGAGGTTTTGAAAAAATCCTTACACATAGTCAAGACAAAAAATTGATTAAGTAAGAAAAAAACAACCCCATGAAAAAGAACTTTTTTACAGCACTTAGTATGCTAATTACTATGGTAATCTTTGCTCAGGATATCAACCTGACTCAATTTGCCAATGGTTTTTCCAATCCGGTAGACATCCAAAATGCAGGAGATGACAGGCTATTCATCGTAGAACAAAGTGGAATCATTAAGATTTTGAACGCAGATGGAACCACCAATGCAACTCCTTACCTGAATATTACTTCTTTGGTTTCTTCTGGAGGAGAACAAGGATTGCTAGGATTAGCTTTTCATCCAGATTACAGTACCAACGGATACTTCTTTGTCCACTATTCTGACAATTCTGGAGACACACAAATTTCCAGATTTAGTGTAGATGGATCTAACCCAGACATTGCAGATCCAAGTTCTGAATTGGACATTTTGAATGTTTCCCAACCTTTCGGAAATCACAACGGAGGAACTATCGCATTTGGCTCTGATGACTTTTTGTACATTGGACTGGGTGACGGAGGAAGCGGTGGAGACCCTGGAAATAGAGCTCAAAACACAACTCTTTTATTAGGAAAATTACTTCGAATTGATATTGACAATCCTTCGAACGGAAATAATTATGGGATTCCTGCTGACAACCCATTTGCCGGAAGTACTTCTGAAGCTGAAGAAATTTGGGCTTACGGATTGAGAAATCCATTTCGATTTTCTTTCGACAGTGACACTGGAGATGTTTGGATTGGCGATGTAGGTCAAAATGCATGGGAAGAAATAAACAAAGCAGGACCTACCGAAGCCGGCCTTAACTATGGCTGGAGATGTTATGAAGGGAACGAAACGTTTAACACTACCAATTGTCCAGACCCAAGTACGCTTACCTTTCCAATTGCAGTATATGCAAATTCCCCTGGATCTTCTGTTACAGGTGGGTATGTATATCGAGGTACGGATTTCCCTGGGTTGCAGGGCTATTATTTTTATGCCGATTTTGGTACTGCAATTATCGGAACCATTGATGCTGCAGGAGTACAAAATAATCTAGGGAGCTTTGGAGCAAACTGGTCCGCTTTTGGTGAAGATGTAAACAACGAGCTTTATATTTTAAGTTATGGAGGTCAGGTTTTTAGAATTGAAGAGGATGTCGCTGGAACAAATGATTTTAAGGCATTGAATTTAACCATATCCCCCAATCCTGCTTCTCAGGCCATTAACCTTGAATTTGATAACAACATCATGACTACCATTGAGATTTATAACATTTTGGGAAGTAGAGTAATTTCCAAAAATGATCTTTCAACCACTGCTCATGAAGTAGACATTCAATCCTTAACCAGTGGCATGTACCTTGTAAAGGTTACGGGTGAAAAAGGAGCGGTTACCAAAAAACTTATCGTTAAGTAATAGTACCCATATAGGAGGAAACACCAAAATTCTTTCCATTTACAAAAAGATGTTACCGTATTTAATTATACTAGTGTAACATCTTTTTTTCATTACTTTTAAGGAACCTAAAGAATCCCTTTCATGGAACCCAAAGTTGGAAACATCTATTTAATTCCTTGCACCTTGGGCGATACACCTCCACTAGAGGTATTGCCATTATTAGTAAAAAAAGCGGTTGAGGAAATAGATCATTATATTGTAGAGCACGAAAAAGATGCTAGACGCTTTATTAAAAGTATCGTACCTAGAAAGTCACAACCCGACTTGCATTTTTCGACCATCAATAAGTTTACGGATTCATCGGAAATTCCAGATATGTTACTCCCTTGTTTTGAAGGCAATGATGTTGGTGTCATAAGTGATGCAGGCTGCCCGGGAATTGCAGATCCAGGGGCTTTGGTGGTAGCTCAAGCTCACCAAAAAGGGATAAAAGTTGTTCCACTGGTAGGGCCATCCTCTATTTTATTGGCCATGATGGCTAGTGGCTTTAATGGACAAAATTTTGCATTCAACGGCTATTTACCCATTGATAAACGCGAACGTAGGGTAGAAATAAAAAGACTGGAGCGTCTTTCGGCAGAAATAAACCAATCTCAATTGTTTATTGAAACCCCCTATAGAAACAACCAGATGCTAGAAAGTTTGGTGAGTGTACTACAACCTCAAAGCATGCTTTGTGTAGCTTGTGACATTACCCTACCTACAGAATATATATTGACCCAGTCAGCAGAAGATTGGAAAAAAACAAAAGTGGATCTCAATAAGAGACCCACTTTGTTTATTATACATAAAGAATAAAGTTTATAAAACCCTAGCCTTTTTATTGGGTAATATCAATGAGGTGTCATACCCAGAGAATTTTTTTAAGTAATATCGTATCGATGTGCCAAACGCATCTTGAAAATCAACAACTCCGCCACTTCTAAGAAACTTTTTCACATTCCCTGCTCCTGCTAAATGGGCTGCAGCAAGAATACCAGATTCGGTTACTTTTACCCCACTTATGTACCTTCCTACATATCTTTTAATATCCCTACGCAGTATCCACTTGTTTCTCGAGGCATTAGCCGTAAAGGCTTCTTCTTGTAATCGGGAATTGGTTATAAAATCCTGAGTATTATAAATCCCAATCATTTTTAGGGTAGACTTACCAAATTGGTATTTACCCATATAACCATATTCATTGATTACGCCATAGCGTCCTTGCGATTCTTTAAAACCTACGGCTTCTTTAAAACCGACATAGGTTTTACCCAAATAAAGTTGAAAGTAATCAACCGACTCTTCAATGACCTCATCTTCATTAGGTACATTGTAGCATACCGCTTCCTCTGTAAAGATATAGTGTGATAGATCCACACCATTCTTGGAAGAAAACCCTGTTGATATCATAGTAACAACAAGAGTAAAAAAACCGATTTGTATAAAACTACGTTTCATTTGTACAAAATTTCAAGTAGATTTTTCCTACTTTAATTTCAGCGTGCAAAATTACATCTTATTTTACGAATTTTCAGTCTTATGTGTTAATCTTTGTTAAAACATCAATAAAACACGTCAAACTGATTGTTTCGTTAACAAATCTGTAACAAATGTAGTTCTATAGGCATATATAAATTGAAATATGTTAAAAAAGTAGTTAACTAACTTATTAACAGGTCTTTTTATTGCACAAACAACAAAAAGAATGGTAATTTCTTACCGATTTACACCTTGATTATTAATCCACCGTACATATTCTTGACGGTTTCGATTATGCTGCGCCAACGTCTTTGCAAACTTATGGTACCCAAAATCTTTCACATTGGCTACCATAAACAAATAATCGTGCTTTTCGTGGTTGAGCACCGCATCTATAGAAGAAATATCTGGCATCGTGATAGGTCCAGGAGGAACACCAGCATGCTTATAGGTATTATATGGAGAAGGATTTTCTAAATCCTTGTATAGTACCCTCTTAATTATTTGATCAAAATCACCATCGGTTAGTTTCTTGGCATAAATAACCGTGGGGTCAGCTTGTAAAGGCATTCCCTTTTTTATTCGGTTTACATACAACCCAGCTACTCGAGTACGCTCATCTACTTTACTCGTCTCCTTCTGGACAATCGCTGCTAAAGACATGACCTCATCCCTTGATAAGTCTAAAGCAGTTGCTTTTGCATTTCGGGAAGCATTCCAAAAGCGATTGTATTCCTCTAGCATTTTCTCGGCAAATCCTTCTGCCGAGGTATTCCAATAAAGTTCATAGGTATTGGGAATGTACATCCCTAAAGCCGCTTCTTTGGTAAAGCCAGATTTATTTAAAAAGGCCTCATCCTTCATGGCATTTAAAAGAGACAAGCTATCTGCTTCCAACTGAACAGAAAGTTGTCCCGCCAGATTTTCGATGCGTTCTTGATTATTAAACTTAATCTTGATGGGCGTATTGGCGCTTCTAATGGTATTTACAATATCATTATTATTCATTCCTTTGGTAATGACATAATGCCCGGGTTTTATATTGGCGGGATACTTTTTTCGATTGGCAACCGCCTCAAAGGAGATATCATCTTTTAAAAGTGGACGGAGTTCCTCCAATACATCATGAAAGCTAGCTCCAGTAGGTATATAAATGTGTGCTTCTTCATTATTGAAAGCGGTATTGGATTCGAATACGCTGTTGTAAACAAAATAAGCAAAACCAGCCATGAATATAAGGCCGAGTAAAACCACAGCCAAAAGCACCTTTTTAATGTTCTTCATAAATTTTCTGATAAAATAATTCGTTCTTGTACGTTCCTCCCGAAAGAACCCAGTCTATTTTTTCTCCTGATTTCTGAAACCCCCATTTTTCAAAAAGGTGAATGCTCGGTGTATTATCCTGGGAAATATTAGCGTATAATTGATGTATCTGTAAATGTGTTCGGGCGTAATTACAAAGTAGTGAAAGAGATTCGGAAGCATATCCTTTTTGCCTATCAGCTTCAGAAAAAATAATGATACCTACTCCTACTCTACTATGTTTAGGGTCAAAATCGAACAGGTCTATAAAACCAATGCCATCTTTGGTATCTGTAGGGCAAATAACAAGTCGCAATTGTTTTACTTCGTAGATATCGCGGTGCGCATTTTCCAAATATTGTTTTAAAACATATTTAGAATAGGGCGTTTGTGTATTGCTTACTTCCCACACAGATTCATCATTCTCCAATTGGTATAACAATTCAAGATCTCTAGGCTCCAATGCTCTTAGATAGCAATTTTTTCCTTCTAATGTTTTCATTTCCAAACTCCTGTAAATACCTGTTTTGCAGCACCTTTAAGCCACACATCTTCATAAACACCATTCTGTTTGCTAAAGGAAACCTCCAACTCGCCTCCCGGTGTTTTTATCTGTACTTGTTTAGAAGCCTTTCCCAATTCATGCATCGCAATGGCAACGGCAGTTACTCCTGTACCGCAGGAAAGGGTTTCGTCTTCCACGCCACGCTCATAGGTTCTTACCGAAAAAGCGTTGTTCCCCATAGGCTCCACAAAATTAACGTTGGCACCTTCAATTCCGTATATCTCGTTCCGAATTCGTTTTCCTTCAGTATATACATCGTAGTCTTTAACATGATCTACCAAGGTTACATCATGAGGAGATCCGGTATTCAGAAAAATACGATCCTCATTCATTAGTACTTCAGGCACATCCATCATTTTAAGGGATACGGTTTCTCCTTCTATAAATGCTTCATGAAGTCCATCAATGGCATTAAAAGTTGCCTTTTCTTTAATCATTCCCAAGAAATGGGCAAACTGAACAATGCAACGCCCTCCATTTCCACACATGGAACTTTCGTTTCCATCTGCATTGAAATAGACCATTTTGAAATCTGAGGAAGGATCGTGTTCCAAAAGAATCAAACCATCTGCTCCTACTCCAAACCTTCGGTCACACATTTGCTGCACCAAAGCCGTATTATTCGCATCAAAATGTAAGTTACGATTATCTATGAGGACAAAATCATTGCCTGTCCCTTGGTATTTGTAAAAGGTCATCGACATATTGGGAACAAAGTTAAAAAAACAAGGGACTTTACACGGTTTTTTAGAGGTGTTAAATACACGTTAATTATGAAACCCTTAAACAATAGAACCGTCTTTACATTGTTAATTTGAGTATAATCTAATTGAATCTATCTATGACACAAACAGTCCGCTTATTTGCAGTAGCGTTATTGGCAGGATCCTTAACGCTAGGAGGTTACAAACTTTTTGTTGAAGATACTTCGCAAACCGCTGTAACCACACAACAAGAAAATCCAGCCATTATTCCAACGACCTTTAATGATTTTACGGGGACCAATGAACCTATCGATTTCACAGCTGCTGCTGAGAAAACGGTTCATGCCGTAGTTCACGTAAAAAACACGACAGACCAGAGTGGACCAACGAGCATGCGCGACTTTTTCTTTGGCGGTAGTAGTTCACGTCCATTAATTGGTACAGGAAGCGGTGTGATTATTTCGCCTGACGGATATATTATTACCAACAACCATGTAATTGACGGGGCCACAGAGTTGGAGGTAACGCTTAATAACAACAAGAGTTATATAGCAGAGCTAATAGGTACCGATCCTAAAACAGATATTGCTTTAATAAAAATAGAACCAGACACAAAACTCCCCTTTGTTCCTTTTGCAGACTCCAACAGTGTAAAGATTGGAGAATGGGTATTGGCTGTGGGTAATCCTTTTAATCTTACCTCAACCGTAACCGCTGGAATTGTAAGTGCCAAGGCTAGAGACCTTAATGAGTACGATAGCCAATCACAATCATTTATTCAGACAGATGCTGCCGTAAACCGTGGAAACAGTGGAGGTGCATTGGTAAATACCCAAGGACAACTTATTGGTATTAATACCGCAATCACTTCAGAAACTGGATCCTACGTAGGTTATTCCTTCGCAGTTCCATCTAACACCGCCCGTAAAATTGTAGAGGATATTATGGAATATGGCAATGTACAGCGTGGTATATTGGGAATTCAAGGAGGAGGTCTTAATTCAGACAGAGCAAAGTACTACGGTATTTCTGAAACCGAAGGTGTATATGTAGCAGCTATTGAAGAAGGAAGTGGTGCCGATAAAGGGGGTATTAGAGAAGGCGATGTTATTAAAAACATTGATGGGTTTAAAATTGCTAAGTTCTCAGACCTTACAGGTTATCTAGGGTCTAAACGTCCAAACGATGTGGTAGATGTAACCGTATTACGTGATGGAAGAAAAAGAACCATCCCCGTTACACTTATAAAACTTGAAGTATATGAAATTCAGGAATTGGGTATTGAAATAAAAAATGCCAATGAAAAAGAATTGAAACGCCGCGATATTAACGAAGGTGTAAAAATCAATCGAATTATTAGTGAAGATATGTCTCGATACGATCTGGAGGGTGCTGTCATCACAAAAATAAATGATATTAAGGTTACCAACATTGATGAGGTTAGAAAAGTGATCCGTAATCGCGATTACGATGACCCTATAAAAATGACTTTTGTTGACAGAGAAGGTAATCTAAACTCGTTCATCTTCAGATAAACAAGTAGTTTTTCTTGAAGAAGTAGCCCGTTGCGAAACATTTTGTAACGGGCTACTATTTTTTCCCAATATCCTTTACGAAAACGTTTTAGTTTTCTACTTTTGCAAAAAATTAAAACCCGAATTCTGATCCATCAGAAAACCTTAAAAAACATAACTATGAGTTTTGATGAAGTGTATGAAAAAGAACTTTCTTTTCAGACTGACCGCCGAAAAGCCACTGTCGAGTTTATTAAGATCGTAAGTGACCTTTGGTACGACAAATCCATCGAGTTGGTGCTTTTCCGCAATCAATTGATCGATCGAAATGTGAGCGAAATCCTGAACCTTCACGAATACGCAGGTGAATTTGTTCAGAAACCTATTTCCATCTTCGACAGTGTAGAGATTGCACAGGCCATCAAAACATTGGACTTCCCTCCTGCCAAACTGGACATCGGGAAACTAACCTATGAATATCACCTAGAAGACAATCAATACCCAGATGCGGTTTCTTTTGTGAGCGATAAATTGAAAGACGCCAACAACCAAAAAGAGATTCAACCCAAAGATGTGGTACTCTATGGTTTTGGTCGTATTGGCCGTTTGTTGGCACGTGAGCTCATGTCACGTACTGGTAAAGGAAACCAAATGCGCTTAAGAGCCATTGTAACCCGAGGAGCAGTGGACCAAACAGTATTGGAAAAACGTGCTTCTTTATTGCAATATGATTCTGTTCACGGAGATTTCCCAGGAACTGTGGGTATTGATGTAGAAAACAAAGCCTTGATCATTAACGGTACTACCGTTCATATCATTTCTGCCAATCAGCCAGAAGATATAGACTATACCGAATACGGCATTGAAGATGCGTTGGTTATTGACAATACAGGTGCTTTTAGAGATAACGAAGCATTGGCACGTCACTTGGTTCCTAACGGAGCGAGTAAAGTATTGTTAACGGCTCCCGGAAAAGGAGTACCAAATATTGTTCATGGTGTAAATCATTTGGAGAACAATCCTAACGAACTGAACATCTTCTCTGCTGCTTCTTGTACTACCAACGCCATTACACCCGTATTGAAAGCGGTAGAAGATAGTCTAGGCGTAGTACATGGGCATTTGGAAACTATCCATGCTTATACCAATGACCAAAACTTGGTAGATAATATGCACAAGAAATACCGTCGTGGTCGTGCTGCTGCCTTAAACATGGTGATTACAGAAACTGGAGCAGGGAAAGCAGTAAGCAAAGCTTTACCTTCTTTTGAAGGAAAACTAACGTCTAACGCTATTCGCGTTCCCGTACCCAATGGTTCTTTAGCAATTCTGAAATTGGAATTTGAACAGCCTACTTCTAAAGATGGATTGAATGCCATCATGAAAAAATATGCTTTGGAAGGGGATTTGGTAGAGCAAATTAAGTACAGCCTAAACAACGAATTGGTATCCAGTGATATCGTAGGATCTTCGGCTCCTTCTATTTTTGATAGTAATGCGACGATAGTAACTGCCGATGGAAAGAACGCTGTATTATACGTTTGGTATGATAACGAATATGGATACAGCCATCAGGTAATCCGCTTGGCGAAGTATATTAGCAACGTAAGAAGGTATACCTATTATTAATAGCACTTCTTTTTAGATATATAAAACCCCATCCTCCTGGATGGGGTTTTTGCTTTTCAGCAAGCACAAACTAAACTACAACTCCTTCTACCTTTATATATCCATGGGCTCCATTCCTCAGACGGCTTTTGGAATACCAACGCATAGCCAATAATGCCAAAATCAAGATTGGAATGATCAAAACGCTTCCTTCCGGACCAAAATCACCTCCTGTTAACCAACTGTCTGTAGATATAATCTCAAGCTCTATGAGAGTTGCTTTTTGATGACCGCTAGCAGCAAAACCAAATATCGGGCCTTGAAAAAAGTTCCAACCAATGTGCATACCAATGGATAGCCACAACATTTTAGTGCTTAACCAACCATAAATTCGAAGAAACCCGAATAATACTATGATAAGGGTAGACATTATACCTGCATTGGGATTGGCTGCATGAATCAATCCGTACAAAATACATGAGACTGCTATGGCTACTTTATAGCCAATACCTTCCATCATGTTTTGCAAAAGATATCCGCGAAAGAACAATTCTTCCCAATAACCTACCATCACATGCTCCAGTAAAAGCAAGGATATGGAACCGATAGAAACCACCGTCATAAACTGGGCAAATCCGCCCGATGAATCTACCATAACGTCTTGCGAATGAATAGCCAATCCCTGATATTCTATAAGACCAAAAACCATAAGCAAAAGAAAAAATAATCCGGCCATTAATCCACTAAGGATAAACCCAAAAAAGATGTCTCTCACTGAAGTTGAATTGCGTTTCAACCCTAAAGAAACCACTGACTTTTTATCCCACTTTTTTCGTGCAACATATACTGCAATAGTGGCACTAACAGTGAGTATAGCAACAATGAAGAGACTATAGTGCTGAAGAAATTCCCTTTTGGTGATGTCCCCGAATAAAGGTTTTATGACAAAAGTGAATGAGGCTAAAATCCAAAATACGACCAAAAAGAAGAAAATGCGCCATCCGGCACGAAATTGTTGGTCGTTTGGATTGATAAAAATACTTTTCATGATTTGTTTGATTGATTTCCCAATCAGACGAACAAAATGAAGACAGGGTTACAACCCTAATTTTAAAATACCAAAGATCCCAATGGTTCTATTTATGAAATCTAAAAGTATTGGGACGGTTTAACACAAAAAGAATCCCATCCATATTTGAGGTATTTACCTATATCAGTTAGTCATTAGCCCACTTCACGTTCTAATGCCAAATAATGCGTAGTGCCCTTATTGTATAAAGGAAATATTTTTACCTCACATTCATACGCTTCCTTATCTTTCCTATAGTTGGTAATGACCTCCACAAAAGGTTTGTTCTTTTTTAATTGGGATTTGATATTTTCCCGAGTTTTTTCTGAAGTCTTTTCCCCCTGTAAGAATTTCGGGGATTTATCGATAGCGAAATTTTTTGGATACCCGGTCATTTGGGTAAACCCTTCATTTACCCACACTATTTTTTGCTGGTCATCGGTAATGACAATAGCTTCAAACTCATGTTGGGTAAGGATCTCTTTGAGATCATTCTTCCAATGATATCGTTTCGCCAAAGTTTCTATGGTCCTGATATCGGTTTCCTTTTTTGCCTGATGCATTCTTCTAAAATGGTTTTCACTAAAAAGATCCCAACTTAACAGTGGCATGGCCTTGGCCTTGGAGGGTTTGAGTTTATCTTTCAGTGCTTCACGTTCCTCAGGAGATAGGGAAGACAGATAAAGATCCAAACACGACATTTCTGATAGGTTGTATTTCATAGGGTTTTAGTTTATGGGGCAAAAAGCTCCCGCAAAGAAGGAACGGTGATTTATAAAGGTTTGTTTAACTTTCTCGTGTATGGTTCGTTGCTATAAGGACTAAGACATTGGAGATTCTGCAAAATTCCTAAACGATATTTAAACACTATTGACCATAGACGCTGTTATAAGTTGTTCTTTTGTTACTGTGATCAAACAAGGCCATTTTTCAATCCATTTCTTCGAATTTAGACGGTTTAAATAAACGTCATATTCATTATTAATACAAAAAAGAGTTGGTTTGACCCTGAAATTTAATAAATCAATTAAACCATAAGGAGCGATGATATTCCAATTAAACCCAATCGCAACTGCACTACATGTTTCTGGAAATGCACTAAGAGCATCAAAAATACTCAAATACTGACTATGTCCATTTCTCAGATGCATTCTTGCTTGGTTTTTGACTGACCATTTTATGCTTGGATTATAATTCTCTAATATTTTTTGAATTTTATTTTCATAGTCCTTTGACAATATGATTGGGTTATAAAAAATGATATCACAATCTTCTAAACAATAATTTTCATCGAAACCATGTAAATAGTTCCAAACTAAATTTCTAAGAATACCGCCAGTAAGAAACAAGTTTTCAAATTCAACTACACTTATTGAATCTAAAATTTGATTTATTAAAATACTGTTCTTTAACTTATCTAACATATGACAACTTATATCCATAATTTATGCCAAAATCGATTAATCTTCTTGTCAGTATCGTATTTATCACTATTAATATACTTTTTAATTTTCTTTTTTCTTTTTATTGTAGCTAAAGCATTGAAATAATCTTTGTCTTTTGTCGGTGGTAATGAGTTGATCAAACACTTATATCTTTCTGAATATATTTCTAAATCCTCTTCCTTAAAGCTTTTACCTGATTTTCCATCTGTTAAATACACAAATTCTATATCAGCTATAAATTCTGTTAATCGTACAACTGCACCATTATTTTTATTCATTTTTTTTTCAAATCTAAGTATTGGCGCTAAAACTGTTATTAATAAAATAGAAAGTGTCATTAAATTCATTATCCATTCTACTTTTTTATTTTTTTCAACAGGATTATTACCATTGAAAAATTCGGCAATATTTTCAGGACCACTGAAACCGATAAAAGTTACAATTACAGCAACTAGAATAGTAATAATCAAATAGATGTTGTTGAGATTACTAAATTTTCTTGCTTTATTTGAATGTATAGTTCGAATAACTTTTAAATCATCTACTAATTCTTCGGGATTATTTTTCATAGCTAATGTTTTAAATTGCATACAGGATAAAGGTGTGGCAGTTAATCAAAGTTCTTAACTTATTCAAAAACTTTCAATACGGGTTTTCACGTATTTAAATCCCCCAACCAGCTCTATAATTTCTCTTTACCCAAGCATTGGCCGCTTCGTAATTGGTTACTTTCATATTTTCGCCATCCCATTTAATGGTACGACGGCCTGGATAATTGTAGGGCATCCAATCTCCTAATTTCTTGCCTTCCCGCAGTACTTTTTCCTGATAGGCTTTAATGGCCAAATTCCCCATCAATACTGCTTCGGTTAACGGCCCACCGTAGGAGAAAGGTGAAGAAGTACTTCCCCCATTGAGACAAGCTTCTACAAACTCCCCAGCATGTCCAGCGGTAACGCGCTGTATGGTTTGAGCAGGAGGTACAAAATCAACCATCTTTTCAGAAGGCAACAAACGCGGGTTTCTAGAATACGTATCCGTAATCATAATCCCTTTGTCTCCATAAAAAATACTACCGCCACCTTGGTTTCCGGGTTCTTCCCCATCTTTTAGTTCCGGTGGTAAATCGGGCATGATACCACCATCGTACCAATTCAAGGAAACATCTCCGTGGGCTTCCGTATCAAATTTTAAACGGACAATGGATGAGGGCGGACAAGTTCCTTTATAATCAGCTTCCACAAAATCACCTGACCAAACTGTGGTACAACTGGCTTCCGCTTCATACGGAAAACGAAGTCCTAAGGTTTTAAAAGGGGTTTCCATGATATGGCATCCCATATCTCCCATGGCACCCGTACCAAAGTCCCAGAAGCCACGCCACTTAAACGGTAAGTAATTGGAATTGTAATCCCGCATGGCGGCGGGTCCCAACCAGAGGTCCCAGGCCAAAGTATCAGGAATGGGTTCTTTTTCAGTAATGCTTTTAAAACCTTGAGGCCATACGGGACGATTGGTCCAACAGTCCACACGATGTACTTTACCAATGAGTCCTGCATCAATCATTTCCTGTGCCAAGCGGATTCCGTCACCCGATGCCCCTTGGTTCCCCATTTGGGTCACAATACCATTTTCTTCGGCTACTTGTGCCATGAGTCTGGCTTCGTAGATGTTGTGCGTTAAGGGTTTCTCTACATAAGCATGTTTTTTGGCCTTCATAAAAGGAATAGAAGCCACGGCATGAGTATGATCTGGCGTAGCCACCATAATAGCATCAATTTCTGACAGGTGATTGTCATAGATTTTTCTGAAATCTTTATACTTTGTCGCATTGGGATGTGCTGCAAATGTATTGGCAGCCCTAACAGCATCTACATCACACAAGGCTACAAATTTTACCTTTTGGGTTTCAAAAAGTTCACTGCACACACCACCACCACGACCTCCTACTCCTATCCCTGCCATATAGAGCGTATCACTGGGTGGAACATGGGTCTTTCCCAAAACAAAACTGGGTACAATAGTAAAGGCGGCACCGGCCGCTGCCGATTTCTTGATGAAGGAACGTCTTTTCATAAAGCGAGGATTTTGGTTGGATTTCCTCTTAAAGGTATGAAATTGAAAACAATATACTTTTATCTTTACCTCATGACTATTATCACAGCAACTTTAGACCATATTGATGAGTTGGCCTCTCTTTTTGATGGCTATCGGGTGTTTTACAAACAGGATTCCAACATAGAAGCAGCCAGAAATTTCCTAGCCAATCGTTTTGAAAATAAAGATTCAGTCCTATTCCTTGCTTTAGATGAAACAGGAAAAGGATTGGGCTTTACACAACTCTATCCTAGTTTTTCCTCCGTCTCCATGCAACGCACCTATATATTGAACGATCTTTTTGTTTCTGAAAAAGCCCGCGGCCAAAAAATTGGAGTGGGCTTACTAGAACACGCCAAGGCCTTTGCTATAAAAGAAGGCAGTAAAGGGCTTACTTTGGAAACTGCTACCAATAATCCCGCCCAAAAACTATACGAACGACTGGGTTGGGAAAAGGACACGGATGTTTTTCATTACACTTGGAAGGCATAAACTGCCTGATTTAGCGTATTTTTGTATTCTAATTATATCAATATGGATCACCTTACGAAACTAGAGGAAATGTTAGATCAGGCCAATCTTGATATTAAAGATGGGTTATATGAGCAAGCCTCCAACAAACTTGAAAAGATCATAGACATAGACCCCAATTTTGGGAAAGCATACAATCACTTAGGGTACCTATATGAAGTAAAATTCAAAGAGTACGAAAAAGGGGAAACCTTATACAAGTTATGTATTGAAAAGACTCCTATGTACCCCAGTGTATATTATAACTATGCCATTCTACTTTCTACATTAGGCAAATGGGATGAATTAAAAGATTTGTTAGACAAAGCCATGAACATTCCTGGAGTTACCAAATCTACCATCTTGAATGAATATGCCATCATGAGTGAACAGCAAGGGAAGTTGGATGAAGCTATCGATTACTACCGACAAGCTGGAATGAGCACTCTAGACAAAGGAGTATTGGATCGTGCCAAAACATCCATTGAACGCTGCAAGTCTAAAAAAGAATTGTTTTAATGCGTATAGACATTATAACGGTACTTCCTGAATTACTCCAGAGTCCTTTTGAAGCCTCTATTTTAAAAAGAGCCATTGAAAAAGGATTGGTAGAAATTCATTTTCACAATCTTCGTGATTATTCCACCAACAATTACAAACAAATAGACGATTACCAATTTGGTGGAGGTGCTGGTATGGTCATGATGATTGAGCCCATAGATAAATGCATCTCTAAACTAAAAAGTGAACGGGAATACAATGAGATCATTTATATGACTCCAGACGGAAGCACCCTGAATCAAAACACAGCCAACGAACTTTCTTTAAAAGAGAATATGATCATACTATGCGGTCATTATAAAGGAGTGGACCAACGGGTTAGAGATCACTTCATTACCCGTGAAATATCCATTGGGGATTTTGTGCTAAGCGGTGGTGAATTAGCAGCTGCAGTACTTTGTGATTCTGTGATTCGGTTGATCCCCGGCGTCTTGAGTAATGAAACCAGTGCCTTAACGGACAGTTTTCAGGACAATTTATTGGCTCCACCCATTTACACGCGCCCGGCAGACTACAAAGGTTGGAAAGTTCCAGAAATCCTATTGAGTGGTCATACGGCCAAAATTGAAGGGTGGCGAGAAGAGCGCGCGCTAAAACGTACGGAGGAAAGACGTCCTGACCTTCTAAATGATTAATTTCCTTATAAACCAACCTTAATGAAAAAAAAAATAGACAAAGTCCTAGCCTCTCTCGGTAACATAAGAGCCATGGAACGATTGCATGTAGATACCTTTACCGAAAATTTAATTGAAAACATTCCCGGAGATCTAATTGCAGAATCTTCAGAAGGGCAACTATTTGTTGGGATACAAGAATTAAACGGATATTATTTTCTGGAAACCACACTCTTGAGTAGTATTGGAATAAAAACACAAAAAGGAGGTAATTTATCATTTACAGGAGGTAAAAGCAGCTTCAATATAAAAAGCGATACCCAAGAGATTAAAAGTGAATATTCTAATGTGTCACGTCGCTATATGACAGATATTAGTTTTGAAGTGACCAAGAATGAAATAAAGCGGATTGTACAGGGTGACTTTAAAGAAGTAGGGTTCACATTCAAAAAGAAATCACTTACGTTTCAGAAAAAAGTTTAGAAGGGAGGTTGCAACGTTCATGACGAAAGCCAAACCCACAATAATAGAGACGCATCAAGTTCCCCAACTAACCACTACACAACGACTTCAAGAGTATGCGGTGGGCATTTTCAGAACACTTTCCAGTAGAAAGGGCACCAAAAAAGCCATTAAAAACGGTCGTGTATTCATTAACGGTGTTAAGGGATATACAGGGGATTGGATTAAAGGCGGAGAGGAACTCAGTCTTTGTGAAGCCCCAGTTTCGAAGAAGCCAGTTTTAGATATGCCCCTCGATGTTCTTTTTGAAGACGATTATTTGGCCATCATAAACAAACCTGCAGGTATTCTGGTAAGTGGAAATAAACACGTTACCATAGAAAATGCATTGCCTTTTAATCTGAAGAAAAGCCATCAGATAGATGCCCTATGGCGCCCAGATCCCATCCATCGATTGGATTATCCCACTACGGGTGCACTACTCATTGGAAAGACCGCACAGACAGTAGCTGCTTTAAATACCCTTTTTGAAGAACGGAAAATCATCAAAAAATACCTTGCAGTCACCCAAGGCATCATGAATGACGAAGGTACTATTGACTTGGAAATTGACGAAAAGGCTTCTAGTTCTCATTTCAAAAAAATAGCTAGCCTATCTTCTGAAAAGTTCAAAGCCTTGAATTTGGTATTACTAACACCTCATACAGGAAGGAGGCATCAATTGCGAAAACACCTATTGTCTTTGGGCAATCCCATTGTAGGAGATCCTTTGTATGGTAAAGAATATCCTGTGTTATATAGCAAAGGATTGTATTTACACGCTTATTCATTAGAGTTTGCGCATCCCTACACACAAGAACCCATTGTTGTCAAGGCACCACTGCCCAAGAAGTTTTTAAAATGGTTTCCTGAGATGGAATCGTAGGAATTCCACGTTCAAAAAAGTACTGTAAACGCTTGTCAACTTGTAAAAAAGATCTATTTTTGCAGTCGATTTACCCCAACCTCTGGCGATAGACGTGAATGTTGTTGTAAACGTAACATAATCAAAACATTAAAAATGGAAGCGTTAGTTAAATTTGTTCAAGACGAATTTGTAACCAAAAAAGAATTCCCACAGTTCGGTGCTGGAGATACTATTACAGTATACTATGAAATCCGTGAAGGGGATAAGAAAAGAACTCAGTTCTTTAGAGGTGTGGTAATTCAAGTAAAAGGAACAGGAAGTTCTCAAACTTTTACCATTAGAAAAATGTCTGGTACTGTTGGAGTAGAGCGTATCTTCCCAATCAATATGCCTGCATTGCAAAAAATTGAAATCAACAAAAAAGGTAGTGTACGTAGAAAGCGTATATACTACTTCAGAGGGCTTACTGGAAAGAAAGCGAGAATCAAAGAGAAGCGAGCTTAAGCCCCTATTCGTATACCAAAAAAGGCGACCTCAAAAGGGGTCGCCTTTTTTATTGACAATTGTTAATAACCTAGGTTAGTAACTTGTTAATCTTTAATGGCTTATATAATTTGGAAATTAAATTTCTTCTATTACTTTAGTATCATCAAAACGGGGTAACACCCGCGGAGATGTTAAAGTAACGTTCTTTAAAACTGTTTTTTTGAATTGCCTGAAATGATCTAGGTATCCGTACCAAAGATCACTAGATGAAAAAAAGCAGGAGCAGTAGCCTAGAGACATAGATTGGTTATTATCAATAGATTTCAAAGACTACTGTTCATGTTGGAGAAAATCACGGTCGCAAGGGATTAATCAACTTGCTTACAGTACAAACAGCAATGTGAAGGACTGGCCGGTAACGATTTACTTCACAAGGAGCCATGTGATTGTAGCAATACAATGATATGGCTTTTCTTGTTTTATAGCCCTTTTGTGTTCCTTGGGTACACGTAAAAGTTACACTCTTTCCACTTTTAAACCGCCTTTCAATTTATTATCTTTGCAAGCCTGTACGCCAAGCGTACTTTCATCTATAATTTCATTAAACATTCGAAATCAAATGACAGATATCGCCAAGATCATTTAC
The DNA here is from genome assembly GCA_963669405.2 of Flavobacteriaceae bacterium. Classification (GTDB taxonomy): domain Bacteria; phylum Bacteroidota; class Bacteroidia; order Flavobacteriales; family Flavobacteriaceae; genus Aureisphaera. The sequence continues at coordinate 485,178 of CAXXHF010000002.1, forward strand.
ACAAAGACCGATGAGGCTCCAGCATTGGCAACCCGGTCCCTTCTTCCCATTGTAAAGGCTTACACGGCTCCTTCAGGGATTGCCATAGAAACACGTGATATTTCATTAGCCGGACGAATCCTGGCTAATTTTCCAGAGTTTTTAACCGAAGACCAACGTATTGGTGATGCGCTTACGGAATTAGGCGAATTGGCAAAAAAACCAGAGGCTAATATTATAAAACTACCTAATATTAGTGCTTCTATTCCACAATTAATTGCGGCCATATCTGAACTACAAGCCAAAGGGTTTGCATTACCAGATTATCCAGAAGAACCGGAAAATGATGCTGAAAAAACGATCAAGGCGAAATACGACAAAATAAAAGGGAGTGCTGTAAACCCTGTGTTAAGAGAAGGAAACAGTGACCGAAGAGCTCCTAAAGCTGTAAAAAATTACGCAAAAAAGAATCCCCATAGAATGGGTGCGTGGAGCCCAAATTCTAAATCACATGTTTCAACCATGACTGCCGGTGATTTTAGAAACAACGAAAAATCGGTGACCATTCAAAAAGAAGGAAATCTTCGCATAGTCCTAACAAATGCACATGGAAGCCAAACCACCTTAAAAGAAAATGTCCCTGTCTTACAAGGGGAGATTGTAGATGCTACTGCCCTTAGTAAGAAAGCTTTACTCACTTTCCTTAAAGAACAGGTAGCAAATGCCAAAGAACAAGGTGTTTTGTTCTCTTTGCACATGAAGGCAACCATGATGAAGGTAAGTGATCCAATCATATTTGGTCATGCTGTACGCGTATTCTTTGCAGGATTATTTGAAAAACATGGAGACACCTTTGAAGAAATTGGAGTAGATGTAAATAACGGTTTTGGAGATCTTGTTTCAAAACTGGATGAACTTCCTTCAGCTAAGAAAGCCGAAATTGAGGCTGACATTCAAAATGCATTAGCAAATGGACCTGATCTCGCTATGGTAAATAGCGACAAAGGAATTACCAACCTGCATGTTCCTAGTGATGTTATTATCGATGCTTCCATGCCCGCTATGATCCGCACTTCTGGGCAAATGTGGAATGCCGAAGGTAACCAGCAAGACACCAAAGCAGTAATCCCCGATAGCAGCTATGCTGCCTTGTACCAAGCCACTATTGATTTTTGCAAGCAACATGGAGCTTTTGATCCTACCACCATGGGAACAGTTCCCAATGTGGGCCTTATGGCGCAAAAAGCAGAAGAATATGGATCGCATGACAAAACCTTCGAAATTTCCGAAGACGGAACAGTATCTGTAATAGATCAGGATGGTAACACCCTTATGGAGCACAACGTTGAAGCGGGTGATATCTGGCGTATGTGCCAAGTAAAAGACCTTCCTATTCAGGATTGGGTAAAATTAGCTATTTCGCGAGCAAGAGCTACCGGATGGCCTGCTGTATTCTGGTTGGATGAAGATCGTGCCCATGACGCACAACTCATTCAAAAAGTAAATGCATATTTACCTAACCACGATACAAGCGGATTGGAAATAAAAATTCTTTCCCTAGAAAAAGCAACACACTATACCCTGGCTCGAGTTAAAGATGGAGAAAATACCATTTCAGTAACTGGAAACGTATTGCGTGATTATTTAACGGACCTCTTCCCTATTCTGGAATTAGGTACCAGTGCAAAAATGCTTTCTATTGTTCCACTTATGAATGGTGGAGGATTGTTTGAAACAGGAGCAGGTGGTTCTGCCCCAAAACACGTACAACAGTTTAACGAAGAAGGCCATTTACGATGGGATTCTCTCGGAGAATTTCTTGCATTGGCAGTATCTTTAGATCATTTGGGAACAACATTCAACAATGATAAGGCCATTGTTTTAGGAGAAGCTTTGGACGATGCCACCGAAAAATTATTGGAAAATAAAAAAGGGCCTTCTCGTAAAGTAAACGAAATTGATAATAGAGGGAGTCATTTTTACCTAGCAATGTATTGGGCAGAAGCCTTGGCAAACCAAGATAAAGATGCAGCATTGAAAGAACGTTTTGCGCCTGTAACAGCAGCATTAAAGGAAAATGAAACAACGATTATGGAAGAATTGAATGCTGCCCAAGGTACTCCCGTGGATATTGGAGGCTATTATGAACCTCTTGAAGATTTGGCATCAAAACAAATGAGACCAAGTACAACTTTTAATGCCATATTGGAAGGCATTCAATAGTATTCTATAAACTTATGTTAAATGAAAGCCCACCATATTGGTGGGCTTTTTTTTGTACCTTACCTTTAATACAAAACGAAGCCACTTGAAAAAAATAATTACACTGACTCTAGTATTAATGAGTCTTATAGTAACTGCCCAAAACAAATACACACTTAGCGGAACCCTTACTGAAGCAGCAACAGGAGAAACCTTGATTGGAGTGAATGTTATAGTTCCTTCCCTTCAAACTGGAACCATTACCAATGAATATGGTTTCTATTCCATCACACTACCAGAAGGAGAATACGAAGTCGTATATAGCAGCTTAGGTTTTGTATCTAAACGAATCAATGTTTCATTAACCCAGAATGTAACCCAAAGTATCTTTTTGGAAAACGACACAGAACAATTGGATGAAGTTGTTATCAGTGCAGATGTGGAACGGGCCAACATCAAAGCTCCTCAGATGAGTGTGAATACATTAACAGCAGGAACCATTAAAAGTATTCCTGTGGTCTTGGGTGAAGCTGATGTCATTAAGTCAATTTTGCTATTACCGGGTGTCACCAATGCTGGAGAAGGTTCTTCGGGTTTTAACGTCCGTGGAGGCGCCGCAGATCAAAATTTAATTCTATTGGACGAGGCAACTATTTTTAACTCCTCTCATCTATTTGGATTCTTTTCTGTTTTTAATCCCGATGCCATCAAGGATGTAAAATTGTACAAGGGAGGAATTCCATCCCGTTATGGAGGTCGCGTTTCTTCGGTTCTCGAAATATTTCAGAAGGAAGGAAACAGCAAAGAGTTGAAAATTAATGGTGGAATTGGTGTAGTAGCTAGTCGTTTGTTGGCCGAAGGCCCTATTGTTAAGGACAAAGCCGCATTTTTAATTGGTGGTAGGGCATCTTATGCCCATTTGTTTCTTCCACTATTCGATATTGACAATAGCGCCTATTTCTATGACCTAAACACCAAAATCAATTACCGTATCAATGATAGAAATAGTATTTTCCTATCTGGTTATTTTGGAAGGGATCTATTCGATATTAATGACAGCTTCACCAATATTTATGGAAATGCGGTAGGAAACTTTAGATGGAATCATATTTTTTCAGATAAACTGTTCTCAAATCTTTCCCTTATCTATTCAGATTATTTTTATGGACTGGAACTCGATTTTGTAGGTTTTGAATGGAATTCAGGTATCCAAAATTTCAACCTTAAATACGACCTTAAACATTACCTAACAGATAAACTTCAAATAAATTACGGAGCAAATAATATTTATTACAGTTTCAATCCTGGTAAAATAGAACCAAACAATCCCGATTCTGGAATTGTTGAAGAACAACTTATAAAAAAATACGCCAATGAATCTGCTGTCTATGTAGATATAGAACATGACATTACAGATAAGCTTAGTGTAGAATACGGTTTGCGTGTAAGCCATTTTATTCGGTTTGGACAAGATGAATTGAACGTATATCGTGATAATAACCCCGTAGAGTTCGACCCTTTCTTGCTTATTTATCAAGAAGCAGAGCCTATAAATACTGTAGCATCGAGCCGAAGTGATCAATTAGAATCCTACACCAATTTTGAGCCCAGAATTTCAGCCTCTTACGTGTTTAATGATGATTTTTCCATTAAGGGTAGTTATACCAGACTCTCCCAATACCTACATTTATTATCCAATACCAGTTCTCCTACCCCTTTAGATGTATGGACTCCCAGTGGCCCTTTTGTAAAACCACAATTATTGGATCAGTACGCCTTTGGGGTATTCAAAAATTTAAGTAATGGTGATTTTACGATAGAATCTGAAATATACTATAAAGACATTCAAAATAGAATTGACTACATAGATGGCGCAGACCTCATTGCCAATAACGCTATAGAACAGGTTATCCTAAACGGTGAAGCGCGTGCTTATGGTTTGGAGTTTTTACTTCGAAAAAATACTGGAAAGCTACAAGGCTGGTTGGCATATACCCTTTCCAAATCTGAACAGCGCACCTTACCCCGCAACGAAAATGAAACAGGTATCAATTTTGGAGAATGGTACAATACTCCGTATGATAAACCCCATGATATTTCCATGTATACTAATTACGAATGGAATGACAAATGGAGTTTCAACGCCAATTTTGTGTTTCAAACAGGACGTCCAACCAACTACCCTATTGGACAGTTCGTCTTCCAAGACGTAGTGGTTCCCTATTACGGTTTACGTAATGTAGAACGCTTACCCAGCTATCATAGAATAGATGTTTCTGCAGTTTTAAAACCCCGTAAAAATAAAAATCGCAATTGGCAGAGTGAGTGGGTCTTTAGTATTTACAATTTATATAACAGACGCAATGCAGCTTCTATTAATTTTAGGGAAAATGCTGATACTGGAATCAATGAAGCGGTACGTACTTCCATCTTTGGTATTGTACCTGCTGTAACCTATAATTTCAAATTTTAAATGAAAAAAATAGGATATATATTTATTGTCTTATGTCTTAGCCTAAGTTGCGAAGACGTGGTTGAAATAGATGTAACCTCAGAAGAGCCCCGACTCATATTTGAGGCCATCTTGCGGTACAATCTCGTATCTCCAAATGAAAACAGGATTAGTGTATCTACCACTGGATCGTTTTTTGATGAAGTTGAACCTTCACTATTAGAGCGTATACAACTTCAAGACGTAACTAATGGAGGCGTGGGTTTTTATGCACCTGATCCAGATATATTTGGAGATTATATTCCTGGGGCAGATGGAATACCCATATACGATCTTCTCTACCTTACTGGTGAACCAAACCCAGAAAACTCATTGGTTTTAACTTTTGAATATGAAGAAGAGCTTTATTTGGCATTTGCTAATTATGTTCCCGCTCCAGAATTTATATCAGTAACCCAAGGAACTGAGACTACACTTAATGATGATGAAACGGAAATAATACTAAGTTTTATGGATCCAGAAGATGAGGATAATTTTTACGTCTTTGGCTTTGGTAATGGAGAATATACGGTTATAGAAGATACATTCTTTAACGGTCAAGAATATACTTTCTCATACTTTTCTAGTCAAAATTTGGAGCCCAACGATGATCTATTAGTTACAATGTGGGGAGTTGACGAGCCATTTTATAATTATATGCGCCAATTAATAGAGCAAAGTGAGCGTGGAGAAAACACCCTATTTCAAACTCCCGTTAGCACTGTACGAGGAAACATACTAAAAGTAGAGGACATAGATAATGTTGATTTATTTAACAATGTAGGACGACCCCAAGATTTTATACTAGGCTATTTCGCAGTAGTGCAAGAACATACTGCAACGCTGACAATTCAATAAAAAAGCAATGAGATTTCCATTAATTCAAAAAAAGTGAAAAAGATTATATACTTAACAATTCTGGCATTGGGATTAATATCCTGTGAAGATGTGATAGAGGTAGATCCGCCAACCGAAGAACCAAGGTTAATCATAGATGCTTTGATTCGTGTAGATACATCTGAACCTCTTGCCGAAGCAAGAGTGGTTATTACCCAGACAAGCTCATTTTTTGAAAGCCCCACCCCAATATCTGTAGATCAGATCACGATGCTCAATATAGAAAACCCGCCGTCTGGGCCTGATTCTGGGGTATTACCTCAAGTAGCTCCTGGCGTATACTCCAAGTTCTTTGCTACCGAAGATATCACCCAAGACGAATGGCTACTGCAAGTGAACTATCAAGGAAATATTTACATTGCCTTTGCAGAATTTGTTCCAGCTGTACCTATAGATGCTATTGAACAAGGAGATGGATCTATTTTCGACGAAGACGATACGGAGGTCATTGTGACCTTTACCGATGCCGATGAACGTGACGATTTTTATTTATTCGATTTCGATTTCGGGAATTTCCTAGCTACCGAAGATGAATTTTATCAAGGGCAAACTTTTGAGTTTTCCTATTTCTACGATGAAGAATTAGAGGTGGGTGAAGAAGCAGAAATTGGTATTCTAGGTATTAATGAGGAGTTTTTCAATTATATGACTACGCTCATCGAACAAAGCGAGGGTAGTTTTGGCCCCTTTGAGACCCCAGTGGTTACCGTACGCGGTAATTTCATTAATGTTACAGATATTGACAATAATGGTACCTTCAATAATGTAAACGACCCCAATAATTTTGCCTTGGGTTATTTTGCCATTGCCGAAGAATACAAGACCACTTTCGTAGTTCAATAAGCTATTACGTGTTATACTGAAATTGAATCTCCATTTTTAAAAATAGGATACAAAAGGATGTATTTAATACGTATTTTTGGAGAACCTTAAACACCATACAATTGTCGTTTACTAAAACAACAGAACAAGATTCCCACTACGATCATCTCGAGAATATGAGTGTTCGTCAATTGTTACAGCATATCAATAATGAAGACAAAACCGTTCCATTAGCTGTAGAAAGGGCTTTACCTCAAATTGAGATTTTATCTGAAAAAGTAGCCAATGCCTTAAAAAATGGCGGAAGATTGTTCTATTTGGGAGCTGGAACCAGCGGACGACTGGGAATTGTTGATGCCAGTGAATGTCCTCCTACATTTGGTGTATCTCATGATTTAGTAATAGGATTGATCGCTGGGGGAGATTCTGCCATTCGTAAAGCTGTGGAATTTGCGGAAGATTCCGAAAACCAAGGGTGGGATGATCTACAAAATTATTCTATTTCAGATAAAGACATCGTTATTGGTATTGCGGCATCAGGAACCACTCCGTATGTCATTGGTGCCTTAAAAAGATGTAATGAAGAAGGTATTGCTACTGGTTGCATTACATGCAATGAAAATAGTCCTTTGGCAAATACTGCAAAACACCCGGTAGTGGTTGTGGTAGGCCCCGAATTTGTTACAGGAAGCTCTCGCATGAAAGCTGGTACTGCGCAAAAATTAGTACTGAATATGATTAGTACTACTGCCATGATTCAATTAGGAAGGGTAAAAGGGAACAAGATGGTCGACATGCAATTGAGCAATAATAAATTGGTAGATCGTGGCACCCGTATGGTCATGGATGCCTTGAATATAAAAGAAGATGAAGCCGAGTTTCTACTGAAACAACATGGAAGTGTTAGAAAAGCAATTAACGCCTATACCAAT